>CAVZIS010000012.1:0-150323 GCA_963775345.1 Vicinamibacterales bacterium
CTGTAGGCCTGGGCCACCACCATGCCAAAGAATGTGGGCTTGCCCTTCTGAATCTCCGCCAGGAACGTCTGCTTGCTGTCGCCGTCAGACGGCTTCGTCGGTTCCGGCTCGGCAGGGCTCTCACGCGGCCACCGCGCGACGTTTCTCGAGCTTCGGCGCATTTTCCTGAGGCGCTACCGGCGGCAAGGCGCGCGACCGGCGATGGAGCAGCGGCCTTCGCCCCCAGCACCTTGTCGACCAGCGCCGATGTGACGCTCGACGTGCCGGCTTCGGTCGCACGCGCGGGACGGCCGCTCGAAGAGGCAGGAGCGGACGGGAGCCGGCCGCCGCCGCTCTCCATCTGGACGATCAGGTCTTCAATCGGCGCCAGCTTGCGGAGATGCATCCAGCGCAGCAGGGCCATCTCGACGTGGTGATGCGGCTGCGCGGCGCTCCGCACGTCGGCCTCGGCGCGCGCCATCAGATCGAAGGCGCGCAGCAGATCTTCGCGGGAGAACCGGGCGCCCAGCGCCTTGATCTGGGGACGCTCGGTGTCGGAGGCAATCTCGGGATCCTCGAGCCGCGAACCGTCCACAGAGACGACGAGGAGATCGCGGATCGCGAGCGTCAACTCCTGGCACAAACGCCGCAGATCGTGGCCGCCCTCCACCGCCCGCCCCACCAGCTCGAACACGGCCTGAGGGTTCTCGTCGGCGACGGCAGCCACGATTGCCAGCACGAGATCGCGGCCGACGAGACCGAGCACCGTCGAGACATCCGCAACCGAAATCGTCTTGCCGGCAAACGCGATGACCTGTTCGAGGGCGCTCTGCGCGTCGCGCATGCTCCCGTCGGCGGCGCGCGCAATCAGGTGAAGGGCGCCCTCCTCGACGTCGATGCCGTCGGCATCGCTGATGCGGCGCAGCTGATCGGCAATGGTGCGCGTCGCGATCGTCCTGAATTCGAAGAGCTGGGCGCGCGACAGCACGGTGTCGGGCACCTTGTGCAGCTCCGTGGTCGCCATCATGAAGACGACGTGTGGTGGTGGCTCTTCGATCGACTTGAGGAGCGCGTTGAAGGAGTGCGCCGAGAGCTGATGGACCTCGTCGATGATGAACACCTTGTAGCGGTCGCGCATCGGCGGGATGGAGAGACCGGCGACAATCACCTCGCGCACGTTATCGACGCCGGTATGGGTGGCGGCGTCGATCTCGAGGACGTCGAGATCGCGGCCTTCGGCGATCTCCCGGCAGGGCTCGCAGACGCCGCACGGATCGGGCGTGGGGCCGTTCACGCAGTTGAGCGCCCTGGCCAGGATGCGCGCCGTGGTCGTCTTACCCACGCCGCGCGGGCCGGCGAAGACGAACGCCTGGGCCACGCGGCCCTGTTGAATGGCGTTTCTGAGCGTGCGCACCACCACCGGCTGCGCGACCACATCGTCGAACCGCTGAGGCCGCCATCGGCGCGCAATGACCTGATACGACATGAACGGGAACCGGAGAACGCGACTGTCAGACGCGGACCGAACGGAAGCTGTCAGGATCCGCCCGGCGCATGGCGGGCCCACCGCGGCCCGGAGGGCCTGCGGCACAGATCAGGGTCTACTTAGCGCTGCTGCCTTCCGGCCCTGACGCGGTTCATAGGCTGAAATTGCACAGGTTCCGGACCGCGGTGCGACCGCCACGCGGTGTCATCAGTTTACTGTGGGGGTCGGAGCGAGGCAAGCGCACGTCGCCAGAAAAACTTGCCAATCCGTTCCTGCGCCGCCTGCGTAATACTCTCATCCGCGCGCCGCGGCACTCCGTCGCGGATGCGACCCAGGAGGGCTGGCCACATGCATGAGTCTCGACGTCACATGGTTGCCCTGACATCCGCGCTCATGGCCGTGATGGTGGCTGCGATCTCGGCCCAGATGACGCCTTCCGCCACGTCGCTCTACAAGCGGCTTGGCGGCTACGACGCCATCGCGGCCGTGGTGGACGATTTCATCCCGCGGCTCGCCACCGATGCGCAGACCGGCAAATTCTTCGTCGGCACGAGCAAGGATTCCCAGGGACGCATCCGCCAGCATCTGGTCGACCAGATCTGCAACGCCACCGGGGGGCCGTGCCTCTACCTCGGCCGGACCATGAAAGCGGCCCATGCCGGGTTGGGCATCACGGAATCCGACTGGCAGATTGGAGTGAAACACCTGGTGGCGTCGCTCGACAAGTTCAAGGTGCCGGCGAAGGAAAAGGACGAGCTCCTTGGCGCCGTCTCGGGGCTCAAGGCCGATATCGTCGAGAAGCCGTGAAGGCCTCGTCGCTCAGCCGACGCTTGTCGGGCTCCACCCAGCCAAGACGTGCCTCGACCGACGCGAGGAGATCGATCGAGTAGAAGTCGCGCCAGAGATCTTTCTGCGATCCCATGGCACTCAGCAGATCGTTCAGCACCTCTATACCGTGAGGGGACGGGCCCGCCGTCCGAAGGAACGACCCGACGGCGGCAACCCAGAATCTGGTCAGCGTCTCGTGATAGCCGCTCGTCCGTGTGTTCAGGATGCCCTGGCAGGCGTTGTAGTGGCGGATGCCGTCGCGAAGACGCTCCGTGGCTTCGTTCTGATCCAATCGTGACAGATAGGTGAACGCCACGGTCAGGTGCGCCGCGTGCACCCACCTGGCCTTTGGCAGGGTCCCGTCCTCGAACCTCTCCACGAACTCGCGCGCGGCGTCGAGCGTCGGAAACGTCAGCGGCGTGAACGAGGGCACGTCAGACGAGCCCGGTGCGCAGCAGATGCTCCGCGAGGGCGTGCCCGAAGAGATGGTGCCCGATCGGCGAGAGGCGGATGCAGCCGTCGAGAAACAGGTTCGGATTCGAGGCGCCGGCCACGTCCAATCGATCCACGAACGACACCTCGTGAGCCTCCGCCACACGCCGCACCATGTCGTTGACCAGCCGGTACAGCGCCACGGTGTCGGGCTGGAAGGCGGCGTGCGACTCGTCGGGGTTGAACACGCTGGGACCCTGAAGGACGAGCGCCGTCCGCGAGCCGTCAGCGCGCGCGCGGCTGATGGCGTCCTCGAGCGCCTGTTCGTACTCGAGCAGCGTCGGCCGCTGGCGCCGGCGCACGAAGGGCATGAATGGCGAGTCCACGAGGCGCCGGCCCGCCTGCTCCACCGTGTCGACCAGAGGTCCGAGCAGGCGATAGCGCTCCGTCAAGCTCTTTGCCACCGCACGGCCGTGGCGCACGCCTTCGGCCACTGCTCCGAGTCCGGCCGGGAGGGCGGCGACATCCACCGGCTCGGGACCGAACGCCGCAACGGCGTTCGCCGCCGCGTCGATCACGATGATGTCGGGTGGCGTCCCGCTCATGATGCGTTCAATCTGCAGCGGGAGGTCGCACGGATGATAGAAGCCCTTCGGAATGGCTTCGATCGAGACATCCGGCCTCTCGGCGCGGACGCGGGCCATCACCACTGAAGGATACGCGTGCTCCCGCGGGACACCGCGATACCCGAACACGAAGCACTGGCCGAGAAACACGATTCTCACGCGGCGCATCAGTTCGCTCGATAGGGAGTCCTGAGCGCCACCGGCTTCTTCGCCTGCCGGATGCGCAGGTTGAGCATCTCGACGAACACCGAGAACGCCATCGCGAAGTAGATGTAGCCCTTGGGGATGTGGAAATCCAGCCCCTCGGCGACGAGGGACAATCCGATCATCAGCAGAAAGCTCAACGCCAGCATCTTGACGGTCGGATGGCGGTGGACGAACTCGCTGACGGTTCCGGCAAACACCATCATGAACACGACCGCGATGACGACGGCCGTGACCATCACACCGAGATGCTCGGCCATTCCCACCGCCGTGATCACGGAGTCGAGCGAGAAGATGATGTCGAGCAGCATGATCTGCGTGATCACGGACCAGAACGATGCCGCCGCGGCACCCGCCGATCCATGTTCGCCGTCACCTTCGAGGTTCACATGGATCTCGTGCGTGCTCTTGGCCAGCAGAAAGAGCCCGCCCACGATGAGAATGATGTCGCGCCCCGACACCTCTTCACCGAACACGGTGAACAACGGCTGTGTGAGGCGAAGCACCCACGACAGCGAGAACAGCAGGGCGATCCGCGTGAGCATGGCGGCGGCCAGGCCGAGCGTGCGTGCGTTCGCCTGCTGTTGATCGGGCAGCCGGCCGGCGAGAATCGAGATGAAGATGATGTTGTCGATGCCGAGCACCACCTCGAGCACCGTCAGCGTCACCAGCGCAATCCAGGCCTCCGGGCTACTCAACCAGTCCATGAAGCGTCCTCCACCGCAGGGCCGATCCGCGGCCGGGCGACTCGCCCGAAGGTCACGACGTTGTACACTGCACCAGCGCTGGATAGTACCCCAGCGGCCGGTTCATCGGAAACGGGCGGTCATGTCCATGCGTCGTGGCCTCGCGCGGAGGACTGGATGATGCCCGAACGGGTCATCTACGTGTTCTTCTACGGCTCGTACATGAAGCGGTCGGTCCTGGCCGAGGTCGGCCTCGTCCCCGCGACATTCGAGGTGGGCCGCCTGTCCGGGTTCGACATCGAGATTCGTCCGCTCGCCAATCTCGTCCCATCGAATCGGCACTCGGTCTACGGCATGCTCGCCACCGCCACGCACGACGAGCTCGATCGTCTCTACACGCACGCCGCCCAGGTGCTCGGAGGGCGTTATCTGCCCGAAGCGGTGGTGGTGGAAACGCGCGACGGCGGGCTGCGTCCCGCGCTCTGCTACATTGCGCCCGCGCTCGACGCCGCGCCGGCGCGCGCCGATTACGTCGACCGCATCGTCGCCGCGGCGCGCGAGCACGCCTTCCCCGACTGGTACATCGCCCGTCTCGAGAGCTTCCATCCGTAGCAGACAAGCCGAGGTTTACGGAAGGGTTGCGGGGAGTGGAAGAGGTCGTCGAGCTGTGGGCGCCGGGCGAAGAGGACGTCAAAAAGAAACGCCCAGCTTCAGCCCGCAGGCATGAAGACTGGGCGTTCAATTGCGTGGGTCTCACGCATTCTGGCAGGAGCCAGAATCAACTAGTCGATCACATTCGTCGTTGTGACCTTGCGCATCACCGGACGGATTATCTCGTCCGTGATGCGCGCTCGGAGCCCGGTGGTTCCATACGAACCTCCGTGTCTCTAGTCGCGTGTGATCGTACAGTTACGCCCGCACGACGTTCGTGTCAAGGGCTTTCGAGAGGCCCTTCAGCGACGCCTGCTGCTTTCCTTGTCGGACGAAAGCGCGATCGGGAACAGGCCTAATTTTTGGGCGCGACCGGCTGATCCGCAGGCGCCTCAGGCGTGTGCTTGTAGTGCAGATTCGGCTGGTTGGGCCGCAGGTGTTCGACGTCTTTGTTGTTCTCGTTGCACGCATACGGAAGAACGCGATCGAGCGGCTTGCCCCGCCGGAACGTTCGCGTGACCGACCAGGGCCTCGTGAAGAACACCGGATCGTCGAAGGTAGCCGTCCACTGAATCGTGTCCGCGTCGGTCTTCTGGAAGCGCTCCGTCAGACCGAGCTCGGCGCTGTGTTCGTGCCCGGCCGTATCCAGCCACGTGCGCTCGTCGATGCCCACCGTGTCGACGACCAGCGTGTCGCCGTCCCACCTTCCGATCGAATGGCCCATGAAGTAGGGATACTCGGACACGTCCTCGGGATGCGGGCGGCCATCCAGATAGATCACGCGCCAGATCGCCTGGTACTCGAACAGGATCGCAATGGCGTCGCGGTGCTGGACGAGAAAGAAAGGAAACGGAGCCGTCAGGGCGCGTGAAGGTCCCGGCGGCAAACAAAACCCGGTCGGATCCTTGGAGGTGTCCACGTTTCGCCAGCGTTCGGCGCCGTGGTCGGTGAACGGAGGCTGTTTGCCGAGCACGCTCGAGAGATCGGGCGTGTACTGATTCATCCAGAAACCGCTGAGGTCTGGCGGTTTCGTCTCCGGGCTCTGCGCCCATACGATCGTCGGCAGCATCGTGCCAACCGAGATCGCGACGCTCAGCAACAGACGTGGAACGGCGATGTCCATGGTGTCTCGCCCATTCCGTGGGCGGACGATTGACGCTATCGACCAGGCGGACGCTGTGAAGCGGAACCGCCGGTCCGTCCGTTCCGGATTCCGCTGTCCGCTGAACAGACTGCGGCCATCGGCCAGCACCGCCGTCCGCATGTTGGCCTGGTTGGAGCCGTCACGCG
The DNA here is from genome assembly GCA_963775345.1 of Vicinamibacterales bacterium. Classification (GTDB taxonomy): domain Bacteria; phylum Acidobacteriota; class Vicinamibacteria; order Vicinamibacterales; family JAMQPK01; genus JAMQPK01. Next base: position 6,183 of record CAVZIS010000012.1, read on the forward strand.
CAAGGAAGCCGGTCACCGTGACGACGTCCCCGACCTTGAGCGAATCCTTCCGCCACCCCGCGCGATACAACGTATTCGGGGCACCTCCCTCGATGGCCCACGTCGTCAGCTTCCCTTCCGCGTCCTTGACGGCGATGTAGAAGTAGATGTGCGGGTTCATCCACTCCATCTTGGTGACCGAGCCGGTGAGGGTGACCGGCTTGTTCTGGTCGTATTCCGCGGCAAACGAGTGATGGGCGGTGAGCGGTCGGTCGGCGACCAGGGCCGCGGTGGCCAGAACGACACCCGCGAGGGCGCGCTTCATGTCGACCTCCGTTCGAGAACGGCAGCTTGCCAATCTGCCCGACCCGGCGACTGAGGTGGTGAGCCTACTCCAGACGGCCTGTCTGTCGCCACATCTGCCCCGGCGCGGGCAAAGAAAGCCATCGTGGTGCTGGCGGCGTCTTGCGTTATGCTCCTGTCCCGTGGAATCACCTTATTGCCCTGATGAGCCAAGGAGCTATCAATGACAACCAAGAGATGGCTGGCTGGTCTCGCCCCGGTGGTCCTGCTGATCGCGGCTGTTGTGAGCCCTCGCATGCTGGGTCGGGAGGCGGCGGCACAAGGCGGCCGCTATCCGACATTCGAGGTGGATCCCACGTATCCTCCGGCGCTGCCCGATGGCATGGCGTTCGGCAACGTGTCGAAAGTCGTCACGGACAAGCAGGATCACGTCTGGATCATCCATCGGCCGCGCACGGTGAAGGAAAAGAAGCCTGCGCCGGCCGTCGTGGAGCTCGACGCGAACGGCAAGTTCATCCAGGGATGGGGCGGACCCGCGGCCGGGTACGACTGGCCCGACGCCGAGCACAACATCTTCGTCGATCACAACGACCACGTCTGGATCAGCGGCACGAGCCCGAGCGGTCAGTCGGTGACGAGGGACTCCGACGACATGCTGCTCAAGTTCACGAAGCAGGGAAAATTCGTGAAGCAATTTGGCGGCCGCTCGATGAATCTTGGCAGCAAGGATCCGCTGAGCGTGAACAAGCCCGGGGATCTCTTCGTGCATGCCAAGACGAACGAAGTGTTCGTGGCCGACGGCTACGGCAATCGCCGGCTGATCGTGTATCGACGCGACGACGCTCGCCTACAAGCGGATGTGGGGGGCGTTCGGCAACACGCCCGAAGATGAACCCGGACACTCCGGAGGGCGCGGTGGGAATGGCGGTCCGCTTGCGATCCTGCCGGCCGATCGTCCGCCAGCGCCCGCGGACGGCGCAAAGCCCGCGCCCGCGGCCCCTGTCGTTCTCGACACGACAGGCCCTGGACGGCAGCAGTTCGGAGAGCCGGTGCACAGCGTCGCCGTGTCGAACGACGACATGGTGTATGTCGGTGATCGCGGAAGCCGCCGCTTCCAGGTGTTCACGCTCAAGGGCACCTATCTCCGGCAGCTGTTCGTCAACCGCGCCGGCCCGTCGGGCGGATCGGTGTGCGGGTTCGCCTTCTCGCCGGATCCGGAGCAGGAATTCCTGTACGTCGCCGACTACGGCAACTCACGCATCGTGATCGTCGATCGGAAGAAGCTCGAGATCGTCTATCAGTTCGGCTCGAGGGGCGCTGCGCCCGGACAGTTCCAGGGCGTCCATATGCTCGCGACCGACTCGAAGGGCAATCTGTACGCGGCGGAAGTGGCACCAGGGGCGCGTTTGCAGAAGTTCACGTTCAAGGGGATGTCGACGTCGATGCCTCAGAACGCGCTGACCAGCGCCGACCTCGCCGTGAAGCCGGTGCAGTGAGATCGGCGCGACCTACCGTCCCGCAGGTGGCGTCAGCCCGGCCTTCAGGATCGTCGCGGCCGCCTCGGGGGATGCGAGGAAGCGAAGCAGTGCGAGCGCGGCGTCGGGCCGCCGCGCTCCAGTCGTGATCGCGCCGGCGAAAGAGAATCCGGGCTGGAGCTCGGCAGGAAGCGGCCCGACGAAGGTCACGCCGGGCACGTGTATGAGCTCGCTCACCTGCTGAAAGCCGATTTCCACCTCGCCACGCGCGACGACGGCGGCCACGGGTTCGCCGGACGGTGGCCCGCGTACCTTTCGACTCTTGCCGGCCACCTGATCCGCCACGCCGAGCTTCGGGAACAGCGTGGTCGAGAGATACGTGCCGCTGCCACTGTCCGAGTAGCCGATGGACTTCACGGCCAGCAGCGTTCTCCGGAACGCCTCGACGCTGCTGATATCCGGCTTCGCGGCCCCGGCGCGCACCACCATGCCGACTTGCGACCGGGCGAGATCGACCTTGCTGTCAGCGCGCACGAATCCGCGCGTCGCGAGCTCGTCGGCGGCTCCTCCATCCAGGATCACGACGTCGGCTTCCTCGCCTCGCGCGAGACGCGCGGGAATCGCCTCCGGCGAGTCGCCCATCGATGGCCCGCGCGTCGTGATCAGACGGTGGCCGCTGGCGCGCTCGAACGCCGGGCCCAGCTCGGCATACGCTCCATAGAAACCCGCCGAGATCATCACGCGCACGTCGTCGGCAGAGGCCGAGCCCGGCACGAGCAGCGTGGCCACGCCAAGCGTGGCTACCCAGCGAACGAGCGCGCGCACTGTCACACGGCCCGTCATATTTTCTTCTTCGCCTCCGCTACTTCCGGAAGGCCGGGATCGGCGTCCTTCCAGAGATCGAGAAACCGTCGATACTCGGCGGCCGCCGCGGCTCGGTCCCCCGACTTCTCGAGCAGGCGCGCGGTCTCCAGCACGAAGCGCGGCTCCAGCACCATCGTCCATTTGCGGCCGATGTCAGGGGTGAGAAAGCTGCGATAGGCGCGCGAGCGCGCCGGCGAGATCGCCGCGCGCGGCCTTGACGCGGGCGCTGCCATCGACCGCCGCAAATCCATTCTGGAAGAACGTCAGGGCCACGTTGTTGAGGTTGAACTCCGGCTTGATCTCCGGCTCGGCGGCCGCAAATGCGGACTCCGCCGCCGGAAGATCCCCGGCTGCCAGCGCGATCTCGCCCTCGAGTGAGCGGCGCAGACTCCGCTCGAGGGGGAGTGCGTCGCTATAGACCTTCGTCAACTCATCCAATCGTGCGCGCGCCTGCGGGATTCGTCCGCTGCGCGCCTCGCTCACACCGCCGATCCAGTGCCAGGTCGTGGTCCATACCCTGCGGTTTCCGGGATTCTGGATTTCCGCGATCGTTGGGGCCATCTGGCTGGAAAGTGCGACTGCCCGCCCGAAATCGCGGCGTTCCATGGCGAGCAGGGCCGAGAGCAGATCGAACTGGAGGACGGCGTTCGTGTTCTTCACCGTCCGTGCGTCGCCGATCCCCTGGGCGACGATGCGTTCTGCCTCGCGGTACTGCCCGAGCCTTGACTTCAGGAATGCCGAAAGCCACCGCGCCAGGGTGACGGGCACACCGGCATCGGACAGGCCCTTCTCGAGCAGCGCCGCCTCCTGGAGCGCGTCCGGGTACCGGCCCAGCATGGCGAACGCGATCGCGCGGCCGTTGTGCGAGAAATAGAACGAGGGCTGGATGCTCCAGCGCGCGCGCATAGCTTTCGGCGGCCTTCTCCGGCTGGCCGGTGATGAGGTACGCCTCGGCGAGGCTGTCGTAGGGGTTCGGTTCGGTCGGGTTGAGCCGCGCGTAGGTCTCGAACTCGCGGATGGCTTCGGGATAGCGGCCAGCGAACAGGTACGCATATCCGAGCAGGTTGTGAGCGCTGCCGCTCGCCGGAATGGCCTTCACGGCACGTTCGCGAACGGCCAGCTCCTTGTCGGGCTGGCCGAGATCGCCGTACGCGTGCGCCAGGTGCTCGTACGCGTTCTCCTCGTCCGGGTAGCGGCTGACGAGCGTTTCCAAGAGCTCCGCCGCCTTGGCCGGCTGCCCCTCACGATGATGAAGAGCCTCGGCTTCCAGAACCAGGCGCTGCCGCTCCGGGAGACGTGAAATGTTCTCGCGAACCTTTTCACGATAGCGCTCCGACGCGGCGGTGTCCCCGATGAAGCGCGTCACGCCCTCCAGCACGTAGTACGCGGACGCGAAGGCCGGATCGATGGCAACGGCTTTCTCGAGCAGGCCGCGCGCTTCGGCGGCGCGGAGGTTGTCGGCGGCCCTCAGGCCTTCCGTGTACAGGCGGTAGGCCTCGATCGACGAACGAGCTCACCTCGGCGACGCTCGTGGACGCGGCACCCGCCACGCGTAGCGTGCTCTGGATCTCCCTGGTCAACTCGTCGACGAGCGGAAACACATCCGATCCGCGCGCGGTGCGCGCGCCGAGCACCCGTCCGCTCTCGACATCCTGGAGCTGCAGATCGATCCGGACTTCCTGTCCCGACTTGAACACCGCGCCCGTCGCGACCGCCCCGGCGCCGGCACGCCGCGCCACCTCGAGCACCTGAGGGCTCGATGCGCCGCTTCCAGCCTGCCGCATCTGCTGCAGGATCTCTTCCACGCGCTGGCTGCTCACGACGTCGAGGCCAGGTGTCTGCGCGAGTCCCGTCAACAGCATGTTTGGTATGCCGCTTCCGAGCCAGCGCGCATCCTCGGGCGCGCCCTGCGCGTCGAACGGCATCACGGCGATGGCCGGGCGGCCGGCCGCGCCGATACCGGCGGCAGCGCCGCGCGAGCCGAGCCAGAAATACGCACCCACGCCGAGCGCCGCGACGACGACCACCGCGATCGCGTAGCTGATGACGCGGCGCAGCGAAGCGCTGGCCTGAACGGGTATCGCGACCGCCGCGCTTTTCGTCGTCGTCCGCTTTCGGGTGGCGGCGCGCCCGAGGCGGGTTTCTGACCCGCACCGGGCGTGGCCCCGGACGCGTGTCCCGTCGCGCTCTTCGAGGCCCGGTCCGTCGATGTGTCTTCGTCGGTCTTCGCCTTCTTCGCCCTCGTCCGCGCCGGACGCGGCGCCGCCGGCGGCTCCGCCGTGTGCACCGCCCGCGCCGAATCCAGCGACCGCTTGAGCCGCTTCAGGTCGGCGCGCACGTCCGCGGCCGACTGATAGCGGAGCTCGCGATCCTTTTCGAGCAGCTTCCCGATGATCTGGTCGAGCTGCGGCGGCACGTTCGGATTGAGCTCGGCGGCGGGCGCGGGCTGGCGGTTCAGAATCGCTTCGAAAACGACTGCGGTGGAACGCCCGGCAAAAGCCTGGTGTCCGGTGGCCATCTCGTACAACACGAGCCCGAAGGAGAACAGATCGGTTCGCGCATCCACGTCGTCGCCGCGCGCCTGCTCGGGCGACATGTACGCGACGGTGCCCATGGCCACGCCGGGACTCGTCAGCAGCTCGTCGCGGACGGCCACGGTCGGTTTTCCCGCGTCGGTCAGCGCCTCGTTGCCGTGGCGCTGCGCCACGAGCTTGGCGAGCCCGAAGTCCAGAATTTTCGCGTGCCCGCGCGTCGTGATGAAGACGTTGGCCGGCTTGATGTCGCGATGCACGACGCCATTTGCGTGGGCGGCGTCGAGCGCATCGGCCATCTGCACCGCGAGGTCCACGACGTCGTCCATCGCAAGCGGCCTGCCGTCGAGGCGATGGTTCAAGGTGACGCCGTCGAGCACCTCCATGACGATGAAATGCCGGTGATCGTGCTCGGGACTCTCGCCGATGTCGAAGATGGCGCAGATGGCGGGATGGTTCAGCGCGGAGGCGGCGCGCGCCTCACGCTGGAAGCGCTCGATCGCCTGAGCGTCGCGCGAGAGCTCCTGCGGCAGGAACTTGAGCGCGACTTTTCGTCCGAGGCGCACGTCCTCGGCGAGGTAGACGACGCCCATTCCCGCCGGCGCCGAGGTGCTGGAGCACGCGGTAGTGGGAGACCGTCTGGCCAATCAGCGGATCGTCTGTCGTCATGGTTGAGCTGGCTGATTGTATCGGAGCGCGATGGGAAACGACTAATCGGCGGCGCCGATCGCGCAACCTGACCGAGTTGCCGGCCAGCATGTGAGACGCGTCGCAGCACTCGTCTCGGGCCACGTCGTCACCGAAGGCCGAGCGGGCGTCAGATGTGCGACGACGGCAACGGATCCTGGCCGTTGCCGGAACTTACCACTCGATGGGGACCTCGCCGTCGCCGGCGCGGCCGAGCGGGCATACGACGCGCACGCGGATGGTCGCGCGCAGGTGATCCGACCGGTTCAGGGAACTACCACGAAATCGTCACAAAACCGTCGGCGGCTTTGACCCCTTGTTCATGCAGGACATCAGTCGCGCCGGGCGCGGCGAACGACGAGCCGCCCCCGCCGCCCCCGCCGGCCTCGCCGCCGCCGCCGCCGCCGCCGCCGAAGTAGCCCCCGCCACCACCGCCGCCGCCACCGCCGCCACCAAGGATGAGGGCGCCACCGACTCCACCCTGATCCGCCGCGCCAGCGGTTCCGTTGGTGCTATTTAGGCCCTGGCTGAGGCCCCCGAGGCCACCCATGTTCTCTCTGCCTCCCAAGCCACCGCCACCGCCTCCGGCCACGGATTGGCCAAAATCGGCGGTGAGACCACCGCCGGCGCCCCCGCGCCCGCCGTCGACAGTCGGGCCGGCTGCTGCCCCCGCCCCCTCCGCCGCCGACAATCACCAGCGGGGTGGCGCCATCACGCACGCTCGAAGCGCCCCCGCCGCTGCCACCACCGACTCCGGTGCTTCCGCCGCCTCCGTTGAACCCACCGTTCGGAAAACCAGAACCACCGACAAGCACGGTGAGCGACGCGAGCGGCGTGACGGACACGGTCGCCCTGGTCTGACCGCCCAGGCCACCCCCTGCGCCGCTCCCAGCAGCGCCCCCCGCGCCGGTGGCCACAATCGTGACGCTGACGACGCCGGCGGGTACAACGAAGGTCTGCTCACTACCCGTAAAGTTGAACGTCGCGGAACCGGTCGCGGCATCGGTGATCCGTGAAGGTTTGCCCGTCCGCTCTCCCGCCGGCCGTCGTGACCGTCACCACGCGGGGACCGGCTGCGGTCGAATCGAGCACGAAGCTGGCCGTCAGCGACGTACTGCTGCCCACGACGACGTCGTTGACCGTCACGCCGCCGCCGCCGACGTTCACCGTCGTGGCGCCGACGATGAAGTTGGTGCCCGTCAGCGTGACCGCGACCGTCTCGCCCGGGAGGCCGTTATTCGGCGAGACGCTGGTCAGCGTCGGGGCCTCGCGGCGCCGGCGCAATGACGGTAAAGGGTTGCCCGCCGCTTCTCCCGGCGGCCGTCCTGACCGTCACCACGCGGGGACCGTTAGCTGCGGCCGCATCGAGCACGAAGTTGGCGGTCAGCGACGTACTGCTGCCCACGACGACGTTGTTGACTGTCACGCCGCCGCCGCCGACGTTCACCGTCGTGGCGCCGACGATGAAGTTGGTGCCCGTCAGCGTGACCGCGACCGTCTCGCCCGGGTTTCCCTCATTCGGCGAGACGCTGGTCAGCGTCGGGGCCCCCGGCGGCGGCAGCGCGTTGACGGTAAACGGCAGGGCGTTGCTCGTGCCACCGGGCGTCGTCACGGTCACGTTTCGGGGACCGGCCGTGGCCTTGGCGGCAATGGTGAACGTGACTCGCAGCGACGTGCTGCTGATGTCCTCGATGTTGCTGGGCGTGACGCCGGTCCCGCTCACGGCCACCGTGGTCCCGAAGCCGGTTCCGGTCACGGTGACCACGACCGTGGTGCCCTGGGTTCCTTGATTCGGCGAGAGGCTCGTCAGCGTTGGAGCGCCCGGCGGCGGCGGCAGCGACTGCGCGTCCACGGGCGACGGCGCCACGATCGAGTAGATCGTCGGCAGCATCGCCGCCGCCACGCCACGCCCGAGCAGCCAGCGCCGGGTCCGTCGCCGGTCGATCCGCGCGTGAGTCAACCGGCAATTCCAGCAGGTGGAGGCGCGCCAGTTCCCTGAGCGTCAGGTCAACGACTGCCTCGGCCTCGGGGACCAGGTCCCGAGCCAAGGCCGCGGCCATCGCGTCGGGACTCGTGGCCCCGTCACACTGCCGCCACACGCGCGCCGCGGTCGGGTTGAGCGCGTGCACCTGCGCACGCGCCCGATCGTAGACCGCCACTTCGTCGCCCAGCTGCTCCGTGTGCGTGGTGGGAGAATGTCGTGGAAACATCACTTGGCACCTCGGAGAATCGCGCGCAGGAGAAATGCGCAGATTGGTATAGGAAATCCCCACAATTTCAGTGAACGCCGGCCGAACGAGGACATGAGCCCTGGTGCACAGACTATCGACCTCGGCGATAGAATCGTGGTGCCGCGCGGCACGCGCAGCGCGCGGGGCGGGCGCTCTCGGCCTCATGCGGCGACCGACAGCGACGGGACCGACGGCCACGCAGCCGACGACGAGCGCAGAACCGACACTCCGGATGAGTGGGTTCAGCGCGATCTTGCCCTTGAGGCGTCAGGCAGCCGCGGGCGCCGTTCGAAATGATCCGCACCTCCGATTCGCTCACGTCCTCTCCTGTTCCAACATGCGGTGGGCACGGTATGGCGCGTGTCGTAGGACGGGTTTCAGCCCTCCGTGACCCTGCCACCATCGGAGTTCTGCAGATGCTCTCGATCAGCGTCGTCGCGACCATCGTGATGGCGCTGCCGGTCCTCTTGTCCCCGCACGAGCGAATCTTCGGCGGCGAGATCGTCGGCCGTCATCACGATCCGCTCACCGTGATTCAGCAGTTTGCGCAAGGCGGAGTCCGGGGCCTGTACCGTCAGCCGCTGACCGACGACGTCGGTGCGTGGCTGTCACGAGTGTTCGGCCCGGTGGCCGCCTACAACGTCGTCGTCCTGGCGACGTTTCCACTTGCCGCGCTTGGGGCGTACGCGCTGGCGCGCTACCTGCGGCTGCCGCATCGTGGCTCGCTCGTCGCCGGCCTGATCTTCGCCTTCGCGCCGGTTCACGTCGCCCAGGCTGCCTACCACCCGCACATCGCCCAGGTGCAGTGGATCCCCATCTACTTCCTCACTCTGTTCGTGGCGGTCGATCGCCCGACGCTCACCAGTGCGGCGCTGCTCGCCGCAACTGCGGGCTGTCTGACGCTGTCGAATTTCTACGGCGGCCTCATCGGCGCGGCCGTCACACCTGTGGCGCTTGCGGCCTATTGGACCGCGGCGCCGCGCGGGCCCCGCACCGCCCGCGGCCTGATCCTTCCGCTCACGACGCTGGTCGGGCTGTTGGGGCTGGGCCTCGTCGCCGTTCGTGCGGCTGCGCCGGACGTCTTTCGCAATCCGGAAGCACTGGCGTTCCCCCTGAGCGACCTCGATCGCTACGGTGCGCGATGGTGGGCGTATTTCGTGCCGCCGGTCGACAACGCCCTGCTCGGTCAGATCGCCGCGGCCGTCTGGCGGCGCGAGGACATCGGTCCAGGTCTGCTCGAGCAGCAGATCTCACTCGGTTGGGGCGTACTCGGTCTGACGGGCGTCCTGCTGTGGGTGGTTGTCACACGCGCGTGCGATCCGACATCCCGAAGAACCGCCGCCGTGCTGGCTGCCATCGGGCTCTGGGCTACGCTGCTCTCACTCGCGCCGGCATCGTCAGGGTTTCTCAGTCTCTCTGCCCTTCTTCATCAGGGGCTGCCGATGTTCCGATCGTATGCGCGTTTCGGGATCGTGACGAGCCTGACGGTCGCGATCGCCACGGGCATGGCCGTCGAATACCTGTGGAGACGTCCCGGGAGGGTCGTCGATCGAAGACCTCTCGTCCGGCGGGCGTGGGCCGTCGCCCTCCTCGGGTTGACGATCATCGAGTTCTCGCCGCTGCCATGGCGGGCACGCGATGTGCTCCCGACACAGGGCCACCGTTGGCTGGCCGGTCTCGGAACGACAGCGCTGGCCCTCGACTGCCGAGGTCCGAGCCTGGAGGATTCGGGCGTCCCGTGGCTGATGCAGAACAGGCTCGTCTTCATGACGCCCCCCTTCGACGGGTGCGGTGATCCCGGATTGTCCGAGAAACTTCCGGCGCTCGGATATACCCACGTCCTCGCGCGAGCCGGTGAGACGGTCGGCAACTTCGACGGCCTCGTTCTCAGCCGGTGGTTTCCAGACGCACGCGTCTACGCAGTCAACAGGCCGCCACCTGAGGTCATCACGCTCGGCATGGAGGGTTTCTTCGCATGGGAACAGGCGCGCGGACAACGCTGGCGGTGGATGAGCCAACAAGGCCGGTGGACGGTGCGCAACACCACACCCGCGAAGCTTCGAGCGGCTCTGGAGGTCGAGCTCGAGGCATTTGCACGTCCGCGCACACTGGTCGCGACGCTCGACTCGACTGAGGTCGCCGTCCTGCACGTCGTGCCGGACAGACGACGGTACGCACTGGGAACGGTCGAGATGTCTCCCGGCGATCACGCGCTGACATTTCGAGCGATCGAGCCGGCCGACCGGCCTGGGGACCTGACAGGCAACGGTGACATGCGCCCGGTGACCATCATGTTTGCGTCCTGGTCCTGGAGCGTGGGATGACTCGAAGTGCCAACGGAGCGCGCACCATGAAACAGCCAGCGAACGGCGCGTGCGGCCTCGAGTATCTCGTCGATGCCTATCGCTGCGATCCACCTGCGCTCCGATCGCGCGCGGCCCTGGAGCAGGTGTTCGCGCGTCTCATCGAGGACCTCGGCCTCAGACCAGTGGCCCAGCCCTTGTGGCATGTCTTTCCAGCGCCCGCCGGCATTACCGGGCTGTGCCTCTTGACCGAATCGCACATCGCGATTCACACGTTTCCGGAGACGGGGTTGGCGACGATCAACCTGTACTGCTGCCGTCCGCGTCCGGCATGGGCCTGGGAGATCCATCTCGCCGACATCCTGGGAGCGCGGCAGGTCGATGTCCGTACGGTCGCGAGAGGGGGGAGACCCTCGGAGACGAGCGCCGTTCAGCCGCAACCGGCATCCTCACGCCCGTCTTGAACCCGCACCGGCGGCGCTCCGAATGACCCGCTCGCATACGGGTTTCTCGCCGACGGCGACGATCAGATAGCCATGACGTCGCAGCCTGGAAGAGTGGCGGTCGAGCCAGACAAACGGCGCCACGAGCGCGGCCGTGACGACGGCCAGAGATCGGGCGCGTGTATGACACCACAGGTCCAGCATCCGCAGCCATCCTGGCATGAAGAGGATGCCTGTGTCCGAGCGGACCTCGAGTCCGGCCGCTTCGAGCATCTTTCGGAGTGAGCGGCGGGAGTAGCTCTTCTCGAAGCCGTACGCGTACAGCCCGAGACGCGAGAGCGCGGCCACGAGCAGCGGCCGCAGGAACGGATCGTGACGGTTCGGAACGCCCAGAATTAGCCGTCCGGACGGTTTGAGTATGCGGGCCAGCTCCGCGACGCTCGCTTCCGTCTCCACGAAGTGCTCGACGGTGCCCATCGAGTAGATCGCGTCGAACGAGTCGTCGACAAAGGGCAGGCGCCGCACGTCGCTCACCACGGGTCGCAGGCAGTGCCCGTCGAACGCCGCGCGTGCCTGGTGGACGATGGGCTCGGAGATATCGATGCCTACGACCTTCGCCCCCTGCTCCGCCACCCACTGAAGAATCCGCGTGTTCTTGGCCTCGTCCCAGAGATCGGTCTTGAGCAGCGTCAGACCGGCCAGAGTCGGAAAGGTCTCCGTCAGCAACCGTTTCTCGTTCGCGAAGTAATACTCGGTCGACGCGGCACCGGTCAGCACGGGGAAGGTCTCGCCGGTGTGCTGCCAGAACTGTCGATAGGTTGAGTCGCCCGCGACGGTCCCCTCCACCGGCAGCCAGGCGACGAACGCCAGTGCCAGCGGGATCGCGAGCGCCCACGCCCGGACGCTCAGCGCGTGTGGATGGACGCCGGCCACGGCCAGCGATCCCAGGAGAATCAGCAACGCGATCTGGGAAACCGCGAGAATGCCAAGTGCACGCATGGGCATCGCCCAGCGTCGTCCGCCTGTCATCGCCACCCAAAGGCCCAGCGTCAAGCCAATCTGAAACGTGGGCAACATGGCGAGCGCGCCCTGCTCGTCGGCAGGCGCCGAGAAGCTAATTAGCGTGGCCGGCAGTACCCGGTGCACGGCGTTGGCAAGTCCGAGCAGCATGACGCGCCACGCCGGCCCCAGGGCCAGCGCCCCGACGGTTGCGGCCCCGAGCGCTTTTGCCGTGCGCAGCGAGACAGCGCGCGCTGGCTCGCCTCGGAAGGCCAGATGCGCCGCGACGACGATTGCAGCGCAGCCGGCAAGCATCTGGTAGAAGCCGTGCGCCAGGAACATCGGCCGCTCTGCGATCGAGGGCGGCAGGGCGAGGACGAACAGTCGCGCGATTCCAAGCACGAAGAAGAGCGGCACTCCAAGCGCCACCCACGCGACACGCGCGGAACGCTGCAGCGGCCATGAAAAGACCGCCGCGACGTACAGCGGAACCAGCGGCGTGAACAGGCATTCCTGCGTCACCTGGAATGCGCCGCGCGGCGTCATGAGCACGTTGCCCGTCGTGCTCACGTGGACCCCGAGTGATGCGAGCATCGACGCCGCCGCTGACGCCGTCCACACGCCGACGGTTCCCAGAGCGGCGCTCGTGAACACCCACGGCGCCGCCGCGGCGTACGCCGTCAGTCCGCCAAGCGACAGCTTGAAGAACCGCACCCACCCGCTGCCGACTGCCGACGTCCCGCGCTCGCTCCATCGAATCCAGAGCCACACATACGCGACGGCCGCCGCGACGAGCGCCGTCGGCCACACGTAAAGGTGGAGCAGAGTGAGCGTGTCCGGCGACGAGGCGACGGCATAAAGAGACGCGATGCGGACCGTGTTGAGGGCCACGATCACCAGCAGACCTGTGAGCGCGCCCGCGATCCGGCGCCGCCATGCCACCGGGTACGACAACGTGATGGCCGCGCAGAGCGCCGCCACATCGCTGCCACTGCAGCTGTCGTTGACCACCAGCGCGGGGTTCGGCGTCGCGCCGTACCAGAAGATCAGCGACGTCTGAAAGCGGATCAGCGCACCGATGACATGATCGGCGACCCCCGGCCAGCGGATCAGGCCAACCAGTCCGATGTTCCACAAGATCGCGCGGGCGATGAACGTCCGGACGGACGCCACCGCGAGACCGGACCGGGGTCAGGTTCGGCCATCGGTCTTCACGACGTGCACGCAAGGCCCAAAGCGCGGTCGCGAGCAGCGCACTCATCAAGCCAATCCCGAACGATAAAGGCAAGGCCGGGACTGGTAATGGAGGGATTGTGATCGGACTTGAACCCGTGCTGTTGCCGGGGTTTGAATCCCCGCCGCCTGATACCACCGCTCTGTTCGCGAGCGTGCCCGTCGCGTTGGGTGCGACACTCGCCGTTACCGTGATGTCGGGGTAGCTCATCCTCGGGTCGAGCGCATCATGCGCGAACGCACGTCAGCGTTGCGACGATGCAGGTCCAGCCGGCGCCAGAGAGCGCCGTAATCGTCAGGCCCGGCGGCGGCGCCTCCGTCACGGTGACGGTGCCGCTCGTCGGCGAGTTGCCGACGTTCGTCACCCTGAGGGTGAAGGTGATTGAGTTGCCCCACCATGACGACGCCCCCGGTCTGCGTCTTCGTAAGCGTGAGGTCGGCTCCTGATGCCGGAGAGGTGATGACTGTTGGATCTGTCGCCGTGTTGTTGCCGTTGTTCGGGTCGCCGCCGCCTGATACGACCGCGGTGTTCGTCACCGTGCCAGGCGCCACACTGGCGCCGACACTCGTCGTCACCGTGATCTCTGGGTAGCTCGCCGTCGGGGCGAGCGCGTCGCTTCGAGTGCAGGTCCGTGTTGAGACTGTGCAGGTCCAGCCGGCGCCAGAGAGCGCCGTAATCGTCAGGCCCGGCGGCGGCGTCTCGGTCACGGTCACCGTGCCGCTCGACGGCGAGCTCCCCACGTTCAACACGGTAACGAAGTACGTGAACGTCTGTCCTGGTACGACAGTATTCGGGCTGTGCGTCTTCCTGATGGTCAGGTCCATCCCCGGAGCCGGAGCGGCGATGATCGTCGGGTCTGAAGCCGTGTTATTGGTCGAGTTTGAGTCGCCGCCGCCTGATACGGCTGCGATGTTCGTCACCGTGCCAGGCGCCGCACTGGCGCCGACACTCGTCGTCACCGTGATCGCTGGGTAGCTCGCCCCCGGGGCGAGCGCGTCGCTTCGAGTGCAGGTCCGTGTTGGGACTGTGCAGGTCCAGCCGGTGCCAGAGAGCGCCGTAACCGTCAGGCCCGGCGGCGGCGTCTCGGTCACGGTCACCGTGCCGCTCGACGGCGCGTCCCCGACGTTTGCGACCGTCACGGTGTACGTGACGGTCCCCCCGGGGACGGCGATGCTCGGGCTGTGCATCTTCGCAATGGTGAGGTCGCTCGCACCCACCTGTGGCTGGTCGATCACGACCCCATCGGTCTCCAAGGACCCGAGGCTGGTTTGAAATTTCGCAGGAATCGGCGTGATCGTGGCCCCATTCGTCGAAGTCACCAGTAATCGTGATAGAGTGGCTGTCGCTCGTGCTTTGACCTTGATTGAGACCTCCAGACCCTCCGCCGGCGCAGCCGCTACCGCTCGTCAAACACACATCGACGCGTTGAAACGCCGGGAAATTCGTGAACGCCCATTGGTAGATGCTTCCATTGTCCTGATTGCTGAATTTGCCCGGCCGGCGTCAGGCCGAATCCGAACGCCGTAAGCCGTGCGTTAATGTTGGGGCTTGTCGGCATCGTGTTCTTGACGTCGGTGACCGTCATCACGAATGACTTGCCCGACCAGTTGCTGACGGTGAACGTGGCCGTGGCTAAGAGAGTGGCGCCTTCTTTCACGCCCTGCCAGGTCACGGTGAACGACGTGTTCCCTGTTTACGAAAACGTTGGCCTGCGCTGAGGCGGGAACGGCCGAGGCCAGGATTAGCGAGAACACCGAGACCGCCATCCGCAGAATCTTCATAAACATCCCCATGCGTCTCCTCGCTTCCGTCCAACATGACGCCGCATTTCGCCAGCGCTGCGACGAACACGATTTCGCCAGACAGCGGTCTTGGAGTACTTGGTGAACGCCCGTAGTGTCCCACAACTCGGTCGACGGAAACCGGGCAGTCGTTCTCGCTCCGTGAAATAGACTCCCGCCGTGATTGACGCATCGCCTGTCCAGAGGTGCTCGCCGTCATGACCGGTTGGTTGGATCGCCAGGAGCGCCAGGCCCTCGCGTATCTAGTCATCGACGCCGCCTAGCGGGGAGCGCGGCTGCGGATCGTAGGCGGGATGCGTGAGATAGCCACTCAGCGTTCGTTCGGACAGCCCGAAAACTCGCAGAGCGTTGGCTTGCCAGCGCCTCGTTTGCCTGACGCGACAATCGGCAGATACACATCATCGCGGACGCCCTGGCCGTCGACGTGGTCGCGACGCGCGCCGGCTGCGGACTTCACACGTCGACTCAAGGCCTAGGGCGTAAGCAGCGCGTAAGACATTGCTTTCCACGAGCCGTTCACCTTGCTCCAGACAATCCAGAGCATTGCAGGGTCCGCGCTGCCACTACTGAGACTGAAGCCGGCGGCGTAGTACCTGCCGTAACCGGTGGCGGGAGCGGCACTGAAATGAGGCTCCCCATCCGGCCCACGGCGCTCGCAATGCGCCGCGTCGGCCATCGACTCGGGGATGGATGCGATGAGGAACGCCCGGTCGTCGGCGTGCTTCACCAGTTTCAACGCCGGGTGATGAACCTCTGGGGCGACGATCGCGCCGTCGAGACGCCTCACCGAACCAATCGCTTCCGCCGCCCTCGTCATGCCACTCTTGAGAAGCGCGCGCGCCTCCTCGGGCGTTTTCGGGGCCGGGACATCGTCAGCGCGATACAGGGTGACGCACGCCAGACACTCGGAGGTGATGTACTCGAGTGCCCTGTCGATGTTCTTGTTGATCAGCCACTCCTTCATGAACGTCGACGCGGCCCTGACCATGTCCCTGTCCCCTTCCACGTATTCCAATGGGGCGTCCTCTGGCGGCTGGGCTCGGACGTTGGGTACGTTGCTTCGATCGATTTCGAGATCGACGTCGTAGGAGATCAGTCTCCAGTAGCCGCGCTCCCTTTGCCAAAGCGTGGCTACCATCCGGCCAACCTGATCCTTCTGTTTGAGCGTGAACACGGCACCGACGTACTTGCCGAACGACCTGGACTTCATGGCCCTGGGCGACACCTGGGTCAAGTCCAATCGGTTGACACAGTTGAACTCCTCTGCCAGGTCTTCTCTCACGTCGTACAGGACGAACTGGGCGTGGTGGGGTTGCTGGATCACTTTCAATCGCTCATTGCTGATGTTGACTCCCACGATGGCATTAGTCAGGGACGACACCTTGCCGATATTCGTGTTCGCCGCCATCATCCGTTGGAGCATCGCGAATCTCACCATGCCGCGATCGGCCTTCACGCCCTCTTCCAATTCCACGCAGGCGAGGATCTGCTCTGCGAAGTAGGCCTGGGACTCATTGGGCTTCTGTTCCACCAGCCAACCATTGAGGAAGTCGTAGACGGCATCCGCGGGCTTGTCAGCCTTGAGTCGCGGCTCCGACGGCAAGGCTTGCCCTGACACGTCGCCCAGACTCGATGTTTCCGCCATGGGCAAGCCAAGCAGGTTGCGCCACCAGTTCTGGACCCCCGACCATTGGTTGTTGTGCCGCGCGTCGTTGGTCCCCGCACGAATATCCGAATTGGACGCGGTGAGGTGCCCATTCAGCAGGCCTATCGGGAACCAGGCGGAGCGGTAATCGACATCGATGTCGGCTCTTGTGCCATCCCGGGTAAGGGAGACCTGAATAGACGGCGCACCGCCCGTGCTCCGGAAGGAGACTGGGTACCCCTTGTGGTAGATGGTGTTGTCGGCGGAGCGGGAGAACTCCCTGCTGTTGCTGAGAAGATCTGACGTGCCGGGCTTCATCTCAGCATAGATTCGGAACTGCCGGTCGCTTCTGGCGCCCAGAATCTGACCAGCGACATTGTCGACTCTGTCGACCAGCTCCAAGGCTGATGCCGATAGATCTCTTCCCGGAATCGCCGGTGAGCTTGGTCATGAGCAGGGCGTGGGTGACCGCGTTAAACGTGGTCCGCGCCGACAGCGGCAGGCTTTCATAGCCCATTGCAGGGTCAACAGGTTTCTTGACCGTCGCGCCGAACCGCTTGAACCAGTCGTCGACCAGACGCTTTTGGAGCGGTTGCAGGCTCGCATAGCTGCTGCCAAACCCTCCAGCAGCCGAAGCATCCGGTTGCGCCCACACCTGATGGGCACCGGCCAGTACCCACACAATGAGCGCGAGCACGCGAACACCTGTCTTCGAGCTCATCACACCACCATGCTTTCGGTCGAACGTCGTTCTCATTTTACGATTCAGGCGGATTTTGCACCGCGGCTGTAGCGTACACCGCATCGCGGCCAACGTCATCTCCGTTCAGGATACGGTTCATACGCCCGACGTCAAGCGCTCCCTCCCATTTCGCCACCACGACAGCCGCCAGTGCATTGCCGATCAGGTTCGTGATGGCACGCGCTTCGGACATGAACCGGTCGATGCCGATGAGCAGCGATAGGCCGGCCACCGGCAGCGTCGAAATCGCCGACAGCGTCGCCGCCAGCGTCACAAAGCCGCTCCCCGTCACGCCAGCGGCTCCCTTCGACGTCAGCAGGAGCAATGCCATGAGTCCCAGTTGTTGTCCGAACGAGAGCGGCGTGTTTGTCGCCTGCGCGATGAAGATCGACGCCATAGCCATGTAGATCGACGTCCCGTCAAGGTTCATCGAGTACCCGGTGGGCACGACCAGTGCCACGACGCGCCTGGAGCATCCCAACTGCTCGAGCTTCGACATGATCCGCGGCAGAACCGACTCAGAAGACGAGGTGCCCAGGACGATGAAGATCTCTTCCTTGATGTATCGGATGAACCTCCAGAGGCTGAAGCCCGCTACGCGGGCGATGAGCCCCATGCCCACCACGATGAACAGCAGGCAGGCGAGATAGAAGCCGGCCATCAGCTTCCCCAGCGACAGCAGCGTTCCAATGCCGTAGGTCCCGATCGTGAACGCCATGGCACCGAACGCTCCGATCGGCGCCAGACGCATGATGATGCCCACAACCCCAAAGAGCGCGCGGGAGAACTGCTCGATGAAGTTCACCATCGGCCGCCCCGCCTCGCCCAGGTGCAGCAGGGCGAGACCAAACAATACCGAGACGAGCAGCACCTGGAGGATTTCCCCTCTCGCGAACGCATCGACCATGGTGGTCGGAATAACGTTGAGGATGAAATCCACCGTAGAGAGCTGCTCTGCACTTGCCGCATAAGCGGAGACGGCCTTGATGTCGAGCGTTGCCGGATCGGCATTGATCCCGGCCCCGGGCTGGAGCAGATTGACCACAATCAGGGCGATCCCCAGCGCGAGGGGCGTCGTCACGATTTCGAAGTACACCAGGGTCTTGACACCGATCCGCCCAAGATCCTTGATGTCTCCCATGGTCGCGATGCCGGCGACGACCGTCGAGAAAATCACGGGAGCGATGATCATCCTGATCAATTTGATGAAGCCGTCGCCGAGAGGCTTGACGGCTGCGCCGATGTCAGGCCGCAGCGCCCCAACGAGCACGCCGAGAACGATCCCGACGAGCACCTGAAAATACAGGCGTGAATACACAGGCTGGGGACCAACGGGTCGAGCGTCTATAGTGGCCATGACGAGTGCGCAAGGGTACTTCCCAGGACTCGGGCGATCAAGTCGCGAGCGCCAGCCGCCGATCCTGTTCAGGTCCGGCTAGAGAAGCGGACCGATCCACCGCCGGTAATCCTCGCGCGTGTCGATATCGATGAATGCGCCCTCATCCTCGACCGGGACCTCCTGGATGTCATGGGCATGGGCGCGGACGACAACCTTTGCACCTTGAGCGGGATCTGCGCGACGTAACTCATCGAACAGGCGGCGGTGAAAAATCACCGGATGGCCGTGACGGCCGTGCGAGACCGGGCGAACGATCGCCGACGACCCTGTGCGATGAGCGGCCATGAGCTTGCACACGGTTTCGGCGGAAATGAGCGGGACATCGATGAGGGTGACCACCGCGCCGGTCACATCCGGCTGCTCGATTTCCCTCAGTGCCGTCACCAGCGACGTCAGCTGACCTTGTTCGTAGTCCGGGTTGGTGAGCAGGCGAACCCGCGACATTTCGCGAGCTTGAGATCGAATCGCCTGAGCGTCCGCGCCGATGATCACGAGCAGTTGGTCGACGCCCGCGTCAAGCAACGTCCGCGCAACTCGATCGAGAAACGTCTCACCGTCAGCTCCGATCGGAAGGAGGGCCTTGGGGCGGCCCATCCTGGACGACTTGCCGGCCGCAAGCACAACGCCTGGGATCATCGCGTTAACGGTAAACGCAAACCATCACAGGTGCTATAGAATCGGCCACATGTCCGAAACGGGCGTGACGGTTCGATGCCAGCGCTGCGGCGATCAAATGGATTTGAGAGATCCCCCGCCTGGAACGCCGTGGCAGCCAAATCAGTTCTGGGTGTGCCAGAAATGCGGCCGTCACTATTGGACAACATACCCCACGCAGCCAGGAGCCGCTCCGGCGACACCTGCACAGCCATCAAAGCCGACCTCCTAGTCGGCGAAGGCAGAGCCATGCACTTCAGCCCGGACATCGAGGACGAAGAGGACGAAGTCTTTGATGATGAAGACTTTGACGAAGACGACGAGTCTGAGAAAGACGTGGAGGATCTCGACGAAGGTGACCAGGAAGAAGAGGAGACGTGGCAGGTTGCGGCGTCTTGACTTCGTAGGGTGAAGCACCTACACTGGCGCCGTTCCCAACCGGAGATACTCCAAAAGCCGGACCTCCAAGAGGTTACGGCGCACCTTGCAGCCCGGGTGAGAACATTCGGAGGACACGGGTATGCCGACCGGCACGATTGCACGGCTCCTGATCGACAAGGGCTTCGGGTTTATCCGCGATGAAGGGGGAATCGAGCACTTCTTTCATCGCAGCTCCGTCCGCGGCGCCGTTTTCGAGTTGCTCCGCGAGGGTCAGCGCGTCGAATTCACTCCTGAGGAATCTCAGAAGGGTCCACGCGCCGGAGATGTCCGTCTGATAGAAGGTTAGCTTTTCCCAGCCGGTGCCACTCGGCGCCGGACTCAATCGGCCTCGTCGGCGTACTTCTCCGACACGTCGTCGTACTTCAGGTCTGTACGCAACAACTCGCAGCGATTCCTTCCGTATCGCCCAGATCGCTCATGACAACGTCCGCGCCAGCCGCCTCAAGCGCCTCGACACTGGATGCTCCGGTTGCAACGGCAATCGACCGCGCGCCAGCCGCTCTGGCGCAGGCCACATCGAGCACGGTGTCGCCGATGACGACGACCTCGCGCGGCTGCACGCGCCGCGCACCGCATGCAAATGCTCTGCGCCATCGCCACCGCAAACAAATCATTGCGATCGAAGACGTCGTCTCCGTACGCGCCGCACCGGAAGAATCTCCAGAGGTCGAAATGTTCGAGCTTGATGCGGGCGCCCTTCTTCGCAGTTGCCGGTGAGCAGCGCCGGGAACACCTCCGCGCTCGCATTCAGCGCTTCGAGCAGCGGCCGGACGCCGGGAAGCACCCCTTGTTGCACGTCAACGGTGGCGGGAGGGTCCTGCAGCGCCTCGATCAGCCTTTCGAAATAGCACCCCCGGAAGCGCCGAAAATCTGCGCCTTCAACATCGATCCCCGCTCGCGCGGCGCCCTCCTCGAGAATACCTTTGTCGGTGCGGCCGGCCATCGGGATGCGATCGAATGCGCCGGCGATGCCGAACACATCCTCGAATGCCCGATTCATCGCGCGACTGCCGGCACGGCCCGTTCGAATGAGTGTTCCATCAACATCGAACAGAACAATCGGCATTGATCGGGATCGGACGGAGCAGGACCGTCAGCCTTCGGAACGAACGTTCCCGGCGCGTGGCCCCTTCGGAGAGGACTCTTCGTCGAACGACACCCGTTGCCCTTCGGCAAGCTGATCGAAGCTGCCCTGCACGCCGCTTCGATGGAAGAACCACTCTTGTCCACCGTCATCGCGGATGAAGCCGAATCCGCGATCCCGGACGAGACGTTTGATCGTGCCTTTTGGCATGGCGCCACTCCTTGCGTAGCCGGTCTTGCTCTACAATACCAGCAATCTTCGGTGAGGGCATCGGCCGATGGGACGATTCAACGCAATCGCCATGGTTGTTTCGCCCGTCCTCCTCCTGCCGGGAGCAGGGCTGTCAGGGCCGCGGGGTGGCCAGGGACGCGGCGGCCGAGGTGCTGGTCGGGCGCGCCGGTCCGGGTGGCACAGTCTTCAGCAATAAACGTCAAGTGAAGTAAGCTTTTTCGAGGAGAGTCAATGATGCAGAAGTCACGATTCTGGAAATTTGCGATGTTGATGCCGCTGGCGCGTTTCCGCCGTCGTGGCGAGCGCGTGCGGGGGCGCGGAGCAGCCACCAGCACAACCGCCGGCCGAACTCCAGCCGCCGCTCCAGCTCCTCCTGCCACACCGGCTCGCCGCGTATTCTTTGTCGAGCCGCAGGATGGAGCCACGGTCAAGAGTCCAGTGAAGGCAAGATTCGGTCTCGAAGGTTACGAGCTCGCTCCCGTACCGAAGGATCCGATTACGCCGGAACAGGTTCGCCCGGGAATGGGCCACCATCACCTTGGCGTCGATATGGACTGTCTGCCGCCCGGAACAGAAATCGTGAAGGGAACGCCATCGTGGATTCACTTCGGCACGGGCGCCACTGAAATTGACGTGCAACTCGAACCAGGTCCGCACAAGTTGACGTTACAGCTCGGAGACGACCTCCACCGCACGCTCGAAGGCTTCTGTCAGACCATCAACATCACCGTCCAGAAGTAGCACCTCCGCGCCATAACGCAAAGCGTGACCGCGGGCGTATCTCACCGGTGGCTGGCTGCCAGAACAGCAGCCGGCCGCCGGTGGCTTTCGCAAATCTCTCATCCATCAACAACCCGAGCGCGTCAGCCGGCGGGTTTCCGAGATGCGCTTCACCGACAGCCGCATACGCGATGCCGTCTTCTGCTGCGAGACCTGCCGTTGGATGCTCGAGCATGACGACCTCGGGGTTGAGCGCGAGAGCGCGCGCGAGACAGACCCGCGATCGCAGCAGCGGAGTCGCTTCGGCAAGACGCATGTCCAGCAGTGGCGGATCGATCCCCGCTTCGCCGGCAAGTGACGCGACGAGCGCGCGCACGTCTCCGGGAATCGGGTCGAGCTCGAGATCGAAGGAGATGGCGAGATTCTGCGCGACGGTCATCGCCTCGAGCAGCACGATTCGATCGCTGACGATACCGAAGCGATCGACGAATGACAGCCACTCGTCGCTGTCGACGATGTCGCGAGTCTGACGGCCCAGGCTGACGACTTCGCCCTTGTCGGGTAACGTCGCACCGGTGATGAGATTCACGAGAATCTCCGCGGCAGGACGATCGAGCCCAATCAGCATCGTCGTTCGTCCGTGCGGACACCCGGAGATCGCGCACCCGGAGCGGCCTCAGGCCCCGTACTGCTTTTCGACGTCTTTCATGACAACGGCGATCGGACTCAATGTCGTCGGGGCTCATCGGATCTGAGCGTCACCGCAGCAGCTGATTGACTTCCGTGACGACGCGACCGCTTTCGGTAAGAGCATTGATCTCTACGCGAAGAGCGCCCAGATTGAGCGCAAGACAGGAATAGGCGAGAACCGCGTGAACTCCGGTCGGCAGGACGCCGGTGTCGACGGTCGCGCCGACGAGCGCGGTGACCATCGTGACGATCATGGCAAGGATGGCGATGGAAAAGACCGGCTTGCGGGCCATGGCGATGCGGCGCTCGTATTCAGTTGACAGGCCTCCTTCGGCAGCGGCTTCTCTGACCGCTTTGGTCTTGCCGAGGAAATAGAACATCATCATCGAATGCGTCAGCAGCGTGATCATCGTGCTGAAGATTCCAATGGAGATGTGCTGCGCCAGCACGGCATCGGTCGAAGCGGTCAGGCCAAGATAGAGGGCGGCGCCGATTCCCAGGATCGAGGCGACGATCCCGGTAAGAAGCGCCGCCGCCATCAGCTCTCTCTTTTCCCGCGTTCGGCGAGTCGCTCAAAGCGATCGCGCGGCAGGCCAACCGTGCCGAAAGCCGCCCGGCGGCGTTCTCTGTCCCCGTGATAGTCGGAGCCGCCCGAGACCAGAATGCCGTGGCGCTCCGCAAGCGCCAGGTAATGATCCGTTGTCGCCGGATCGTGGTCGCTGTGAAATGCTTCGACAGCCGTCAACCCGGCGTCGATCATCTGCGGGAATCAGATCGTCGCGTCGCAGGAGTCCGGGGTGCGCAAGCGATGCAACACCACCCGCGCGATGGATGATCGCAATCACGTCAGCCGGTCGCCGGGCCTACCCGCGGAACGAACGCCGGCCTGCCTTCGCCGATCAGCTGGTCGAAGGCTTCCCGCGCGTCCGCGACGTGTCCCGCCTTCACCAGCGCCCTGGCGACCATCGGACGGCCAAGCGACGTGCCTGGCGCGCGCGAGGCAAGAAGCGCCTGCCGATCGATAGGCTTCCCCATGTCGGCAAGCTTGTCGGCCATGGCCGCCGACTCGCCGGACACGATCGGCGCGCTGCCGTTCGAGAAATGCGGCGAATGCCGCATCGGCATCGATCGATGAAGTATCCGAGCACATGGACGTCACGCCCATCGTGCACGGCCGTGATCTCGATACCTGGGACGAAAGAAATCCCCGACGCCGCGGCCGCCGCTTCCACTTCCGGCAGGGCGGCCACGGTGTCGTGGTCGGTCACACTCATCGTCCCGATGCCGGCGCGCCATGCGACGATCCACGAGCACAGCCGGGTCGCACAGGCCATCGGACGCAGTCGTATGAAGATGAAGATCGATCACGCCGCTCGCCTCGGGCTCGGCGACATGGCCGTAGGGCAGGCGCAGCCGTTGGCGCGCGCGGCGGGCTTTTGCCGGCTTGCTGCTCCCGCCTTCGCGCGCAGCGCCCTGGCGGGCAGGCCGGCGCCGCCCTTTCCGGTTGACGAGGCTCTTGTATTCGCGAATCAGCAGCTCGAGGTGCTGCTTTTCCTCGTCTGCGAACTCCATGAAGATCTGCTTGCCCTCTGAGTCCTCGAAGCGCTCGCCGTACTTCTTGAAGAATCGGTGAGATCCGCGCTCGCAGCGGATGCCGATCAGCAGGGCCTGTTGATCGTTGACTCCTTTGGTGAGACGGTCGGCGCCTTCGGCAAAGAGGCCGTTCGCGGCGCCTTTGAAGAACAGAAACGCCGGTCGCGCCTCGAGCTCGGGATCCATCTCGAGCAACTGCTGCGTACCGCGTTTCGAGGGTGCTGAGATGATGCTTCTCTTCCCCGGCCAGCTTCTGAAACACCGTGCGCCCGCGCGGGTCCTGCGTGATGCGCGCGGCGCGCGAGTAGAATTCAAGCCCGCTCCGCTCGGTGGCGATGGCGATGCGGAGGGCATCCCGCGCAAAGATGAGCTCGGTCGTGCCGCCTTCTGGTCGCGGGCCGTCCGGTCTGGCATTCCTCGCATGTGCCGTAAATCTGCACGACGCTCTGCTTGCTCGCGAAGTTTCTCGCGGCCGCCACTTCCTCCATCAGCGATTCGATATCGGAGCTGAGAAACTCGAACGACTGGTTGCAGGTCTTGCAGATCAGGTGGAAGTGGCGAGGATGCCGGTACGAATGCTCGAACCGGAACCGTCCTTCGCCGAAATCGACCTTCCGGGCGATTCCCGCATCCATCATCCACTGGAGGGTGCGATACACCGTCGCCCGGCTGATGCCTCGATCTTCTTTGCGGATGAGATCGACCAGGTCGTCGGCGCTGAGGTGTCCTTCCTGACGGAGGAAGGCGTTGACGATGAAGTCGCGTTTGCTGGAGCGCTTGCCTCCAGCCGGGCGCACCCGCTCGACGTCGATGGCTGGCATGCGCCCTGCCGGAAGAGCTGTTAGTGACTGTGCCCGTGGTGGCCACCGCCGCCCTCTTCGGTGGTGAACGACGATCCGCACCCGCACGTGGAGGTCGCGTTCGGATTCTTGATGGTGAATCCTCCGCCAGTGACGGTGTCGACGAAGTCGACTTCGGCGCCCTTGAGATATCGAATGCTGATGGGATCGACGAACAGGCGAACGCCATTCGACTCGAAAACCTGATCGCCCTCGCCTCCGTTTTCCTCGATCATCAGCCCGTATTGAAAGCCCGAGCACCCTCCACCCTGCACGAACACGCGCAGGCCGCTGTTCTGCTTCTGCTCTTCGGCCAGAAGCTCGGTAATTTTGGAGGCTGCCGCAGACGACACGTTAATCATGTGATGTCTCCTGTACGTAGTGCGTAACTGAAGTTGCGCCCCTGCAAGAAATTATACAATACGCATCTTCGTTGCTCCCGATCAGCCCTGACGAGCTCTGGCAGCGCGCAACGGCCCGATGGGCCGAAATTACCGCAATTTCGCCGGATCTGGCCCCAGCGGTCGCGCTGCAGCAGCGTCTCTTGCGCTGATAATCGATGCCGCGGGCCGGGCTCGATCCAGCCACCGCCTGCAGGCCTCGACCGCTGCCTCGATCCTCGAGCAAGTGGCGCCGCGGCAGTGCCGGCCCTGCGAAACGAGCGCGTGCCCATTCCCGACGCGTTGAAGGAGCTATTGCCCAGCCTCTGCAGGGCGCTCGCCGATGGAGGCGCGGCCGACAGCGCCCTCCACATCCGCGACGCAATTCTCGACAAACGTATAGACGCCGGATCGCTGCTGAGCGTTTCGCTGGCGAGAAATCAAAAGGCGATTCGAACCAGCGCGCTGCACATGGGCCTGTCGCCCGATCTGGTCTGGCTCGTCGGCGAGCTGGGCAGCTGCCCGCTCGCGCATCACCTGCAGGCGCAGCTCCTGGAACGAAGGGGTCCGGCAGCCGACCCCCTTGACTGGGATCGCGGTTATTGCCCGTTTTGCGGATCGTGGCCGGCTTTCATTGAAGTCGCAACGCGGGGTCGCGCACGCTCCGATGCTCGTTCTGCGCGTTGGCGTGGAACCTTCAATCGCACCGGTGCATCTATTGTGGAAACACTGGCGACAGACTTCGTATCGCTGCCCCTGGACGCAAATCGCCGTCAGCGGCAGCGTCGAACTGTGTGCAGCGATGCGGGAACTACACCAAGGTGATCGAGAATGCCGGATCCCACGCCATTTCCCCTGCTGGCGATCGAGGATCTCGCCAGCCATGGATCTCGACGAAGCGGCGATGAAGCGCGAGTACCGCCGGCCGGAGCTCTACGATCTCGACAGTCTCGAGCCGTTCAAGTCGCCATGTTGAGCGCCTGCAGTCTCTCTCCGGACTCGGCTTCGAGATCCTTGTGCAGGCTGTTGCCGTGGGCGTCCATCGTGACGATGGCGGGAAAGTCGCGGACCCAGAGATGCCACATCGCCTCGGGCGTACCGAACTCGGTCAGCGACACGCCGTCGGTGCGCTCGATGCAGCGCGCGTAGAACTGGGCCGCACCGCCAACCGCGTTCAGGTAGACGGCGCCTGACTCCTTCAGGCCCTGAAGCGTCTTCGCGCCCATGCCGCCCTTCCCGACGATCGGCCCGCACACCATAGCGGCGAAGAATCTCCGCCTGATACGGCTCCTCCCGGATGCTCGTCGTCGGCCCGGCCGCGGTGACCTTCCATCGGTCGCCTTCCTTTTTGACCACCGGCCCACAGTGATAAAGGACGGCGCCATTGAGATCCACCGGCGGCGCGATGTTTCATCAAGTGCGCGTGCACGGCGTCGCGTCCGGTGTACATGCGTCCCGAGACCAGAACCACATCGCCAACTTTCAGTGAGCGGACGGTCGCTTCGTCGAGAGGCGCCGCAAGAGGCACCTCGCGTCCCGTTCTCACGAAACCCTCCTGATCGATCATCGGAATCAGCGGGCTGCTGGGATCGCGGTACAGCCACTGTCGAATGGACCCGTCGCGCGCGTCGAGGCGCACGCCGAGCCGCCGAAACGCCCAGCAGTCGTAAGCGACCGACACGAAAAAGCTCGCCGGCAGCCGATTGAGCACACCAATCTTGCAGCCAATCAGGCTGACGTTGCCGCCGAAACCCATCGTGCCGATGCCGAGCGTGTTGACGGTGCCCATGATGGTCGCCTCGAGCTCCGCCAGACGCGCGTCCGGGTTCACGTCATCGAGGGTTCTGAACAGCTGCTCCTTCGCGTGCAGATATCCCGACGTCCGATCGCCTCCGATGCACACTCCCACCGCACCGGGCGCGCACCCTTTCCCCTGCGCATTCCACACCGCGTGAAGGATGCATTTGCGGACACCTTCGAGGTTTCGGTCCGCGCGGCCCAGGTTGGGCAGCTCGGTTGGCAGCGAGTACTGGATGTTCATGTTCTCGCAGCCGCCGCCCTTCAACAGCAGCTTCACTTCAATCTCATTCTCTTCCCATTGATCGAAGTGAATGATGGGCGTTCCCGGCCCGAGGTTGTCTCCGCTGTTTTCGCCCGTGATCGAATCGACGGAATTCGGACGGAGCTTTCCGAGCCTGGTCGCTTTGGCGACGGCGTCGCGAATCTGCTGCCGCATCCAGATTTGATCGCTGCCGCGCGGGACGCGCACTTCGAAGGTCGGCATGCCGGTGTCCTGACAAATCGCTCCTTCGCCGGCCGCCGCCTGATCGATGTTCTGCGCGATGATGGCAGCGCCTGCGACGCGCGGCTCCCGGCTGCTCGGCGCCCATCGCGCCCCGCATCGCCGCGCGAACGTCGGGAGGAAGATCGGTCGACGTCTTGACGATCAAGTCGAGCACGCTGTCGAAAAATGCTGAAAGCATATGCGTAGTGATTAGACATTGGTCGGCCTGAAGTCTGACACTACTAGCAGATGAACCGCCTTGAACGCGATCCGCTCGGCGAGCACGCCGTTCCTGCCGACGCGTACTACGGCATTCAGACTCAGCGCGCGGCCGAGAATTTTCCGATCAGCGGCCTTCATGCGCCCGAGGAGCTCGTCACCGCCACCATCCTCGTGAAGAAAGCCGCGGCCGCCGCCAACATGGCGCTGGGACGGCTCCCGTCCCGAGATCGGACGCGCGATCATCGCGGCTGCCGACGAAATTCTCGCCGGCAAGCTTCGCGATCAGTTCATCGTCGATGTCTACCAGGCGGGCGCCGGCACGTCGCACAACATGAACGCGAACGAGGTGCTGGCGAACCGCGCGGCGGAGATTCTGGGGGCACCGAAGGGCGACTACAGCAAGGTTCATCCCAACGATCACGTCAACATGTCGCAGTCGACCAACGACGTGTTTCCGACGGCGACTCGAATCGCGCTGCTGCTCGATCACGGACCGCTCTCGGAGAGCCTTCGGACGGCTGCAGAGCGGCGCTGGAGGAGAAATCGCGGGAATTCGCAGGCGTCCTCAAAGTCGGGCGCACGCATCTGCAGGATGCGGTGCCGATGACGCTCGGCGACGAGTTCAGCGGTTACGCCGCGTGCATCGAGCGGGCGGCCGACGACCTCGAAGCCGCCTCGGCACAGCTGACCGAGCTGAATCTCGGGGCGACGGCTGTCGGCACGGGACTCAATGCGGGCTCGGACTATGCGGAGGCGGCGGTGAATCATCTGCGGTCGTACACGAATCTCCCGCTGCGCGGCGCAAGGAACCTGCTTCCGCGTCACTCAAAGCATGGGCGACATCGCCGCCTATTCCGGAGCCATGCGCCGGTTGTCGATCGAGCTCGGAAAAATCGCGAGCGATCTGCGCTTGCTTGAGCATGGGGCCGCGTGCCGGTCTGTCGGAGATCGTCTTGCCGGCCGTGCAACCGGGATCGTCGATCATGCCTGGAAAAGTGAACCCGTCGATTCCCGAGATGGTCAATCAGGTGTGTTATCAGGTGATGGGATGTGACGTCACCGTGGCCATGGCCTGCGAGGCCGGCCAGCTCGAGCTGAACGTGATGATGCCGGTCATTGCGTGGAACGCGCTGCATTCGTCGCGCATCCTTCGGACGGCGACGACCGCGTTTCGCGTCAAGTGCATCGAGGGAATCACCGCCGATCACCACACGCGCGCGCGAGTTGCTCGATCGCAGCACGGCCGTCGCGACGGCGCTCAGCCCGCATATCGGGTACGCTGCCACGGCGGAGATCGCAAAGGAATCGGTTCGGACCGGCAAATCGATTCGCCAGATTGCGAAAGAGCGCGGCGTGCTGACCGACGCGCAGCTCGACGACATTCTGTCGCTCGAACGGATGACCAGGCCTAAATGAAGCAGACTCTTCGTCACCTTGCTGCGCTGCTGATCATCGCGCTCACTGCTGACCGGCCAGCAGAAAGCGCCCGACAACACACCGAGAAAGCCGCGGCTGTTCGCTCCCAGGATCTCGGATTGCTCGAGCCTCCCGATCGCGAAGCGTGGCAGAAGCCGGATCAGGTGATGGATGCGCTGCACGTGGCCGACAGCACCGTCGTCGCGGATCTCGGAGCGGGCGGCGGATGGTTCACAGTTCGTCTCGCGCGGCGCGTGGGTCCGAACGGCAAGGTCTACGCCGCTCGACGTGCAGCGCCTCATGATTGAAGCCATTCAACGTCGCGTCCAACGCGAGGGCTACACGAACGTCGACGCCGATGCTCGGTGACGACGATGACCCGCGAATCTCCCGCTGATGCCCGCACGGATGCGGTGCTCATCGTCGACGCCTTTCACGAAATGCGAGAACCCTGTGGTGGTTCTCCAAAATGTTGCGCGCACGCTGAAACCGCTGGGCCGCATCGGCATCATCGACTACCTGCCGGGTGAAGGCGGGCCTGGGCCAGGCCGCTGAAGAACGCGTCCCGCCGAGCGTCGTCGTCAGGGAGGCCGCAGCCGCGGGCTTGAAGCTCGTCGAGCAGCACACCTTTCTGCCTTACCAGTACTTCCTCATCTTCGGCCGATAGATGCGAATCGCGCTCACCATTGCAGGAAGCGATTCAATCGCGGGCGCCGGCGTGCAGGCGGATCTGAAGACATTCGCCGCGCTGGGCGTCTACGGCGTGTCGGCCATCACAGCGGTCACATCGCAAAGCACCACCGGCGTCGGCGACGTTGTTGCGCTCTCGCCGGAGCTCGTTCGTTCGCAAATCGTGCAGCGTCGCCGCAGGACGTCGAATTTCGGCGGTAAAGACCGGCATGCTTGCGATCGCCAGAAATCGTGCAGGTCGTGGCGGAAACGATCCGCGAGTCTGCAGGGCGCCAGATCGTGGTCGATCCCGTGATGGCCGGCCGATCAGCGAGCGGCCGCACCCTGTTGGCCCCGGAAGCCGTCTCAATATTGAAGGCGCGGCTGCTGCCTCTTGCCGCTGTGGTCACACCGAACGTCGGACGAAGCGACCGCACTGTCCGGCATCCGCGTCGATTCGTTCGGCGCCGCTCGCGAGGCGGCGAAGCGCATTGTCGAGCTGGGGCCGCGCGCTGTCGTCGTCAAAGGTGGCCACCTGGCGGGAACGCAGGCGATCGATCTGCTCCTTTACTCGGGAACGTTTCACGCGAATTTGCCGCACCCGCGTTCCCAGTCGGGCCCGTGCACGGCACTGGCTGTACGTTCGCATCGGCCATCGCCGCGCGATTGGCGCTCGGCGACGACATTCCGAGCGGCGATCGAGCGCGCGAAGCGTATGTGACCGGAGCGATCGAGCGATCGCTCGGAGATAGGGCATGGGGCTGCGCCATGCTCAACCACTTCTGGGAGCGCGGTTTATACTCGTAGGGCTCGGCTTCATGCTACGGCTTGAGGGCTCGGCCTATCGACTGCGTACGCACGATGGCACTGCCCCATCGCTGTTACGCGAGCCACTCGATCTCGAGGCTGGTTGATCGTTTCGCGGCGGCGGGCATGGCGCAGTGGCAACGTTCATCGGGCGTCGTGCGCAACAGCAATCTGAACCGCCGCGTGACGCATCTGGAGTACGAGGCGTACGAACCGCTGGCCGTCAAAGCGCTGGAGCAGATTTGCGAGGAGGCCGGCCGGGAATGGCCGGGAGTGCGGCTGGCCGTGCACCATCGCATCGGCCGCCTCGCGATCGGCGAAGCCAGCATCGTGATCGCCGCGGCCGAGCGCTCATCGAGCACAGGCCTTTGCCGCGTGCCGGTACGTGATCGAGCGAGTGAAACAAATCGTGCCGGTCTGGAAGCATGAGTTCTTCGAGGGCGGCGAGATGTGGATCGAAGGCGCGACGGCGGACCCTGCCGATGAAGCGGCGCGCCTGGAAGCGGTACGTCGTGCATGCGCGTAGTGATTCGACTGTTTGCGCGGCTTCGCGACATCGCAGGATCCGGCGACCTCGTGCGTGACGCGCCGGCGGGCTCGACCGTCGCAGACGTCTGGCGGGGTCTCGTCGCCGAGTTTCCGGAGATGGCGCGCTATGATTCGTCGATTTCCTCCGCGGTGAACGCGGACTACGCGAAGATGACCGCCGTCCTTTCGGAGGGGGACGAGGTCGCGTTCCTGCCGCCGGTATCTCTGGAGGTTGACAGCCGGGTCATGAATCATGTTCGATAAGCTGAATTCGGTCGAAGCAAACTACGAGGAGCTGATGTCGCTCCTGGCGAGCCCGTCTGTCCAATCCGATTCCAACGAGTACCGCAAACACGCGAAGGCGCTGGCCGAGATTCAGCCGCTCGTCGAGCGGTTCCGCGAGTACAAGGCCGTCCTCAAGGAGATCGAGCAGACGCAGGATCTTGATCAGCGGCGACGCCGACATGCGCAAGCTCGCCGAAGAAGAGCTTCACAGGCTCGAAGAGCGGCGAGATGCGCTGATGGCGGACATCAAGATGTCTGCTCATCCCGAAGGATCCGAACGATCAGAAGAACGTCGTTCTGGAAATTCGCGCCGGTACGGGAGGCGAAGAGGCGGCGCTGTTCGCCTACGAGCTGTTCCGCATGTACAGCAAGTTCGCCGAAAGACAGGGCTGGCGCGTCGAGGTGATGTCGACGAGCGAAGCCGACGCCGGCGGCGTCAAGGAAGTCATCGCGACGATCGAAGGACGCGGCGTCTACAGCAGGCTGAAGTACGAGAGCGGCGTGCACCGGGTGCAGCGCGTGCCGGCGACCGAGGCCAGCGGCCGCATCCACACGTCTACGGTGACCGTGGCGGTGCTCCCTGAAGCGGAAGAGGTCGACGTGCAGATCGATCCGAAGGATCTTCGCATCGACACGTTCTGTTCGAGCGGCCCTGGCGGCCAGAGCGTCAACACGACCTATTCCGCCGTTCGCATCACGCACATCCCGACCGGAACGGTGGTCTCGCAGCAGGACGAAAAATCGCAGATCAAGAACCGGGCGAAAGCCATGCGCGTGCTTCGCGCCCGGCTGTATGAGATGGAGCTTCGCAAACAGCAGGAGGCGATCGCGAAGGATCGCCGCAGCCAGGTGGGCACCGGCGAACGATCGGAAAAGATCCGGACCTATAACTTCCGCGACAACCGCATCACCGATCATCGCGTGAATTTCACGACCCATCAGCTCACCGAGGTCCTCAACGGCGACCTCGCCGAGCTGCTGGACAACGTCGTCACCCATTACCAGTCGGAAAAGCTCAAAGAGGCGACCGCCACGCCATGAACCTGACCATTCACGACCTGGTGCAGGGCGCACGCGACCGCTTCGTCAACGCCGGCATCAGCGCCGAGTCTCGCCGCGTTCGATGCCGAGGTGCTCGCGCGTCAGGTGCTCGGATGGGATCGCGCGCGTTTTCTGACCGATCGCAACGAGAAAGCCTCGAGCGTGTTTCTGCTGAAGTACGAACCGCTGGTCGCGCGCCGTGAAAGGCGCGAACCGGTTTCCTACATTCTCGGCACGCGGGAGTTCTGGGGCCTGGACTTCGAAGTGGGGCCGGACGTGCTCATCCCACGAGGCCCGAAACGGAGCTGATCGTCGAGGAAACGCTCGCGCTGATCGGCCGGGACACACGCCCGCGCATCATCGACGTCGGGACCGGAAGCGGATGTATTGCCATCGTGCTCGCCCGCGAAATTCCCGGGCGCGCGCATCATCGCGACCGACGTGTCTCCGTGCGCGCGCTCGCCGTCGCGCGCCGCAATGCGATGCGCCATGGCGTCGCCGATCGGGTGACATTTGTCGAGACGAGCTTTCTCGAAGGGATCGAAGGCGGTGCCGACGCTGATCGTCTCGAATCCGCCCTACGTGCCGTCGGTGTCTGAGCCGGGGTGACGCCGGAGATCCGGGAGTACGAGCCGCCGCGTCGCGGTCTTTTCAGGTGAAGACGGACTCGAGGGCGTGCGCAGCGTCTTGAAGGGCGCGGCGTCCGACCTGGCACCCGGCGGGTGGCTGATCATGGAGTTCGGCTGCGGACAGGACGAGTGCGTGACGTCGCTGGTCGACCGAACGCGCGGGCCTGCGCCTCGTGAAGATCCGCCACGATCTGCAGGACATTCCGCGGACCGTGATCTGCCAGAGAAGCGAATGAACGAATGTCTGTTCTGCAAGATCGTCGCTCGCGAGATCCCGGCGAAAGCTCGTCCACGAAGATGAAAGCCTCATCGCCATCGAGGACATCAACCCTCAGGCGCCGCTGCATCTTCTGGTCATTCCAAAGACCCACATCGCGACGTTGAACGATCTCGCACCCGGGCAGGATGCACTGGTGGGCGAGATGATCAGGCGAGCCGCCGCGCTCGCACAGGATCGCGGGTATCACGAGCGCGGCTTTCGCACCGTGTTCAACACGAACCGCGAGGCCGGCCAGACAGTATTCCACATTCATCTTCATCTGCTCGCGGGCCGCTCCCTCGGCTGGCCGCCCGGCTAGCAGGCAATCGATTTGCCGATTATCACCCTTAGACTCGCTGACGCTGAAAGAGCAAAGAGCTCGAGCAAAGAGACCGCAGCAAATCTTGCTCTCAGCTCTTAGCTCTTAGCTCTTTCTAGATCAGCCCCGGCAGTTCCACCAGACTCCTGATCACCGGCACGTCGCCGACTGCGGCCTCGTGTGCTGCGCTCGGATCGCCGCACGAGCACGCCCCTCATCCCGACGCGCCGCGCGCCTTCGATGTCCTGTGTCAGACTGTCGCCTACCATCACCGCATCGGAGGCGCGACACCCGCCAGCTTGAGCGCCGCTTCGAAAATACTGGGATGCGGTTTCATGTAGCCATGTTGAGACGACGAAATGGCGACATCGATGAGGCCGTCGAGCTCGAAGTGTTCCTGAAAGGATTCGAGGCAGCGGTGTGAGTTCGAGATCAACCCCAGCTGCAGATCCCGCCCGGCCAGCGCCTGCAGGGTCGACGGGCACATCGTCGTAAAGGAGAAAGTGCTGGCACGCCGCCCACTCCTGGTAGATCTCGGCAGCGCACGCTCTCGACCGCCTCGCCGGTCCCGCCCATGTGCCTGATGATGTGCGCCGTGTAGTCGATGAAAATCTGCGGGTTGTAGACCGCGTCCTGCTCGCGGTCGAGGATGTGAGACGCGCTGTTCACTGCCGCAGCAAACCGCTGCGGCTCGACCTCCATCCCATATCGCGCGCAGAAGACCCGATACCCTTCGCCCTGAAATGCCGGCCCCGGATAGATCAGCGTGAAATCGACATCGAAGAACACGGCCCGGTCATGTCATCTATCGTGGAAACGCACCTGCTCGTCGGCACTCGCCCTCTCGTTGATACGGGCCGGCAATCACGACCGTCGCGCGATTGACGTCGAGCGTTGCTTTCGCCGCAGCGTTCACCTCTTCGAGCGTCACCGAACCCAGCAGATGCAGGCAGGCGAAGGTCATGGTCGAGACCGAGTCCGAAGAATTCCGCCGTCTGCAGGAACGTGGCAATCGCGCTGTTGGTTTCCAGCAGCCGCGGAATCGAGCCGATCAGATATTGCTTGCAGTCGTCCAATTCCTGCCCGCGTGAGGCCCGTCGGTCGCCATCCGGGTGATTTCCTCGTCGATCGAGCGGATCGCACGCTCGACGTTTGCCGGATTGACGCCCGCCCGAACGAGCAGCGGCCCTTCGACGACATTCGCGTCGAACGAGCTGAACACGTAGTACGCCATGCCCTGCCGCTCGCGGATGCTGTCGCCCAGCCGGCCACCCATGCCGTATTGTCCGAGTGCGTTGTTCATGATCGTGTAGGCGTAATACCGCGGGTCGCTGCGGACAATCGTGGTGAATCCGTACGCGATGTCGGCCTGCACCTTGTTCATCATCGGAATCACGCGCTCCTGCCGCGACCGATCGTTTGATGGACGGCGAAGCGTGATCTCGCCGGACGCCGGATTGACGCCAGCCGCCGAACACGCGCGCGCCGCGGCCGAGGGCACGCTCCCGTATCGACGTCGCCGACGACGATGGCCGTGGTCGTCGAAGGCGCAAAACGAGCCTCATGGAATGACACGAGATCGTCGCGCTGGATGCGGCCGACGCTGTCGACATGTTCCCTTCGCCGGCCGGCCGTAAGGATGATCCGGATACAGCATCGCAAACAGATTCTGCATCGCCGTCGCCGCCGGATTGTCCTCATCCTGCCGGATGGCGTTCAGCACTTCGCCTTTCCGCTTCTCGATTTCCTCGTCTGGAAACGCTGGCTGCATCACGACCTCGCCGAGCAGGTCGAGCATGGCTTCGAAATCTTCGGAGAGGCACGTGCAGCTGATGGTCAGCACATGGCGGTTCGCCGTGACGGTCAGCGACACACCACGCGCGTCGAGCGCCTCGGCGATCTCGTCGCTGCTCCTCGATCTGGTACCACGGTCGAGCAGCGCGCGACGTCAGATGGCTCAAGCCCGAGCAGATGATCTGATTCGTAGATGCTTCCGGCGCGCACCGAAAGCTGGATGGTGACGGCCGGGACCGTGTGCGCTTCTTTCGAAATGATGACTGCGCCGTTGTCGAGGACGTGGCGGACGGCGGCGAGGCCTCTCGGCGCAACGGTCGTCAACGCTTGTCTCCGTTGGAGGGATTGAACCATCCGACCGTCCGCCGGTCGCTGCCCAGATACTTTGCAGCCACGCGCTCCACGTCATCCTGCGAGACATCGGCAATGCGGGCCGGTGCGCTCTGATAGATCTCCCGGCTCGCGCACGGTCTCGAAATAGCCAAGCTGATGGCCGAGATTCGTCACACTGTCGTTCTCGAACACGAGTCGCGCGCGGAGCTGGTTCCTGGCTTTCACCACTTCGCGATCGGTCACGCCGTTCCTCGCGACATCCTCGAGCGCGTTCGTGGCCGCGGCTTCGATATCCGCCACGGCTCACTCCTTCCATCGCTGTCGCGGAAATCAGATACAGAAAAGGGTGCTCGGTGGGCAGCAGGCCTGCGCCGACGCTCGACGCGAGGCGCCGCTCGACCAGCGCCCGATACAGACGCGCGCTCCGCTGCGGAGGCGGAGTGCGGAAACTCGACCACAGATTGATGCCCTTTCGCGCCGGCGAGGATCGCGTCGAGCACAAGCATCGGAAAGAAATCGGGATCGCCGACAGCCGGCGCATGGTACGCAAGCTTCAGATAGGCGGTCGTGCCTTCACGCGAGACTTCGACGCGACGCTCGCCGAGTTGCTCGGGCTCGATCGTTCTGACTCTCTTCGGCTCCGGGCCCGGAGGGATGCTGCCAAACTGCTTTTCGACCCGGCGCAAGACGTCCGCGGCTTCGACATCACCGACCACGACGACGGTGGCGTTATTGGGCACGTAGTTGCGGCGATAGTACTGATAGAGATCGTCGCGCGTCATCGTCTGCAGATCCGAGAGCCAGCCGATCGTCGGGTGACGATACGGGTGAACCTTGTAAGCCGCGGCGATGACTTCCTGTTCGAGGAGCGTGTCGGGATCGTTTTCGCCCCCCTGCAGCTCGGAAATGATGACGGTTCTCTCGGATTCGCAGTCCTCAGGGTCGTAGAGGCAGTTGGCCATCCGTTCGGATTCGATGAACAGCATCCGATCGAGCCCTGCTGTCGATGCCGTCTCCATGTAGGTGGTCTGATCGATCCAGGTGTAGCCGTTCCAGCTGCCGCCAAACTTTTCGATGATGCCTTTCATCTCCTCGCGGGGAATGTTCCTGGTCCCCTTGAAATTCATGTGCTCGACCCAGTGCGAGACCCCGGTCAGGCCGGTCGTTTCGTCCTTCGAACCGACCTTGTACCAGCACCACACTGACGCGAGCGGCGCCGTATGGACCTCCTGCACGAGCACTTTCAGCCCGTTATCGAGAACCGCCGATGTCATATTGCTGTCCATTATACCGGCCGCCCTGAACGCGCTTGCTCCGGCACAACCGTGCGATTTCCTGAAGAATCATGCGATTCTCATCGCGCCAATGCTGGCAAGGACGTTGCATCGCTCGAACGAGGGACTGACTGCATCGCAGATGCACTTGTGACGATATATCACGCTGAAGCGATACAATTATTTGAGTAGTGTCCGGCTTCGAGCCGGACCGAGCTGGAGGACGATCATGCGCAAACAATTCCTCATTCCCGTCCTGGTGGGAATACTCGCGTTGGGCGCCGCGCAGGCATTCGCCCAGTCCGCCACGGTGGTGATGCGGAGTGGCGAGCGCGTGCAGGCAGAGGTCATGGACATGGGCCGCGCTCTCTCGCTTCGCGTCAACGGCGCGCCGCGTCAGGTGCCCATCAACGACGTCGTGCTGCTCGACTTCGCCGGCGATGGTCGCAATGTTCCCGTCGAAGAGGTCGCAAAGGCCAACGCGTCAGGTCCATTCGTCGTCATGCGCAACGGCGAGCAGTTCAACGCTTCGTTGCGCGACCTTACGGGCAGCCCGCTCGTGGCGTCGTTTTCGAACGGGCGCAAGGCAAATCTTTCCGACGTGGGCCGCGTCTACATGGGCCCGGTGAACAACGTTCCGGGCTTCCCGTCGGTCGCAGCGAGCACTCCGGCTTCGCAGCGCTGCACCGGCGCCCGCGCCTGATCGTCCGTCGCAGGCGCCG
Source organism: Vicinamibacterales bacterium (assembly GCA_963775345.1). Classification (GTDB taxonomy): domain Bacteria; phylum Acidobacteriota; class Vicinamibacteria; order Vicinamibacterales; family JAMQPK01; genus JAMQPK01. The sequence continues at coordinate 44,034 of CAVZIS010000012.1, forward strand.
CCAGGCGTGCGCGTTCGGTGGTCGTGCCGAGCAACGTGCAGTGGACGAACACCGGCATCAACGTCAGCCGCGGGCCAGTCCGTTCGCTTTGAACCAATCGGGTGAGATTCGACTGAGCTTCAACGGCGACGACATCGCGCGCCCCGCGGGTGCTCTGAGCAACCGCCACAGCCGCAACGCACCCATCCCGACGATTCCGGCGGGTGCGCTCATCGGCCGCGTCAACAACGGTCAGCCGTTCTCGATCGGCGATCCGACGCAGGCCTTCCAGCATGCCGGACGACGGCAGGCTGTTCCTCGGCGTCAACGACGACCACGTCGCCGACAACAGCGGCAACTACGTCGTCAGAATTTGGGAACCATGACGGTCAGCGCGGCTGAAGCCGCGCCCTACCGAGTAGGGCGCGGCTTGACCGGTAGGGCGCAGCTTCAGCTGCACAGAGCTGCTCTGGCTCTTAGCTCCGTTCTCTTGCAGGTACAATTCGTCTTCCAATGTCCGACTGGAAAGACACACTCAACCTTCCTCGCACCGAGTTCCCGATGAAGGCCAATCTGCCGACGAGCGAGCCGGAAACGCTCGCCCGGTGGAACCGAGATGAACTTGTACGGCAAGCTGCGTGCTGCCCGGCGCGGAGCGCCGAAGTTCGTGCTGCATGACGGGCCGCCCTATGCGAATGCCAACATTCACATGGGCACGGCGCTCAACAAGATTCTCAAGGATCTCGTCGTCAAGTCGCGCTCGATGTCCGGTAACGACGCGCCCTATGTCGTCGGCTACGACTGCCACGGTCTCCCCATCGAGTTGAAGGTCGACCGCGAGCTGGGTCCGAAAAAGCGCGACATGACAATCGCCGAATTCTGCCGCGCGTGCCGTGCCTACGCCACGCGCTTTGTCGGCAGCATGACCGCGCAGTTTCAGCGCCTTGGCGTGCTCGGCACGTGGGACGACCCGTATCTCACGATGGATTTCCGATACCAGGCGGCGATTGCAAGGACCTTCGGCCGGTTCGTCGAAAAGGGGCTCGTGTACAAGGGCAAGAAACCTGTCCATTGGTGCATCCACTGCCGCACCGCCCTGGCCGAAGCCGAAGTCGAGTACGAGGCCCATACCTCGCCGTCGATCTACGTCGAGTTTCCGCTCGCGCCGGAAAGCGCCGGCGAGCTTGCGTCGCGCGTTCCCGAGTTGGCGGGTCGCGACGTCTCGGTGCTTGATCTGGACGACGACGCCCTGGACGATTCCGTCGAACCTCGCCGTCGCGTTCCATCCGGAGTTCGACTACGCGGCGTATGACATCGACGGCCACGCGGTGATCGTCGCCGAAGCGCTCGCTCCGGCCGTTGCGGCGGCAACCGGTCGCGACTTCACGACGGATCGTCGCCCGCATGAAGGGCGAGCAACTGGAATACATCCGCTTCCGCCATCCGCTCTTCAATCGAGACTCGCTCGGCGTTCTGGGCGCGTACGTCACGCTCGAAGCTGGCACCGGCGTCGTTCATACCGCGCCCGGCCATGGCGCGGACGATTTTGCGACGGGTCAGAAGTACGGACTGGAGATCTACGCGCCTGTTGGGCCCGGCGGACATTTCCTCGATACGGTGGAGCTTTTCGCCGGGCAGCGTGTGTTCGATGCCAACCAGAACGTGCAAGAGGAGCTGAAGAAGCGGGCCCGTTTGTGGCATCGCTCCGACTTGTCACATCAATACCCCCACTGCTGGCGCTGCCACAACCCGGTGATTTTCCTCGCGACATCGCAATGGTTCATCCGGATGGACGGCGAGCCCGTCATTGGCGATGGGCAGAAGCGGACGCTGCGCGAAGCGGCGCTGAACGCGATCGACAACGAGGTGAAATGGGTGCCCGCCTGGGGACACGACCGCATTTACAACATGGTGGCCGCACGTCCCGACTGGTGCATCTCACGGCAGCGCGCCTGGGGCGTGCCGATACCGGCGGTCGATTGCACGCGCTGTGGCGAGGCGATCACCTCGACGGAGCTGGTGCGAAAGCCGCGGACGTGTTCGAACGGTACGGCGCCGATGCGTGGTACGAACGGCCGATCGACGAATTCGTACCGGCGGGTCTTACGTGCCCGAAGTGCGGCGCGACCGCGTTCGAAAAAGAAATGAACATTCTCGACGTCTGGTTCGATTCCGGGTCCAGCCACGAAGCCGTGCTGTCGGTGCGGCCCGAGCTCACCTGGCCGTCCGACGTGTATCTGGAAGGCAGCGATCAGCATCGCGGCTGGTTCCAAAGCTCGTTGCTGCTCGGCCTGGGGACCCGCGGCCGTGCCCCCTACCGGCAGGTCGTCACCAACGGCTTCCTGATCGACATGGATGGCCGCAAGATGTCCAAGTCACGCGGAAACGCGGTCGAGCCGGAAGACGTCATCAAGCAGAGCGGCGCCGATGTTCTTCGGCTATGGGTGGCCACGAGCGATTATACCGAAGAGCTGCGCGTCAGCAAGGAAATCCTCTCGCGCGTCGTCGAGGCGTATCGCAAGATTCGAAATACGCTTCGCTACCTCGTGGCCAATCTCTACGATTTCGATCCCACGAAGGACATGGTCGACGCGGGACAGATGGCCGAGGTCGACCGGTACATCCTGGCGCGTTACGCCGAGGTCGCGCAGAAAATACTGAAGGCGTACGAGTACCTACGACTACAGCACTATCTTTCAGACGGTCAACGCGTTTACGACCGTCGACTTGAGCGCGTTCTACGCGGACGTGTCGAAGGACCGCCTCTACACGTTCGGCGCCGCCTCGCCGGAACGCCGTTCGGCGCAGACCGCGATGTATCTGATGGCTGACGGGCTGGCACGCCTGCTGGCGCCGATTCTGTCTTTCACGACCGATGAACTCTGGCGGCTACTTGCCCGGGCGGCGCGAAGAATCGGTTCATCTGGCGCTGCTTCAGCGAAGCCCGATCTCGAGTCGCTGCGTCAACGCGGAGCTCGTCGGCGAGTGGAAACGCCTGATCGGAGTCCGAGACCTCGTGCTCGCCCACATCGAGCCGCTTCGAAAAGAGAAACACATCGGCAGCTCGCTTCAAGCCAAGGTCGTGCTGTCGGGCGGCGGGCCCGACATGACGGTGCTGCAGCCGCCATGCCAATGAGCTTCCAATGCTCTTCATCGTGTCCGAGGTCGAGCTGCGCCCGGGTGGAAGCGATACGCTGCAGATCACGATTGAGAAGGCCTCGGGCGTGAAATGCGAGCGCTGCTGGCGATATGTCCCTAAGGTGTCCGGCGATCCCGGACACGCCGGAATCTGCGAGCGCTGCGAGGACGCGCTGGCCGAAGCCGTCAATTCCTGATGGTCGCTCTCCGCGGAAGAGCATCCGAGCTCTGGATTGCGGCACTCATCGTCGTGCTGGATCAGGCGACCAAGGCGGTCATCAGGGCGAAGCTTCCGCTGCACGAGAGCGTGACGGTGATTCCGGGCTTCTTCGATCTCACCGCATGTTAGAAACACCGGGGCGGCGTTCGGCATGCTGAACAACATCGAGTTCGCCTACAAACCGCTCGTGATGGTGCTCGTGGCTGTCGTGGCCCTGATGGCAGTGGCAACCTACGCCTTTACACTGCCCCCCGCTCAGAGAGTGGCGCGGCTGGGCCTGGCGCTGATCCTTGGCGGGGCTGTCGGCAACCTGATCGATCGCGCCACCACCGGGTTTGTCGTCGACTTCGTCGACGTGTACTGGCGAGGCATCCATTTCTGGGCTTTCAATGTGGCGGACTCCGCGATTACAGTTGGCGTCGGACTGATGTTGCTCGACGTGCTGGGAGTGGGACGTGTACCCGAGACTGTTTGAGATTCCAGAAATCTTCGGCATAGGGCCGCTCACGATCTACACATACGGGGTGATGCTGGCAGCCGCCTACCTTCTCGGACTCCAGCTGGCCATCGTGCGTTCCCGCAAGGCTGGCCTCGACTCCAGCCGCATGCTGGACCTCGGCGTCTACATCGTGATCGCCGCGCTCATCGGCGCCAAGCTGCTTCTGCTTCTCGTCAATTTCAGCTACTTCCGCAACAACCCTGACGAGATTCTGGTGCTCGCCCGTTCGGGTGGCGTCTTCTACGGCGGCCTGATCACCGCGACGCTCGTTGCGTTCTGGTACATCCGCCGCCACAAGCTTCCGTTCTGGACGACGTGCGACATGTTTGCACCGGGAATCGCGCTCGGTCACGTGATTGGGCGCGTGGGGTGTCTGATGGCTGGCTGCTGTTACGGCAGGCCGTCGTCGGCCCCGTGGGCCATCACCTTTACGGATCCGTTTGCCGCCGCCAACGTCGGTACACCGCTGAATGTGCCCCTTCACCCGACACAACTCTACGAGGCGGGCGCTGAATTGATCATCCTGATCTTCCTGCTCGCCACCGAACGCAAAGGGCGGCCATACCCGGGACGCACGTTCTGGGGGTACATGTTCCTGTACGCCATTTCGCGCTTCGCCATCGAGTTCTATCGCGCCGACGAGCGCGGATTCATCCTGGGCTTGTCCACGTCGCAATTCATCTCGATCGATCCTCGCGCCGTTGAGCCTCATCATGCTCGTCTACCTGAGCCGCCGCTTCACACCCGAGCCTGCCAAGGCCGCCAGGCGCGCGGCTTGACATGGAGGGCGAGGGAAGTGGGGACTCCTGGACAGATATGACCAGGCAAGAGCTGGTAGTCTCGCCTGAAGAAGCCGGAGTCCGCATCGATCGCTATCTGACGAACGTCCTGGCGACCCATTCTCGGTCGCACATTCAGCGGCTCATCAAAGACGGCCGGGTCACCATCGGCGGAGCAGACGTGCGGACCAACCGCGTCGTGCACGCCGGCGAAGCGATCGTTGTCGAGATTCCGGAACCGGCAAGCGCGGGACCCGAGCCTGAGGCGCTCGAGCTCGATATCGTCTACCAGGACCAGGACCTCGCCGTCGTCAACAAGCCGGCTGGGATGGTCGTTCATCCTGCAGCGGGTCATTCGCGCGGCACGCTCGTGAACGCCCTCCTGCACGAAATTCCCGATCTGAGCGGAATCGGTGGCGAGCTGCGGCCGGGCATCGTGCATCGACTCGACCGTGGCACCTCGGGACTGATGGTCGTGGCGAAACACGATCGCTCCCATGCGGATCTGGCGAGGCAATTTCACGATCGAGAGGTCGAAAAGGAGTATGTCGCTCTGGTCTGGGGCGTGGTTCAGGCGGGGCGGCGCATCGACCTTCCGATCGGACGCGATCCGGCCGACCGAAAGAAGATGTCGGCACGCGCGCGCCGCGCACGATCGGCCGCGACGCGAGTGACCAGGGCCCTCCACATGCCGGGCGTCTCATTGCTGCATGTGGCGATCTCGACCGGCCGCACGCATCAAATCCGGGTCCATTTGAGCGAAATCGGGCATCCGATCGTCGGGGACGCCGTCTACGGCGGCCTGCGCAGGCGGGTGCCTGGAGACCTTCGGCCGCTGCTCGCACTCGACCGGCCGTTTCTGCATGCGGGCCGGCTCGTTTTTCACCATCCCGCCGACGGGCGTAAGATGGCATTTGAGGCGCCTCTGCCTCCCGATCTCCAATCGGTGTTGAATCTCATCCTGCCGGAAGAATATGAGCGAAACCCTTCCTGAGCTGAAAGCCTCGAACCTCGTTTACAGAGGGCGTGTCTTCGACGTGACCGCCGACGATATCGTCTACCCCGACGGACGTCTCGTCCAAATGGACGTCGTGCGTCATCCCGGGTCCGTCGTGCTGTTACCGATGACGGCGCCGGATCGCATTCTGCTCGTACGGCAGTATCGATACGTCGTCGATAAGTGGCTGTGGGAGCTGCCTGCCGGGACGCGAGAGCCGGACGAAAGCGCGGACTCTGCGGCGCTGCGTGAGTGTCACGAAGAAGTCGGCAAGATTGCCGGGCGGGCCAGGAAGCTGCTCAGCTTCTTTCCGTCGCCTGGATTTTGTGACGAGCAGATGGACTTTTTTCTGCTGACGGAGTTGCGCGATCGGCTGCCCGGTGAGCCCGCAGCTCACCAGGATCCGGACGAGATGCTGAAAGTCGAGGAGTTCCCGCTCGAGGAGGTCCGCCGAATGGTCCGGACGGGCCAGATCCGTGATATGAAAACAGCGTTGGGTCTGACGCTGTTGTGATTAATCCCGAAGGATCTACTGGATTGTGCTTTGGACCCTCGTCGACGTGCGCCGCTCCCGATGCGATGTGGTCGGCGGCGTCAGCGCGAGCAGCAGCGCTTCGTCGATCGTCGAGACGAGGTGAATCGTCAGATCGCGCCGCAGCTCCTCGCTGAGGTCTTCTTTCACATCCTTGTCATTCTGCCGGGGCAGAATGATCTCCTTGATGCCCAGGCGGCGCGCCGCCAGCACTTTTTCCTTGATGCCACCGACCGGCAGCACACGGCCGGAGAGCGTGATTTCTCCGGTCATGGCGATGTCGCCGCGCACCGGGCGTCCCGTCAGCTCCGACGCCAACGCCACTGCCATGGTGACACCGGCCGACGGGCCATCCTTGGGAATGGCGCCGGAAGGGACATGGAGGTGGATTTCGGCGGTCTTGTAGAAGTCCGGATCCACGCTGAACTGTGCGGCGTGCGCGCGGAACCACGAGAGCGCAGCCCGTGCCGACTCCTTCATCACGTCGCCGAGATGTCCCGTCAAGGTGAGCGTCCCCGAGCCGTGCATGCGTGACGCCTCGATGAAGAGCACCTCGCCACCCACGGGCGTCCACGCCATGCCGATGGCCACACCCGGGTTCTTCGTGCGCTCCTCGATCTCTTCGTCGAGATGGCGCGGTGCGCCAAGGAGCTCGATGACGACATCGGGCGTGAGGGTGACGGCTGCATCCTGGCCTTCGGCGCGGCGCCGCGCGATCTTCCGCGCGAGCGAAGCGATTTCGCGCTCCATGTTGCGCACACCAGCCTCGCGCGTATAGCCGCGAATGACGAGGCGTATGGCCTCGTCGGTGAACGTGACCGTGTCCGGCGTCAACCCGTGATTGGCGATCTGCTTGGCGACGAGGTGTTCCTTCGCGATCTTCAGCTTCTCTTCCTCGGTGTAGCCCGGCAGCTCGAGCACTTCCATTCTGTCGCGCAGCGGCGGCGGAATCGTGTCGAGCACGTTCGCCGTCGTCACAAACAGCACTTCCGACAGATCGAAGGGGACGTCGAGATAGTGGTCGCGAAAAGAGTTGTTCTGCTCCGGATCGAGCACCTCGAGCAGCGCGGAGCTCGGATCGCCTCGGAAGTCCGAGCCGAGCTTGTCGATCTCGTCGAGGATGAACACCGGATTCTTCGACTCCGCTCTCCGAAGGCCCTGAATGATCTGGCCGGGCAGCGCGCCGATATACGTCCGGCGGTGACCACGGATTTCAGCCTCATCGCGCATGCCCCCAAGCGACACGCGGACGAACTTCCGGTCGAGCGAGTTCGCAATCGACCTCGCCAGCGACGTCTTTCCCACTCCGGGAGGCCCGGCGAAGCAGAGAATGGGCCCCTTCATGGTCGGGTTGAGCTTGCGGACCGCGAGGTATTCGAGAATGCGGTCCTTGGCCTTCTCCAGGCCCGAGTGGTCGGCGTCGAGGACGGCTTTCGTCCGGGCGAGATCGATGACCTCGTCGGTCCGCTTGGCCCATGGCAGCGTGATCAGCCAGTCGAGATAGGTGCGCGAGACGGTGTACTCCGCAGCAGCCGCGGGCATCTTCGACAGCCGATCGAGCTCGCGCTTGGCCTCTTTCTTCACACCCTCGGGCATGCCGGCGGCGTCGATCTTCTCGCGGAGCTCTTCGATCTCCTTGGTCTGGTCGTCGCCTTCCCCCAGCTCTTTCTGAATCGCCTTGAGCTGCTCGCGGAGAAAGTACTCGCGCTGGTTCTTGCCGACTTCCGACTGAACCTGCGACTGAATCTTCGATCCCAGCTCGAGCACCTCGGCTTCCTTGATCAACAGCCGGTTCAGCAGGTCCAGGCGGGCGCGCACGTCGACGGTCTCGAGCACTTCCTGCTTCACAGCGGTGCTCAGCGTCGCCAGGCTCGACGCAATGAAGTCGGCCAGCCGGCCCGGCTCGGTGATATTCATCGCCAGCGCCTGAAGGTCGTCGGACAGCAGGGGCGAGAGAGACACGACATGCTGGAAGTTGGTCTTGATGTTGCGCTGCAGCGCATCGATCTCGAGGCGATCCTCGTCTCGCATGTTGTCTTCCGCGGGTGTGACGCGAGCTCGCAAGTACGGCCTGACGGCTGTGACCGCGTCGAGATTGAGACGCGAGAGTCCCTGCACGATCAGCCGGAGGCTGCCGTCCGGCAGCTTGAACATCTTGTGAATGTGCGTCGCGGTGCCGATACGGTGCAGGTCGTCCTGGGCCGGTTCTTCCACCGACGCGTCCCGCTGAGTGAACACGCCCACCAGCTTGCTTCCGGCAATCGCCTCCTCGATCAGGCGGACGGAGCTCTCGCGAGCTACCGCCAGCGGCAGAAACGAGTTGGGGAACAGGACCGTGTCTCGCAGCGGGAGGACGGGCAGCTCGCTCGGAATCGCCACCGGATGTTCGGCCGACGCGTCGCCAATATCGAGACGTTCGTCTTCGCGACTCATGATGTTGAAGCTTTCTTGAAATCGGGCGGGACACAGGCCCCGCACGTCACTTCTCAGCGGCGGAGCCTGTCTAGAGGGACGCCGGTGTCAGCTCGACATATCGAAGAAAAATGCCGGGCCGTTGCGCTTCTGAGCGAGTACTTTCTCGCGCTCAACCGCCATCTCCCGACCCTCTTCGCACTCCTTGCACCGAACCGCGAACGGCAATGCGCGAAGCCGCTTGTCCGAGATTTCACCACCGCAGTCGGCACAGTACCCGTAGGCACCCTCCTCGAGGCGGTGCAGCGCGTCGTTGATTTTAGTCAACGTCTCCGCTTTCATCTGGATTAACGCAAATTCGATGTCTTCCTGAATATCGGCCTCGGAGCTTTCGCCGGCGTCCAGGACCTCGTTCACCTTGCCCCAGGCATCGGACTCGCGCTGATCCCTGATGCGGCCTTGCACTTCGCTCAAGATCTCTTTACGGCGCTCGTCGAGCATCCGCTTCAGCTCCGAATAACGGCCCTCCGCCATTGTGGAGGTTTGTCTGCGTGTCGTGGTCTTCATGTTTCCGACTCCTTCCGCCGTGTCTTAAAACCAGTCAGTCGTTGCACCAATCGTGTGAGCCTTATTGCAAAGTGAATGCCCGACGGCCAACTCGAGCTGATTCGCAGTAACGGAGCTTTTTCGTGGGAAAATGGGGTGGGGCTGACTAAGAGAACCGAAAAACTCCAACCGTCTCGAGTTCACCCTCCCGACTGCCCACTGCTATGTGACTCATGCAGCTCGACTTATTGGGTTCCGAGTCCTAAACTCCGGTCATTTCGTTACTCGTAAGCATTAGACGTAATGCGTGGGTCAACGGTTCGGTTTGAAGACAGCGGACAGCAGGGTCGTCAATAGAGGACAATTTTCGGCAATCATGCTGTGTCCCGTTTGCAACGTCCGCAAGGCGAAGCGCTCGTGTCCGGCCCTCGGCAAGCAGATTTGTGCGGTGTGTTGCGGCACCAAGCGGCTTGTCGAGATCCGGTGCCCCGCAGACTGCCCCTACCTTGCAGCGTCCAAGACACATCCGCCCGCGATCGTCCAGCGTCAGCAGGAAATGGATCGCGCGATTATGCTTCCATTGCTGCAGGGCTTGACCGAACGACAGGCACGCCTTTTCCTGATGTGTGCCGCTGTGGCGGCGCGGCACGAGGGTGACGTCCTGCAAAAACTCGTCGACGAGGACATCGAGCAGGCCACGGGTGCGCTAGCCGCGACATTGGAAACTTCGAGCCGCGGGATCGTTTACGAGCATCAGCCCTCGTCGCTCGCGGCGGCTCGACTGTTGGGCGAGCTCCGGGCGGTGTTGGACGACCTCGAGAAAAACATGGGCTCTGCGATCGAGCGCGACGCGGCTGTCGCATTGCGTCGCATCGAGCACGCCGCCAAGATGATGGTCGCAGTCAGGCCACACGCCAACGAGCTTCAGCAGCTGCTGAAGCGCGTGCTTGCATCCACTGACAGCCAGGTGCCCGTGGAAGGGCGTACCGCCGCGACGCCCTCCCTCATCATCCCGTAACACGAAGAACACGAAGACCCAATGGAACACGAAGACCACGAAGAACACGAAGACCCACGAAGAACACGAAGATCCACGAAGAACACGAAGATCCACGAAGGCACGAAGTCCACGAAGGCACGAAGAAGCGCGACGATTCACGAAGAGCACGAGGCTTCATGAAGATCCAACCGATGGCTGTGGGTCCTCAGAGCTACGGCATACCGTGGGGTGGAGTATAATCAGGGGTTTCCGGAGGAAGAAATGGCAAGGAGTTGTGAGATCTGCGGCCGAAAGCCTGTCGTTGGACGAACGGTCAGCCATGCCCATAACGTTCGGCCGCGCCGATTCGAGCCGAATCTGCAGGTTGTCCGGGCACTAATCAACGGCGGGATCCGCCGCATTCGCGTGTGCACCCGCTGTCTGCGTTCAAACAAGGTCACTAAAGCCGCCTAGATGCTTTCCGCCGTGTCGACCGAATCGGCCCCGAAAGCGTTGGGGCCGTACTCTCAGGCGATCCGTGCAGGACAGTTTTTGTTCGTGTCGGGACAGGTCCCCATCGACCCGGAGACAGGAGCGCTGGTCCAGGGGGAGATCGGCGATCAGACTCGGCGCGTGTTCGAGAATATCGGTGCGATCCTGATCGCTGGCGGCGCTTCGTTTCAGCAGGTGGTCCGTACTACGGTTTACCTGGCTGATCTTGCAGATTTCTCCGCGATGAACGACGTCTACGCGACGTTTTTTACCGTCCCGCAACCGGCCCGCTCGACCATTCAGGCTGCAAGGCTCCCAAGAAACGCACGGATCGAAGTGGACGTGATCGCGTTCCTCGGCTGACCTCGATTCTGCGTCTCAGCGTCCTGCGTTGAGATTTGTGAAGTGTCAGGTACGGGCGGCGGACCGTTCGACGTCCAGCACACCTTCGACGCCTCGGAGGAGCTTGATCACCTTCTCGAGGTGCTTGACGTCCTTGATTTCGACAGCCATGTTGATGCGGCCGAGATGATCGCTGTCAGCCCCGGTGGCTTCGACGTTCGTGATGTTCGTGTTGATCGCGGCGATCCGCGAGCTGACATCCGCCAGGATCCCCTTGCGATCCTCGACTTGCATCGTCAGCCTCACGATATAGCGCGAGGCATCGGCGGCGTTGTCCCATTCCACCTCGATTCGGCGATCGGGGTCGTACAGCAGGTTCGTCACGTTCGAACATGCCGCCGAATGAACCGAGACACCCTTGCCGCGGGTGATGTAGCCGACGATTGATTCCCCGCGAATCGGATTGCAGCATCGGGCGCGAACGACCATCAGATCGTCGATGCCGCGCACTTTGATCTTGTCGTCCCCCGGCGCAGCCGTGCCGAGCATTCGCCGCACGACCGAAGCCACGGCGCCGACGGCGCCCGCAGGCGGCTTTTCCTTGAGCTGCTCCTGGGGGACGAGTTTCCCCAGCAGCTTGCGAGGCGCAACCTTGCCGTACCCGATCTCGGCAAAGATCTCGTCGCCGGGTCCGTAATCGGCGCTCAGCTTCTTGAACTCGTCGCTTTCGAACAGCGTCCCCGGGTTCAAGTCGAAGCGACGCGCTTCCTTCTCCAGCAGCCGTCGGCCCAGCTCGACGCTGCGAGCCCGCTCTTCGCCCTGCACGAAATGCTTGATCTTGTTCCGCGCCCGCGCGGTGACGACGAAGTTCAGCCAGTCGCGGCTTGGTTTATGGCCGTTGCTCGTGACGATTTCGACGATGTCGCCGTTGCGCAAACGGGTGCGCAGCGGCACCATCTTTCCGTTCACGCGCGCACCGACGCATTGATGTCCGATGTCGGTATGGATCGCGTACGCGAAATCGATCGGCGTCGCGCCGCGTGGAAACGCCTTGACCTGTCCCTTCGGCGTGAAGATGTAGACCTCCTCCGGGTACAAGTCGACCTTGAGATTCTGGATGAACTCGTGCGGATCGCGAACCTCCTGCTGCACCTCGAGGAGCTGTCGCAGCCATTGGAAGTGCCGCTCGTCCCGGTGATCGCCGATCCGCCCTTCCTTGTACTTCCAGTGCGCTGCAATGCCTTCTTCCGCGTGACGATGCATTTCCTCGGTGCGAATCTGCACCTCGAACGGCACGCCGCGCTCGCTGATCACCGAGGTGTGCAGCGCTTGATAGCCGTTGGGCCGCGGCATCGCAATGAAGTCCTTGATTCGCCCTGGCACGGGCGACCACGTCTGATGGATGATGCCGAGCGCCGCGTAACAATCCTTGACGCTGTCGGTGATGATACGGAGCGCGACGAAATCGTAGACCTGATCGAGCTCGATACGCTGTCGCCTGAGCTTCTGATCGATGCTGTAGAGACGCTTGAGCCGTCCATCGACCTGTTTCAGAGGGACCTGCGCTTCGCTCAATTTCGCTGTGATCGTCTTCTTGAGATAGTCGATTTCAGCCTCGGCCGCCTTCCGCTTGCTCTCGACCTTGGCCGTGAGCGATTGATAGCCGGCCGGTTCGAGGTACTTGAACGACAGCTCCTCGAGCTCATTCTTGATCTTGCTCATCCCGAGCCGATTCGCGATGGGCGCGTAGATGTCGAGCGTCTCCTGCGCCGTCCGCCGCTGCCGGTCTTCGGGGATGTGCGAGAGAGTGCGCATGTTGTGAAGCCGATCGGCGAGCTTGACGAGGATGACCCGGATGTCGTCAACCATCGCCAGCAGCATCTTTCTGAAGTTTTCGGCCTGCCGCTCCTCACTGGATGAAAATGGAATGGCGCCGATCTTGGTCACCCCTTCGACCACGTGGGCAACCTCGGAACCGAAGTGTTCCTCGATCTTCTCGATCGAGGTGAGCGTGTCTTCGACAACGTCGTGCAGCAGCCCGGCGGCAATGGCCACCGGATCCAGGCGCATGTCAGCCAGGATGCTGGCGACCTCCAGTGGATGCACGAGATAGGGTTCCCCTGAATGCCGGACCTGTCCCTTGTGCTCCAGTGCGGAAAACACGTAGGCGCGGCGAAGGAACTCCAGCTCCTCGTCAGAGGTGTAGGTCCGAACGCGTTCCAGCAGATCTTCGAATCGAATCATCGTCGCTCGTAGAACCAAACTGCCGCCAACGGTGTCTAAATTCAGTGTCGGCGGCCGTTTACAACATATTAAAGCATCCTTGACTTGGGTTTTGGCCGTTCATATACTTGCCGGGTTTTGCACTAAAAATCCCGCGTTCTCTGAATGCTGATGTTTGAAGGGGGATCTGATGCGCGTGAGAAGTAAGGCGATTCTGGCCGCGGCGGCCGTCGTCGCGGTGTTCTGGTCGTCGGCTTGCGGACAATTGGGGAATCTTCAGGCACGCAAAGCGTTCAAGGACGGCAATACGTCCTACCAGGCGCAGAATTACGTCGAAGCCGCTGAGCGGTACTCGGAGGTCGTGGCCGATCCGAGCGTCGACACCGACCCGAACCTTGTGCACGCCTACTTCTTCCTCGGAAACAGCTACGACAATCTCTATAAGCCGGCGCGCAAGGGCGAGGCCGAGAACGATGGGTACCTGACCAAGGCCATCGACAACTACAAGATCGCGGCCGAAAAAGAAACAGATCCGAAAATGAAGAAGCTGGCGCTGGACTACCTGGTGGCGGCCTACGGTCCCGACAAGCTCAACGACCCGACCGAAGCCGAAGGCATCGTCCAGAAGATGATCCAGCTCGATCCCAACGACACGACAAACTACTTTGTGCTCGCGCAGATTTACGAAGATGCCGGCGAGCTCGATCAGGCCGAGGCGATGTTGAACAAGGCGCGGGAAGTGCGGCCCAAGGAGCCCCAGGTGTACCAGCGGCTGGCCGGCTTCTATCAGCGCCAGGGTGAGTTCGAAAAGCTGGTCGAAGCCGTCGCGCAACGCGCCGTGCTGGAACCCAACAACCCGGAGGCGCATCAGGCCATCGCCAGCTACTATTGGGACGAGGGGTACCGCAATACTCGATTGAACGAGGCTCAGAAGCGCGAATATGCGCAGAGAGGCCTGGACTCGGTTGAGAAGGCACTGCAGCTGAATCCCGATTATGTCGATGCGGTCGCCTACAAGGGACTTCTGTTAAGAAATCAGGCAGCCATTGAGAAGGACGCGGCGAGGCAGAAGCAGATGCTCAACGAAGCCGGTCAACTGCAGGAAAAGGCCGCCGCACTGAAGAAGAAACAGGCCGAAGGCAAGTAGGCGACAGAGCAGAGAGAGGAGAGGTAAGAGCAGAGGGAACAAGACACGAAGGGCCGCGTGGCGTTCGCCAGGCGGCCCTTTTCTTTTTGCTTTGATCTTGCTTTGATCTCTTGCTCTTAGCTCTCAGCTCTTCCCTTAGTTCCCCGTCTGCACTCCGGCGGCTCGCCGCATGCCATCGGTGACGATGCCGACCTTTTCGACGCCAGCGCCTTTCGCTGCATCGATCACCGCGACGATTTCGCCGTACCGGAGCGTGCCGGCGGCGGCGATGAACATCGTCTTTTCCTGGCGCTGCTCGAAGATGTTGCGAAGCCGCGTCTCGAGCTCAGCGATGGTCACAGACTGCTTGTTCACCGAGATCTGACGATCGGCGGTGTACTCGAGCACGATCTGGCTGAGGTCGACCTGTTGCTGCTGGGCCTGCTGCGTCTCGGCCGGCAGGTTGATATCGAGGCCCTTCTGAGTGAGGGGCAGCGCCGCCATGAAGATGACGAGCAGCACGAGCAGCACGTCGATCATCGGCGTCACGTTCATCTCCGCGCTGACTTCGAGCTTCTTTGCCTGGGCGACCTCGTCGGCGCCGAAATGCTTGTGGGCGTGTCCGTGCACGGTCATCAGTTGCCTCCCACGCGCACTTTGCGCTCTGTGATCAGGCCCATGTCCTCGACCCCGCCGACCGCAGGTTGTCCATGGTTTCCATGACCGTGGCGTAGTCCACGTCTTCGTCGGCCTTGATGAGGACGACCTTCTCGGTCTGGCTCTCCATGAGGTCCGCCACGCGAGTCTGGAGATCGGCCTGACGGACGGGAACCGAGTTCAGGAAGACCTGCTTATTGGCCTGGATGCCGACGACGGTCTGTCCCTGCGTGTCGGGCTTGTCGGTCGTATTCGCCGCGCTCGGCAGCTTGACGTCGACGCCTTTCTGCAGCATCGGCGCGACGAGCATCATGATGATCAGCAGCACGAGCATGACGTCGACGAGCGGCGTCACGTTGATATCGGCTTTGACGCCTCCCTGTTGCGCCGCCAACATTCATTGACATAGACTTGACTCCTGCTGATTACGCCGTCTTCTTGATGAAGTAGTCAACGAGCTCGGACGACGAGTTGTCCATCTCGACGTTGAAATACTCGATGCGGCCGGTCAGGTAGTTATAGAACCACACGGCCGGAATTGCGACGAGCAATCCGAGCGCGGTCTCGACGAGCGCTTCGGCAATACCGGCCGACACCGCGCCGATACCACCCGAACCCGTCGAGGCAATACCCGTGAACGCGTTGATGACGCCGACGACCGTGCCAAGCAGTCCAACGAAGGGCGCGGTCGCGCCGATGGTCGCAAGGGCGGCGACGCCCTTCTTCAGGTCGTTGGACGTCAGTGCGGTCGCGCGCTGAATCGAACGGCGCACCGTGTCGAGCAGCTCCTCACGGCTGAGGCCGCCGGCGTTCTCCTGCTGGAACTGATATTCCTGGAGGCCGGCGAGCACGACTTTCGCGAGGTGGCTGTAGCGATAGTTCTTGTTGGTGGAAATGGCGATGGCATCCTTCAGGCGGCCGTCCTTGAGGTGCTTCGCAACCTGCGGGGCATAAACCTTCGATTGGGTCTTCGCCTGCAAGAACGTGTAGATGCGCTCGACGGCGACGCCGATCGACCACATCGACATGAAGAAGAGAACCCAGGCCACCGTCTTCGCGACGAAGCCCATCTGCTGCCACATTTCAATTAAGTCAAGAGAACCACTTTCCATCGTCCGCTCCTTAAGAAAATCCGGGTCCGTATTATGTAGCGCGGGTCCTGCACTTCAAGACCGGACTCTACTGCTGTTCTGACTTACCGCAGCGTGAAATTCACCGTGACGGTCATGATGACCGGCACCGGCACGTTGTTCAACAGCGTCGGGGTGTACTGCCACTGCCTGACAGCCTCGATGGCCGCCGCATCGAGCAGCGGAATCGAGCGCAGGACGCGCACGTCCTGAACACGGCCGTCAGGACCGATGGTCGCTTCGAGAATGACGACGCCCTGCACTCGGGCCGACTGCGCGATCGGCGGATACGTGGGAGCGACGTCTCGAACTTTCTTGGGTGGCTGAATTGCGCCGCCAACCCGCACCGGGGCCGGTGGGGGCGGAGGCGGCGGAGGCGCTTCAGGAACGCCTCCCGGAATACCGCCGACGACGCCGCCGATATCGCCCGCGACGGTGGCCACCGGCTCTGAAAAAATCCTTCCCGTCTCAGGTTTGATCTCCTGGGGCGCTTCGACCGGCGCGGCCTGAGGATTGACATCCATCACCGGCTTGGGCGCCGCCGCCTGCGGAGGCGGCGGAGGTGGTGGTGGCGGCGGCGGCGGCGGCGGAGCCGACACAAACGCCATCATCTGCGGCGGCGTCGGCAAGATGTCGGCCGCCAGGAGCGGAATCACAATCAACACAGCGATGACTGCCACGTGCGCCAGGATCGACAGCGGAAGCGTGTACCACTGATTGCTCCCGACGGTGATCGAGGGTTTCACGACGTCACCGAACATCTCGCGTGCCACTTCAATCCTCCTGCCGAAATTTTGAGGGGTCGGCGATTATATCTAATCTTCAGTCGCGCCCTCGCCGCTGCCCGGGTCGGCCCGGGCCGCTACCGAGGGACGGGAATCGGGCCCCTGCCCGGTGCGATAACGAACGGCATTGGGGTTAGACACCGCAAAAGCGATTCTGGTCCGCGTCGGAGCGACGGCGGCATCGCCTGACCGCCATCTTTGCCATTGCCGTCCCGTTGAGGAAAACCCGCGAATCATATGACCCGGTACCATCAAAGTCAACAATTCAAAAGCGCCTAAAAGTCATCCCTGGAGGAGCCACATTTCGGCCTGTCTCAGCCCCTTGCGAGCTGGATCCGCATCGCGTAAAACGAACGCCACACGAACACCAGCGAACCGAAGAAGAACAGCGCAGCCAGCAATTGTGATACCCGCGGGCCCTGATCTGCCGTCAGGCTGACCGCCAGCTCTACCGCCAAGAGGCCGAACAGCGTGGTGAACTTGATGATCGGATTCATGGCGACCGACGAAGTGTCCTTGAATGGATCGCCGACCGTGTCGCCAATCACGGTCGCGGCGTGCAGCGGGGTCCCCTTTTCCTTCAGTTCGACTTCTACGACCTTCTTGGCATTATCCCAAGCCCCGCCGGCGTTGGCCATGAAAATCGCCTGGAACAGTCCGAACAGCGCAATGGAGATCAGGTAGCCGATGAAGAAGAACGGCTCGACGAACGCAAAGGCCAGCGTCGAGAAAAAGACCGCCAGGAAAATATTGAACATGCCCTTCTGGGCGTACTGCGTACAGATCGCGACGACGCGCTTGCTGTCGGCGACCGAGGCTTTCTCGACGCCCTCGAGCTTGATGTTGGCCTTGATGAACTCGACCGCGCGATAGGCCCCCGTCGTGACCGCCTGGGTCGACGCGCCGGTAAACCAGTAGATGACGGCGCCGCCGGTGATCGAGCCCGAGCAGAAACGGCGCGTGGAGAATCGACAGATTCGCGACGTTCTGCGTGAGCCCGGCGGTCAGCAGCACGACGATGGAGAAAATCATCGTCGTCGATCCGACAACCGCCGTGCCTATGAGCACCGGCTTGGCGGTCGCTTTGAAGGTATTGCCCGCACCGTCGTTTTCCTCGAGCAGCGCCTTGGCCGTGGCGAAATCAGGCGAGAAGCCGTAGTCGCGCTTGATCTGCTCCTTGATCCCGGGAGCCTGCTCGATCACCGACAGCTCGAAAATCGACTGCGCGTTGTCGGTGACCGGCCCATAGGAGTCGACGGCGATCGTCACGGGCCCCATTCCGAGAAAGCCAAACGCGACGAGGCCGAACGCAAACACGGGAGCGGCAATCATCAGCGCATCAAAACCTGCCTGGCTGACCCAGTAGGCAATGCTCATCAAGCCGACGATGCTCAGGCCAAGCCAGTAGGCGCTGAAATTTCCCGCGACCAGTCCGGCAAGGATATTGAGCGACGCGCCGCCTTCGCGTGACGACGACACGACCTCGCGGACGTGAGATGCTTCGGTCGACGTGAAGATCTTCACCACCTCGGGGATGATGGCGCCCGCGAGCGTGCCGCAGGTGATGACGGTCGACAGCTTCCACCACATCGTGCCGTCGCCCAGGTCCGGGAATCAGGAGGTAGGAAACCAGGTAGGTGAGGACGACCGAAACGATCGAGGTAATCCAGACGAGCACCGTGAGCGGAGTCTCGAAGTTTATCTTCGTCGCGTCGCCGTACCTGGCGCGCATGATGACGCCATTGACGAGATAAGAGAGCCCGCTGGCGATGACCATCATGACGCGGATCATGAAAATCCAGACGAGCAATTGCACCTGAACGATCTCGTTCGGCACCGCGAGTGACAATGAACGTAATTAATGCGACGCCCGTGACGCCATAGGTTTCGAAGCCGTCCGCGCTTGGACCAACCGAGTCTCCCGCATTGTCCCCCGTGCAGTCCGCAATGACACCCGGGTTTCGCGCGTCGTCTTCTTTGATGTTGAAGACGATCTTCATCAGATCGGCGCCGATGTCGGCGATCTTCGTGAAGATGCCGCCTGCGATCCGGAGCGCGGATGCGCCGAGCGATTCGCCAATGGCGAAGCCGATGAAGCACGAGCCCGCCAGATCGCGCGGAATCAACAACAGGATGCAGAGCATGATGAAGAGCTCGACGCTGATCAGCAGCATGCCGATGCTCATGCCCGCCTCGAGCGGAATCGCAGTGCAGCGGATATGGCTTGGTCCTCAGGCTGGCAAACGCCATGCGCGAGTTCGCGAACGTGTTGACGCGGATCCCGAACCACGCCACGCCGTAGCTGCCGGCGATGCCAATCAGGCTGAAGACGAAGAATGATGCCGACGCGAGAAAAGGGGAAATGCAGCAGCAGTCCGTAGTAGAGCGCGATGATCAGGCCAACGAAGAGCTCGAGGATGAGGATGAACTTGCCTTGAGTCATCAGATATGTCTTGCACGTCTCGTAAATCAGCTCCGAGACCTCGAGCATCAGTCGATGCACCGGCAGAGCTCTGAGGCGGTTGAACGAGACCAGCCCGAACAACAGACCGAGCACGCAGATGCCCAGCCCGCCTGTCAGCAGGGTCCTCGCGTTGTAGCCCAGGAAGCTGACTTGCGCGAGATCGGGCAGAACGAGGCTCGCCTCGCCGCCGGCATGAACAGGTGCGGCTTCCGGCTGCTGCCTCATCGACGCTTCCGCGGTGCCCGCCAAGGCGAGGAACAGTGCCTAGCACGAACCACTTCATCATGATCTCCCCGTCACGTTAGCAGAACTCTGGTGTTTGAGCTGGGTCGGCAGCGTCATGCCGCCGGTAAGAAACACGCGGATGCCTTCCTCGACGGTGAGGTCCGGAAAGAATGCGTCTTCGCGCCGGCAGATGACCACGTCGCCCAGATACAGATGATTGGTCGGAACATAGACGGCGATAAGCGATTCGGTCCCGCTGGCCGACTGGATGGACAACTCCTTGGTTAGAAATCCAAGTATATAACCGCGCGACTCGGTGCGAATCAGCGCCACGCGCTTGAACCCGTATTCGTTGTCCGGAGAGAACGCGAGCACGAGCTGCTTGACCGGTGCGTAGACGGTGCGAAACACGGGAACGCGCAGAAGGTAGCCCTCGGCGCGCTGCCAGCAAACGCTTCCCGAGGACATTGGTGGCGACGACGCCCGACCAGCAGGATGACGAACCGCCGTGGTGAGGATGCCCAGTCCGGGAGGCACGCGAATGCCGAAATACCGATCGAAATACTGCGCATAGAGCGGCGCCGTGCGGCCGTCCACGAAACGGAAGACCCAGATCAACGCAACCAGACTGATCACCAGCGGCACCAGCACGAAGAATCCGGTGACGAACCTGCGCCGGAGCCACTGAATCACCCGCGCACCCACCCGCCGGCGGCGGCCGCGATCAGCAGCAGACCGACAGCGATTCGATACCACGCGAACGGCGCGAATCCGGACCGGGCCACGAATCCCAGGAACGGCTTGATGATGAGAAGCGACGATACGAACGCCATCACAAACCCGACGGCGATCTCGGCGCCCCGCTCCATCGACAGCTGCCCGCGCACCTCGAACAGCTCGTGTGCAAACGCCGCCATCATCGTCGGCATCGCCAGAAAAAACGAGAACTCGGCAGCCGCCGGCCTGTCGAGCCGCATCACCAGCCCGCCGACGATCGTCGCGCCCGATCGCGACACGCCGGGAATCAATGCCAGCATCTGACAGACGCCGATGCCGAAGCGCCCGCGGCAGCGGAGTCCGCTCGGCGTCAATCACCTTCGGCGCCGGCCGGAACCACTCGACGATGAGCATGATGATGCCGCCGACGATGAACGCCGCCGCGAACACGCGCGGGCTTTCGTACAGGACGGATTGGACGAAATCGGCGAGCAGCGCGCCGGCGACGCAGCGCCGGAATGGTGGCCACCGACGATCGCGAGCGCGAAATGACGCGCCTCAGGCACCGAACCGAGGCCGGCGATCGACGGCCGCGATCTTCGAGCGGTACAACCACATCACGGCAAGAATCGAACCGAGCTGAATCATGACCGTGAATACGGGATCCTCGTACCCGAGCATCTGCCCGGCGATCAGCAGATGCGCCGTGGACGAGATTGGCAGGAACTCCGTGACTCCCTGGATGAGTCCGAGCAGCGCAGCAGCTACGAGTGTCACGCCGGCGATGAAATGCCGTTACGCGCGAGCCTTGCGCTGCGATTTCGATTTGCGTGACGGCTGTTCGGACGCGCGGTGTGCTCGACGACGCGCTCGCGACTGGAGCGCGGGACGGCTTCTTGCTGAGCATGATGGCCAGCGACGGCGCGATGAACCAGCCGGAGTACGTCGTGGCGACGGTCCCTGCCAGCATCGTGAACGCAAATCCTCTCAACACTTCCCCGCCAAAGAGAAACAGCGCGAGCACCGCCATGAACACGGTGCCCGAGGTGATCACGGTCCGCGTCAATGTCTGGTTCAAGCTCGTGTTGATGGCCGACTCGAGCGGCTCGCGCCGCTGCAGCCGGGTGTTCTCGCGGACGCGGTCGAAGATCACGATCATGTCGTTCATCGAATACCCGACCATCGTCAGCATGGCCGCGATGACGTTGAGCGTCATCTCGTAGCGGAAAAACGCGAGGAACGCGAGGGTGACGAGCACGTCGTGGAACGTCGCCACGATGGAGCCCATCGCAAAGCTCACACGAAAACGGATCGCGATCCACGCCGTGATGCCCAGCATCGACAGGACCGTCGCGTAAATAGCCTGCCTGCGCAGCTCCGCGCCAACGGTCGGGCCGACGATCTCGGTGCCTTCGATCTGGAAGCCGGGAAGGCCCGCGGCCTTCAGCATCTGCTGCACCCGCGGCACATCGGCCGAAAGATTGGCGCCCTGCTCGGCCTCCGCGTCTGCGGAAGTCGAATCAGCATCTGGTTCGTCCCGGGCTCCCCGTACTGCTGAACCTCGTGCGGAATCGCCTGCAGGGCGCGGCGGATCTGATCCTCCGACACAGGGGCGCTGAATCTGACGATGAGGTTCGTGCCGCCGGAAAACTCGACTCCGAGCGGAATGCCGCGGGTCAGGATCACGAACACGCCGGCGCCAATCACCAGCAGCGACAGCCCCATCGCGTACCAGCGCCAGCGGAGAAAGTTGAAATTCGCGTTCTTGAAAATATTCATGGCTAAATGGACAGCGTCTGCACCTGGCGGCGTCCGGACAGTACGAGCTCGAACAGAGCCCTGGAGATGAAGGTGGACGTAAAGAGGTTCGAGATCAGCCCGAAGGTCAGCGTCACTGCGAACCCTCGAATCGGACCGGTGCCGAACTGGAACAGAAACGCGGCCGCGATGAACCCGGCAACGTGCGTGTCGACGAGCGTCAGAAAGACGCGGCTGAAGCCCGCGTTGATGGCGGCCTTGACGCCCTTGCCGGTCTGCATCTCCTCTTTGATACGCTCGAAAATCAGCACGTTCGAATCGACGCCGATGCCGATCGTCAGAATGAAGCCCGCGATACCGGGCAAGGTCATGACGGCGCCGATATACGCCATCATGCCGAGCAGGATGATCAGGTTCAGCACGAGCGCGACGATCGCATTGATGCCGGACAACTTGTAATAGACGAGAAGGAAGGTGACGATGAGCACCAGGCCGGCAAGCGAAGCCAGGATCCCCGCACGAATCGAGTCGGCACCGAGCGTCGGACCAATCGTCTGCTGTTGCAGATAGGTCAGTGTCGGCGGGCAGCGCGCCGGATCGGAGAATGAGCGCGAGGTTCTGCGCTTCTTCCTGTGTGAAGCTCGCCGGCAATCTGCCCGTCAGCAGCGATGCGCGACTCGATACGGGGCGCCGACTGAACCGTCTTGTCGAGAACGATGGCGAGGAAACGGCCGACGCTCTCGCCCGTGACCCGCGCGAAGGTGGCCGCACCCTGGCGGTGTTGAGCGTGAAGCCCACGGCGGGCCTGTTGTTTTCGTCGAGCTGAACGCGCGCGTTCCGGAGATCCTGGCCGGTGACGACGGCGACGCGGCGCACGAGATAGTAAACGGGACCGGCTCCTGGACCGGCCGCCGGGATCGCCGCCGCCGCTCAGCACTTCCATGTCCGGCGGCACGACCCCGCCGGTGCTGCGGAGCAGATCTTCTCTGCTGGCCGGCCGGTCCCTGCTCGACGAGCTTGAGCTCGAGCATGCCCGGCGAACCGATGATCTCTTTTGCGCGGTCGACGTCGGTGACACCGGGCAGCTGAACGATGATCTGATCGGCGCCCTTGCTGCGCGATGCTCGGCTCGGTCACGCCCAGCTCGTTGACGCGCCGCTCGATCGTCTGGCGCGCCTGCACGACGGCTTCGTTCACGAAGCGTCTGGGCGACGTTCGGGCCGCATCCGGAACGTATAGGTGCCGTTGATGCCGGTGCTTCGGTCGAAATTCACGCGCTTCCTGTTCGGCCGCCTGGCGAAACGCCTGATCCTGGGCCGGCGGCACACCGTCGACCCGGAACGTCGTCACATCCTGAATCGTGACGGTTGCCGGCACGCCGCGACGCTTCAATTCTTCCTGCAGCCGTCGCGCTGTCCTGCTCGGTCGTGACCCTGAGCGCGTCATCTGTCTGGACGCGCAGCACAAGGTGCACACCGCCTTTGAGGTCGAGGCCGAGCTTCAGTTGTCGATCGCGAAGCCACTGAGGTGCGGGCAGGTTGTAGCGACTGGCCAGAATCGGGTAAACGCCGACCCCGAAAAACACGAACGAAGACACTCAGGATGGTGATGAACTTCCAGCGTAAATTCGGCATGGTGTCTAATTCGTACCGTCGGCCAGCGATTCCTGTCCCTGGTAACCGACGATGGCATTTTTCGAGAGCTCGACTCTGACCTTGTCGGCGATCTGCAGCTGAACCGTCTGGCCGTTCACTTTCGTCACCGAGCCGTAGATGCCACCGCTCGTCACGACGCGATCGCCGACCTTCAGGGCGTCGAGAAACTCCTGAAGTTTTTTCTGCTTTCGCTTGGTCGGCAGCAGAATGATGAAATAGAAGATCGCGAACACGAGCGCGATCGGAATCAGCTGCACGTAGGGGTTCACGCCCGGGCCCGGAGGGGCGCCCATGGCCAGCACCAGGTTCTGCACACCGTCACGCATAAACTAGCTAGTAGCAGGTAGCCCGTAGCCGAGGCAATCGGCTTAGGCGGGAAAGATCCGGCGGTAATCCTGCCTGAGTTCCTCCAGTGAGGAAAACACTATAGCCTCCCTGATCCGCCGCATCGTGTCAAGGTAAAAGTGGAGATTATGCAACGTGTTAAGGGTGGCAGAGGTCATCTCGCCTGCGTGAAAGAGATGACGCAGATAGGCGCGCGAGAAGTGCCGGCAGGTATAACAGCCGCATGCCTCATCGATGGGCCCGGTGTCGTCGGCGTACTCGGCGTTCTTGATATTCAGACGCCCCGTCGCTCGTGAACAGTTGGCCGTTTCGCGCATTGCGCGTCGGCAGCACGCAGTCGAACATATCGATTCCGCGCGCGACGCTCTCGATCAGGTCGAGCGGCGTGCCGACGCCCATCAAGATATCGCGGACGATCGGCGGGAAGCAGCTGCAGCCGTCTGCTCCGTCAGTCGTGCATCATCGAAATCGGCTCTCCCACGCTCAGGCCGCCGATCGCGTACGCCTCGAACCCGATCGCGAGCGTTTCTTCCACGCTCTGCCGCCGCAGATCCGGAAACGTGCCGCCCTGAATGATTCCGAATTGCGCCTGCCCCGGATTGGTCCGTACGGATGGTTGACTCCCATAATGGCCGGGTCGTCAGACCTCGATTCGCGCGACGCAGAAAATGATCGCGCCCGCGCCGCGCCCAGCGAACCGTTCGCTCGAGCGACTCCCGGGCACGATCGTGGGTCGCGGGATGTTCGAGACACTCGTCGAGCACCATCGCGATGTCCGATCCAAGACGAGCCTGCATGTCAACGGCCGACTCGGGCGTCAGGAGATGCTCGCTGCCGTCGAGATGCGACCGGAAAGTCACACCCGCTTCCTCCACCTTTCGCCGCGCAGCGAGGCTGAACACCTGGTAGCCGCCGCTGTCGGTCAGGATCGGCTTGTTCCATCCGATGAATTGATGAAGTCCGCCAGGCGGCGCGATTCGCTCGGCGCCCGGCCGCAGATAGAGATGGTAGGTATTTGCGAGAATGATTTCCGCGCCGACGTCCTCCAGATCACGATGGGTCACCGCCTTGACCGCCCCTTGAGTGCCCACTGCCATGAATGCGGGGGTGTTCGACCGCGCCATGGGGCGTCTGCAGTATGCCTCGCCTCGCGGCGCCGTGCGTTGCGTGACGTGCAAAATGAATGACGACATGCCGGAGCCTGAAGCCAGCTATATTATTGATTGCCGTGAAGAAACTCCGCGTTGGCGTGATCTATGGCGGCCGATCGGGCGAGCACGAAGTCTCCATCGCGTCGGCCGCCGCCGTGGTGCAGAACCTCGACAAGCAACGTTACGAAGCGATTCCGATTCGCATAGAGAAAGGACGGTCGCTGGGTGATCGCGGACCGTCTGCCGGCTTCCGCATCTGCAGCCGAGGTGATCGAGCAAGGTCGCACGCTCGCCGTGCAGCGCCTCGGTCGGGGCGGCCGCGAGGCGCACCTGCTCGCCCATCCGGGCGACGAACAGATCATGACGATCGATCGCGGCAGACACCCCGGTCGATTACCGGCCTCGCGCTCGACGTCGTCTTTCCGGTGCTGCACGGCCCTTACGGCGAAGATGGAACGGTTCAGGGGTTGCTGGAGCTCGCCGAGCGTTCCCTACGTCGGCGCCGGCGTCCTTGCCTCGGCGGTCGGCATGGACAAGGCCGTCGCCAAGCTGGTGTTTGCCGCCCGCGGTCTGCCGCAGGTGAAGTATCTCGTCGTGCTCCGGCAAGCCTGGACGGCGGCCCCGGCGAACGTGGCGACCGACGTCCGCACGCAGCTGGGATTTCCCGTCTTCGTCAAGCCGGCGAATCTGGGGTCGAGTGTCGGAATCTCGAAAGTCAAGAGCCAGAGCGAGCTGCTCGTCGGCGATCGACGCCGCCGCCGAGTTCGACCGGAAGATCGTGATCGAGGCCGCCGTGCCGAACGCGCGGGAGATCGAAATGGCCGTGCTGGGAAACGACAACCCGCGAGGTGTCGGTTCCAGGCGAGGTCGTGCCGTCTCGCGAGTTCTACGACTATCGAAGCGAAGTATCTGGACGACCACTCGCAGATTGATCATTCCAGCCGATCTTTCCGACGAGGCGGCAAGCCGAGATCAAGCGGCTCGCCATCGAAGCGTTTCAGCGCGCTCGACTGTGCCGGCATGGCGCGTGTGGATTTCCTCATGGACGGCCGGACGGGCCAGCTCTACCTCAACGAGATCAACACCATCCCCGGGTTCACCACGATCAGCATGTACTCGAAGATGTGGGCGGCATCAGGGGTGCCTTATCCAGAGCTGCTCGATCGCCTCATCACGCTCGCCAGAGAACGTCATGCCGAGAAACAGCAACTGCGCACCAGCCTGACATGATGAGCGCGGGGGCCGTGGCTTGCAGTCTCTGCTGAGCCTCGCCCTCGCGCACCCGCTGAAGCGGCGCTGACCTCGCCTGAGCCGCTCGCCAAAGCCTACGAGCTGATCCTCGACGCAAGATTCGACGAAGCGGAGCGGCAGATACGTCAGGCGTGTCCACCCGCACCGTCCCCGGCGTGTGACGGTGCTCGAAGCGGTCGCAGACTACTGGCGTCTGCTGCTGGATCAGGAAAGCACGGCCCTGGACGCGCCGCTGATGAAGCGCATCGAGGCGTCGATCGTCGCCGCCGAAGCATGGGTCGCGCGCGAGCCACAACCGGGCGGAAGCCTGGTTCTACCTCGGCGGCGCCTATGGCACCCGGGTCCTGCTTCGCGGGCACCGCGGGCAGTATCTGGCGGCGGCGCGCGACGGCAAGCGTATCCACGATTCGCTGCAGCAGGCCATCAAGCTGGATCCGTCGCTCCTCGACGCGTATTTCGGCCTTGGGCCTCTACCACTATTACGCTGCGATCGCTCCCCGCGCTGGCGCGTATTCTCAGCGCGCTGATGTTTCTTCCAGGCGGCGATCGGGCCGGAGGCCTAAGGAGATGGAGCAGACCCGCACCAAAGGGCATGCTGCTGCGCGGCGAAGCGGATTACCAGCTGCACTTGATCTATCTGTGGTACGAGCGGCAGCCGAACACCGCGCTCAAACTCATCGAAGGACTGCAGAAGCCGCTACCCGCACAATCCGGTGTTCTACGTGCGCCTCGCGCAGGTGCAGGGCGAATACATGCGCAACCACGCCGCCGCGCTGCAGACATACCGGATGCTGTTTGAAGCTGCGCGGGCCGGGCGCGTCGCGGCACCAGCGCATATCGGAAGTGAATGCGCGGCTGGGAATGGCGCAGGAGATGGATGCACTGTGCGAGACGACCAACGCAATCGACCAGCTGCATGCGGTCATCGCGCTGAAGCCGGGCGCCCCGTATGCAGTCGCTTGCGCGCGCACACTATCAACTTGGCATGGCGCTCGATCGTCGTGGCCGTCGATCGGAAGCGATCGCTGCGTATCAGACACGCGCTCGCGTCGATCCCGACCGACGATCGTCTGCGCATTCGCGAGAAGGCGCGCGCAGCGATCAGACGCGCGCCGTCGGCGCACGGGTGCCGGTGACGTCGCGACCTAGCCCAAAATTTTTGACAATTCAATCATTTTTTTGTTGACTTCAAAACTTTCTCATCCATAATCTACATCTTGTATGAGGGTGGATGGCTCAGACCACCCGTAGTGAGACCCTCCGGGTCCGGCTTTTCAGCTGAGCGAGTCAAACTTCAAGGAGGAAGAATGGCGAAGAAGGGTGGAAAGAAAAAGGGCGGCAAGAAGCGGTAATCGCCGTCCACCGGTTCCGGGGGTGCTCAGCAATGAACACCCCCTTCTTTTTTTGATCGCTCTCTTTCGTCGTTCACCGTCCGGGGTTCACGTCGTATTGGACCTAGACCTGCGTGAGCGAAGAAAGTCAGCACCAAGGCGAGCCGTTCCGTTACTCGCGAGCTGACGTGCCAGGCGGCAGAGGCTTCGCGGTAGACGCGTTGAATGGTTCTCGCAACCTTACTCATGAGAGGGGGGAGTTCCGAATGGCGAAAAAAGGCGGAAAGAAAAAGGGCGGCAAGAAGCGCTAGGCCCGAATTCAGTGCCGTAAAAGTGAGAGGTAGAAAGTGAACACGGAGTAACTTTCTACTTCTCGCTTTCCCTCCTGTTTCTCCCCTCCCCCGTCCCACACTCTGACGTGCTTCATCACATCCCACTGCGTAATCCGATCGACGACTTCCATGCCCGCCACCACCCGTCCGAAGACGGTGTAGCGCGCGTCGAGGTGCGGCTGCGGACTGTGTGTGATGAAGAACTGACTTCCCCCCGTATCGCGCCACGCGAGGGCCATGCCCACGGCTCCGCGCAGATAGGGTTCCTGATTGAGCTCGTCGCGGATCGAGTAGCCGGGACCGCCGTCGCCGTCTCCGCGTGGATCGCCGCCTTGAATGACGAAATTCGGCACGACGCGATGAAAGGTCAGTCCGTCGAAATAGCCCTTGCGCGCCAGCGCGATGAAATTGTCTGAAGTCTGCGGCGCATCGAGCACATCGAGCTCAACCTCAATCGTGCCCTTCTCGGTCTCGATGTAGACGTGCGGCGAGACGGTCGGGTTGACGAGCGCAGAATCCTCGTAGTTTCCCGCTCGTGCTGACGGCGCCGGTCGCATCGCCTGCGCGGTTTCAACCGTCGGATCGAGTCCCTTGAGCAGTTCGGCCGCTTTCACTCTGACCGCCCAGTCCTTGTCCGCCGAGAGCCGCGCGGAGCGTGGGCAATGCGGCCGCCGGCTCCGTACTTCGAGAGCGCCTCCATCGCCGCAGTCCGCGTGTCGAAAACCAGATCGGCCTCGCCGCGCTTGTAGGCGGCGATCAGCGCCTCCACCCCCCCTTCGGGCTTGACCTCGCCGATATTGATCGCCGCCGACGTCCGAACACCGACGTCTTCGCTGCCTAGCCGCTGCGACCAGGATGTTGCCGATATCGGGCGCCTTGAGCTTCGTGAGAGCCGTCAACACTGACGGGATCACGCGTGCGTCCGTGTCGCTCAGCATCGGCATGAGCCGCGGCAACGCGCGGCTGGGATCCTTTGTCCCGAGCACGGTCGCGAGCGCCGCTCGAACGCTCCAGTGCGGATCGGGATCCAGCCCCGAGAGCACCGTCAGGAAGGAATCGTCGTCTCGCTTCGAAAAACCCTGCAGTGCCGCGACGCGCACGGTGGTCTGAGGATCGCCGAGAAAGTCGACGAACGCATCCACGCTGACCGCGGCCGCGGACTCTCCCAGCGCAAGCAGGGTCTCGGCTCGAACCATCGGATTCAACCCGCGCGTGTACAGCAAGCTTCATCAGCAGCGGCTCGGCCTCCGCGTCGCCGATGCGCCCGACGGCGCGTATCGCCTCGAGCGTCGGGGCGCTTTCGCTCTGCGCAGCGATCGATCAACGGAAGCAGCACCGGAAGCGCCGCGGGATCTTTCAAGCGCGCCAAGTCCCTTGATGGCGAACGCCTGGGTATAGGCGCTCTGGCTTCGCGCGAGCGAGAGCAGCGCTGGAAGCGCGCGCTTGTCTTCGAGCCGTTGCAGCGCGTACGCGACTGGCCACCACTGTAAGCCGCGGCTGGCCGTCGGGACCGAGAACCGCCGCAGCCAGCGGCTCGTACGCTTTCAGGCGCGTCAGCGCGTACACGCCGAGCCTGAATGCGTCCGCCGGCCCATCGACCTGCGAACGAGCTTTCATCGGTTCCCATCGCCCGCAGCGGCCGCGAGGTGGGTGGAGACGAGCTGGCCGATGACGGGCGCCGACGCCGCATCGCCGATGAGCCCGAGCGCTTCTGCTGCGCGTCCGGCGACGACCGGCGATGGATCGCCAACGGCAGCGCGCAGCGCGTCGACCGCCGATGCGTCGCCGATGAGACCCAGCGCGAAGGCGGCCATCTGTCGGACTTCGGCGTCGGTGTCGGTCTGGAGCAGCCTGACGAGCGCCGGTACGCCATCCACCAGGCCGACGCGGCCTACCGCCAGTGCTGCGCGGCGTCTGATGCGCGCCTCGGCATCACTCAAGAGACCGAATCAGATCGGGCGGCGGCGGTGGGGCAGGAAGCACATTCCGGCTTCCCTGAGTCGTCGGCGGCGGCGGCGGAACTGGTGCGGAGGCGTCGCGAAGGATCCGCTGATCTTCGAGGCGGAGGATCCACGACATTTTTGTTTCAAACGGAATGACGGACCGGCGGCGGCGGAGGCGGCGTCGTTGCGCACGCAGCGTGGAAGCGAGCAGCAAACCGCACATGAGCTTGCGGCCAGGAAGGAGCGGCATGCAAAGGTCTCGAAGGTCATCATAGCCCACACCCTGCCTCGCCGTAGCCGTCAGCGCGAAGGCGGGTATACTGCCGCGCAGTTTGGACTTTCGCTACATTGCGATCGACGGACCGATCGGCGCGCGGAAAATCAGCGCTGGCTGAACGTCTCGGCGACGAGGCTCGACGCATCGATCGTGCGCGAAGACCAGGAAAACCCGTTTCTCGCCGACTTCTACGCCGATCGTCCAGGCGCGGCACTTCAGGCACAGCTCTTCTATCTGTTGAACCGGCACCGGCAGCTCGTCGATCGGCGCCAGGCCGATCTCTTTTCGCAGATCGCGATCTGCGACTACATTTTCGAGAAGGATCGCATCTACGCGTATCTCAACCTCGACGACAACGAGCTGTTCATCTATCAGCGATTGTTCGATCTCCTTGCGCAGGACGTTCCCACTCCGGATCTCGTCATCTATCTCCAGACGCCGACCGATGTTCTGCTGAAGCGGCTGCAGGCCCGTGACCGCGAGCTCGAGCGTCCGGCACTCCTTCCGGACGCGACCTACCTGCGGGAGCTGAACGAAGCGTATAACCACTTCTTCTTTCACTATTCCGCAACGTCACTGCTGGTCGTGGAAGGCTCACAGTTCAGGCCGCAGGATGACGATGAAGCTCTCGACGATCTGGTGAAGCAGATCAGGACGATGGGTCGGGGTACCCGCTATTACGTCCCCCGCACCTGACGCACCCGGTTGACTCCCTTCGGGACTCTCCCCTAAAGTCGCCAGGTATGGCCTGGTTCAAGAAGGCGCGTAAACCAATCGCGGCCGATCCCGGCAAACCGAGCCGGGTGCCTGAGGGTCTGTGGGTCAAATGTAACGGTTGCTCGCAGATTCTCTACAACAAGGATCTCGCCCAGAACCTGAGCGTCTGCCCGAAATGCGGGTATCACTTCAGAATGGGCTCGATCGATCGGCTGCGGTCGCTCTTGGACGGCCCGTGGACCGAATACGATCGCGGCCTCGTGCTCGACCGATCCGTTGCGGTTCTCCGACACGAAGCCGTACGCCAAACGTCTGCAGGCGAGCATCGAGGCAACAGGGATGAAAGACGCCGTGATCGTCGCGAGCGGACGGATCGACGGATACGAGGCCATCGTGGCCGCCATGGAGTACGGATTCATCGGCGGGAGCATGGGCGTCGTCGTCGGCGAAAAGATCACGCGCGGCATCGAGCGCGCCCTGGCGACCAGACGACCGATGATCATCGTGTCGTGCTCGGGGGGAGCGCGCATGATGGAAGGCGCGCTTTCGCTCATGCAGATGGCAAAAATCTGTTCAGCGCTCGCACGGCTCGATCAGGAAGGGGTTCCCTACATTTCCATCCTGACGGATCCGACCACCGGCGGCGTCACGGCCAGTTTTGCGATGCTGGGCGATTTGAATATCGCCGAGCCCGGCGCGCTGATCGGCTTCGCAGGCCCACGCGTGATCGAGCAGACCATTCGGCAGAAGCTGCCCGAAGGCTTTCAGCGCAGCGAGTTCCTCCTCGAGCACGGGATGCTCGACCTGATCGTCGACCGCCGGGAGATGAAAGGGATGATCGCGAAGGCGCTGCGCTTCATGGGGCAGCAGCCGGTCGAAGCCGCCGAACCGGTCGAAGCCAGCGTGGGGGAGCCTTGATGCGGTTCTGGGTGCTGGGTGCGAGTCTGGGTTCGGGGTTCAATTTTCGACTGCGAACCTGAACCGGGAACCCGGAACCCCGAACTTCGAACCCCGAACCCAGAACTGGAACCCAGAACCGCAGAACCCAGCACCCAGAACACCTCATGGATGCCCGCGAGTATCTGTTCTCGCTTGAGAAGTTCGGCATCAAGTTCGGCCTCGAGAACATCCGAACTCTTGCACGCGCGCTCGGGCAACCACAGGACAGGTTTCGCAGCATCCTCATCGCCGGCACCAACGGCAAGGGATCGGTGACGGCGATGGTGGATCATGCCCTCCGGGCCTCCGGGCTCTCGGTCGGCCGCTATACTTCGCCTCATCTCATCAATCTCGAAGAGCGCTTTGCGGTTGACGGGACACCGATCGCGACGCCACAGCTCGACCACGCGATAGAGAAGACACGGGCCGTCATCGATGACCTTCTCGCAACGAGGTGAGCTCCGAAACCCCGCCAACATTCTTCGAAGTGACCACAGCGATCGCCTTCGAGCAGTTCGCACGGGCGGGCGTCGACGTGGCGGTGCTCGAGGTCGGCCTTGGCGGCCGGCTCGATTCGACCAACGTCGTCCATCCCGTGGCGGCGGCGATCACGTCCATCGATTTCGATCACCAGCAGTATCTCGGCACGACGCTGGCGGCGATTGCCGCCGAGAAAGCGGGCGTCATCCGGCCCGGAATTCCCGTTGTCGTCGGCGCCGTTCAGCGAGAAGCTCGCGACGTGCTCGTATCGGCATGCGACTCGGCCGGCGCGCATCTCATCGAGGCAGATACTGGCGTGACCCTCAAATCGCGGACCGAAGACGGCCGGACTTCATTGCAGATCGGCACGCCGGCCCGTGACTACCCCTGGGTCCGGCTCGGTCTGCGCGGCGACCACCAGGTGGGGAACGCGCTTGTCGCCGTGCGGCTGCTCGAAGCGCTGGAACACGACGCTGCCGCTGACGGTGGATGCGATTCGCGCCGGTCATTCGTGACGTGCGATGGCCGGGTCGTCTTCAGATGCTCGAAGCTCCGAGCCGCCGCCGGGTGCTGCTCGACGCAGCACACAATCCAGCGGGTGCTCGCGCGCTCGCCGCCTACCTGCGGCACGAATTTCCCGAATCGCTGCCGATCGTGTTCGGCGCGCTTCAGGACAAGGACGCCGCGCTGATGCTGAAGGCGCTCCTCCCGGTTGCTTCGACGGTGGTGATGACCGAACCGGCGAGCACACGTGCGCGTTCCGCCGAAGAGCTCGTGGCCATCGCCAGGCGACTCTCGCCGCAGGCGAACATCGAAATCGAGCCGAACCCCGGACAGGCACTGCAGCGCGCGTGGGCGGCTTCCCCGGTCGCCTGCGTGACCGGATCGATTTTTCTCGTCGGCGCGATTCTCGGCGTCCTCGGTCCCGACGTCCGGGAGCTGTGAACACCGGTTTGACAGAACACCGCTTCGGTCGTTGGCTTCTCGCCTTGCGGATGTTATCCTTCGAAAGCCTGTCTTTTTTCGTTGCTTCTGCATGATCAAGCTTCTTCAAGGGTGCCCTTGCCGCGGTCACAGTGCTTCTCGCCACGCCCGGCTTGGCGGCCGCACAGATAACCGACATCCCGGGCTTCGATAAGTGCTCGCGCAGATCCAGGAACGGCTGGCCGGGCAATCGCTACCTGCTGCGGGAAGCCGTGGAGATGACGCAGGGCGACATGAAGTTCTACGCGGACTTCGTCGAATACTTCGGCGACACCAACAGGCTGGTGGCGACCGGCAACGTGCTCGTCATCGAAACGGACCACCAGATCGCCGCGGACCGTGCCGACTTCAACGCCAAAGACCCGGCTCGGGCACCTTCTATAACGCGCGCGGGTTCGCTGCGCTGGGCGCAACCGAAGACGTCAGCATGTTCGGCACGCTGGAACCGGACGTGCAGTTTTACGGGGAGACGCTCGAGAAGACTGGCGAGGATACCTACGTCATCACCAACGGCGGCTTCACCTCATGCGCGCAGGCCAATCCGCGTTGGGTCATGACCTCCGGTTCGTTGAAGCTCCGCGTCGATCACTACGCGTTGCTGCACAACATGCTTCTCAAGGTCAAGGGAGTGCCCGCGCTGTACCTGCCGGTCATGTACTACCCGCTCAGCAAGGAAAACCGGAGCACTGGTTTTCTGATGCCCAGCTACGGCAGCTCCACGGTCAAAGGGCCAGATCATCAGCAACGCATTCTTCTGGGCGATCAACCGCAGTCAGGACGCAACAATCCTGCACGACTGGTATTCGAAGACCGGGCAATTCGATCGCCGGCGAGTATCGATACGTGTCGCTCGGCGGATCCGGAAACCTTCGCTCGGACTTCCTCAACGAGCACCCGATTCAATACGAGACGGTCGACGGCGATCAAGTCGACCAGCCTGGACGCCGCAGCTTCCGGATGAACGGCAACATGAACCAGAGCCTCGGGGGCCGATGGTACGCGCAGGCTCAGGCCGATTATTCTTCCGACCTCACCGTCGATCAGCTGTACAGCACCGACATCACACGGGCTTCACGACGCAACCGCTCGTACGGCGGTTCGGTGAGCGGAACAACGAAGGGGCTGCGCATGACCGGTCGATACGATCGCAACGAGTACTTTGCCGAGAACGGCACCTCTTCGCTGCGCGGGAACTCGCCCCGACTCACCCTCGCCCGTCCCGATCGACTCATCCGAGGCCTTCCGATCTACGCTTCCCTGAACTCGGAGTTCATCATGCTTCGTCAGCGGCAGTACAACAAGGACCATGTCATCTCCGATAACGATGACATCAACCGGTTCGACATCGTTCCCAGCGATTCGCTTCCCTTTCAACAAGCTGCCGTTCCTGACGTTCAACACCAGCATGCAGTTCCGCAACACGTTCTGGTCCGACAGCCTCACGCTCGGTCCCGACGACAACTTCGAGCGGGTGACGGAGCCCATCAGCCGGCGATTCCTCGAGATGAGCTGCCGACGTGAACGGTCCGACACTGGTGAGAATCTGGGACGCGCCCAACCAGCAAGTACGCACAGCGCTTTCGCCATTCGATCGAGCCGTTCACGCAGGTGCTTTACCGCACGGCCATCGACAACTACAATCTGATTCCGAAGCTGGAGAGCTCCGACTACATCGTCGGCAACGCCACGTCGTACACCTACGGCTTTCACACCCGATTCTACGCAAAGCGAACGGTCGACGGTCCCACGGGCGATTCCGCGCGAGGTGGTGACCGCCACCATACGTCAGACCTACAATACCGACGCGCGGTCGATCCTGAGCGACGCCGAAGCCCGGCAGCGAAACGCGATCCCCGACTCGCGCTTCACGCCGGTGTCGATGACTGTACGGACCACCCCGTTCGACGGCGTCCACGGCACCTTTCGGACGAGCTTCGACGGCCGCCACAGCCGGTTCAGAAACTTCAGCGCGGACGGCACATGGGAGCAGACCAACATCTCGCTGCTGGCTGGCTGGAGCCAGGTGCGGTTCAGGCCGAACGCCCGGGGAGAGAACGTCGCCAGGCAGACCCACTACCTCAACTCGAACTCGACGATCCGTTTCAAGCAGAATCGCTTCGGGGTCGTTCACACCTTCAACTGGGACATTCACGACCAGAGCATTTTGCAACAACGCATCGCCGGCTATTACAATGCGCAGTGTTGCGGGTTCTCCGCTGAGTATCAGATGTTCGATCTCAGCCGTCTCGGCAGCAACGCACCCGTGCCGCAGGATTCCCGCTTTCATTTCTCCGTGACGCTGGGAGGCATCGGGAACGTGTCCAACATTTTCGGCGGTCTCAGCGGAACGTCAAACCGATAATTCGACAACGATGGTTGAAGTCCTCATCACCGGCGGCGCCGGCTTCATCGGCAGCAATTTCGTGCGGCATGCCCTGCAGACGCACGCCGACTGGCGTATTACGAACCTGGACAAGCTCACCTACGCCGGAAGAATGGAAACCTTGAAGGATGTCATCGATCATCCGCGCTATCGTTTCGTCCGGGGTGACGTTGCGGATCCGCAAATCGTGTCGCCGCTCGTCCAGGCGGCCGAGATCGTGGTGCACTTCGCCGCGGAGACGCACGTCGGATCGATCGATCCTCGAGGCCGGAGAGTTCATCAGGACCGACGTGATCGGCACGTTCGTGCTGTTGGAGGCCGCACGCGCGGCGTCGGGACTGCGGGTGTTCATTCAGATTTCGACAGACGAGGTCTACGGCACCAAGGCAGAGGGCTCGAGCGTCGAGACCGACGAGCTGAAGCCGCGGAACCCGTACGCCGCGAGCAAAGCGGGTGCCGATCGCCTCGCGTACAGTTACTGGGCGACCTACGGCGTTCCGGTGATGGTGACGCGGGCATCGAACAACTACGGGCCGTATCAGTTTCCTGAAAAAGTCATCCCTCTCTTCGTCACGAATGCGCTCGACAACGTCCCCGTCCCGCTGTACGGCGATGGATTGAACGTCCGCGACTGGCTTCACGTCACGGATCATTGTCGAGGCCTCGATGCCGTCATCGAACGTGGAACGCCGGGCGAGGTGTACAACATCGGCGGCGGCAACGAGGTTCGCAACGTCGATCTCACTCACGCGCTGCTGCGTCTGACCGGCCGCCCGGACTCGCTGATCAAACGCGTCCAGGATCGTCCGGGCCATGATCGCCGCTACAGTCTGGAGACTGCAAAGTTGACCAAGCTTGGATGGCAGCCGCAGGTGCCGTTCGAGCACGGCTTGCAGGAGACGGTCAACTGGTATCGGGACAACCAGTGGTGGTGGCGGCCTATCAAGGAAGAGGATCCAGGCTTCCGTTCGTACTATCAAACACAGTACGGCACGCGCGCGTGACCCGCGCGCTCGTTACGGGCGCGCGCGGTTTCGCTGGGGGCTACCTCGCAAACCATCTTGCGAGATCCGGTGCCGCGGTCACCGGATGGACGCGGCCGATACAGGGGGCACCAGACCCTTTTTTCGATCCGTCCATTCAATGGCAACACGTTGATCTGCTCGACCGCAGTGCCGTCGTGCGGGCGCTCGCCGACCTGGCGCCCGGCGTCGTGTATCACTGTGCGGGCGCCGCTCATGTGGGCGCATCGTTCACGGCTGTACGCGACACGCTCGCCGCAAACGTGCTGGGGACTCACCATCTGCTCGACGGCCTGCGCGTGGTCGGCCTCAATGCCCGGGTTCTGATTACCGGGTCGTCGCTCATCTATCGTCAATCGGATCGTCCGCTCAAGGAGGACGATCCGATCGGTCCGGCAACACCGTACGCAGTGAGCAAGCTGGCGCAAGAGATGCTGGGCCGCCGGAGCATGGAGGAGGACGGCCAGGCCGTGCTCTTTACGCGGTCTTTCAATCACACCGGGCCCCGCCAGGCGCCTTCCTATGCCGCGCCGGGCTTTGCGCGCCAGATCGCGCTGATCGAAAAGGGAGCGTTGCCACCTGAAATCTCGGTCGGCAACCTCGAGGCATCGCGCGATCTGCACGACGTCCGAGACACCGTTCGCGCCTATCGCGACATCCTCGAACGTGGCGAACCGGGCGCCGCGTACAACGTCTGCTCGGGCCGGGCGATCAGAATCAGCGACGTCCTTGAACGCCTCCTGAGGATGACTCGCGTGCCTGTTACCGTGCGGACTGACCCCGCCAAGCAACGCCCCCACGACAACCCCATGCTCGTCGGGAACCCGTCGAAAATCGCGGGCGACCTTGGCTGGAGGCCTTCATTCGATCTCGGCCAGACGCTTTCGGACCTGCTTGATTTCTGGCGAAAGGAGGTAAGATAGCGGAAGAAAGCGAAGATAAGGTGAACGTTCACCCCCTCCTCTTTGATCTGGGGCCGCAGAAGCCAACTACCAAAGACGTCGCTCTCAGGGTAAAGGAGCTCGGATCGGTCGAAGGGCTGCCGGATCCCGCTCATCTGGCCGACGGCGCAAACTACCAGGAAGTGACCTGCCGTTCGGCGCTCAACTCCGTGAAAGGTATGCCGTTTGAGTGGACGCTGAATCCGTATCGCGGCTGCACCCATGGATGCCATTACTGCTTCGCCCGCCGCTATCACACGCAGTTCGAGCTTGGAACGGGCGACGAGTTTTCGTCAGTGATCCTTGTAAAGAAGAACTTCGTCGACGTTCTGAGGAGAGAGCTCGATCGACCGTCCTGGAAACGGGATTACGTTGCCTTCGGCACGGCAACCGACGTGTATCAACCGATTGAAGGGCACTACAAGCTCGACGCGTCGATCGCTCAAAGCGCTCGCGGACGCACGCACTCCTGTCGGGCTCATCACAAAAGGACCCATGGTCGTTCGCGACAAGGACGTTCTGCTCGAGGTTGCTCGTCGAGCCAGCTGCACCGTCTACGTGAGCGTTCCCACCGTGGACGAGGACGCCTGGCGGATTCTGGAGCCCGGAACGGCACATCCCCTTCAGCGGTTGCGAGCAGTGCGCGAGCTGAACGACGCGGGCGTTCGCGCGGGCGTCCTGATGAATCCGATCGTGCCAGGCCTCACGTCGCAGCCCATGAAGCTCGAGGCCACGATCAAAGCCATCGCCGACCACGGCGCGGCGTTTGTCGGAACCAACGTGCTGTTTCTGAAGGATGGCACCCGCACGCATTTCATGGCGTTCCTCGAGAAGCATTTCCCCGGCCTCTGGAAGAAGTATCAGCGGCTCTATCCGGGGGCGTACGCGCCGAAAGCGTACACGAATGAAGTGCGCGGCATCGTCAAGCTGCTGCAAACCAGGTATCGGGTATCGAAGCGAGATGACGATCAGAGAGAAGCGCCCGACAAGAACGATTTGTCGGGCGCCTGCGAGCAGAAGATTTTCGACTACTGACTGTCGACTTGCGACTGTCGACTTGCGACTATCGACTATCGAAGATTCATCAGCGCCTGAATTCGCTGTTCGGTCGGCGGATGCGTACTGAACATGCTCAGCAATCCGCCCGCCGAGAACGGCTTGATGATGAACATGTGCGCAGTCGCAGGGTTTGCGTCGAGCGGGACCTTCTTCGAGGCCCCCTCGAGCTTGCGTAGAGCGTTCACCAGACCGTACGGCGTTCCGGCGATTCTGGCCCCGCCCGCGTCTGCCAGGAATTCGCGGGACCGCGAGATCCACGCCTGGATCAGCATTGCGGCAATCGGCGCGAAGATGATCGTGGCAATCATCGCGATCGGGTTCGATCCACCGCGGTCGTCGCGATGGCCGCCGCCGAAGAACGCGGCGAACTGCGCCATGCGCGCGAGCATCATGATGGCTGCGGCGATGGTGGCCGCGACCGAGCTGATGAGAATGTCCCGATTTTTGACGTGCGCGAGCTCGTGCGCAAGCACGCCTTCCAGCTCCTGATCGTCGAGAAGCCGCAGGATGCCCTCGGTTGCCGCCACGGCCGCGTGGTTCGGGTTGCGTCCCGTGGCAAACGCGTTGGGGGACATGTCCGGAATCACGTACACCTTCGGCATCGGCAGCGATGCCTGTGTCGCGAGTCTCCGAACCATTTGCGACAACCTGTGTTCGGGCCCGGCCTCCTGCGCCCGATACATCTTCAGCACGATCTTGTCGGAGAACCAGTACGACACGAAATTCATCACGATCGCGAACCCGAACGCGATCACCAGGCCGTCGGCGCCCCCAAGCTGCTCGCCGATCACCAGCAACAGCCCGCTCAGCAGACCCAGCAACAGGACGGTTTTCAGAGAGTTGTTCATATCGTATTAGACGGAAGAGTAGTTACCGCGGTTTCCGTCAACCTCACTCTATCGGTACTCGATATAATGGGCCGATGCGACGCGTCGAAATGGTCGTCGCCGCAGCAGTTGTGGCCGCCCTGCTGCGGGTTTCCGCGCAAGTGCCTCAGCCCTTCCCCGGCCGGCCGAACGTGCCGCGTCCAACGCCGCCTCCCCCGACAACGCAGTCACCAGCGGCGCCATCCCAGCCGCCCGATACTCCCGCCGAGGAAGCTCCGAGCGAAGCGACTCTTGGCTTTCCGGTTTACCCGTCAGCGCAATTCATCACGTCGTACGACGCCGGGCGTGGGCAGCGGTACTATCTGTTCGGAAGCGAAACGTCCTTCGCTGCCCTGGTGAAGTACTACCAGAGCGCGTTGAAAACACGTGGCACGCTGGTCTTCGATGCGCCGGCGACACACATCTTCGAGGTTGGGCGCTTTCGCGAAGAGACGATGGCATTTCCGCCTGGCGTGACGATCAAGGATTACACCTGGAACGGCGCCTCCGGCTACCTGAATCCGAAGAAGAACAGTAAGCCTGCGCGGTTTCCCTCCATCATCCAGATTGTGCCGGCCCCTACGGGTGCTGGACGCTGACGTATATCTCGTTTTTCTTCCGGAACTCTTCCGACTTCTCCTGCATTCCCGCTCTCAGGGCATCCGTTTCGGCGACACCCTCGCGTTGTCGCGTAATCACGCACCTGTTGCGTCAGCTCCATGCTGCAGAACTTCGGTCCGCACATCGAGCAGAAATGCGCGAGCTTCGCGCCTTCGGCCGGAAGGGTTTCATCGTGATACGCGCGCGCGGTGACGGGATCGAGCGACAAGTTGAACTGATCCTGCCAGCGAAATTCGAACCTCGCCTTTGACAGGGCATCGTCCCACGCCTGCGCCCGCGGGTGCCCCTTCGCCAGATCGGCCGCATGCGCCGCGATCTTGTAGGCGATCACGCCGGCCTTGACGTCATCCTTGTTCGGCAGCCCCAGGTGCTCCTTCGGGGTCACATAGCAGAGCATCGCCGTGCCGTACCACCCGATCATCGCCGCGCCGATCGCCGAGGTGATGTGATCGTAGCCCGGCGCGATGTCGGTCGTCAGTGGACCGAGCGTGTAAAACGGCGCTTCGTCGCACCACTTCAGCTGCTTCTCCATGTTCTCCCGGATCAGGTGCATCGGCACGTGGCCGGGCCCTTCGTTCATCACCTGGACGTCGTACTCCCACGCAATTCTGGTCAGCTCACCCTGCGTTTCGAGCTCCGCGAACTGCGGCGCGTCGTTGGCGTCGGCAATCGAGCCAGGCCGCAACCCGTCACCGAGCGAGAACGAGACGTCGTAGGTCTTCATGATTTCGCAGATCTCGCGAAAATGCGTGTAGGTGAAGTTCTCTTCGTGATGCGCCAGGCACCACTTGGCCAGGATCGATCCGCCGCGCGATACGATGCCGGTGACGCGCTTGGCCGTCATCGGGATGTAGCGCAGCAGCACGCCTGCGTGCACGGTGAAGTAGTCGACGCCCTGCTCCGCCTGCTCGATCAACGTGTCGCGGTAGATCTCCCACGTTAGTTCCTCGGGTCGTCCACCCACCTTTTCGAGCGCCTGGTAAATCGGCACAGTCCCGATCGGGACCGGAGAGTTGCGGAGAATCCATTCGCGCGTCTCGTGGATATCCTTGCCAGTGGACAGGTCCATGACGGTGTCTGCACCCCAAAGTGTCGCCCAGCGAAGCTTCTCAACCTCGTCCTCGATGGACGAGCTCACGGCCGAGTTCCCGATGTTCGCGTTGATCTTCACGAGGAAATTGCGGCCGATGATCATCGGCTCGAGCTCGGGATGATTGACGTTCGCCGGAATGATCGCACGCCCACGCGCCACCTCGGAGCGGACGAACTCGGAATCGAATCCTTCACGGTCGGCGACAAACGCCATCTCCTCGGTCACGATGCCCTTTCTGCGCGTAGTGAAGCTGGGACACATTGCCGTGGCCCCGTCGCCTCGCCACCCAGTCGCGCCGAAGTGGCGGCAGGCCCTGCGCGCACGTCCAATCCCTGGGGTCCACTCGTGTCATACACGTGCAGGGGTGGCTCTCCGCCCGAGAGGGAGATTTCGCGCACGGGTAC
Source organism: Vicinamibacterales bacterium (assembly GCA_963775345.1). GTDB lineage: Bacteria > Acidobacteriota > Vicinamibacteria > Vicinamibacterales > JAMQPK01 > JAMQPK01. The sequence goes on from CAVZIS010000012.1 coordinate 85,828, forward strand.
TTTGTGCGGTCCGACGTAAACCTTGCGCGAGCTGGGATGCGTGTCCATCTGGTGCTCCTTAACCTTCGACCCTGCTCGGGGCTGCCCTGCTGCGCATCGAGGGTTGGCCGTGGGAGGGCGGAATGTTGCGGGGACCGCGCTCCCTTCGCCGGTGTCAACCGGATCAGGTTCCAAGGGTTTTGTCTCAATCCCGCAACATCAGCGGGATACCCCTGGCGGTGACTTAACTATAGCAGGCTTCGCGGCGCAAGGGCTCTGGACTTCTGGCTCTCGGCTCCTGGCCTGATGGTAGGATGGATTCCCTGCGCCGGAATCCCAAGCGTGGAGGCGCGCCAAAATGAGACCCGCTGATACCGAATTCGCGCCGTTCTATGCCGGTTACATCATCCGCGTGCCAGAGACCGATCCGATGCCGGTCCTCGAAGCCCAACCAGCCGAGATTCGCGCCCTCGCCGTCAGCATTGCTCCCGAAGAAGAGTTGTATCGCTATGCGCCAGGCAAATGGAGCATCAGACAAACGTTCGGTCACTTGATCGACACCGAACGTGTCATGGGCTACCGGGCGTTCTGCATCGCGCGGGGTGAAACCAAGCCGCTTCCGGGTTTCGATGAGAAGACCTACGTCGCCCGCGCCGATTCGGATGCTCGTTCGGTCACCGAGATGGCGCACGAATTCGCCGCAGTTCGTCATGCGAATCTCTGGGCGATTCGAGGATGGACGCCTGAAGAATGGTTGCTCGCCGGCAACGCGAACGGTCATCCCGTTACCGTGCGCGCTCTGGCCTACATCATGGCGGGTCACGTCCGCCACCACGTCAGCATCCTCCACGAACGTTATGGTGTCGCCGCGTGATTCGCCGGGGAGCAGTCGAATCAGGATCTTTACCGAGGCCTCGCGGCGGTGACCCTCGTGCGTCCGGCTACGCCGGCCGACCAGAAAGATTGGCTCCGCCTTCGCGACGAGCTCTGGCCGGGTTCGACCGACAGCCACTCGCGTGACATACAGCGTTTCTTCGCCGGAAATAGCCGCAACCCGATAGCTGTCTTTCTGGCCCAGGACGAGCACGATCAGATCGTCGGATTCGCGGAGCTGTCGATTCGGCCATACGCCGAGGGGTGCGCGACCGATCGCGTCGCCTTCGTGGAAGGGTGGTTTGTGTCTCCGGGCGCGAGGCGGCACGGCGTCGGACGTGCGCTCATCTCGGCATCCGAAGAATGGGCTCGATCGCAGGGCTGTTCCGAGCTTGCGTCGGACACGGAGCTGGACAACGAGGACAGCGCCGCCGCACATCTCGCTGTCTCGTTCACCGAGGTCGGTTCGGTCCGCTGCTTCCGAAAGGAGCTCGCTCAGGTTCCAGAGTCTGCAGATTCGAATCAGCGATCAATCACCGGGATCAAGCTCTACAACGCGCTTGCCTCCTGGTGGCCGCTGATGTCGCCACCATTCGAGTACGTAGAAGAAGCAGCGTTTTACCGGAATACTTTGGGATCGGTTGGAACACGTCCCATCAAAACGGTTCTCGAGCTCGGGAGTGGAGGGGGGCACAACGCTTTCCACCTGAAGGACCACTTCACACTGACACTCGTGGATCGGTCGCCTGGCATGCTGACGATGAGCCGGCGCCTGAACCCGGAATGCGAGCATCGGGAAGGCGACATGCGCACCGTACGACTCGGCCGTGAGTTCGATGCTGTCTTCGTGCACGACGCAATCTGCTACATGACATCGGAAGCCGACTTGCATCGGGCGATTGAGACCGCGTTTATCCATTGCAAGCCTGGCGGAGCTGCATTGTTTGCCCCTGATTACGTTCGAGAGAACTTCCGGCCGGGAACCGATCACGGTGGTCACCAGGACGGTGAGCGGGCCATGCGATGGGTCGAATGGATGTGGGATCCCGATCCTGCAGATACCACCTATCTCGTGGACTACGCGTATCTCTTGCGCGGGAGCGACGGGACGATTCATGTCGAACACGATCGTCACGTCGAGGGCCTGTTCTTCAGAGAGACGTGGCTGCGGCTGCTGACACACGTCGGGATTCGAGCCGAAGGTTGTTCCCTTTGAACATTCGGAGTTCGACAATCAGACCCACGAAGTGTTTCTGTGCACCAAGCGGGAGTAGGCGTTGGGCGCGGGCGTTGGGCCTATGCGAGCTTCCGTAGGATGAAACACTTCAGGTAGTACGTCTCCGGCATTCCCAGCACCACGGGATGATCTCGCGCCTGCATGCGCTTCTCGACGACGCTGACTTCAACGCGTGCATCGAGCGCTGCATCGAAGATCACTTCGGCAAAAGCGGATTCGTTCACGTGGTACGAGCAGCTGCAGGTGACGAGAAAGCCCCCCGGCTTCAGGATTTTCAGCGCGCGAAGGTTGATTTCCTTGTACCCGGCGAGCGCCTTCGGAATGGCGGCCTTGCTTTTCGCGAATGCCGGCGGATCGAGCACGATCGAGTCGAACGCCTCGCCCATCCGTTCGAGCGTGCGCAGTTCGTCGAACACATTCGTTGTTCTCACTTCCACGTTCGACAGGCCGTTGCGCGCGGCGTTGCGGGCGAGCATCGTCGTAGCGTCTTCTGAAATATCAAGCGCGGTCACGGTGTCGGCATGCGCCGCCAACTGCATCGCAAATCCGCCCGCATAACTGAAGCAGTCGAGTGTGCGGCCGGTCACATACTGAGCCGCTGCCTGCCGGTTCTCGCGCTGATCGAGGAATGCCCCGGTCTTCTGTCCGTGCCACAAGTCGACGTCGTATTCGATGTCGCCCTCGCGAACCGTCACCGTTCCGGGATGTCACCGTGAAGCACGGCGACGCTTTGATCGAGGCCTTCCAGCAGGCGCACACGGGGATCATTGCGCGCCAGAATTCCCTTCGGGTCCGTCAGATCGATCAGCAACTGCGTCGCTTCCGGGAGCAGCCGATCGGCCCCCTGCGACAGCGCCTGCGTCGACCAGGTAGTCGCCGTAGCGATCGACGACGAGCGACGGAATGAGATCTCCCTCGCCATGCACGAGGCGGCAGGCTGTCGCATCCATGCCCAGCCGATCTCGAAACCCGATCGCCTGTTCGAGCCGTTTGCGCCAGAAGCCTGTGTCACCTCAACGTCCCGCTGCGTCAAAATCCGCAAGGTGATCTGCGAGCGATCGCTGTAAAAAGCGCGAGCAAGAAAACGGCCCGCCGGTCCCGCGACGCGGACGACCGAGCCGGCCTCGGCCCGACCGCTCGCAATATCGGCGCGGTACACCCAGAAATGGCCGTTGCGGATCCGCTCTTCGCCGCGGCGGGTGACAGTGATCGTGTCTTCCATGCGGTTCGTCTGGGTGCTGGGTTCGTCGTTCCGGGTTCCGTTGATTCCGGGTTCCGGTTCCTCGTTCTCGATACTCGTTCACTCTCGAACGCAGAACCAAGAACAAGAACCCAGAACCTCGAACCGTATTATCATTCCACCCTCATGCGTATTGCGATTGGCGCAGACCATGCAGGCTTTCTCTCTGAAAGAACATCTGAAAGCCACGCTCGCAACGCTCGGCCATCAAGTCGACGATCACGGTACCAACAGCGAAGAGTCGGTTGACTACCCGCCGATCTGCGCATCGGTAGGACGAGCGGTGGTCGCAGGAAAGGCCGATCGCGGTATCGTGCTTGGCGGCAGCGGCCAGGGCGAACAGATTGCCGCGAATAAAGTCCGTGGCGTTCGGGCGGCGTTGTGCAACGATCTTGTACACCGCGCGCATGTCGCGCCAGCATAACGACGCCAACGTGCTCTCCATCGGCGGACGTATCGTCGCCTTCGGATTGGCGGACGAGATTCTCAAACTGTGGCTCGAAACGCCCTACGAGGGCGGCCGGCACCAGCGACGCCTCGATCAGATCGCGGAGATAGAACAATCATGACCTCAAAAGCCGACGCACCGCCACGCGCGCGCAGCCTCGCGGACACAGACCCGGAAATCGCCGAAGCTGTTCGCAACGAGCTGCACCGGCAGAACGAGGGGCTCGAGCTGATCGCTTCGGAGAATTTCGTCAGCCAGGCCGTGCTTGAGGCGGCCGGATCGGTCCTGACCAACAAATACGCCGAAGGGTATCCGGGCAAGCGCTATTACGGAGGCTGCGAGTTCGTCGATGTGGCCGAGACCCTCGCGATCGCCCGGGCGAAGGCGCTGTTCGGCGCCGAGCACGCCAACGTGCAGCCACATTCGGGCGCCCAGGCCAACATGGCGGTGTATTTCACGCTCCTGAAGCCCGGCGACACCGTGCTCGGAATGAACCTCGCTCACGGTGGCCACCTCACCCACGGCCATCCGCTGAATTTCTCGGGCAAGCTCTACACGATCGTGCCGTATGGCGTGCGGAAAGAAGACGAGCGCATCGATTACGACGAGCTCGAGCGCCTCGCAGACGGAACACAAGCCCAAGATGATTATGGTCGGCGCGAGCGCCTACCCGCGCATCATCGATTTTGCCCGCATCAGCCGCAGCGGCAGAGCGTGTGGGCGCGCCGATGGTAACCGACATGGCGCACATCGCCGGCCTGGTCGCCGCGCAAACAGCATCCGAGCCCGGTGCCGCACTCCGATTTCGTCACCACGACGACGCACAAGACGCTGCGGGGTCCGCGCGCAGGCCTGGTGCTGTGCCGCGAGAAGTACGCCAAGGATCTCGACAAGGCGGTGTTCCCTGGCATCCAGGGCGGACCGCTGATGCACATCATCGCCGCGAAAGCCGTCTGCCTGAAGGAAGCCGCCGAGCCGGCGTTCGTCGATTATCAAAAACAGATCGTCGCAAATGCCAGGCGGCTGGCCTCGGTCCTGATCGAGAGCGGATTTCGCCTCGTCAGCGGCGGCACCGACAACCATCTCATGCTCGTCGACGTGTTCTCGCGCGGTCTGACGGGCAAGGCCGCCGAAGCGGCGCTCGGCAAAGCGGGCATCACGGTGAACAAGAACGCGATTCCGTTCGATCCGAACCCGCCGATGGTCGCGAGCGGGATCCGCCTCGGTACGCCCGCTGTCACGACCCGCGGCATGGGCGAGCGCGAAATGGATCGCATCGGCGAGCTGATCGCGCGCGCGCTGCACTCGCCCGAAGACGATTCCGCGCTGGGCATGGTGAAGGTAGAAGTGGAAAAGCTGTGCCGGATGTTCCCGCTGTATCCCGAACAGCCAGCGCTGACCGAACGCGTTGCCGACGTTTTCGCCGATGCGGGAACGCTCGCCGCGGCGCTGCCACACTTCGAAAGCCGACCATCGCAGCGGGAGATGGCAGATGCGGTGGCCGCCACTCTTCAGCATGGTGGCGTGCTTCTGGTGGAAGCCGGAACCGGAACCGGCAAGACCCTCGCCTATCTCGTGCCCGCGATTCTGAGCGGCGAGCGGGTTCTGATTTCCACTGGCACGAAAAATCTTCAGGAACAGATCTATTTCAAGGACTTGGGAATACTGCGCGAAGCGCTGGGCATCCCGTTCACGGCGACCTATATGAAGGGCCGCGGCAACTACCTATGCCTGCATCGCTTCGATTCATTCCGCGAATCGGCCAAGCAGCGGTACCGCTCGGCTCTTCGGCGAATCGGCCGCGCAGATGTTTCTGCCGATTATCGAGGAGTGGTCGGCGAAAACCGAAACCGGCGACCGCGCGGAAATCGCCGATCTGCCCGAGGATCTCCCGTTCTGGGGAGAGATCGCCGCAACGTCGGAGAACTGCACGGGCACCGAGTGCCCCCGCTACGCGGACTGCTTCGTCACGCGCATGCGTTCGCGCGCCGCCGAGTCGAATATCGTGGTCGTCAACCATCATCTGCTGTGCGCCGACGCTGCCGTTCGCCAAAGCGCGTACGGCGAAGTCATTCCAGAATGCCACTACGCCATCGTCGACGAAGCCCATCAGCTCGAAGATGTCGCGACGCAGTATTTCGGCGTGTCGGTGAGCAATTATCGGTTCGAGGATCTCGCGCGCGACGCCGAGCAGGCTCATCGCGACCGGCGTCGGCCGGCAACAGCGCGCAGGACCTGAGTGCGGCGGTGGAGCGTGTGCGAGATCGATCGCAGGAATTTTTCAGAGCGATCTCGACCAACACTCCAATTCGTGCGCGGGGATCGGAGAACAGAACCCGAATGACTCCCTCGACGCTCGAACCGTTCTACGAAGATGCGGCGTGGCTGATGGGGTCGCTCGATCAATTGGAAGCGACGGCAGCCCTCATCAAGCCCTCCCCTCCAGGTCAGCTCAGCGGGCCGTCGGTCGGCGAATCTTCGAAGCTCGACCTCGCCGGTCTCGCCGATCGAGCGGGCGACCTGCGCGACGAGCTGAGGTTCGTGCTCAAGGCGTGCGAGCCCGACTACGTCTACTTCCAGGAGACCAGAGGCCGCGGAGTCTTTCTCCGTGCGGCCCCCATCGACGTGTCGAATATCCTTCGCGAAGTGCTCTTCGATCGCACGAAGGCGACGGTGCTGACCTCTGCCACGCTCACCATCGAAGGCAACTTCGACTACATCCGCACGCGTCTCGGACTCAGCCGTCCCGGTGCGGCAGCGTCCTGAAGCTTTCATCGGAGTTCGATTACGAGCGGCAGGCGATTCTGTACCTCCCTCGTCACATGCCGGACCCCCGATCGGTCGACTTCATTCCTGCCGCGGCGCGCGAGATCATCAGCATCCTCGAAGCGAGCAGCGGACGCGCGTTCGTCCTCTTCACCAGCTATGCGGCCATGCGCGCGATCCAGGCCATCGCCGAAGTGGAGCTGCCGTATCCGATTCTCGTCCAGGGATCGGCACCGCGGTCGGCAGTTGCTCGCCCAGTTTCGTGCGACACCAAACGCCGTGCTTGCTGGCAACGTCGAGCTTCTGGCAGGGCGTGGATGTCATGGGCGAGGCGCTGAGCTGCGTCATCATCGACAAGCTTCCGTTCGCATCCCCAGGCGACCCGATAACCGCCGCGCGCATCGAGGCGGTCGCCGAACGGGGCGGCCAGCCTTTCGGCGACTACCAGGTTCCGCTCGCGATCCTCACGCTGCTCCAGGGGCTCGGCCGGTTGATTCGGCATCGCGACGATCGCGGCGTGCTCGCGGTTCTCGATCCCCGGCTTCAGACGATGGGCTACGGCCGGCGTTTTCTCGCGTCGCTGCCGCCCGCCTCGTGACGCGGGACATGGCCGATATTCGCCGGTTTTTCGGGGAGAAATAGAACGCCTCGGCCTTTCGTGTAAACTAGGAGTGATTTTCCTCGTATTTGGACATTCTGTGGAGCGCAATCTCGGTTGCGCACTCCCGCATGGAGGATGGATATGTTTTCCGGACAAATCTGCCGGCGGATGCTGACGACCTCGTGGATCGCAGCCGCGGCTCTCGCGCTTGCAGTGCCGGCCCTGGCGCAGACCGGTCGCATCCAGGGCAAGGTCACCGATGAGAAAGACGCCGCCGTTCAAGGGGCACAGATTCTCGTGACCGCGATTCCCGATCAGGGCGGCCAGAAGTGGCAGGCGACAACCGACAAGAACGGCAACTACATCATCGGGACGCTGCCGAAATCTGGCCAGTATCTCGTCGTCGCCAACAAGGAAGGCGTCGGATCGGACGAAAATCGCGCGTGTTGTGAAAATCGGCAACTTCACGACGTTGAATTTCAAGCTCTCAGCGCGTGCCCGGGTCAGCGAGGAGCAGGCGGCAGAAGAATGCGCAAATCAAGAAATTCTTCGAGGAAGGCGTCGCTGCCGCTCAGGCCGGCAATCATCAGGCAGCGGTCACGGCGTTCAACAACGCGGCCGTAGCGATGCCAACGTGCGCCGACTGCTACTTCAATATCGGCGTATCGCATCAGCAAATGAAGAATAGTGCTGAGGCCGAAGCCGCGTTCAAGAAGGCAATCGAGCTGCGCCCCAGCTATCCCGAGTCCTACAACGCGTTGGCGGCGCTCTATACCGCCGATAAGAAGATGGATCTCGCGGCGGCTGCGTCGGCGAAGGCCGCCGAGCTCGGCGTCGCCTCGGGCGGTGGAAACGCTGACTCCCTCTATAGCGCCGGGGTGGGCCTGTGGAACGCGAACAAGTTCCCCGAAGCAGGTTCGACGTTTGAAGCCGCCATCAAGGCCGATGCGAACCACGCCGATTCGCACTTCATGCTTGGGAAGGTCAACCTGAACCTCGGAAAGCTCAAGGAAGCGGCCCTCGAGTTCGAGACGTATCTGAAGCTGCAGCCCAGCGGCAAGAACGCCGCTGAAGCAAAGACGACATACGAAGCGCTGAAGCCGCTCTTGAAGTAACCGTCGGCGGGTCCTCCGGACCCGCCCGTTCGTGCCGTAGGCCGGGTCTTGTTCTTTAGACCCGGCCTTTTTTATGCCCGTGGATCTTTACACCGATATCGCAGAGAACCTGGCCCGGGTCCGCCAGCGCATCCAGAAAGCGGCTCAGGGTGCCGGCCGGGATCCTGGAGACCGTCAGACTCGTTGCCGTCTCCAAGACGTTCGGCATGAGCCACATCAGGGCAGCCGCCGTGGCGGGGCAACAGGATTTCGGTGAGAACCGGGTGCAGGAAGCGCTGCAGAAAATCGAGGCATCGGCCGGTCTCGAGATCAGATGGCATCTCATCGGCACGCTGCAATCGAACAAGGTCCGAAAGGCAGTACCGCGGTTCAGCGCGATTCAGTCGGTCGACAGCCTCCGTCTGCTGGAAGCCATCGATGCCGCCGCCACGGAGGTTGGAGCCGTCCCCGAAGTGTTGGCACAGGTCGATCTTGCAGGCGAAGCGACCAAGCACGGCGCGCCAATCAGCGTGGCAAAGGAAATCGTCACCGCGGCCACTCGCTGCCGCTCGGCTCGTCTGGTCGGGCTCATGACGATTCCGCCGTTGTTCGAGAACCCGGAAGATGCGCGACCGTATTTTGCGCAGCTCAGGGATCTTCGGACTACACTGCTCAAGGCGGGGACCAGTCCGGCGCACCTGCGAGAGCTGTCGATGGGCATGAGTCACGATTTCGAAATCGCCGTGCAGGAAGGAGCCACGATGGTCAGGCTCGGCACGGCAGTCTTCGGAGAACGCCATGTTTGATCCGGCGATCCGGGGAACTGCCTCCCGCCGGAGATCGCCGTATGAAAGTCAGCCCGCTCGATCTGCGCCAGCTTCGATTCAGGACGACGTTCCGCGGCTTCGATCGCGCCGAGGTGCTCGCGCTCATCGCTGAAGTCGCCGACGAGTACGAAAACGCGTTGCGCGAGGTCGACCGGCTCCCGCCAGGAGGTCGCCACGATGGAGGCGCTTCTCAGCCAGCATCGCGAGCACGAGCGCAACCTCCGGCGCTGCGGAACACGCTCGAGTTCGTTCGCGAACAGGAGCTACGCGAACGCGAGGAGAAGATCCTGCTTCACCGTCCGCGGACCAATCGCGCGCAGTCGTCGGCGACAAGTAGCGCCTTCCTAATCCTTCTTTCGAAACGATCGTGAACGCGTCGCCGGCTACGTTGAATCGCCACGGATGGAAATCGCGAGGAAGCAACTCGATGCCGGGCGAGCTCAGCGTACCTGGTGAAGCAGGCGGCTCCAGCGCGTACCGGTCAGAATGTTTCCGGATTCGCCGTCGTAGGACCAGTAAATGACGAGGGCCCTTCCCTTGACATAGTCGCGCGGCAGAAAGCCCCAGTAGCGGCTGTCCTGTGAGTTGTCGCGATTATCGCCCATGACGAAGTAGTAGTTCGGCGGCACGGTGACCGGCCCGTATGATTCTCTGGGATCGCCACCCGGCACCGGCACATCATCGGGTGCCACGTCCTCGGGCAGCGGCGGCGGCTCTTCCATGTAATGCACGTACGGCTCATCGAGGCGCTCGCCGTTCACAAACACCCGTTTCCTCCGGACTTCAATCCGATCGCCGGGAAGGCCGATGACGCGCTTGATGAAATCTCGCTCGGGTTCCTCCGGATACTTGAAGACGATCACGTCGAGGCGCGCGATCTCCTTCATCGGCAGCAGCGTCCGCTCGAGATCGCTTTGCGCCGGGCCGAACACGAACTTGTTGACGAGCAGGTGGTCGCCGATCAGGAGGTTCTGCTCCATCGAGCCGGTGGGAATTTTGAAGGCCTGCACGACGAACGTTCGGATGAACAAGGCGAGGATCACCGCGATGACGAGCGATTCGAAGTACTCCCGCGCGACGGATTTCTTGAACCCTTCCATATTCAGTCCGCCCGCGCCGCTCGCGCCTGATTACTCACCTTCCGTTCCAACCTTGAGCACCGCGAGAAATGCCTCCTGAGGGATGTCCACCTTCCCCACCCGTTTCATCCGCTTCTTCCCTTCCTTCTGCTTTTCGAGCAGCTTGCGTTTGCGGGTGATGTCGCCGCCGTAGCATTTCGCGAGCACGTTCTTTCGCAGTGCCTTCACCGACTCGCGAGCGATGATGCGCCCGCCGATCGCCGCCTGAATCGCGACCTCGAACATCTGCCGCGGGATCAGCTCGCGCATCTTCGAGGCAAGCGCGCGCCCGCGGGTGTACGCGTTGTCACGGTGGACGATCACCGACAGCGCGTCGACCGGGTCGCCGTTCACGAGAATGTCCATTTTGACGAGCGGCGACGTCCAGTATCCCGTTACATGATAGTCGAGCGACGCGTAGCCCCGGGACAGCGTTTTCAGCCGGTCGTAGAAATCGAGCACGACTTCGTTGAACGGCAGATCGTAGGTAATCAGCACGCGATTCGAGCTGAGGTACTCGAGCGACTTCTGCACGCCTCTCTTCTCCTGACAGAGCTGAAGGATGCCGCCAACGTGCTCGGAGGGCGTCAGAACCATCGCTGTGATGATCGGGCTCCTCGATCTTCTCGACATGGCCTTCCGGCAGCTTCGACGGGCTGTCAATCTCGAGCACCTCTCCGTCGGTCGTCGTCACGCGATACAACACCCCCGGCGCGGTCGTCACGAGATCCATGTTGAACTCGCGCTCGAGCCGTTCCTGGACGATCTCCATGTGAAGAAGACCGAGGAACCCGCAGCGGAATCCCAACCCGAGGGCGGCCGAGGTCTCGGGCTCGAAGTGAAAAGATGCATCGTTCAGCCGCAGCTTTTCCAGGGCTTCGCGCAGCTCGGAGTACTGATGGCTCTCCACGGGGTACAGGCCGGCGAAGACCATCGACTTCAGTTCCTTGAAGCCGGGAAACGCCTCGGCCGCCGGCCGGTTCGTCTCCGTGATGGTGTCGCCGATCTTGGCGTCGCTGACCGTCTTGATGTTTGCGACGATGAAGCCGACCTCGCCGGCGCCGAGCTCGTCGATCGGCTCCGGCTTCGGCAAAAATACGCCGATCTGCTCGATCTCGTAGTCCTGACCCTGCGCCATCAGGCGGATCTTGGTGCCCTTGCGCAGCGTTCCCTCGAGCACTCTCGCCACAATGACCACACCGCGATATGCGTCGTACCAGGAATCAAAGATCAGCGCTTTGAGTGAGGCCGAGGAATCCCCTGCGGGCGGCGGCAGCCGCTCGATGACGGCTTCGAGCACGTCGGTGATGCCCATGCCCTCCTTCGCGCTGGTCAGAATGGCGCCAGACCCGTCCAGACCGATGATCTCCTCAATCTGCCGCCTCGCTTCTTCAGGCTGCGCGCTAGGCAGGTCGATCTTGTTGATGACGGGGATGATTTCGAGGTTGTTCTCGACAGCGAGATATGCGTTCGCCAGCGTCTGCGCTTCGACGCCCTGCGATGCGTCAATCAACAGAACCGCGCCTTCGCACGCCGCGAGCGATCGCGTGACCTCGTAGGAGAAGTCGACGTGTCCCGGCGTGTCGATCAGATTCAGGACGTAGCTCTGCCCGTCGCGCGCCGTGTAATTGAGGCGTACCGGATGGGCCTTGATCGTGATGCCGCGCTCGCGCTCGAGGTCCATCGAATCGAGAACCTGGGCCTCCATCTCCCGTGGTTGCAGCGCTCCGGTGACCTCGAGAAAACGATCGGCAAGCGTCGACTTGCCGTGATCGATATGCGCAATGATGGAAAAGTTACGGAGCCGTTGCGGGTTCATGAATAGGCTTCAGGCTCCGGGCTCTAGGCTGTAGGCCCGGGTGAAGCCGCGCCACTGATTGTATCGTGGCTGGTCCGGAGCCCGAAGCCTAGAGCCGAACAGCGCAGTCAGCGCCTGTCGAGCGGAACCCAGGGCTGCGGGTAGGAGGGTCCAGTGTACTCGGCGCGCGGGCGGATGAGGCGATTGTTTGCGTATTGCTCGAGAACATGTGCCGTCCAGCCTGAGATGCGGCTTACCGCAAAGACCGGCGTGAACATGTCGACCGGAATCCCCAGCGCGTAATAGGTCGTCGCCGAGTAGAAGTCGACGTTCGCGTTGAGCTTTTTCTCGGCCTTCAGCAGCTGTTCCATCTTCCGCGACATTTCGAACCACCGCACATTCCCCGTTGGCCGCCAGAGATCCTCGGACATCTTTCGGAGGTGCGTCGCACGGGGATCCTCGGTCCGATACACGCGGTGGCCGAAACCGGGAATCTTTTCCGTCCTCGCCAGCTTGGCGCGAACGACGTCTTCGACCTTCTGGTCGGTCGCGTCCTGACCGATTTGCAGCAGGAGGTTCATCACATCCGTGTTGGCCCCGCCATGCAGCGGACCTTTCAACGCGGCAATCGCAGCCGTGATGGCCGAGTGCACGTCGGTGAGCGTGGCCGCCGCGACACGCGCCGCAAAGGTGGAGGCATTGAACTCGTGATCCGCGTGCAGCACCAAGGCAACATCGAGCGCACGCACCTCCAGCGGGGAGGGACGTGAACCTTTCAGGACATAGAGAAAATTGGCTGCATGACTGAGCGCCGGGTCCGGATCGATGACGCCGCCGCCTGCCGCGATACGGGCCGCCGTCGCGACGACCGTGCCGAGCTGCGCCGTGATCCTGACGCTCGTGCGATAACGCCCTTCGGGCGACATGTCGTTCGCGCCGGGGTCGTAGTGCGACAGCGCTGAGGTCAGCGTCCGGAGCGTGTCCATGCCGTTGGAGGGCGGCAGCGACCGCATCAACCTCAGCACGCCTTCGGGCAATGGGCGCGAAACCGCGAGGTGCGACTGCAGCTCGCCGAGCTCGGCACGATTCGGCAGCCGCCCGTGCCACAACAGGTAACACACTTCCTCGAATGTGGCGTGTTCGGCGAGATCGTGAATGTCGTGGCCTCGATACGCGAGGACACCGCGCTCGCCGTCAAGGTAACAGATCGACGAGGACGCCACGACGACATCCTCGAGGCCCGCTTTGGATGGTGTGTCGATGGCCATCTGGAGCTACCGGCTGCTGACTACCACTTACTGACTGTCCGATACCTGAGTCTTGAGGACGACGCCGTCGCCGGCAAACTGCTGGACGATGGAGAGAAGGCCGACATAGAGAAACCCGACCTGGAACAGAACGAGGAAAGGCAATGTGCCGTAGATACCGTTTGCAAGTGCGTAGAACACTGTCGCCGTGAAGTAAAAGCCCAGGGCCACCTCAATCAGCGGCTGTGCAGTCAGCGACTGGCGATAGCGCTTGGTCACCCACTCGTCCGACTTCCCTTCGATACGGTATTTCGGCGTCCGCATGAATTCGCTGTCTCGATCGAAGAGCGCCTCGAGCACGGCCTTCGTGTTGTTCACGCAGAGGCCGATGCCGATGGAAATCAGGAACGGCATGTATCGCAGCCGCATGATCCAGTCCTTGTGAATCTCCCGCTGGCAGACGATGTAGAAGTTGCAGAACGACATCGTCGCGGCAAGAAACAGCGGAACGTCGATCAGCAGCATCTCGTACCAGCCCATCTCGTAGCGGATGACCATCGATGGGAACATCAGGAGGCACAGCACCGACATCAACAGGTAGTTGAAATTCGCGGTCAGGTGAAAGAACGCCTCAGCCTTGACGGGGCCCGGTATATCGGCCTGGAGGATCTGCGGCAGCAGCTTCTTGCACGTCTGGATCGAACCTTTGGCCCACCGGTGCTGCTGCGATTTGAACGCGTTCATCTCCACCGGCACTTCGGCAGGCGAGACGACTTCGGGCAGAAAGACGAACTTCCACCCGCGCAACTGCGCGCGGTAACTCAAATCGAGATCCTCGGTCAGCGTGTCGTGCTGCCAGCCGCCGGACGAGTCGATTGCCCGGCGCCGCCACATGCCGGCCGTCCCGTTGAAATTGAAGAACCGCCCCGACCGATTGCGCCCTCCGTGCTCGAGCACGAAATGCCCGTCGAGCAGAATCGACTGGATCTTGGTGAGAAGGGAGTAGTCCTCGTTGATATGGCCCCATCTCGCCTGCACCATTCCAACGTTCGGGTCGGCAAAATGCGGCAGCAGCCTGTGCAGGAAGTCACCGCCCGGCAGAAAGTCGGCATCGAAGATCGCAATGAACTCGCCGCGCGCGACCTTGAGTCCAGCTTCGAGCGCGCCGGCCTTGTACCCGTGCGCTCCGTTCGATGGAAGTACTTGATGTCAATCCCCTGCAGGGCGTGGCGCCGGACGGCCAGCCCGGCGATTTCCGACGTCTCGTCGGTCGAATCGTCCAGCACCTGGATTTCCACCAGCTCGCGCGGATAATCAATCCGGGCCACCGCCTCGATGAGGCGATCGGCCACGTACATTTCGTTGTAGATCGGAAGCTGGATGGTGACCACCGGCAGGGGGTCGAGTGCAGGCGGCTCGGCCGGTTGGGAATCCTTATGCCTCATGTAAAGATACACGAGGTAGTAGCGGTGCCACCCGTACACCGCCAGAATGCTCAGGACGAAGAAGTAACTGACGAGGATGAGTGTGTCAGAGGGAGTCATTCGGTGAGCAGGACCGGCGGCAAAACGTCCGCAGATTATACTTCGGTGTCCGTCGAAGCGACAAACTTGGGGCCATTGATGACGTTGGCCGACCTCCAGCAATTGCTAGACCATGTCAGAACCGGACATGTGGCTCCCGACACGGCCGTCCAACAGGTGTTGCAGATGATCCAGGCGCGTTCCTTTCAGGACCTCGGGTTCGCGCGGGTGGACCACCAGCGCGAGCTGCGCCAGGGGTTTCCGGAAGTGGTGTTTGCCCCCGGCAAGACGCCGGAGCAAATCCGCGACATCTCCGCGGAGATTGTCGATCGGGGCCACACCTTGCTCGTGACGCGCGCCACCGACCAGGCGTCTGCCGCCGTGCAGCAGGCGGTGCCGGGCGCCCAGTTCCATGCAGTTGCGCGTGCGATCACCTACCGGCAGAAAGACGTCACGCCGGGGAGGGGAACAATCGTCGTTGCCGCGGCGGGAACGTCCGATCTTCCGGTTGCGGAGGAAGCATGCGTGACCGCGGAAGTGATGGGCAACATGCGTCGATCGCTTGTTCGATGTTGGCATCGCAGGCATTCACCGGTTGCTCGCCGAGCACGCGAGGTTGTCGGCGGCCCGCGCGATCGTCGTGGTGGCCGGCATGGAAGGCGCACTACCGAGCGTCATCGGGGGTCTGGTCAGGGTGCCGGTGATTGCCGTGCCGACGAGCGTCGGCTACGGCGCGAGTTTCGGTGGACTCGCGGCGCTGCTCGGGATGTTGAACAGCTGCGCCGCCGGCGTGTCGGTTGTCAATATCGACAACGGCTTTGGCGCCGCCGCTATAGCCAGCCGGATCAACCACCTTTGAGGTTCTCGGTTCTGGGGTTCTGGGGTTCGCGTTCCGGGTTCCGGTTCTGGGCTCGAGTTCTCGGTTCCCCGTTCCTGGCTCCCGGTTCTGGTAACT
The DNA here is from genome assembly GCA_963775345.1 of Vicinamibacterales bacterium. GTDB lineage: Bacteria > Acidobacteriota > Vicinamibacteria > Vicinamibacterales > JAMQPK01 > JAMQPK01. The sequence continues at coordinate 101,534 of CAVZIS010000012.1, forward strand.
CGCAACGAGTACGCCACCGCGAACCCAGAACCCAGAACCCAGAACCAAGAACCGTATGTCATGAATACCGGCGCCCTTCGCGCATTGGAGTGGGATCAGATCGTCGACGTCGTGCGCGGGTTCGCGCTGACGCCCCTTGGCGCCGCGCGGCTTGGCGAGCTCGAGCCGCATACCGATCCGCATCGGGTGTCGCAGCTGCTGTCGGCGACGGCCGAAGGCGCCAGATACCTCGACGCGAACCCTCCGTTCACGCTGCACGCGCCTGACGATCTCGAGGCCATGCTGGCTGCGCTCGCCGTCGAAGGGCGCGCGCTGGAGCCGCTCCGGCTCCTAGCGTTCGCCGAGTTTCTGGATTCACTGGCCTTGACCTGCGCCGCGATTCGGCGCGTGGGCGCACCGTTTCCGACGCTGAAAGCGCTGGCAGAGAGCTGCGGCTCGTTCAAGAATCAGATCGCGGAGGTTCGAAGCAAGGTCGATCCCTCCGGCGAGGTCAACGACTCGGCGAGCCCCGAGCTGTCTCGGCTGCGTGTCCAGCTCCGGAAGCAACGCTCGCGCCTTCGATCCACGCTCGAGTCGTACCTCCGTGGAAAAGAGACCGCGAAGTATCTGCAGGACCAGGTGATCAGCGATCGGGATGGGCGCTATGTGCTCGTCGTGAAGGCCGAGCACCGTATGGCGATTCCCGGAATCATTCACGGCAGCTCTGGCAGCGGCGCCAGCCTCTATCTCGAGCCGTTGAGCACGGTCGAGATCAACAACGAGATCGTCGCGCTCGAACAGCAGGAGCGCGAGGAAATTCACCGGATTCTCCGGCAGCTGACCGATACGTTTCGATCGAAGCCTATCGAGCTTCGACAGGCTGTGGACGCTGCAACCGAGCTCGACATCATCCAGGCAAAAGTGAGGTTCGCTCAGCTGATCTCCGGGGTGGCTCCCACACTTTCGGCTGATGGACGCCTGGAATTGCGCGCCGCACGCCATCCACTGCTGATTCCAGGCGTGATCGCCAGGCTCGATCGCCAACGCGGGGATTTGCCGGGCAAGGAGCCGGTCCCGGTCGATATCGTCGTGATTCCGCCGACCACCGTGCTGCTGATTACCGGCCCCAATACCGGCGGTAAAACTGTCGCGCTGAAAGCGGCGGGACTCTCGGCGCTGATGGCCCAGGCGGGCTTGTTCGTGCCGGCTGCCGAAGCCCGGCTTCCGGTGTTCAGGACGGTGTTTGCCGACATCGGCGACGAGCAGTCAATCGCCGCAACCTGAGCACCTTCTCCTGGCACATCACCAATATCGCCGGCATGGATCGTTCGCTGGCGCTGCCTTCGCTCGTCCTGCTCGACGAGCTTGGCGCGGGCACCGATCCTCTTGAAGGGGGCGCGCTCGGCGTCGCCATCGTCGAGCATTTCCGCTCGCGTGGCGCGCTCGTCATCTCGACGACGCACTACGAGACGTTGAAGACCTACGCCGCCACGACGCCCGGGGTGGCTGCGGCGGCGTTCGGGTTCACCCCGGACACGTTCGAGCCGACCTACCACATTCAATACGGTTCGCCTGGCCGGAGCCTGGCGCTCGAGATGGCCGGCAGACTCGGACTGAACGGCGAGATTATCGAGAGCGCACGAAAGAATCTATCGGAGCGCGAAGCACAGCTGGCCGAACACCTCGCCAAGGTGGACAACGATCTGCGGGCACTCGAGCATGAGCGCCGCCTGGTGAAGACGGGAGCGCGAAGCGCTGGGCGAAGCCGACAGCCGTGCGAAATCGCGCGAAGAGACGCTGCGGCAGCGCGAAGAGACCTTCAAGCAGCGACTCAACGAAAAGCTGGACGAACGGCTTCGTGAAGCACGCGCTGAGATCGATGCAGTGGTCGCGGACCTGCGCAAACAGGCTGCGGCGATGGCCGAACAGCGCGGCGAGAAACCCTGCCGTCACGCCCTCAACGGGCGATGCCGGACAACTGCGAGGCGACGCACGCGCGGCGATTGACGCGCTTGTCGACAAATATCGAAAGGACCAGCCTGCGCATGTTCCTCCGGAGCCGTCTCCGACGCGGGCGGCCGTCGTCGGCGACCGCGTGTCGATCGGGGGACTCGGTCTGGAAGGCACGGTCGTCAACGTGCACGACCGCGAGGCCGAGGTCGAAGTCCGCGGCAAGCGTTTTCGCGCGCAAACGAGCGAGTTGCGGGTACTGGAAGGCGCTTCCCTTGAAACCCGAACCGCCGACGGGTCGAATCAATGTTCAGCTCCAACCGCGCGACGGGACCTCATCCGGCGAGCTCCTCCTTGTAGGCAGCACTGTCGACCAGGCCCTGGATCGGCTCGAAAAGTTCCTGGACGAAAGCCTGCTCGGCGAACAACGGATGGTGAGGGTGATCCACGGCTTCGGCACCGGCCGTCTCAAAGAAGCCGTTGTGGAGTACCTGCACAAACATCCTCTTGTGACCGAAGTGAGAGCTGCCTCGCCGCAGGAAGGCGGAGGGGGGGTGACAATCGCTGAGTTGAAGGATTGAGAGAGAGCAAAGAGTTGAGAGCAAAGAGCTGTAAAGAAGATGTTGCAGGTTACACTATGCTCGTCTTTTGTCTCTTCGCTCTTAGCTCTCTGCTCTGACATGGCCTTTCCTCAATCAGTTTATCGACGACCTGCGCATGCAGGCGGACATCGTTCAGGTCGTACAGGAGTACGTGTCGCTCAGGAAAAGCGGCGCGACCTACAAGGGACTCTGTCCATTTCATTCGGAGAAGACTCCTTCGCTCCACGTGAACCGTGACAAGGGTTTCTTTCACTGCTTCGGATGCGGAGCCGGCGGCGACGTGTTCAAGTTCCTCGAGTTGCAGGAGAAGATGGGATTTCAGGATGCCGTCAGGCACCTTGCCGGAAAGTTCGGCATGCCGATTCCCGAACAGGTTGGGGGGCGCGAATCACATGCCGATGCCGCCGAGCGCGAAGCGCTGCTTGAAGGTTCACGAGCGCGCCGCGGATCACTTCAAGTCGCAGCTGGCACTTCCGGCAGGCCGGAGCGCCAGACGGATGCTGCGCGACCGCCGCATCACGGACGACACGATCGCCCTGCTTGGGCTGGGATACGCCCTGCCCAACCATGAAAGTCTGACGACCGCATTGTCGAAGGAGGGGTTCGGTCTCCAGCTGTTGGTTCGAAGCGGACTCTCCGTGGAACGCGACAGCGGCCAGACGATCGATCGTTTTCGGGGCCGGTTGATGGTTCCCATTGCGCGCGACGCCGGGTCGATCGTGGCGTTCGGCGGACGGGCGATGGAGACAGACCAGCAGCCAAAATACCTGAACTCGCCAGAGACAGCCGATCTATACCAAGAGCCGCACGCTCTACGGGTTGAACCTCACCAAAGCGGACATCCGCAGGCTGGGCTATGCGGTGCTGGTGGAGGGCTATTTCGATTTCGCCCAACTCATCCAGGCAGGCGTCGCTCCGGTCGTGGCGTCTTGCGGCACGGCCCTCACTGCGTCTCAGGCTCAGCTTCTTCGGCGCTTCACGTCGAAAGTGATTCTGAGCTTCGATCCCGACGCGGCGGGCCAGGGAGCAGCCGCACGTTCCTGCGAGCTGCTGGTTGCCGAAGGGTTCGAAGTCAACGTCGCGGTGCTGCCTGCGGGCGAAGACCCGGACAGCCTCGTACAAAAGCAGGGCAGGGATGCGTATCTCGAGCTCCTCCGCCGGTCGCGGCCGTATCTCGAATACCTGCTCGACCGCAGCGGCAACGGCTCACGATCTCAGCAATGACGAGGGACGGCGTCAGTTTCTGACGTCGATGCTGGCTGTTGCGGCCCGAATTCCAGACCCGGCTGCGCGCGATCAGTTCGGCGATCGGCTCGCGCACAAGGCTCGAATCACCGAAGAAGTGGTGCGGGCCGAAGTCCGCAAGGCGGCTGTTCAGCGGCGAACAGCGCTGACTGCGCGTGATTTACCGAACTTCGGACAGGTGAAGCCAGCCGAAAAGGGGTTGATTTGGGCGCTCGTCCACGAGCCGGAACAGGGGATGACAGCGCTCAAGATTTTGCAGGATAATGACTTAGAGGGTTTGCCGACCCGCCGCGTGCTCGAAGAGGCTCGGGCGCTGGCGGACCGCACTCCATCCGTGTTGCCTTCTGCCCTTTTCGAGCGTCTAAATCCCTTGGAGGCTCAACTCGTCACCGGCATCGCTGCAGCTGCAAAGCCCCCGGCACACGCGCTCAGCTGCGTCCAGGAATTGCAACAACTTCGAGTGGAACGCGAGATCGCGGCGGTACAACGCGAAATCGATCGCCTCCAGGAGTCAGGCCGTCAGCGCGATGAAGAAATCACAGCGCTTATGGCACCGGAAACGCGCGTTGCTCGACGAGCGGGAAGCGCTTTCGAGTTATCATCACGGGTTCGAGCAAAGTAGCAGGAGGAACGCTTGTCGATTGAAGAAAAATACGACGAAGTACGGCAGCTGATTTCCATCGGAAAGGAAAAAGGCTACCTGCTGTACGACGAGGTCAACGAACTGCTGCCCGCCGAGATTACTTCGTCGGACGAGCTCGACGACTTGTTCAATACATTTGGCAGCGCGGGGATCGAGGTCGTCGATTCGGAGAAGACCTACCTTCAGGAAAAGCAGTTCGACCGGACCGCCGAGGGCAGCGAGGAGATGGAGCTCGATCTCACGCCCGGCGCTCTGGACAAAACCAACGATCCCGTCCGCATGTACCTGCGCGAGATGGGCACGGTGCCGCTGCTGACTCGCGAGGGTGAAGTCGAAATCGCCCGGCGCATCGAACGCGGCAAACTGGCGGTCATCAAATCGATCTCCCGCACGCCGACGGTCGCCAAGATGATTCATCGCGATGGGAGATCAGCTCAAGGCCGGCACGCGCACCATCCGCGAGCTCGTCATCTTCCAGGATGACGAGATTACCGACGAGCGAGTGGACGAGCGCGCGAAGGAAGTCCTCAAGCAGATCGAAGCGATCCGCAAGCAGCGCGCGATCGTGCAGAAGCTCGAGGAAAAGCTGAATGAGACCCCAAGGGGGACGACGACCCGGGAAAAGCGGAAGTATCGGCAGGGCCCGCTGGGCGGTGATGCGCGCCCAGGTCGAGCTGTCGCAGCTGGTGCGGAAGGTCGAGTTCACCGAGCTGGTCAAACGGCGTCTCATCGAGCAGATCAAGGACGAAGTCGAGTCAGTCCGCAAGATCGAGCGCGAGGCCGAAGGACTCGAGCGTCAGATGAACCCCAAAGGCAGGAAGGCACCCAAGCTCAAGGACGAAGAGAAGAAGAGCCTCTCGCGGCGCATCAAGGAGTCTGAAGACCGCTGTCAAGGTGCGGACCGACGAGCTCGAACAGTCGACCGAGCACCTGCGCGCCACGCTCGACACGATTTATCGCGGCGAAGTGCAGGCCGAGCAGGCCAAGAAAGAGCTCGTCGAAGCCAACCTCCGGCTCGTTGTCTCGATCGCGAAGAAGTACACGAATCGCGGCCTGCAGTTCCTCGACCTCATCCAGGAAGGCAACATCGGGCTCATGAAGGCGGTCGACAAGTTCGAGTATCGGCGCGGCTACAAGTTCTCGACCTATGCCACGTGGTGGATACGGCAGGCCATCACCCGCGCCATCGCGGATCAGGCTCGCACCATCCGGATCCCGGTGCATATGATCGAGACCATCAACAAGCTGATCCGCACGTCGCGGGCGCTCGTCCAGGAGCTTGGACGCGAGCCGACCTCCGAGGAAATCGCGAAGCGGATGGACATCCCGGTCTCGAAGGTACGAAAGGTCCTGAAGATCGCGCAGGAGCCAATCTCGCTGGAAACACCGATCGGTGAGGAGGAGGATTCGCACCTTGGCGATTTCATCGAAGATCGCCAGGTCGTCTCACCGGCCGAAGCCGTGATCAATCTGAACCTCAAGGAGCAGACCGAGTCGGTGCTGAAAACATTGACGCCACGCGAGGAGCGCGTCATCAAGATGCGCTTCGGCGTCGGGGACGGTAGCGAGCACACGCTGGAAGAGGTCGGCCAGAATTTCGCAGTCACGAGGGAACGCATCCGGCAGATCGAGGCGAAGGCGCTGCGCAAGCTCCGGCACCCGTCCAGGAGCCGGAAGCTTCGCGCGTTTTTAGAGGGGCGAACGAGTTAACGATCGTCCATCGTCGATCGTCGATCGTCCATCGTCGCGTGGCCGTAAGACGATCGACCATTGACGATCGACGATGGACAGACAGCGAAGCACTAACGGGCCTATAGCTCAGCGGTCAGAGCCGCCGGCTCATAACCGGCCTGTCCCAGGTTCGAATCCTGGTGGGCCCACCAATTGATGGATACACGCAACTTAAAAGTCGGAAGTAGAAAGTGGAAAGTAGGGTCTGCCGATCAGAACCTGCTTTTTGCTTTTTACTTTTCACTTTCTCCTTGCTGCGAAGCCCCCTTGCGGGGCTTTTTCGTTATTGGCGCAGCTCCATGAATCCCGACCTTGACCGCCTGATCCGGCTTCAGCAGCTCGAGACCACCGCCGAGGACGCGCGGCGCAGGATCGCCGAACATCCGGGACGCGTGCAGATGCTCGACGCCCGGCTGCAGACCGCTCGCGATGTCCTTGCCGCCGCGAAGGCGCGGCTGGCCACCGTGCAGGAGAAACGGCGCGCGGAGGAGAAGGACGTCGCCACCGTTCAGGGTCGGCTGGCCAAGTACAAGGATCAACTGCTGGAGGTGAAGACCAATCGTGAATACACGGCGATGCTGCACGAGATCGAGACCGCGCAGAACGACGTGCGCGTCCGTGAAGATCGGATTCTCGACACGATGATGGCCGCCGACGATCTGAACGCCGAGATCAAGAAGGCGGACGCAGAGCTGAAACTCGCCGAACGGGAAGTGGCCGCTGCGCGCGCGGAACTGGACACCGAGATGACCACGCTGCAGGGCGATATCGAGCGGACCGCCGCGGAACGTCAGAAATTGATAGCGGAGATCGACCGCAGCGTGCTCGGCACGTTCGAGCAGGTCGCCAGACTCCGGAAGGGCGTCGCCGTCGCCGAGGCCAGGAACGGGCACTGCACGATCTGCCACGTGCGCCTCCGGCCTCAGATGTTCAACGAAATCCGCCGCAATGCCTCAATCATTCAGTGCGACAGCTGCCAGCGGATTCTGTATTTTGCCGGCGAGAGCGAAGCACAGGCGCCAGTATCCCAGACCTGATGGCGATCGTCGCGTTTATCGATGGCGGCGCGCGCGGGAATCCCGGGCCGGCCGGTTACGGCGTGCGTATCGAAGACGAGCAGGGCGCGCTCATCACCGAATTCAGCGGCTTTCTCGGAGCGTCCACCAACAACGTGGCCGAATACAACGGCCTGCTCGCCGCGCTGACGTACGCGCAGCAGCACGGGCACCGCGTCGTGCGCATCAAGTCGGACTCGGAGCTGCTCGTCAAGCAGATGCGCGGCGAATATCGCGTGAAGCATCCCCGCCTCAAACCTCTCTACGAACAGGCACGGTCGATGGCCGGAAGGCTCGATCGCATCACCTTCGAGCACGTCCGCCGCGAACAAAACAAGGATGCCGACAGGCTCGCAAACCTCGCCATGGATGAAGCAACTCGCCGCACCGAGGGATTAGGACCTGGTGATTAGGGAACCGCCACCCACGAAACCGATTACGTGTTGATGACCGCCGGCTGAGTGACCGTTGACGGCGGACCAGGTCTGTTGAAGCGGGCCAGAGCGGCGGCGCCGAGCCCGGCGGTCCACGCGATGTATTCGAACAGGAAGCCCACCGCCGCGATCGGCCAGACCAGGAACCATAACTCGCCGGTGAGCCCGATGAGTCGCGCCAGCAGCACGGGGGACACGATCAGGAGAATCCCGGCAAACGTCGCGACGTAGGGACGCGATCGGAGCGCCTCCATCTTGTCCTGCAAGAGCCGGCCGATGTGATAAGCGACGGCGGTGAAGCCCACAAGCATCACGACCAGAGCGGCCACGATAGCGACCGGCACCAGCAGCAGCAGCGGAATCCCGATGATCGAAATCGCGAGGACCACTACGGTCATGATCAGAATCGGGAAGAACAACATTTCCGCGAGGAAGCCGACAACCCAGGATTTCACCGGATCCGCCGCGACACGATCGGCAATCTGCTCGACCGGCGTTCGAGCGACAAACAACACGAGCGCAGTCAGAAGCGTCAGGAGCATCACGCGCACCGCCGTCCCGGTCAGGCGGGCAACCGGATAGAACCCGTCCATCCAGTCCCAGTCCCAATTGCGGCGCATCCATCCGTCGCGCCACCGGATCTCACCCAGGCCGACCTCGTTGACTGCTCCTCCAATGACGGCCTTCGGATCTCGAACGATGCCGCCACCGACTGCCGTCACATCACCGCGGACGTGCGACTGCGGACCGAACCTCGCCGATCCGCCGACGACCACGACATCGCCGTCGACCTCGCCATCAATCGTCGCGCTTCCGCCAATCGCCACGACATCGCCACGAACGGATTCGTCGGCATCGACGGTCACACTGCCGCCGATGCGAACGACGTCGCCTCGACGGCGGGCCCGGGGGATTGAGGGCTCAGGTTCGAGGGGCCGGGGACTCTCTATCGTTGCCGGAGAATCCCCCGGCTTTGGGGCGGCGGCCGTTTCGCCACGCGCCAGCGATCGTCGCGCGTCCGGATCGAGATAGGACAGCTGAATGACCAGCGCGGCATCATCTCCGAGACGATCCCGCAACTCGGCGCCGGTCACCGGCACTCCGTCGATCGCGATCGTCGAATCGGACAGTTCCACCGATTTGACCGGCGTCTTGAAACGCGGCGTCAGGACGACGCCGTTAGCGATCGGCAGTATCTCGAAACGCGATGAGAGCCGGGAACGAAGGCCTTGCACATCGGACTGTGACGACCCGGTCATTCCCACGAGCGCGATCAAGAGCGCCGCCACTACGAAAGTTCTTGCCATGGCCGTCCTTCTCCTTCGGATATCAACAACCGGCGCAGTGCCGACAGAGAGAGCGCGCTCACGACCGCCATCAATGCCAGGCCGGTCGTTCCTTCTCTTGTCGCAGCAGCTCTCGACACGGCGAGACCCGTCGTGGCAAGCACATCCACCAGGGTGAGCGCAGCACCACTGAATTGCATCATCCAGACACCGAGCCCAACACTCCGGCTGACAAGTCTCGAAACCATCGACGCCAGGATCGGCTGCGTCACGATGACCGCAATCGCCGAAAGGGCGACACCTGCAATCAACGCGGCCCAGCCGAGCAACGACGCGAGCGGATTGCCGAGCGCCTTTCGTCCCGGCGGCAGCGGCTCGAGCTTGACCGCTCTCATCGTCTGCGCAGTGAAATCGGCGGACGGCGCCGGTGGAATGGCGCTTCTGAACAACGCCATCAGCGTCGCATCGAGCCCCTCTTCGTGGAGCTTCGCGTCCTTTACTGGATCTTCGTGTTCCATCCCAGACTCTCCAGATGGTCTGCCAGCTCCTTGCGTGCCCTGTGCAGCGAGCTCTTCACCGTGCCCATCGGCTGGCCCGTTATCTCCGCGATCTCGTCGTAATCGAGCTCGCGCTCGTAACGCAACGTAATGACCTCCCGATACTCCGGCCTCAGGCGACCGATCGCCGTCTGAACCGCCGCGGCAAGCTCGGTACGCTCTGCGATCGCGGCAGGCGTTGCGCTCCTGGTATCGATCAACTCTCGCGGCGAGAGTCCGTCCGCCGTCATCTCATCAAGAGACTGCGTCACCAGTCTGCCCTTTCGAAGCTCGTCGATCGCCACGTGATGGGCGATGGTCAGTAACCACGCCGAAAATTTGCGCTGCACGTCATAGGTATGCAGCGCCCGAAAGGCCTTGACGAACGTATCCTGCGCGAGCTCTTCGGCGCGCGCGGGGTCCCGGACCATCCGGACGATAAGGCCATAGACCGGCCGTTGGTACCGCAGAACGACCTCGCGGAATGCCGATTCAGACCCTTCGAGCGCTCCACGAACCAGTTCGACGTCGGTGGCTGGCACTCTCTCTGTCTCTCTACGAAGGGATGGCGGCCGGGGTTGCAAAAGACTACAACCAACTCCGCCCCGAGGCATGCCGTCTAATCAACGGTGCAACCATGTGCCTTTTTTTACCGTATCTGCCTTATGCCCTCTCGGTTCCGACGCCTTGCCCTGTTCTTGCCCGTTCTGGCCATGAACGGGGCAATCCCGCTGGGGGCACAGACGTCCGCCCCCCAGGAGCTTCACGCGCGGCGACTCCCTACGCCACCAAAACTCGACGGGGTACTCGATGACGAGGCATGGTCCGGAGATCCGCTCCCTCTGGGTACATGGATGTCGTACAACCCCATGAGAGGCGAGGCCGCAGCCGAACAGACGCACGTATGGATTGCCTTCGATGATCAGGCGGTCTATTTCGCATTCCGCTGTCTCGACTCGCAGGCGAGCCGAATCCGCACCAACATCAGCCGGCGCGACAACGCATTCGATGACGATTGGGTAGGCCTCAGCCTCGACTCGAGCCGGGCAGGCCAACTGGCCTATCACCTGTTCGTCAATCCAAGCGGCATTCAGATGGATGCGCTGCAGAGCGGCAGCGGCGGAGAGGACTTCGCGCCAGACTGGGTGTGGCAAAGCGCCGGACATGTCGGCGCCGACGGGTGGTCCGCCGAGGTCCGCATGCCGCTCGAGAATCTCCGGTTCCGCACGGGCCCGAACGTCCGTATGGGAGTCCTGTTCTGGAGACGCCTGAGCCGAACCGGCGTCTCGACGTCCTGGCCAGAAATGCCTTCGGGACGCTGGGTCTTCGAATCGAACGCATCGCTCGTGTTCGACGCGCTTCAATCGCGCAGGCTGTTCGAAATGATCCCGAGCGCGACATTTTCGAGCAACCAGGCGCGGGAGAACGTCTCCGGCTGGACCGGCACACGAGCCAGAGGAGATTTGGGCGTGAGCGTGAAATACGGGCTTACCTCGGCCATGACGCTCGATGCCACGATCAATCCTGATTTCAGTCAGGTCGAAAGTGATGCCTTCGAGGTCGAAATCAATCAGCGGTTCCCGATCTTTTTCAGCGAAAAGCGGCCCTTCTTCATGGAGGGACTCGGGCTCTTCAATATCGCTGGCGCCGGGGGCGATGCGACGCTGAGAACCGCCGTGCATACCCGGCGCATCGTCGATCCCAGCGCGGGCGTCAAGATCACGGGTGCCGCCGGGCGGCATACCTACGGCATGCTGTCGTCTGCCGATGCATCACCGCCCGGCAGCCGGCAACGGATGTTCACGGTCGGGCGCGAGGTCATGAACCTGGGCAGGGGCCAGTACGTCGGGTTGCTTGTCACCGATACCGAATATGGCAGCGATTACAATCGCGTCGCCGGCGGCGACGTGTCGCTGAGGAAAGGCGAACACTTTAACGCCAATGGATCGTTTCTTTCGTCGCACTCGCGAAGCCACCAAGGCGAAGCCAGTCACGGCATCGGCACGCAGGGCTCTTACTTCTACAACACGCGGCGCTTCGTCGTGGGAGGCCAACTGGAGCACTACGATCGCGCTTTCAGGATGGACACCGCCTTCATCAATCGCGTCGGGTTGACACGCGGCTGGCAATATCAGGATCTGAACTTCTATCCGTCACATCCCGGGTATCGCTGGATCAAACGGATCAATCCGTTCTTCTGGGTGACGGCAGCCGAGGACAGGGTGCAGGGGGGGACCGAAGCCTTCTACCTTCCGGCGCTTCGATTCAATTTCACGCGCGCTGGCTTTCTGCGCTTCGATTACGGCACCGGCCACGAGACATTTGCCGGACGCCGGTTCGATGTGGGCCGGACGATGATCGACGGGAACATCCAAATCCTTCGCTGGCTGAACGTCGGCGGCGGCGGCGCAAAGAGGCCCCGCCATCTTCTACGACGCTGACAACCCCTATCAGGGCTATCGCCGCAGCGCAAACCTGCGGATTGGTCTTCAACCCAACTCCAGATTCAACCACAACACTTCGTACAGCTTCGTGACATTCGACAATCAGCGCACGGGCGTCAACGTATATCGCGTGCACATTGTCAACATGCGGAACACCTACCAGTTCAGCCCGCGCTTCTTCACGAGAGCCGTCACGCAGTTCGATTCGTCACGTGAGCGTGTGCTCGTCGATTTTCTCGCATCGTACGAGCTGTCCCCGGGTACGGTCGTGCATGCGGGCTACGGGTCGCTCTTCGGCACGGCGCACGACGAACTGGAGTTTGGTCGCTATGTGGCGACGGTCCGCGCGTTTTTCTTCAAGGCTTCGTACCGGGCGAGCTTCTGATTGCTGCCACGAGCCTCCCGGCAGCGTTTCCGTCCCGGCGATAGGAGTGAAAAAGCACAGGATGGTGCGCCGTACACAGTTCGGACAGATGGATCTGTCGCACTGGGTAACCCGGCACGCTCCAGCTGATCGCGCGTGGCACGCCAGAGATCCAGCCGGAGCGGCGAATCAGTGGAAAACCACCCGGCCGCCTCGGCATGGGCGGCGAATTGCGCGATGACATCTCCTCTGACTTCGTAGCAGCACGGCCCGATGCTCGGACCCACAGCGGCAACCAGATCGGTCGGCGTGCTGCCGAACCTTTGCAGGAGCGCCTCGACAGCGACCATCACGGCGCCGGCGGCCGTGCCCCTCCAGCCTGCATGAACCGCGGCGACTGCGTTGTTGCGCCGATCGGCGAGAAGAATCGGAACACAATCCGCGGTTCTCACCGTCAGCGCGATCGACGAATCGCGTGTGACGGCGATGTCGGCTTCAGGCCAGCTGTCGTAAGGAAAAGAGGTCGGATTCCCGACCCCATTGTCCGCCTCGAACACTCCGGCGCCATGTACCTGTCGCAGCCTGACAAGCAACGGGTAATCGATGCCGACGGCACGGGCGAGATCTTCCCATCCCCGGTGTTCATCCTCGCGGACGCCCTCGAGCGCAAGATCGCGGGTGCTGAAACAATGCGGCGCGATCCCGGCAAGCGGTACGCACCGCAAAGCGGCCCCCCATGGCTCTTGCACCCACTCGAAGTCGCCGCTAGGCTTGGGTAGCGACATGTCGACAAATATTATCGGGATCGGAATGGACGCGACCGAAATCGATCGTATCGACGCGGCGATTGCCCGATACGGCGATCGATTTCTTCGCCGCGTGTTCACGGAAGGCGAGATTGCGTACGCCACGCGACGCCGCAACCCGGCGCCCCATTTCGCCGGGCGGTTCGCGGCAAAGGAGGCGGCGATGAAAGCACTCGGTACCGGTCACTCGCAAGGGGTGCTGTGGCGTGATATCGAGGTCGTGCGTCATGGCGGCCCGCCGCAACTGAAGTTCCACGGCGGTGCGGCGAGGCGATTCAGCACGCTGAACGCAGGCAGCTCGCTTTTGACGATAACGCACTCGCAGACGCTGGCAATCGCCCAGGTGATGCTGCTCCTGTAGTTGTCATTTTTGGGGTCCCGTCTGGGATCGCCCGCGGCCACGAATCCTCGCGGCGTGACGAAGCCCTTGTTACTCAGCACATTGGCGACACACCTCCGATCGCGGCGGATGGGTATCGGCCTTGCCCTGATGGGGCGCAAGGAGCTGATGATGACAGTGAAAATCATGCCGAATGACAAAGGCACGCCGCCAGGCAAGTTGGCTGAAGCCGAGATTCACTTCGAAGATGGTTACTTTCAAGGTTTGAAGCTCGTGGGCTTCGCCGTATGGGAACGGCGGAGCGGTACGGGCCGCAACGTCACTTTTCCGGCCAGGCAGTATTCGGTCAACGGCGAACGCCGGAGCTTTGCGCTGCTTCGACCCGTTACCGATTCAACCGCCCAGGATCGACTGCGCGATTTCATTCTCGATGCGTACCGCGAGCACGAAGAACATATGGCAATCGCGGAGTGAAACACGAAGATCCACGAAGGCTTGATGGATCTTCGTGTTCTTCGTGGATCTTCGTGCTACAGAACGGGCAACAACTTCGTGTTTTCAGCGGCGCGTTTCGGCGGCAGTGTCCATTCCTCGCGCAGGCTCTTGTCGACCTCCGTGCGAAAGAACGCCTCTTTCATACCGCCGTCGATGATGCTCCACGGCAGCAACTTGTCGTCTGTGCGGTCGCGAAAAACGTAGAAGTCGGCGTCCAGGCCCGTGTCGGCGACGGCCCGCCGCCAATCGCCGCCGTTTGCTTCGGCAGCCTCGATGGCATCCGCGACGCGCCGGTCGCCAAGCGAAAGGAGCGCTTGATAGAAGGAATGACGTTCGGACTTGATGTTGAAGAACACGTTGTCGATATCGGCCGTCAGCGCGCGCAGGCGCTGCACCTTCTCTTCAACCGCGGCCGGACGCTCCATCGGCAGCCATTGATAGGCGGTCGACGGCTTTGGCACCAGAGGGTTCACGCTGGCGATGATGCGGCCCACGCGCCCCCTGGCTTTGGCGTGTTTGAGCATGATCTCACGCAACTGCCGCGTGAGATCGCGAATGGCCACCAGGTCTGCGTCGGTCTCGGTCGGCAGCCCAATCATGTAGTAGAGCTTCAGGTTCTCGATGCCGTTGGCGAAGATGAGCTCTGCGCGATCGAGGATCTCGTCGTTGGTCACGGTCTTGTTGATGACGCGACGCAGCCGATCCGAACCGGTCTCGGGAGCAATCGTCAGCGTCTTCTCGCCGCTCGCGCGCAACTGGCGCACGATGGCTTCCGTCAGATCGTCGAGCCGGAGCGAGGCAGGGCTGATCGGATACCCCATCCCGGCGAGACCTTTCAGGATGCGATCGATCTCAGGATGGTCGCACAGGGCGATCGACACGAGGCCGGCCTGCTTCGCATGCCTTCGAGCCTGGCGGGCCTGCTCGAGAACGCGATCGGCAGGGAACGCTCGAACGGGCAGATAGTTGTAACCCGCCCAGCAGAAGCGGCAGAGGTTGGCGCACCCTCGCACCACTTCGACGAGAAATCGCGAGCCGAATTCGGTGTCGGGAGTAAAGATTCGCGTGCAGGGCGGGTCGAGCGCATCGGTCGTCGGCACCGCCGCCTTTCGCACCACCGGCGGCGCCTTCGTGCCCGCCTTCGGCGCAAAGCGGCAGATCGTTCCATCGGCTCGGTATTCGACGTCATAGAACGACGGAATGTAGAACCCGCGCCTGGTCGCAAGCGACCTCATCAATTCGTCCCGATCGCCGTTCTCGCGGATCGCGTCGAGAAGCGCCGGAATAAGCTCTTCTCCTTCACCCGCAGCGATGATGTCGGCAAACGGCGCCAGCGGCTCGGGGTTCACAAAGGTGACCGCGCCGCCGATGAGGACGAGGGGATCGCGGGCCGTTCGACTGGCCGCGCGTATCGGCACTCCTGCGAGTCGCAGCATCGTCAGGATGTTGGTGTAGTCCCACTCGAACGACACCGAGAAGGCGATCACGTCGAAATCGCGGGCGAGCGACTGCGATTCGAGCGTCATCAACGGCGTCTTCGACGCGAGCTGCTCTTTCAGCTGCTGCTTGGGAGGAAGGAATATCCGCTCGCATACCACGTCTTCGTGCGCGTTGAAGAGCTGGTAAACACTCTGAAAGCCAAGATTCGACATCCCAACGTAGTACGTGTTGGGAAAGGCCAATGCCACGCGCAGGCGATCGGTGTGAGGCTTGCGGATGTAGCCCACCTCCTTCGCGAGAATCGCTCTTGCGGCTTCTTGCTGCTGCCAGGAATGCATGAATGTTGAAAACCGATGACCCCGGCAGCAGGATGCTCAACCTGCGTCGCAGACGAACTCGACTACCGTGGATATATGTAGTCTACCACCCTAGCCTTCGCGACGAAGGAAAGCAGGCACGTCAAAGGCCGACAGCGCCTCGAGGTCGACATCGACCGGCTCGCCGGCTCCCCTCTCGACCGATGGTGGCTGACTCGCGGGTGGAGGCGCCGCCGGGGCGAGATCCAGTGCCGGCCTTCTCGCGATCGACAGCCTGCCAAGATCCATCATCACAGGCGCCTCTTCTTTCTCCTTCAGATGGGCCGTGTACTGCTGCAGGTCTACAGGTGTCTGATTGACCACTTCCGCGGCTGGTCGCGACACGGGATCGAAACCCGTCGCTATCACGGTCACCTTCACGCGACCGTCGAGCTTCGGATCGACGACGGCGCCAAAGATGATGTTGGCGTCCTCGTGCGCGGCCTCTTGAATGAGCAGCGACGCTTCGTTCACTTCCACCAGCGACATATCCTGTCCGCCGGTCACGTTGATGATCACGCCGCGCGCCCCGGCCACCGAGGCGCCTTCGAGCAGAGGGCTCGAGATGGCCGCCTTTGCCGCTTCTATCGTGCGGTGCTCGCCCGACATTACGCCGGTCCCCATCATCGCGAGTCCCATTCCGGACATGATGGTCTTCACGTCGGCAAAATCGAGGTTGATCAGGCCAGGCACGAGGATCAGATCGGAGATTCCCTGTATCGCCTGACGAAGCACGTCGTCGGCCGTCAAGAACGCCTCGGGCAGCGTCGTGGCTCGATCCACGATGGCCAGAAGCCGCTCGTTGGGAATCGTGATGATGGTGTCCACGCAGTCGCGCAGGGCAGCCAGGCCCTGATCGGCTTGAGCGAGCCGCTTCTTGCCCTCGAACTTGAACGGCTTGGTGACGACGGCGATGGTCAATGCGCCGAGCTCGCCGGCGAGGCTCGCGATGACGGGCGCCGCTCCCGTGCCCGTTCCGCCGCCAAGTCCGGTCGTGACGAAAACCATGTCGGCGCCGGTCAGCGCCTGTATGAGGCTGTCGGTATCCTCGAGGGCGGCTTCGCGGCCGACGTTCGGATCGGCTCCGGCACCCAACCCTTTCGTCAGCTTGGCGCCAATCTGAATCTTAATCGGTGCCTCATTCCCCTGCAGCGCCTGGGCGTCGGTGTTGGCGACGATGAACTCCACGCCCTCCAGCCCGTCCTGCACCATCCGGTTGACGGCATTGCCGCCTCCGCCACCGACGCCGATGACTTTGATACGCGCGCCGGCGCGGATGTCTTCGGCCAGCCTCAAACGCAACGGGGTTTCACGCACTTCTGCCATTCGCGGCCTCCAGGGTTTAGAAGAACTCCTTGAACAATCCACGCAGCCGTCCGGCCACGCGTCCGAAAGCGCCGGCACCGACCATTCGTCCGGCTTCGGCGACATGATTTCGCTGCGCATACAACACCAACCCGACCGCCGTCGCGAACTCGGGGTTGCTGACGTGATCGGACAGCCCGCCCACGCCGGCCGGCAAACCGCGCCTGATCGGGAGATCGAATATCTGCTCGCCAATCTCCGGCATGCCCTCGAGAGTCGCGCCTCCTCCGGTCAGCACAATTCCGGAGTTGAGCGACTTCTCGTATCCCGCGCGTCGAATCTCGTCCCACACCTGATGGAAGATTTCCTCGGCCCGGGGCTGAAGTATTTCTGACAGCACTCGCCGCGCCATGAGCCGTGGCTTTCTTCCGCCAACGCTCGCAACCTCCATCGTCTCGTCGTCGTCGATGAGCGAGGACAGCGCGCATCCGCACTTCCGTTTCAGCTTCTCGGCGTCGGGGATCGGCGTCCGCAAGCCAACTGCGATGTCGTTGGTGAAATGGTCGCCACCGATACCGATCACACCGGTGTGCCACAGGCTGCCGCGCTCGAAAATCGCGAGATCCGTCGTACCTCCCCCGATGTCGACGAGGGCAACCCCCAGCTCCTTCTCATCGGCTGTCAGCACGGCTTCGCTGGCTGCCAGTTGCTCGATGACGGTGTCGAGCACCCTGAGGCCGGCCCGATTGACGCATGCGACGACGTTCTGGGTGGCAGTCGTCCCCCCTGTCACGATGTGGACGTTCACCTCGAGCCGCGCGCCGGTCATGCCGACAGGCGCGCCGATGCCGTCCTGGTCGTCGACCACGAAATCCTGAGGGAGCACGTGAAGGATTTCTCTGCCCGTGGGCAGGGACACCGCCTTCGCCGCATCAATCGCGCGCCGCACGTCGTCGCGCGTGATCTCGCGGTTCTTGCCGGCCACGGCGATGACGCCGCGGCTGTTGAACCCCTTGATGTGCGGGCCGGAAATGGCGATGTATACCGAATCCACTTCGACGCCCGCCATGAGCTCGGCTTCCTCGACGGCACGCTTGATGGAGTCGACCGCGGCTTCGAGATTGACGACGGCGCCACGCCGGATGCCTTTCGCTTCTGCAACGCCGAGACCGATGATCTCGAGGCTGCCGTCATCCATCGTTTCCGACACAATGGCAGCGACTTTCGAGGTGCCAATATCAATCCCGACCAGGTATCGATCTCTGCTTCCCAAGCGCCCTCCGTATGTAACGCACTTATCCTGTCTGCGTTTGCCTTCCGTCAGTTGCCGGCACTGTCCTTGCGCGTGGTGCCGGCCGTTTTTTCGCTGGCCTCACGTACACACGCTCATCGAAGCGCAAGTCGACGTAGTCGATTGCCGGGACTCGTTCGCGCAAGGCCGGCGCGATGTCAAAGTAGGATTGCAGCCGCTCCACGAACCGCTCGTTGCCCAGACGAATGAGCGTTGGATCCCCTTCGAGCAGCACCACGGCATTGCGGGCGTCGCTGACGTCGATTTGCGAGATCTGGCCGGCCATGCGCCGCGGCCGGAGTGCTTCGAGCAGCCTCCGCACGAGCGTCGCGCGATACACGTCAGTGGTCTCGTCCTGAGGATCCGATGAGAGGCCGTCGATGATCGGCAGATCGAGGTCTGCGTAACGCGGCCCGTACTCGTCGATGATCGCGCCCCGGTCGTCCACGAGGTACAAGACACCGTCGATCCGACCAATGCCGAGAGGCGCCCGTTCCTGAATCGTGACCTCCACGGTGGATGGCAGCGATTCTGCGAAGCACCGCATCGGCAACCCATGGAGATCTCAGGAGCGCGCGCCGCCACTCCTCGAGGTCCACCGACAGGATGCTCTGACCGCGCAGGCCTTGAAGTAATGCGAGAACCTCTCCGGTCGACAGGCGCTGATTCCCGCGAACGACGATCTGGTCGACATGGAAGACCGCCAAGTCCCTGGACGACGGCGATGACGCGGTGAGCACTGTAAAACGTCAATGCTGCGGCCACGACGGTCACAGCCATTCGCCAGCGCCAGCCCTTCCATCCGGAGCGCTTTTTCGCCGGCTTCATGTGAGCGCGGCGGAACCGTTTGTCCGCGGGTGCGGTGACCGGCATCAGGTGGCCCGCCCTGCGCCTTCGACGCTGTTCAGTGCGGCAAGCACGGCAGCGGCAATCGATCCAATCGATCCCGCCCCGAGGAGCACAATCAAATCGCCGGGCACTGCGAGGCGCGCGAGCTCCCGGGGAATGTCGTCCAACGTGCGTGCCGTGTACACCTCCCCCGGGAAATCCCGTTCGATCGCTTTCGTCAGCGCCTCCAGCGTGATTCCGTCGATCGGATCCTCCCCGGCGCTGTAAATGTCGGTGAGCAGCACGACATCGGCGCCTGCGAATGCCAGGCCGAACTCGCTCATCAGAAAGTGCGTTCGAGTGAACCGATGCGGCTGGAATGCGACGATCAGGCGGCCTGCCGCAAGCGGTCTGGAGGCCGCCATCACGGCCGCTATTTCCGTCGGGTGATGCCCATAGTCATCAACGACAGTCACTCCATTCGCTTCGCCACGACGTTGAAATCGCCGTTCCGCCCCTTTGAACCCGCCGACGGCGCGCGTGATGTCACTGAACGCGACGCCCAGCTCACGGGCGATGGCAACGGCCGCAAGCGCGTTCAGCACGTTATGCCGTCCCGGGACTGACAGCTCCATCTGGCCCAGGTCGACGTAACGGCCGTGCGGCTTACGGCTCCGAACGACACACACCGAGCCAAACCCCTTCATCTGCACACCGGTCGCCGTGACATCCGCCGTTGGGTGCAGCCCGTAGGTAATCGCGTGACGCTTGATACCCGCGCGCATCGTCTGCAGATGTGGATCGTCGGCACAGAGAATGACCATTCCGTTCGGGGGAACGCTGTTCGCAAACTGCACGAACGCCGCCTTCAGATCCTCGAAATCGCGATACGCTTCCAGGTGTTCGCGGTCGATGTTGGTGATGACGGCGAAGCGCGGCGTGAGCTTCAGGAAGGACCGGTCGCTTTCGTCGGCTTCCGCGACCAGGTACTTGCCCCGCCCGAGTCTGGCGTTGCTCCCGAACGAGGCGACGCGGCCCCCGATAACGGCAGTGGGATCGAGTCCGGCCGTATCGAGAATGAGCGCAATCATCGACGACGTCGTCGTCTTGCCGTGGGCGCCGGCGACGGCAATCCCCTGTTTCAGCTTCATGAGCTCGGCGAGCAACTCGGCCCGCGGCACGATGACGAGGCCACGCGTACGCGCAGCGGCCAGCTCTGGATTGGATGGCCGGATGGCAGACGAATAGACAATGACGCCGGCATCGCCGACATTTCGCGCATCGTGCCCTTGAACGATGTGCGCGCCCAGCGAAGCGAGTCGATCGGTGATATCAGTGCGCTGCACGTCGGATCCGCTCACCTCGTATCCAAGATTCAACAAAAGCTCGGCGATCCCGCTCATGCCAATTCCGCCGATTCCGATGAAGTGGATGCGCCTGGTCTCGTCGAGCACTCCGCTCACGGCCGATGCTCCGTTGTCAACCGCGACGGCCGCTCGGCCGGTGTCGCTTCGCCCTCGCCAGCTCGATGACGGCGTCCACAATCTCCTGGGCGGCGGCCGGTTTCGCGAGCCGTCTGGCCGCCGCCGACATCTCTCTGCGCTTCTCCCGGTCGCCGGCCAGCGCGATGACCCGCTCTGCAAGCGACCGGCCCGTCAGCTCCCGCTGCTCGATCACTTCGGCGGCTCCGTGACGCTTCAGCGCCAGCGCGTTGTGGCGCTGGTGATCGTCGGTCGCCGTCGGCAGCGGTATCAGAATCGCCGGTCGTCCCGCGGCAGTGACTTCCGCCAGCGTCGTGGCTCCCGCCCTCGAAACAACCAGTCCGGCCGCCCTCATCTCTCGGTCCATCGCATCGATGAACCGTTCCACGCGGCCTTGCACGCCGCTCCGTTCGAAGGCCTCTCGAACCATGTCGAAGTCCCGTGCGCCCGTTTGGCAGACGAAATCGAGAGTTTCGGCTGCGGCCGCCAGCCGCGGCGCTGCCTCCACCACGGCCACGTTGATTGCGTGCGCCCCCTGAGAACCGCCAAAGACTAGTACCCGAACCTTGCGAGCGTCGATGGCTGCATCATCTATCTCCAGAAATTCCTGCCGGACAGGGTTGCCGCTGACAAACCCCTTCCCACCGAAGAATTTCAGCGATGTGTCGTAGGTGACGGCTGCTCGACTGACGAGCGGGGCAAGCAGCCTGTTGGTCAAGCCAGGGACAGCATTCTGTTCGAGCAGCATCGCCGGAATGCCGCGCAACGCCGCGATGGCCACGACCGGGCCGGAGCTGTACCCGCCCACTCCGATCACTGCGTCGGGCCGCCGGCGCGAAATCAGGCGCCATGCGTCGAGAGCGCTCAGCGGTACCAGCGCCGCGCCTCTGACGATCGCCGCTGGCGATTTTCCCTTGAGGCCTGCGCTGCGGATGAGGTCGAGCTCGAACTCCGTCGACGGAATCACGCGCGCCTCTATTCCGGCCGCCGTTCCTGCGAAGGACACCTGCGCGTCCGGAATGCGCGCTTTCAGCGCACGCGCTACCGCGAGTCCCGGAAACAAGTGACCACCCGTCCCTCCTCCTGCGACTACCACGCGCACGCAGTGCTACCCCTTTCACGATCTCGACGCCATGTGCTGGGAGACATTCAGGAGAATGCCCATCCCAAGCAGACTGATCAACAAGGACGAGCCGCCCAGACTGACAAGCGGCAGCGGTATTCCTTTGGTCGGCACCAGGCCCAGTACCACACTGATGTTGAGAAACGCCTGAACGGTGACCATCGTCGTCAATCCGATGGCGAGAAATGCCCCGAAACGATCGGGAGCTTCGGTGGCGATCTTGAACCCGCGCCACGCGATCACCAGGAAGCACGCCATGATGATCGTCGTGCCGAGCAGTCCGAACTCCTCACCGACGACGGCATAGATGAAATCGGTGTGGGGTTCCGGCAGATAGAACAGCTTCTGAACACCCGACATGAAGCCTCGTCCCAGAAGCCCGCCCGAGCCAACGGCGATCATCGATTGGATCACCTGAAAGCCGTCTCCGAGCGGATCGCTCCATGGATCCCAGAACGCCAGCAGGCGGCGGCGCCGATAGGCGGCACCCATCAGAACGAAGTAGACGACAGGAATACCGCACACGAGGGCGCCAATGACATAGCGATAGCTGATGCCGGCGGCAAAGAGCATGACCATTGCAATCAGCAGCACCGTCATTGCGGTACCAAGGTCGGGCTCCAGCAGGATGAGACCGACGATGCCGCCGACCACGACCACGATGGGTACCAGGACGTATGAGATTTCGTCGATGCGATTCATGCGGCGCTCGAGCAGCGCCGCAATAAAGAAGACGGCGGTCAGTTTGGCGAGCTCTGACGGCTGCACGCCGAACCCTGCGATGCCGAACCAGCGGCGGCTCCCGTTGATCGGTGCGCCGAAGAGCACGGCGACAAGCGCGAAGCCGACTACTCCCAGCGCAAGCCAGATGAACGACGGCTGACGATAGTTGCGGTAGTCGAAGCGTATGGCGAGGCTCATCGCGGCGAGGCCCAGGGCCGCCCACATGGCCTGTTTGATCAGGAAGAAGTAGGGCTGGTTGTACCGGTTCATCGCCAGCACAGCCGAGGCGCTGTACACCATGACGACGCTGCAGCACACCAGCAACAGCGTGGCGAGGAACAGTACCTTGTCTGACTTCAGCTTTCGGGCCATACTCCCTGTTCGCTTCAGCAGCCCTAAAGGGCTGCGCTACCGGTGCCGACATAGTGGTTGCAACGGCCTGTCCCGCCGAGGCGCGCAGGCGCGGAGGCGCGAGCGGTCAACAGTCATCAGTCAGCCGCGGGATTGGGACACCAGCTTCGCAGACCGGGGCAGCCTGCGTTCCCAGCAGCCAGCTCCTTATCGCCGAAGCCGACTGACGACTGTTCACCGCTCGCGCATCACTTCTCCTCCCCCAACGCCATCACTTCCTTCTTGAACAACTGTCCGCGCTCGGCGTAATCGCGGAACATGTCAAAGCTCGCGCATGCGGGCGCCAGAAGGACCGTACCGCCTTCGGGTGCCAGATGAAACGCCTCTCGAACGGCGTTGGGCAGCGTCGCGGCTGCGTGGACAGGCACGACATCCTCGAGCGCCTCGCGGATCAAGGGGATCGCTTCCCCGATTGCGACAACGGACGCATTCCTCGATCGCAGGGACTCGCGCAACAGCCTGAAATCGCCGCTCTTGTAACGACCGCCCATGATGACGACGAGCCCCGGATCGAACGCCTCGATCGCCTGTTTCGCCGCCTCGACGTTGGTCGCTTTCGAATCGTTGACAAATCGCACCCCGCCCACCACGGCGACCGGCTCGAGGGCGTGTTCGAGCCCGGTGAACGACTCCACCGCGCGCACGATCGCGTCGTGCGACACGCCGGCAATCTGCGCCACCATCGCCGCTGCCATGACGTCGGTGACCAGGTGGCGGCCGATCAACCGAATCGACGTCAGGGGCACCAGAGGCGTATTGACCGAGAAGAAAACCTTTCGGGCACGTGCGGCGTGCGCCAGTGCGAGCGTTTGTGGATCGTCGGCGTTAATGACCGCCCAGTCGGCTGCGGTCTGATTCGCGAAGATCTTCGCTTTTGCGGCGCCGTACTCTTCCATCGTGCCGTGCCGATCGAGGTGGTCCGAGGACAGGTTCAGCAGCACTGCAATCCACGGGTGAAATGTTTCGGTCGTCTCGAGCTGAAAGCTGCTCACCTCGATGATGTGGAAGGTGTCGGGTGTCGAATCGGCCACCTGGGAGCTCAGTGGTGTTCCGATGTTCCCGCCCACCAGCGCTCGCAGGCCCCCGGCATCGAACATGCGGCCCGTCAGCGTCGTCGTCGTCGATTTGCCCTTGGTACCGGTAATCGCCACGATTCGTCCGCTCACCCAGCGAGACGCCATCTCGATCTCGCCCATGATTGGAATGCCGCGCCTCCGCGCGTCAGCAATCGAAGGCTGGTTCAAGGGCACTCCCGGACTCAAAACGATCAAGTCGGAAGACGCCAGCGTCTCCCGCCGGTGAAGGCCGAGCTCGATGGCGATGCCTGCGTCATGAAGCCGATCTCGCATGCTCTCTTCGAGCTCTGGACGGATATCGGTCAGGGTGACGCGGGCACCTCGCCCGGCAAGCAGCAGCGCGGCAGCCGACTCCACTTCGGGCCGCGCCAACAACCGTGACGTTCTGTCCGCGAACGGAAAAGCTCATCGCAGTTTCAAAGTCGTCAAACTGAAGAGCGCGAAGATGATCCCCATGATGAGAAAGCGTGTGATCACCTTCGGCTCACTCCATCCAATCAATTCGAAGTGGTGATGCAATGGCGCCATCTTGAACACGCGTCTGCCGGTCAGCTTGAACGAAGCCACCTGGATGATCACAGACAGCGCTTCGAGCACGAACACACCGCCCACGATTGGAAGAAGGAGTTCCTGTTTGATCAGAATCGCGACCGTGCCGAGCGCGCCGCCGAGCGCGAGCGATCCGACGTCGCCCATGAAAATATCCGCCGGATACGAGTTGTACCAAAGGAATCCAAGGCTCGCGCCGACGAGCGATCCGCAGAAAATCGTCAGCTCTGCGACTGGAAAGTGAACGAGAAGGAGGTACTGGGCGAGAACGCTGTGGCCGGTCACATAAGCGAGTGCCGTGAATGCCGCGGCCGCTATGGCAAACGTGCCAATCGCCAATCCGTCGAGACCGTCGGTCAGGTTCACCGCATTCGATGCGCCGACGAGAACAACGACGGCAAACGGTACGTACCACCAACCAAGATCCGGAATCAGCGCCTTGAAAAACGGAAAGATCAGGCGAAGGTGTGTAGAGCGGCGGCCGATGGTAGTCGGCAAGGTAGATGAGAGCGAACCCCACGAACACCGCGAGCAAGACCTGGTCGAGCATCTTGTAGCGAGCTAGCAGGCCATGATGGGAGCGGCGAACGATCTTGAGGTAATCGTCGGTGAATCCGATTGCACCGAATCCGGCGGTCGAGAGGACGGCGATCCAGATATAGACGTTCCGGAGATCCGCCCAGAGCAGTGTCGGAACCAGGGCCGCGGTCAGAATCAGCAGCCCGCCCATCGTGGGCGTTCCTGCTTTCGGCGCGTGAGAGGCTGGACCTTCGTGACGGATGATCTGGCCGATCTGGAACTCGCGGAGCTTGCTGATGAGCCACGGACCAAGGAGCAGGCTTATGACGAGCGCCGTCAGGCTCGCGGCCGCAGTCCGGAAGGTGATGTACTGAATGACATTCAGCACAGGAACCTGAGAGTGAAATGGATAGAGGAAGGTTGTAGAGCATCAGGCGAACTCCGCCTTGAGCCGATCGACGACAACCTCCGTGCGAATCCCACGCGAGCCTTTGACCAGCACCAGATCGCCGGATCTGACGATCGCAGCGGCGACGTCGGCCGCCCCGGCACTGGTTTCAGCGTAATGAACGTCGGCGGCCGGCATGCCGGCGGACAGCGCTCCATCCGCTAGAGCGCGAGCATTGGCGCCGCCGACGGCGACAAGCGCGGAGAGCCCGGCTCGCGCCGCCTCCGCGCCTGACGCCCGGTGCAGCGCCTCGGCAGCCTCCCCAAGCTCGAGCATCTCACCGATGACGGCAACGCGACGCGGGTAGCGGTTTTCGGCGGCAACCATCGCGAGCGCTTGCGCGAGCGCCGTCGGATTCGAGTTGTACGAGTCGTCGATGATCGTCAGAGTTCCGGTTCGCGCGATTTCCCCACGTCGCGCCACCGGTTTGAGCGTGGCAGCACGCTCAACGATGTCGGCGAGCGGAATATCGAATCGAATCGCGACAGCTGCCGCTGCGAGGACGTTGGAAAGATTCGCGGTCCCTGGCAGGGGCGTTCGAATCTCGGCCTCGCCGATTGGGGTCCGCACGAGCGCTGCCGTACCCTCGATACCGAGATCGCGGACGGCAAGAGCCCGCACGTCCGCCGGCCGTTCGACGCCGAATGTCCGGACCCGCCCGGCGAAGTCGCTCGCATGCTTCATGACCAGATCGTCATCCGCATTGGCGACCAGGAGCTGTATCCCTGTCGGCGCCCTCGAGAATTTCCGCCTTGGCTTCGGCGATTGCCTCGACCGTGCCGAAGAATTCGAGATGCGCCGGGGCCACGTTGGTCCACACACGAACCTCGGGCTCGGCAATCTTCACAAGCGTTCGGATTTCGCCGAAATGGTTCATGCCCAGCTCGAGTACGCCGATGTCGGGCTTCGCCCTCAATTCCAGCACCGAGAGCGGCAGGCCGATGTGATTGTTCAAGTTGCCCCTGTTCCGAAAGACGGTGTACCTCGCTGACAGAAACTCTGCGGCAATTTCCTTCGTCGTCGACTTTCCGGCGCTGCCGGTGACAGCGACGACCGTTGCGCCCGAATCGCGCCGCACGCGGTTTGCCAGATTCTGCAAGGCCTGAACCGTGTCCGGCACGACGATGAGCGGCGTCGAACCGAGCTCCGGCACATCGGTAAGCCCTCGATCGCTGACGAGTGCGCCCGTCGCACCTCGGCGTGCCGCCTCCACGACGTATGAGTTGCCGTCGAAGCGTTCACCCTTGATCGCGATGAACAGCTCGCCGCTCCTGATCGTCCGCGTGTCGATCGAGAACCCGCTGATCTCCCGATCGCCCCCAGGTCCCGAAACGGCGGCGCCGATCGCGGCAGCGACCGTGGCTGGCGTCAGCGCCTGCGCTCCAGCGCCTCGCGCGCGATCTCCGCTTCATCGAAGGGCAGCTCACGGCCGCCAATCGACTGCGACTTCTCATGACCCTTTCCCGCGAGCAGCACGAGGTCGCCGGGCTCGGCCTTCGTGATCGCGAAGTGAATCGCTTCCGCTCGATCGCTGAGTGCAAAGATCGCTGCCGTATCGCGGTTGCCGGCCGGCGGCACCCCTCGCCTGATTTCTTCGATGATGCGGGCCGGATCTTCACTCCTTGGATTGTCAGAGGTGATGACGACGACATCGCTCAGTCTGGCGGCCACAGCTCCCATCAGCGGCCGCTTCGTACGATCGCGATCGCCGCCACACCCGAAGACCGTGATGACCTTTCCTTGCGCGAGCGGACGAGCCGTCTCGAGCAGGTTCTTGAGCGCATCATCCGTGTGCGCGTAATCGATCACCACCGTGACGTCATCGGTCCCGCTCGATACGACTTCAAACCGGCCCGGGACGCCAGACAGCCTGGCCAGGCCGCGCTCGATCGCTCCCGCCGGCAGATCGAGTGCTGCGGCGGTCGCAACCGTCGCGAGAATATTCGAGACATTCGGACGGCCAACGAGCCGGGACTTCACGTGAACAACATGCCTCGGCGTACGGACGTCGAATTCCAGTCCGCCAAACGTCAGCGACAGGGGACCGGGAGTGACATCGGCGGTCTTGTTGACGGCATACGTGACGGCGTGCGGCAGCATTTTTCGCAGGGACTCGCCGCGTGGATCGTCCAGGTTGACAATCCCCGGCGCTCCAGGCGGGAGCATCTCGAACAGCCGTCTTTTCGCCGCGAAGTACGACTCCATGTCCCCGTGGTAATCAAGATGATCCCGGGTCAGATTCGTGAAGACGCCCGCTGCGAATCGCGTCTCGTCGACCCGGTGCAGGGCGAGCGCATGCGACGACACCTCCATCGCGCATGCGGTGCAACCGCTGTCGACCATGCGTCGAAACATCTCTTGCACGTCCGGTGCCTCCGGCGTGGTCCGCGCGGCCGGCAGCTCTTCGTCTCCGATCGAGTAGGCAACTGTTCCCAAAAGGCCGCACTTTTTACCTGCCGCTTCAAACACCGAGCGTAATAAATACGCGGTCGTTGTCTTTCCGTTTGTGCCCGTAATGCCGACCACCGCCATGGAGCGGCTCGGATGGCCGTAGAACTCGGCCGAAAGCCGGGCCATGGCAACCCGCGCATCGGCGACCTCGATCCACGGCACACTGGTTTGAGCAGCGGGCGGCTGTTCCGCAATGACCGCGACGCTCCCGCGCTCGATCGCATCAGCCGCAAAGTCCACGCCCGTCGTTTTCAACCCTTTCAGCGCAATGAAGAGTGCGCCTGCTTCGGCCTGACGTGAGTCATAGACGAGGCTGCGAACCTCGACATCGGGCATCGAACCAGGGGGGAAGCGTTGGCGCATGAGACTCTCAATGGCTTGCAGCAGCTCCGCAAGCTTCATTGATTGGTCGCACGTTCCAACCAGAGCTCGGTCGTCGTGCCAGGCTCAATCGGAGTTCCAGCCGCCGGCTTCTGTGTGACGACGATGCCGCTGCCGTTGATTCGAGCCGTCAACCCCACTTTCGTCAGAACTTTGAGTGCTTCGCGCGCGCTCAGCCCGCGAAAGTCAGGCAAATCGGTCGTCGCACCATCCGCCCGGACAATCGATGGCTCGCTCACGCTCTGGACGGTCTGAATGTCCTGTCGCTCGCCGCGGCGGGCGACGAGCACGGTCGAGGGCGCGTCGAATGTCGGAGGCGACGCCGAAATGGCGCAGAGCCGCTTCGTGCGATGCGCTGAAAGACGGGACCGGCGATCGGTCCGCCGTAGTACCCGTGCGCATGCGGGGAATCGAGAACGACGATGATGCTCGGCCACCGGATTCCGCGAGGGCAGAAACCCGACGAACGATGCGAAGTAATCGGTATGTGAGTAGCGGCCGTTGACGAGCTTGGCTGCCGTTCCGGTTTTCCCGGCGATGGAGTAGCCATCCACTTGCGCGAACGTCGCGGTTCCGCGCTCGACTGTCTGCTCCATGATGCCCGTCAGCGTGGCGGCGGTGTCTTTCGAGATCGTTCGCCCGAGCACGTGTCGGCTTGACGCCGGTGCGTTTGCCATCGCGAATGAGCGCATGCACGACACGGGGCTGAATCAAATCGCCTCCATTGGCAATCGAGCTGATCGCCGTGACCATCTGAAGAGGCGTCACGCCGACCTGGTAGCCGATCGACATCGAGGCGAGCGCGCTGTTGTCGAGCTCGCTGGGATTCCACACGATCCCGGTCGTCTCGCCGGGAAATCCGGTGACAGCGCACGGCCAAAGCCGAAGCGCCGTGCGTAGACGCCGAGCCGCTCGGGTCCCAGAGCGAGGCCGACCTTGATGGCGCCGACATTGCTCGACTTCACGATGACATCGGTGAAGGTCAGCGAGCCGTAGTCGTGCGTGTCGTCGATGACGCGCGAGCCGAACCGGATCTTCCCCCCAGCCACATTGATGATCTGATCGGGATCGACAATACGCTCTTCGAGCGCGGCGCTCGCGGTCACCACCTTGAACGTGGAGCCTGGCTCGTAGAGATCCTGCACCGCACGATTGCGCCATTGCGCGACTGCCGCAGCTGGAAAACGCGTTCGGATTGAACGTCGGCTCGTTGGCGAGCGCGAGAATCTCGCCGGTTCGGGGATCCATGATGATCACAGTGCCACCCGACGCCCTGTTCGGAGCGACCGCGTCGCGAAGCTCGCGCTCCGCCACGTGCTGCAGGTACTCGTCAATCGTCAGCTCGACGGTCGCTCCGGCAGTGGGCGGGCGCTCGAGCCGGCTGAATGCCCGGCCGCGGGCATCGGTCTGATAGAGCAGCTTGCCGAGCGCCCCGCTGATCTGGCTGTCGTAGGCGGCTTCGATGCCGGCAAGACCGTTATTGTCGACGCCGACAAATCCCAGCACCTGTGCACGCCAGCTGTTTTTTCGGATAGAAGCGGCGATCTTCCTTGATGAAACCGATGCCGTCGAGGTTGAGCTCCGCGACGCGGCGGGCCTGCAAGCGGCGTGACGCGGCGTCGCACGTACACAAACGCCTTCTGTCTGCCGCAAGCGCCCAGTCAAGCGCCTCCAGTTCTTTCCCGGAACAGTCCGCCAGCGCCCCGCACACCACGGAGGCGGCCTTGCCGGCGTCTTCGATCTCACTCGGCACGCCGTAGACCGAATCGCTGTCGACGCTGTAGGCCAGCACACGCCCGTGTGCGGTCCAGAATGTCTCCCCGCTTGGCCGAAATATCCATCGTCCGAGCCGACTGGTTTTCCGCGCGCGCCTGCATTTCGGCGTGCTTGTGAACCTGCAGATACAGACCAGACGTGCCTGAATCCCGACGGCCCACAAGCAGAAAGCAGACGGCGCCGAAGAGCAGTCGACTGCGGATGGTGGCTCGCCAGGTGTCCGAAGCCGGCGCGCTCACTGGGGTTTCTCCTGTACTTTCGCCACGATCGACGCCGGTGGCGGCTCGGGTGGGACGACGCGCTCGATGATGATCGCGGCGCCCGTTGCCGGGGCGACCAGGTGGAGACGCCGCGTCGCGAGAGCTTCGATGCGTTGAGGCGACTTCAGGGTCTCGATCTCGAGGCGCAGGTGCCTGTTGATTTCCTCCTGCTCGCCGCGCTCCTTCTGCATCTGTTCGACGCGGTACCCGTGCTGCAGCAGCTCGACACGCTGCCAGCCGGAGAAGAGCAGCACCCGACAAACAACACGCCGATCGCGACCGAGCGCCACTGTTCGCGCAGCCGGCGCTCGTCGACTTCGCGGACGATCGGGTTGTTCCGAACGTCTTTCTTGATCGCGAATTCGAACGCTTCAGAAGATGAACTCATCCCTCTGTCTTCCCCTCGCCCTACGCCACGCACTCTGCGGCGCGAAGCTTCGCGCTGCGGGCGCGCGGATTTCGTGTCCAGCTTCGTCGGAACCTGGTGTGACGGGCTTCTTCGTCAGCACGCGAACGCGCGCGTCATCGCGCTGCGCGAGCGCTCTCAGCGTGTGCTTGACAATGCGATCTTCCAGCGAATGAAACGTGATCACGACGAGCCGCGCACCGGTCTTCAGCCGGCGCGCGATCAGCTGCCAGAAAATCGTCGATGCTCTCGAGCTCGCGGTTCACCCAGATGCGGAGCGCCTGAAACGTGCGCGTCGCGGGATCGATCCGCGCTGAACCCGCGCCGCGGGACAGCGCGCCTCACAGCTGCCGCCAGCTGCGTCGTCGTCTCGAGCGGAGCCGATTCGCGCGCCCGCACGATCGAGCGGGCGATGCGCCGCGAGAATCGCTCCTCTCCAAACTGAAATATCGCATCGGCGATCTCGCGACTCCGACGCATCATTCAGGAGATCGGCGGCCGTCGGGCCGCTGGTCGTATCCATGCGCATATCGAGCGGATCTTCGCGCTGGAAGCTGAATCCTCGTCCTTCGGCCTCAAGCTGATAGGACGACATTCCCATGTCGGCCAGCGCGCCATCGATGCGCTCGATACCGCGCGCATCGAGCACCGACGCCACCGCCCGATAATCCGAGTGCACGAGCTCGACACGATCCCGGTAGGCGCTCAACGTCTCTGCCGCGATAGCGAGCGCGGCGGGATCGCGATCGAGGCCGATCACCCGCGTGGCGCCGGCCTCGAGCATCGCCAGAGCGTGCCCTCCCATCCCGACCGTGCAATCCACGAAGACGCCGCCCTTCTCCGGCTGGAGAAACGCGAGCGCTTCGCGCGTCATGACCGGCTCGATGTCGCGGCATCAGAAGACCCAGATCCGAAAGCGCCCGGGCGTCTTCGTCGGTGAACGGCTCGCGCTGCAGCTTGGCGACGAACCGCTCGTGGTTCCACACTTCGAGATAGTTGTATTGACCGAACACGTCGACCTCGCCAACCATCGAAGCCGATTCCCGCAAGCGGGCCGGAATGACGACGCGACCCTGGCTGTCGATTTCAGCGACCTGGCCGTAGAAATTCACTCGGTCGAGAAATTTCAAGCGGGATGGATGGGTCGACGGGATCTGCGCCAGCCTTTTCTCGATCTCGGTCCACACCGGCATCGGGTAGATCCGCACCGAGTCGCCGTGCAGACTGGTCACGAACAGTTCGCGCCCGTGTTCATCCTCGATGAACGAGCGGAACCCGTTGGGGATTTTGAGTCTCCCCCGGTCGTCAATTTTCGCCGGCGAGTTGCCCCGAAGCACGCTCGGCTACTCCATTTCTTTCCAAAAAAGTCCACGGCGATACTAGAGGACGGGTAGGGGGATGTCAACCGGTAAAACATAGAAACCCAAAGAGTTACGCTTAATTTTCGCCCCCATGTTTACACCGTGATACGATTTCGCACTCGTGGCCGATCCCTCGACTGTGAGCGTCGTGATACCTGCCTTCGACGAGGCGCGCGCGATCGGGACTGTCGTCGCAGGATCTTCGGTCCGTCGCAGCCTGGCGCGAGGTCATCGTGGTCGACGACGGATCGAGCGACGAGACGGCGATCGTCGCCGCCAGCGCCGGCGCGCGCGTGATCAAGCACCCCTACAACAAGGGGAACGGCGCCGCGGTGAAGACCGGCATCCGCCACGCGTCGGGCGAGTACGTGCTGATCATCGACGCCGACGGCCAGCACTCCGCCGGCGACGCGATGCGGCTGGTGGGATTTCTCGGCGAGTACGACCTGGTCGTCGGAGCACGGACCGGATCGGGACAGGCGTCGGCCGCGCGCCATTTCGGCAATCACCTGCTGAACCGTCTCGCGAGCTATCTCACGGGACGACCGATTCCGGATCTCACATCGGGACTGCGCGCCGCGCGGACGAGCGGATTCCGCGAGTTTCTTCACCTGCTGCCAAACGGGTTTTCGACGCCCACCACCACGACGCTGTCATTCGTCAAGGCCGGCTACAGCGTCCGGTTCGAACCGATTGACGTCGCCGGGCGGCTCGGACAGTCGAAAATCAAGTTCGTCTCCGACGGCGCAAAGTTCTTTCTGATCCTGCTGAAGGTCGTGACGATCTTCAGCCCGCTGCGCATCTTTCTGCCGATCGCCGCCGCCGCCTTCGCTGCTTGGCGCGGGCTACGCCGTGTGGACCGCTTACTGGCAGCGCCACATCACCAACTCATCGGTGCTGCTGATCCTGTTTGCCGTCGTGATCTTCCTCGTGGGACTCGTCTCCGAACAGATTTCCACGATACGCTCGGAAGGACCGCGATGAGCGGCGATGGGGCCGCCTTCCCCGCCCGGTTTCGGCGCTTTGCGACCATTCGATGAATGCCGCGGTCGTCATCGCCACATACAACGAGCGGCACAACCTTGGCTCGTCTGGTCGCAGTCCATCCTCGAATACCCGGGCTACCGCGTGATCGTGGTGGATGACGATTCGCCGGACGGAACCGGCGTCATGGCCGACGAGATCGCCGCAGCGTCGTCAGGACGGGTCGCGGTGATCCATCGTCAGGGCGCTCGCGGGCTCGGCCGCTCGCTCGTCGCCGGATTGAAGCGCGCGCTTGTCCGACGGGTGCCGATCTGATTTTCCAGATGGACGCCGATTTCTCCCACGATCCGAAATATCTTCCCGAGATGGCCGCGGCGACCTCTGACGCCGATCTCGTGCTCGGATCGCGGTACCTGCACGGCGTGAGCGTCGTGAACTGGCCGCTGCATCGAATCATCCTCAGCAGCTTGCGCGAACCGCTATATCAGAGCGGTCACCGGCCTGGAGACGCATGACTGCACGACCGGATATCGGTGCTGGAGGCGCGAGGCGCTCGCCCGCCTTCCGCTCGACGGCCTGATCTCGGACGGGTACGCGTTCCTGGTCGAACAGCTCCATCTCGCCCGGCAACTGGGGTGCCGCGTGCAGGAAGTGCCCATCATCTTCGTCGAACGCCGCGAGGGTTCGTCCAAAGTCTCGTCGCGTGTTCTCCTCGAATCAGCGATCGTCCCGTGGCGTCTCGGCTAAAGGGTTAGAATACGTCTCAATTCCCGCACATGGAAACCTCCAGGCAGACTCGGCTCGAGGTCTCACTGTCTTTTTCCCTGCCTACAACGACAGCGGGACGATCGCGAGCCTCGTCATCACCGCGATTCAGAGCGCGGCCAGGCTGACGCCGAACCATGAAGTGATCGTCGTCAACGACGGAAGCTCGGACGGAACGGCTCAGATTCTCGACGAGCTGGCGCGACTGTATCCGCAGTTCCGCGTCGTGACGCACGAGGTGAATCGAGGATATGGCGGCGCGCTTCGCAGCGGGTTTGCGGCGGCGATCAAAAGAGATCGTGTTCTACACCGACGGCGATGCGCAGTACGATCCTTCGGAGATGGCGCTTCTCTGGCGTGCGATGGATGCCGGCGTATCGATCTGGTGAATGGCTACAAGATCAGCCGGTCGGATCCGTGGCACCGCATTTTCATCGGCCGCCTCTATCACTACATCGTGAAGTTCATGTTCGGCCTGAAAGTGCGGGACGTCGATTGCGACTTCCGCATGATGCGCCGATCGATTTTCGATCGGGTTCGCCTCGAAAAGAACAGCGGCGTCATTTGTCTGGAGATGATGAAGAAGATTCAGGATGCCGGCTTCAGGATCGTTGAAGTCCCCGTGCACCATTACCACCGCGCCTATGGCAAGTCGCAGTTCTTCAATTTTC
Source organism: Vicinamibacterales bacterium (assembly GCA_963775345.1). Lineage (GTDB taxonomy): Bacteria > Acidobacteriota > Vicinamibacteria > Vicinamibacterales > JAMQPK01 > JAMQPK01. The sequence goes on from CAVZIS010000012.1 coordinate 136,049, forward strand.
CCCGCATCTATCGTACAGGTGTCGACGTGTTGAAGCTCTGGTTCGCGCTTGTCGTGCGCGGCACGCATCGGTACCGGCGTCGAAGCGCCGGAGGAGGTCGAAGCAGAGGACGCGGGCGTTGTGACCCGTCTCATCTCGACGCGTATCGCGGGCGCCGGGTGATGATTACCGGGGGACTCGGCTTCATCGGGAGCAACCTCGCCCGCCGCCTCGTCGAGCTGGACGCCAACGTGCTCCTGATGGATTCCCTCATTCCCGACTCGGGCGCGAACTTCTTCAATATCGACGGGATCGCCGATCGCGTCCGGGTCAACATCGCGGACGTCCGCCAGGAAAGCACGATGAATCATCTCGTGCGCGATCGCGAGATCATCTTCAACCTGGCCGGCCAGGTCAGCCATATCGACAGCATGACCGATCCCCATACCGATCTGGAGATCAACTGCCGCAGCCAGCTGTCGATTCTCGAGGCCTGCCGGAAGTTCAACCCGCGGGTCAAAGTCGTCTTCGCGGGGACCCGCCAGGTCTACGGAAGGCCGGATTCGCTGCCGGTCAGCGAAGATCATCTCGTCCGGCCGATCGACGTGAACGGAGTGAACAAGGCTGCCGGAGAGAACTACCATCTGCTGTACAACAACGTGTTCAAGGTCCGCGCCTGCTCGTTGCGGCTGACCAACGTGTACGGCCCCCGCCAGCTCATCAAACACAATCGCCAGGGATTCATCGGATGGTTCATCCGCCTCGCTCTGGAGGGGCGCGAAATTCAGATCTACGGCGACGGCTCGCAGATGCGCGACCTCGTGTATGTCGATGATGCGGCCGATGCGTTCCTGAGGGCGGGCGTATCGGAAGCGTGCAACGGCCACGTCTTCAACGTGGGGGGATCCGAGCCCATCTCACACAGGGATCTCGTCTCGTTGCTGATCGAAGTCGCCGGGGCCGGATCCGTACGTCATGTGCCATGGCCGCCGGAGAAAAAAGCGATCGACATCGGCAGCTTTTACGCCGACTCCAGCCGCTTCCGGGCAGCCGTCGGCTGGGAGCCACGCGTGTCGCTCCGCAACGGCTTCGCAAAAGCGCTCGACTACTACCGGACACATCTGCGCGAGTATCTCGACGACCCGGCAGCAACCCCATCAAGCGTGGCATGAGTCGGGCTGCGCGTGCCGTTTCAGGATCTCCACCTCACCGAGGACCTGCCACCGGTGCGCGAGGCAATCGCTCGCGTCATCGAGAGCGCCCAGTTCGTGCTGGGTCCGGAGGTGGAGGGATTCGAGCGCGAGTTTGCGGCACGGTCCGGCGCCGACCATTGCGTCGGGACCGGTAACGGCACCGATGCCATCGCGCTGATCCTTCGCGCGCTCGGCATCGGCCCGGGCGACGAAGTGATTACCTCGCCGTTGTCGGCCGCCTTCACGGCGCTCGCGATTCAGATGACCGGCGCCAGACCGGTCTTCGCCGACATCGATGCCGAGCGCATGACGCTGGATCCAGCCGCCGCGGAGCGCGCCATCGGCGCTCGAACGGCGGCGCTCCTGCCCGTTCACTTGTACGGCCAGCCGGCCGACATGTCTGCGCTTTCCGCTCTTGCGCAGCGCAAGGGTCTGGCCCTGATCGAAGACTGTTGTCAGGCGCATCTGGCGACGTGCGCCGGTCGACCGGTGGGCACTTTTGGCGCCGCCGGTGCGTTCAGTTTCTACCCGACAAAGAACCTGGGGGCGCTTGGCGACGGCGGTGCCGTGATCACCAGCGATTCTGCGCTGGCCGAAAAGATCAGGCGTCTGAGGAACGGAGGACAAGCCGGGCGCTACCGCCACGTCGAGCCCGGCGTGAACAGCAGGCTCGATGAGCTGCAAGCGGCAATTCTGCGCACGCGATTGCCGATGCTCGGCAAGAACACCGAGCGGCGCCGCGCGCTCGCATCGGAGTATCGCGCGCGGCTCGCGGACACGGCGGTGAAAGTGCCGATGGAGATGGATGAGGGGCACGTGTATCATCTCTTTCCGATCAGAACGCCGCGCCGCGCAGGGCTGCAGGCTCACTTGCAACGCGCCGGCATCGAGACACTGGTGCACTATCCAATGGCCATCTCTCAACAACCGGCATTTGCGTCGACCGATCCTGCCCGTTGTCCGAACGCGATTCACGCTGCTGACGAAGTCCTGTCGCTGCCTCTGTATCCCGGGCTGCCCGTCGAGTCGGTCCGGTTGGTCGCCGATGAGGTGCGAAAGGACAAATCTTGAGAGCGTTGATTACCGGAGGCGCGGGTTTCATCGGATCGCACCTGGCGGAGGCTCTGCTGAACGAAGGGCATGAGGTCGACATCATCGACAACCTCTCGACCGGATCGATTCGCAATATCGGCCACCTGAAATCGCATCCGAAGTTCAAATACGTCATCGACACACTCACCAACGAACCGCTGCTTGCAGAGCTGATCGATCGCAACGACGTGATCTTTCATTTTGCGGCGGCCGTGGGAGTCAAGCTCATCGTCGAAGAGCCGGTCCACACGATCGAGACCAACGTACACGGAACCGAGGTCGTGCTGAAGCACGCAAGCAAGAAAAAGAGAAAGGTCGTCATCGCGTCGACATCGGAGGTCTACGGGAAGAACCTGGACGTTCCGTTCCGGGAGGATGCAGACCTGGTGATGGGTCCCACGGTCAAACACCGCTGGGCGTACGCCTGCAGCAAGGCAATCGACGAGTTTCTCGCGCTCGCCTACTACAAGGAGAAAAAACTGCCGGTCATCATCGTCCGGTTCTTCAACACCGTGGGCCCGCGCCAGACCGGACAATACGGCATGGTGCTGCCCTCGTTCGTCCGGCAGGCGCTGGCGAACGAGCCCATCACGGTCTTTGGCGATGGCACACAATCCCGCAGCTTTACCTATATCGCCGACGTCGTCGGCTGCCTCATGAGGCTCGTCCAGGAACGCAACGCCGTCGGTCAGGTGTTCAACATCGGCAACAAGCAGGAGGTCACGATCCTGAGGCTCGCCGAAATGGTCAAGGAGCTCACCGGCAGCAGGTCGGAGATCGTGTTCGTTCCCTACGACAAAGCATACGAAGCGGGCTTCGAAGACATGCCTCGGCGCGTTCCGGACCTCAGCAAGGTCCACGCCCTGGTCGGCTACGAGCCGAAAGTGCAACTCCATGAGATCATCCACAACGTGATTCAGTATTTCCGTACGAAGGGTCCTGAGCTATAATAGGCACTGCTCACAAGTCGATGAAAAGACTGGCCTTGGCGCTTCTCATCGTTGCATTCTCTGTTTCCCCTTGCCGGGCCGGAGCGCTGCAGCTGTCGATTCAGGATGGGAAGGTGTCCATCGACGCGCAGGACGTGACCATCGGACAGATCCTCACGGAATGGGCCCGCATCGGAAAAACGCGAATCGTCAATGTCGAGCGTTTGAGTGGCGGACCTGTCACGATCAAGCTGGACGCAGTTCCCGAAAGGCAAGCCCTCGAGATCGTCCTGCGAGCCGTTCCCGGCTACATCGCTGCTCCGCGTGAAACCTTCGTGGCCAACGCATCGCAGTACGACATGATTCTGATCATGCCCACGACGACGGCGGTTGCGGCCCTGCGGCCGCCCCCCGTGTCAAGGGGAGGATTCGTCCCTGGCGGCAACGTCACCCAGCTGCGTCAGGGTCCGATGATGCCTCCCGGCATGATGGCTTCCGAGTTGCCCGATCCTTCCGATGATCAGCAGAACGATCCGGCCCTTGCAGCGGCGGCTGCGGCAGGGCTCCTGCCCATGCCGGCGCAGATACCGGGCGTCGCTCCGACATTACCCGGGCCGCTCGTGATGCCCGGAGGGACTCCACCTTCCCCAGCCGCGACACCGCCAACACCAACGCCGTCGAATCCATGGAACGCACCTGTCGGTACGCCACAGCCAAGTCTCGCTCCGCCACCGCCGCCAGCTCAGTCGCAGCCGATTGTGCGGCCGCGTCCGCCTGTGCCTGAGTAGCAAGGTTCGAGCGGCGCGATACAATCAAATCTGATCGAGTCGTTTTTCACTCGCCTGATGCCCGAGATTGATCGGTACCAGCCGGAGGATCAGCGCGGTGTGGAGGCGTTGTATCGGCGCGTCTTCGGCACCGATGCCGCTGCCGCCAGCCGTCTGCGATGGGACTGGCAGTACCGCCGCAATCCGAACAACCCTGGCGGCGTACCGCTGCTCTGGGTCGTGCGCGAAGGGCCGACCATTATCGGCCACTATGCGACGATGCCGGTGCGCCTCTCGCTCGGCGGCAAGGAAATCGTTGCCGCCTGGGGCACCGATGCGATGGTGACGCCCGAACGGCAGAGACGCGGCCTCGGAGAGGAACTGTTCAGGACCTGGGATCGAAGCGTCGGCGCAGCTCTCGGACTGGGACTTTCCGACGCGTCGTCGCGACTGCTGAAGAAGCTGCATTTTCCAGAAGTGCCTGCGATACCGGGCGTCGTGAAGCCGCTGACGCGGCGGGCCGTCCGTCTGCCGCAATGGCCGATGGCTATCAATCGCTTCGTATCTGCGGTGACCCTGCCGATCGTTCGGGTCGCTGCCCGAGTGCGTCCGCTGCGCGCAGACGTGGAACCCGTCCGACGATTCGATTCATCGTTTACCGACTTATGGGAGCGTCTCGCCGATCGATTCGAGTTGGCGGTCAGACGAGACGCGACCTATCTGAACTGGAAGTACATCGAGCCTCCACACGTGCGATACTCGGTCGCCGCGCTCGTGCGCAACGACCGCGCGGAAGGCTATGCGGTCTATCGTCACGCGCAGGAGCCACGAGGGCGCGTGACGCTGCTCGTCGATTTTCTCGCAGACACGCACGACGAGATTGGATTCAAGACACTCCTTCGGTGGGTGGATGCCGAAGCCCGTCAGGCGGGGTCTGACAAGATCCGAGCCTACGCGTCGCATCTCGGGTTCAGACGCATCATGCGCCATTCCGGATATTTCCAGCTGAGGCACGCGCCACTGGCCCTTGCCGCCAAGATCAACGCTGTGACCGTCCCTGCGAAGTTTTACAAAGACATCGATGACTGGCACATCACCCTGGGCGACTCCGATCAGGACATCAGCATTCGAGACTGGGACTAGACATGGCCATTGCCGAAGACGTCAATCGCGCCATCACTGAAGCCATGAAGTCGAAGGACCAGCAGCGGCTCGTGGCTCTCCGCATGCTGAAGACCGCCCTGATGAATCGGGAGATCGAGCGCGGACGGCCGCTCGACGAGAATGAGTCGCGGCAGGTTGTCTCGTCTCTCATCAAGCAGAGACGCGACTCAATCGAACAGTTCACCAAAGGCGGCCGACAAGACCTCGTAGACCGGGAGACCGCCGAGATCGGCGTTCTCGAAGCCTACCTGCCGCCGGCGGTCGACACCGCGGAATTGGAGCGCGTCGTCGACGCCGCCATCTCCTCCATGGGAGCTTCGTCGGCGAAGGATATGGGCCGCATCATGAAGACCGTCATGGCCGAGCTGGCCGGCAAGACCGTCGACGGCAGGCTGGTGAACGAGCTGGTCCGACGCAAGCTGGCATGAGTCAGCTCGTTCGATCGGCTGGAGTCGTCGGCGTTGCGACGATGACCAGCCGGATACTCGGACTCGTCCGGGATCAAGTTTTCGCATTTTTCTTCGGCGCCGGCGATGCAATGGACGCCTACCGCATCGCGTTCCGGCTTCCCAACATGCTCCGCGATCTGTTTGCTGAAGGCGCCATGAGCGCAGCCCTCGTGCCCACCTTTACCCGTGCGGTGGCCGCGGGCGGTCCCGAGCGTGCGTCGCGGCTCGGATCCAACGTCATCAACGTGCTCCTGATCATTTCCGGAGCGATTGTCCTGATCGCGGATCGTCTTCGCGGAACAGCTCGTAGGCCTCTACGCGGCTGGATTCAGGCAGGTGCCGGGCAAGTTTGAGCTCACCGTCGGCCTCACCCGCATCATGTTCCCATTCCTGTCGATGGTGACCATCGCCGCGGTCCTCATGGCCATGCTGAACGCGCTGCATCGATTCTTCATTCCAGCGCTCTCCCCGGCGATGTTCAACGTCGCAACCATCCTGTGCGCAGTGTTGTTCGTTCCCATATCGTCGCAAATCGGCATTGAGCCGATAGTCGCCATTGCGGTCGGGACGCTCATCGGAGGCCTCGGCCAGATCCTGCTGCAGTGGCCTGCCGCCCGCCGAGAGGGGTTTCGCTATCGTCCCGTGCTCGACGTGACCGATCCCTGGCTGAGAGAAATCGGCAGCCTGATGGTACCGGGGGTGACCGGTCTGGCAGCGGTCCAGATCAACCTGTTAGTAAACAGCTGGCTGGCGACAGGACTTGGAACCGGCGCGGTATCGTGGCTCGATTACGCGTTCCGTCTGATGTACATGCCGATCGGGCTGTTCGGAATTTCGATTGCCACGGCGGCGCTTCCCGGCATCTCGAGCCACGCGGCGAGCAACGATATTCGCGGCGTTCGTCTGGAGGTCTCGAGAGGACTGCGGATGATGTTGATGCTGAACATCCCGGCGACCATCGGCCTGGTCGTGCTTGCGACCCCGATCGTCGGACTCATCTTCGAGCGCGGCAACTTTACGCCCGCAGACACGGCGGCAACAGCAGCGGCGCTCGCGTATTACGCGCCGGGACTCGTCGGATACTCGGTTGTGAAACTGATTTCTCCCGCCTTTTATGCGCTGCGCAACAGCCGGATTCCGGTCATCGCCAGCGCGGTGAGCGTAGGGTTCAACATCTTGCTGAACCTGGCGCTGGTCGGGGTCCTCGGGCACAGGGGGCTCGCCCTGGGGACGGCGATGGCTGCCCTCCTCAATGCCGCTGTGCTTCTTTGGACGCTACGCGAGCGGCTGGGGGGCCTCGAAGAACAGCGCATGCTGACGGCGGTTTCGAAGATTTCCGTGGCGTCTGCGGTCATGGCGCTCGCCGCGTATCATGCCGAACACATCCTGCGCATCCCGCTCGGCGGAAGCGCGACGATCGTGCAGCTGTTTCGAGTGTCCGGCGCGATAGTGGTCGGCATGACGGTCCTGGGTGTCATGGCTCACCTTCTGCGCATCGAGGAATTCCAGCAACTGACGCGGCGCCTCTCGACAGGCGCCTGAACGTGGTAGATTCGACCAGATGCGTCGCTACCCGTCGCGCAATCTGTCGTACTCGTCGTTTTCATTCGGGCCCGGGCCCCTGTCGCCTGCTCTCAAAGCGCTCATCGCAACCAATGTCTTCCTGTTTCTCGCCGCGTATCTCGCTCCCGGGCTGATCACCCTGTTTGGCCTCCGGCCGTCGGACGTCGTGCTCGAGGGTCGGATCTGGCAGGTCGTGACTTACATGTTCCTGCACGGGAACATCGGCCACATCCTGTTCAACATGCTTGCGTTGTGGATGTTCGGCACGGAGCTGGAGCGATTGTGGGGCACGCGCGCGTTTCTTCGATACTACGGTGTCGTCGGGGTGGCCGCGGCGGTTTCGACGATTCTTGTCTCGGCGCTGGCCCCCTTTGCGGCCCGCACGTTCTATACGACGACAATCGGAGCGTCCGGCGCGATCTATGGACTCCTCCTCGCGTACGGCCTGCTGTTTCCGAATCGACCCATCATGCTGTACTTCGTGTTCCCCATTCCCGCGAAATACTTCGTGATGATTCTCGGCGCGATCGCCTTGCTCATGTCGGTCAGCGACAGCGGAGGCGGTGTGGCGCACATCACCCACCTCGGCGGCCTCGTCGCGGGCTATGTGCTTCTGCGCGGGCGACACCTGAGTCCGGCCAACGAAGTGCGCTATCGCTATCTCCGCTGGAAAATGGACCGCGCGCGGAAGAAGTTCGGTGTGTACTCAGGCGGGCGCAAAGACGACTGGGACAAGCGGATTCACTGAATCTGGAACGTCTCCTGCTACTCGACCCAGTCCTTCCGCACCGGGCTGAATACACCCAGCACGAACGTGTCGTCGAGCGCTTCGACCTGATGCGCGACGCCAGGTTTGATATGCAGCACCTCGCCTTCGCGTAGCGTGACTTCGTCGCCGGCGACGAGCAGCTTGAGCGCCCCCTGCAACACGTAGGTCATCTGCTCGCTCTCGTGCGCATGCTGCGGCACGATGGCCCCCCGCTTCAGGTAAATCTGTGCCATGGTCTCCCGTTCTCCGGTGACGAATTTTCGCGAAACCATCTCGGTGACTTTCTCGAGAGCGATTTCGTCCCAGCGGAACAGACGATAGGGCTGCAAGTGATCTTCGAGGGTTTTTTAGCGCTTGCGTCGGCGGCCTTGGAGCGCGATTATACCACCTGCTATCGAGGTATAATTTACTGTTCCGCCGTCACGGATCGCTGCGGCGGACTCGTCATAGCCGCGGAGGCGGTCGGGAGCGTGCATGAAGGCTTCGACGGTAACCAACGGCCACAAGATCCACACCAGAGCGCAGCGCTCCTACGAAGGCCTCACCCGCGACGATCTGCTGAAGGCGTACCGCTGGATGGTGTTGTCGAGACGGCTCGACGATAAGGAAATCCAGCTCAAGAATCAGAGCCAGATTTTTTTTCAGATCAGCGGCGCAGGGCACGAGGCGATTCTCATCGCGGCAGGCCTGCTCCTGAAGCCTGGTTACGACTGGTTCTTCCCCTACTATCGGGATCGCGCGCTCACCCTGATGCTGGGGATGACGCCGTACGAAATGCTGCTCTCCGCGGTCGCATCCAAGGACGACCCGTCCTCCGGCGGCCGCATGATGCCCTCGCACTGGAGCAGCCCGCCACTCCACATCATGAATCGATCCAGCGCGACCGGCATGCAGTGCCTGCAGGGCGCGGGCTGCGCCGAAGCCGCGAAGCGGTTGCCGCTCCTGGGCGCGCCTCCTCCTCAGGTTGAAGACGACGAAGTCACCTATGTGTCGATCGGTGACGGTGCCACAGGCGAGGGTGAGTTCTGGGAGTTCCTGAACACCATCTGCACCGAACGGCTTCCCGTGGTCTGCGTGGTAGAGGACAACGGCTACGCCATCTCGTGCCCGGCGGAATATCACACCGCCGGAGGCGATGTTTCGCGTTTGGTCGAATCCTTTCCTCACCTCGAAGTGATTCGGGTCGACGGCACTCAGCTGGTGCAGAGCTACCGTGCCGTGCGCGAAGCGGTGGCATATGCCCGCGCTCGGAGGGGCCCTGCGCTGGTGCATGCGAAAGTCATCCGCCCTTACTCGCACTCGCACTCAGACGACGAGCGCAACTACAAAACCGTCGAACAGCGGGACCTCGAGGCGGCCCGCGATCCCATCACGCAACTTACCAAGCTCCTTCTGTCGGATGGCCTGGCCACCGAGAAGGAGCTCGAAGATATCCGGCGGGGAGTCGATGTGGAGATCTCCGACGCGGCCGACCGCGCCATCCGGGCTCCCAGACCGACACCAGAATCTGCCGGCTGGTATGTGTATTCGCCGGACGTCGATCCCACCTCCGGGGCGTTCGACACTCCTCCTTCGCCTCACGGAAATCCAGAGACGATGGTCGCGTCGATCAACCACACGCTCTCCGACGAGATGGCACGGAACCCCCTGATGGTGGTGTTTGGTCAGGACGTTGCAGATGCGAGCAACTGCGACATTGTCGACAGGGTTCCTGGAAAAGGGGGCGTATTCAAGGCCACCAACGGGCTACAGCGTAAGTTCGGGAGCCATCGCGTGTTCAATGCTCCGCTTGCCGAGGCGAACATCATCGGGCGGGCCATCGGCATGGCCGTGCGCGGGCTGAAGCCGGTTGTGGAAATTCAGTTCTTCGACTACATCTGGCCGGCGATGATGCAGATTCGGGACGAGCTGTCGATGCTGCGATATCGCTCGGCGAACTCGTTCAAGGCGCCGATCGTCATTCGCGTGGCCATCGGCGGATACCTGCGCGGCGGCGGCGTGTACCACAGTCAGTCAGGTGAAAGCATCTTCGCTCACTGTCCGGGCTTGCGCATCGCGTTCCCCTCGACCGCTGATGACGCCGCTGGACTGTTGCGGACGTCGATTCGCTGCGACGATCCGGTCATGTTTCTGGAGCATAAACATCTCTACAGACAGACCTACAACAGGGGGGGCTATCCCGGACCCGACTACATGATCCCCTTCGCCAGGGCCGCCGAGCGCCGTGCGGGGGAAGATGTCGTCGTCGTCACGTGGGGAGCGGTCGTCCAGCGCTCGCTCGTGGCAGCCCAGATGGCAGAAAAATCGGGGATCAGCGTCGGGGTCATCGATCTTCGGACGATCCTGCCTTACGATTTCAACGCGATTGCCGAGGCCGTCAAGCGCACCAGCCGCGTGATCGTCGCGCACGAAGACCAAATCACCTGCGGGTTCGGCGCCGAGATTGCCGCCCGCATTTCTGAAGAGCTGTTTGAGCACCTCGATGCCCCCGTCACCCGCGTCGGCGCAATGGACACGCCCGTGGCGTATGCACCGGAGCTCGAGGAGGTGATCCTGCCGCAAACAGAAGACATTCTGAAGGCGATCGAAAAGGTCGCGAAATACTAGACAGGGTTACCGCTGGGAGCGCCTCGCGCCCGGCGGAGGTTCGTTGATCACCGCCCAGAACGCGCCGAGCTGGCGGACCGCGTCGATAAACGCCCGAAAATCAACAGGTTTCACGACGTACGCGTTTGCGCCGAGCGTATAGCTGCGGACCAGATCCTGCTCCTCGCGCGAGGACGTCAGCATCACGACCGGAATCGTCTTGAGCTGCTCGTCCGCCTTGAGCGCTCGCAGCACGTCCAGACCGTCCACTTTCGGCATCTTCAGGTCGAGCAGCAAAACCGCCGGATTGCCCGGGGGGCGATTCGCAAAGCTATTCCTCCGATACAGATAGTCAAGAGTCTCGGCGCCATCCCGCACGACCACCACTTCATTCGCGAGGTTGATTTCGCCGAGCGCGGCGAGCGTCAACTCGACATCATTCGGATTGTCTTCTGCAAGCACGATGCGTTTCAGCACGGTCATCATGGCCGCGTTCCCTGCGTCATCACCGGTCACAGCTCATCATTATCGACCCCCAAGAGGTCCGCGAACGTTGGAATCGGGCCCGCTGTGTCGGTGTTTATCCGACACGGCGTGCGAGCTCTGCCCGACTATACTTACCAGTCATTGCACTCCTGTTGAACGTTGAGATAGCGTGCGGCAGATGAGGCCGACGCGCACGGGGCGCCGTGCTGCGCCCCAACGCGATCGGACTGCGACACGTCAGCGTTTGCATCCGCTTTCACTGCGGTTGGAGCTGGCCCGGGAGGAAGAGCGCGCCCGGGTTGCCCGGGAGCTGCACGACGAGCTCGGTCAGGTGCTGACCAGCCTGAAGCTGGAGTTCATGTGGCTGGTCGAGCAGTTGCGCAACAGCGATCCCAAGCCGGGCATTCAGGTCGTGAACAAACTGCAGTCGCTGATTGGTCTGATCGAGGTCAGTATTCAATCGGTTCGCCAGATTGCCAGTGACTTGCGGCCGGCGGTGCTCGATCATCTCGGGCTGAAGGAAGCGGTCCAATGGGAAGCGACGAAGTTTCAGGCGCGAACCGGCATTCGGTGCCGGGTCGCGTGGGGTCTGAAAGACGGGTTGACCGATCGCACGAAACAACTCGCGTTGTTTCGCATCCTGCAGGAGGCTCTGACAAATGTCGCCCGGCACGCACACGCTGGGGCCGTTCGGATCAGCATGCGCGTACGGCGGACAGTCATGACACTGACGATCAGGGACAACGGCCGAGGCATCACAAAGGCCGAACTTGCCAGCGTGGAATCGATCGGGTTGCTCGGCATGAGCGAGCGCGCGCGTCTGCTCGGCGGGCGCGTCACGATCACGGGTCTGGCAGGGCGCGGGACGACAGTGACGGTAACGGTTCCAATCACACCGGATTGAACATGACACGAATCCTTCTCGTCGACGACCACCCGGTCGTGCGCCAGGGCATCAAGCAGGTGCTGTCGGGCGCGTTTCATCCCGCGCACGTCGGTGAAGCCGCCACCGCAGAGGAGGGCCTGACCGAGGCTCGAAGCACTGAATGGGACATCCTGGTGCTGGATCTAACACTGCCTGGAGCAAGCGGCCTCGAGCTGCTGAAGGATCTTCGTCGTGAGCGACCGACGCTCCCCGTCCTTGTTCTGAGCATGCACTCCGCCAACCAGTTTGCGCGCCGCGCGATCCACGCGGGAGCTTCCGGCTACCTGTGCAAGGACACCGCTCCAACCGAACTGGTGAAGGCCGTTGGCGAAGTGATGGCTGGACGGCGCTACCTAGATTCCGCGCTCCTTCACGAATCGCCGGAGTCCGAAGGGAGTCACCGGCAGAGCCCGCACGAACTGCTGTCCGATCGTGAATACCAGGTCCTCAGGATGATCGCGTCCGGTTTAACCGTCACGCAGGTCGCGGCGCGCCTGTCATTGAGCGTGAAAACCATAAGCACCTACCGCATGCGCGTTCTGGAAAAGATGAAGATGAGGACGACGGCTGAACTGATGCATTACGGCATCCAGCACGGGCTGGTCGATTAAACAGGCCAGGTTCCAGATTTCAGCTTTCAACTTTTAGATTCCAAGCTCCCCATTCCCCTCCGGGTACAATCGATCTGCATGTCATTGCGAATCAAGTCTGCCGCAGTGCTGGGCGCCGGGACGATGGGCGCGCAGATCGCCGCGCATTTCGCCAATGCTGGCTGTTCCGTTCATCTCTTGGATGTTTCGGCAGCCGCCGCGCGCGACGGACTGGAGCGTGCGAGATCGCTCAAGCCGGATCCGTTCTTTACCCGTGACGCCGCCGAAGGCATTCAGCTTGGCGGGTTCGACGCCAATCTCGATTGCATCGTCCAGGCCGACTGGATCGTCGAAGCCATCATCGAGAATGCCGATGCGAAGCGCGCGCTGCTCGATCGCGTGGATGGGCTTCGGCGCCCGGGATCCATTGTGAGCTCCAACACGTCCGGTCTCTCCATCGCAGGCCTGGCCGAATCCCGAAGCCAGGACTTCCGAAGGCACTGGCTCGGCACACATTTCTTCAACCCGCCTCGATATCTCCCACTGCTCGAGGTCATACCAACGAAGGACACCAATCCTGATGTAGTCGCGGGTGTTCGAGATTTCGCGGATCGCCGGCTCGGCAAGAACGCCGTCCTTGCGAAGGACACGCCAGGTTTCATCGCCAATCACATCGCCATGTACGGCCTGATCCGTATTTTCGAGACGCTCGCGGACGGGGAATACACCGTTGAGGAGATCGACCAGATCACAGGCGCGGCTATCGGGCGCCCCAAGAGCGCGACCTTCCGCACGGTGGATATCGCAGGCCTCGACATCCTGGTCCACGTGGGTGCCGACTTGCGCTCGCGGCTGCCCGCCGAACGCCGCTCTCTATTTCAGTTTCCGGCATTCGTCGAGGAGATGGTCAAGCGCGGCTGGATTGGCGAGAAAGCCGGCCGGGGATTTTACGAGCGAAGGAGCGCAGCGGGACAGTCGGAGATCTGGACGCTGGATCCTCACACCATGGAGTACGGGCCCAGGCGATCGGTTCAGCTTCCTTCCCTCGAGTCAGCGGCGTCGCTCCCGTTGCCCGAAAGAATGCGCAAGCTCTTCAGGGCGGAGGATCGCGTGGGTGCCTTTCTGCGGAGTACGCTTGCTCCCGCGGTGCGCTACGCCGCAGAGGTGGCCCCGGAGATCGCGCACTCAATCGATGACGTCGACCGGGCGATGCGATGGGGGTACGGCTGGCCGCTCGGGCCGTTCGAGCTGGCAGATGCCATCGGGCTCGACGAGAGAACATACCGGACGAGGCCACTTGTTCCAGCACAACCAGAGTTCGAGATCCTGAGCGCCGCTCGCGAGCGCAAGCGAGTCGTCGCATCCAACGCAGGCGCGAGTCTCCTCGATCTCGATGACGGTGTGCTCGCGATATCGCTGCACTCCAAGATGAACGCTATCGGGGGCGACGCACTCGAGATGCTCCAGCGCGGCATCCGCGAGGCCTCACAGAGCTTTTCGGCGCTCGTCGTCGCCGCAGAAGGCCCCAACTTCTCGGTCGGCGCAAACCTGATGTTGCTTCTGCTCGAAGCGCAGGAGGGTAACTGGGACGACATCGACGCGACGATTCGCGCGTTTCAGCAAACCACCATGGGCCTCCGCTATTCTGAGGTTCCGGTGGTCGCAGCACCGTTCGGTCTGACCCTGGGAGGCGGCTGCGAGATTGTGCTGCACGCCGATCGCGTGCAGGCAGCGGCCGAGACCTACATCGGTCTCGTCGAAGTCGGCGTGGGGCTGATCCCCG
>CAVZIS010000013.1:0-48610 GCA_963775345.1 Vicinamibacterales bacterium
TGGGCTTCCACGACGCGGCGAGCGATCGGCAGGCCGAGGCCGGTTCCGCGATGCTTCGTCGTAAAGAACGCGTCGAAGGCCTTATCGCGCACGTCGTCGGGCATGCCCGGCCCACGATCGACGACCGCGATGCGGCAGCGTCCGTCGCGACGGTGATCGTGACGTCGATCCGTCCCTGGCCCTCCATCGCCTGCGCGGCGTTCATCAGGATGTTCTGAAAGACAATCTGCAGCATCTCGCGGTCGCCGACGATGTCGCAGGCCCGCTGACGCTGATCTCGAGGTTCAGCATGCTCGGATCGCGCTCGATCAGCGACGCCGTGTCGCGCAGCAGCAATCCGAGCGCGATCGGCTCCTGCCGGAGCGCGCGCGGTCGCGCGAACATCAGCATGTCCTGCACGATGCGGTTCAGCCCGTCGAGCCGCGTGATGATGTCGATGAGAATGGTGCGATCGCGCTGGTCGGCGGGCATCCGCGACGTGATGACCTGAAGCGCGCCGCGAATGCCCGCGATCGGGTTCTTCACCTCGTGCGCGACCACCGCGGCCATCTCGCCAAGCTTCGCGAGCGATTTCTGCTCGGCCAGTCGCTGCTCGAGCCCGACGCGGTCGCTGAGGTCGTGAAGGATGCCAGTGAAGCTGCGTTTGCCCATCGGACTTCATCTCGCCGACCGATAGGTGCACTGGAAAGGTCGTGCCGTCCTTGCGGCGGGCGGTGACTTCGCGGCCGATGCCGATGATCTTCTGTTCGCCGGTCGTGAGGTAATGGTGAAGATACCCGTCGTGGCGCTCGCGGTCGGGACTGGGCATCAGCAGGCTGACGTTGCGTCCGAGGACCTCGTTGAAGCGGTAGCCGAACAGCCGCTCGGCCGACGGGTTGAACGCTTGAATCAGCCCGCGATCGTCGATGACGATGATGCGCGTCGACGGCCGATTCCACGATCGAGCGCAGCCGCTCCTCGCTCTTGCGGAGCGCTTCTTCGATCTCGACGCGCCGGCTCAGGTCGTGCAGGATGCCGGTAAAGGCGGGCTGTCCGTCGAGCTCCATCCGCCCCACCGAGAGGTGCAGCGGGAAGGTGCTGCCGTCTTTCCGGCGTCCGCGGACCTCGCGGCCCGTTCCGATGATGCGCGCGATGCCGGTTTCGAGATAGTTCGCGAGATAGCGATCGTGCTGCTCCCGATCGGGCTCGGCATCAGCAGCTTGACGTTCTGGTCGAGCACCTCTTCGCGCGATAGCCGAACAGCCGCTCGGCGGCCGGGTTGAACGCCTTGATGAGTCCCCTGGCGTCGATGACGATGATGCCGTCGACGGCAGACTCGAAGATCGACTGAAGAATGGGTTCCATATGGCCTGAAAATTGAAGTGGAGGGCCGCGGAGAATCGAGATGTTAACGTATTTGCCCGGAATTCAGCGTGTCTCGGCTGAAGTCCGAAGGGGAATGAGAAATATTCCGCATTATGGCGAAAAAATCCGCACCGACCGTGCTCGTCGTCGACGACGAAGCGTTGATCCGATGGTCGCTGGCGGAGATGCTCGGCGAGCGCGGATATGTGGTGACAGAAGCGGCAATGGGCGCGATGGCGGTTGACCGCGATTGAAAAGGCGCGGAGCCGTTCGACGTCGTGCTGCTCGACTACCGGCTGCCGGATTCGGCCGACCTGCGGCTGCTGGAGACGAGTGCGCCGCCTCGCGCCCACCTCGCAGGTCATCATGATTACGGCTCACAACAGCCCGGAACTGGCGCAGGGCGCCGCCGCGCTGGGCGCGTATCGCGTCATCAGCAAGCCGTTCGAAGTCGAGAGTCTGGCGGCGCTGGTCAATGAAGCGCGATCGCAGGCGCGAATTGAGAGTCGACTTGATAGAATAGACGCGAATGGCCAAACCCACGATTCTCGTCGTCGACGACGAGCAGCTGATCCGCTGGTCGCTGAGCGACCGCCTCACGCAGGAAGGCTACCGCGTGGTCGAGGCGCAGACCGCTGCAGAGGCGCTCGAGAAGCATCGCGAAGGGGTCGACCTCGTGCTGCTCGATTACCGTCTTCCCGACTCCGACGGCCTGACGGTGCTCAAGAAGATCAAAGAGGCGAATCCCGAGACGCTGGTGATTCTGCTCACCGCGTTTTCGAGCGTCGACATGGCGGTCGAAGCGATGAAGGCCGGCGCGTATCACTACGCGAACAAGCCATTCAACCTCGACGAGATCGCGCTGCTGGTCGAAAAGGCGCTCGAAACGACGCGGCTGCGCCGCGAAGTGCGCGCGCTTCGCGCGACGCAGGCGCAGCCCTACAGCCTCGATCGCATCGTCGGCGACAGCCCGGCGATCGGCGCAGCTGAAGACGCTGCTGAAGAAGATCGCCGCGAGCCCCGCATCCACCGTGCTGCTGACGGGCGAGAGCGGCACCGGCAAGGATCTCGCGGCGAAGGTGCTGCACTACTCGAGCGACCGCGCCGCCAGGCCGTTCATGAACATCACCTGCTCGGCGCTGCCCGAGGCGCTGCTCGAAAGCGAGCTCTTCGGCCACGAGCGCGGCGCGTTCACCGACGCGCGCCAGCAGAAGCGCGGCCTGTTCGAGATGGCCGACGGCGGCACCGTGTTCCTCGACGAGATTGGCGAGATGGTGCCGGGGCTGCAGGCGAAGCTGCTGCGCTTTCTCGAGGAGAAGACTTTCAAGCGCGTCGGCGGCGCCGCGCGACATCCGCGTCGACGTGCGCGTGGTCGCCGCGACGAACCGCAATCTCGAAGAGGAAGTGAAGCACGGCAAGTTCCGCGAGGATCTCTACTATCGCCTGAACGTGCTGCCGATTGCGCTGCCGCCGCTGCGCGCGCGGGCCGACGATATCCCGCGCCTGGTCCACTATTTCGTCGACGCCTACAACAGCGAGTTCCGCAAGCGGGTGCGGCGGGTCGCGCCAGAGACGATGAAGCGCCTGCAGGCCTATGGCTGGCCGGGTAACATCCGCGAGCTGCGCAATGCCATCGAGCGAGCGATGCTGCTGGCCGAGGGCGACGAGCTGAGGGACAAGGACTTTCCGCTCACGACGGGCGCCGCGCCCCGGCTCACCGAAGGCGTGCAGCTGCCGGCGCACGGCATCGACCTCGAGCAGCTCGAACGGTCGCTGGTCGTGCAGGCGCTCGAGCGCAGCGGCTGGAACCAGACGCGCGCGGCGAGCCTGCTCGGGCGTCAATCGCGATCAGATCCGCTATCGCATCGAGAAGTTCAAGCTCGAGCGCGTGACGTCAGCGTGAGTGTCAGACGGATTCATGTCGAGCGAGAATGGCGATGCGTGTCGCGAGGCAGCAGCACGATAGGCCTCGACTGGCGTGTTCCTTCCAGCATCAGCCTGACGATTGTTAGATGCGCAGCTGGATATGACGATGGTGGCGATTCACGGCTTCGCGACGATGCTCAGAGAATCGAGCTGGCATGAAGGGAGAAAGCCGACGGGTGTGTCTGCAAGAGGACGAATCGTAGCGACGCATCGTGACGTGCGTCAGCCTCGTCAGACGGCTCGGCGATATACTATGAGCCTGAGCGACATTCCCCGAGACGGAGCGCGTAGGTCGATGAGCAGAGTCTGTCACGACACGACGCTGGTGTGCGCCAGCGTCAGCGTAGAACAGCGCGAAAGCGCGGATGTCCGTTTCACTGTGTGCTTCTGATCAGTCAACATGACCGGCTGACGCACGGCCAGCAAGGGACGAGGCAATCCGACAGCGCCGAGCCGTTGCGCGTGAGGACCACCGGATGGGTGAGCCGCACGAGTATCGCGTGAGGACTGCCAGCAGCGCTCGGACGCGCATCAGCCGGATTCCTTCCCGCATTCCGCTAATTCGAGTTACAGGATAGGCCGCGATCATCACGGAGGAACGTAGCCGCGAACGTGATGAACGCGTCGACGTCCGCAAGATTCGACACCAACCCTAGTGACACGCGAACCGCGCCCGTGCTCTTGCCATCGATGCACAGCCGAAAGTCGTCGACCGTCAGATGCGTTTCGTGCTCGGACTGGCGGAAGCACGACGACAGCTCGGCGCCGGTGATGCCAAGCGCGATCTCGCCGCCGCCGGGGTTGCAGAAGCACCCGTCCGCAGCGAGATGCCCGCGGCGTTCGCCCGCTCTTCGACGTCAGCGGTGATCGATTGCGCGACCGTCGCAATCGTAGAAGTTGAAAGTCACCGTGCCGCCACGCCGCGCGTTCGATCGCGGTCCATAGATGCGCGCGAGCGGCGTGCCATTGGCGTGTCGAAGCTCGGGCAGCCGTTCGATGAGCCAGCCGGTCAGGCAGCGCACGCGCGTGTGAATCGTGTCGATGCCGATCTGACGCGATGTACTGCAGGCCGAACTCGACCGCCGGCAACGCCAGATAGTTCGGTGTGCCATCCTCGAAAGCCGTGGCTCCCTCGGCGAGATAGAACTTGTCGCCCTGCACCGACGCAACGGTGATCGTGCCGCCCGCGAACCATGGCCGCCGCAGCTTCGCCAACGCCGACTTGCGCGCGATCAGGCAGCCGACGCCGGTCGGGTACCCGAACATCTTGTAGAAACTCTGCGAGACGAAATCGGGCTTCCAGCGACCAAGGTCGAGGCGGTTGGTGGGCGTAAATGCCGCCGCATCGAGCAGCACGTCCCAGCCGCACTCCTGCGCGAGCGGAATCCAATCGAGCGGATGCTGCACGCCTGAGAAGTTCGATTGCGCGGGATAGGCAAACAGGCGATGGCCCGCCCGCGTGCGCCGTCGAGGTGCGCGGCGAGCTCGCTCGTCATCGACCCGCATCTCGGGCAGCACGACGGCACGTAGGTGGTCGGGCAGCGCCTGCACGCGCGCGAACTCGCGAATGCCGTTGACCGAATTGTGGTTGTCGAACGTGAGCGGATACTGGCCGCCAGCCTCGAAGGGGTAGGCTTCGCCGACCAGCTTCAGCGCCTCTGTGGCGTTGGCCGTGAAAATGACGCAGGTACTCGTCTGGATCCGCGTTGAAGAAGTCGAGCACCGACAGCCGCGTCTGCTCGACGTAGGCCGTCGACAGTGCCGAAGCGGGATTGGTCGAATGCGGATTTCCGAGCAGATGATCGCGCAGCAGCGCAATGGTGCCGTTCGACGAGGGAGAGCGGCACGAGATTGCCCGCGGTGTAATCGAGATAGACATGCCCGAGGCTGTCCAGCAGAGGATAGTCGCCGCGCGCGGAGATCGTCGAGCGCGAGCGTGGTGGCATATGCCGGGTACGCGGCTGCGAAGTCGTCGCTCGCTGAGTGAGGAAACGCTCCGCTTGTCTTTCCACTTGAGGTGCATGTCCTACTGTGCCAACCTGGCGACGGCGCGCAGAGCGGGCTGAGCGCACGCACAAAGGTAGCACTGGCCAGTACCATGATGGCAATCACGCCTTTCCGATCCCTCGCCTGACCCAGTACGCGTCAGTGAATCTGGAACCCTAAAACGTCCGCCGCAGGTGGGAATTTTTCCAAACCGCGTCGGTTCCAAGTGACCACGAGATGCTGCCAGCAAATGACCGCGGGTGCAGAGTAGCGGGCCCGCCCTGGCGTTCGAACGGGTGTCGCTGGCCTTCGATGACAACGTGATGCTGCGAGACGTCAGCTTCTCTGTGCGTGCCGGGCGCATGACGATCCTGCTCGGAGCCAGCGGCGCCGGCAAATCGGTCGTCCTGAAGCTGATCCTCGGCTTGCTAAAACCCGATGCCGGCGTCATCCGGGTGAGAGGCGAGCGCATCGACAACATGCCCGAGGAGCAGATGCTGGGGGTGCGCGGCGACATCGGGATGCTGTTCCAGGAGTCGGCGCTCTTCGATTCGCTGACCGTGGCGGAAAATGTCGGCTACCGTCTCGTACGAAGAAATCCGCATGCCGCCGGAGGAGGTCCGCCGCCGCGTCGAGGAAGGTCCTCGGGTTCATCGGCCTGGAGGACTACATCGATCGAATGCCATCGGAACTGTCCGGGGGCAGCGGCGCCGCGTCGCGATCGCGCGCGCCTTTGCCGCCAAACCTCGCCACCTGTTGATCGACGACCCGACCTCCGGTCTCGATCCGATCACGGCAAAGACGGTCGACAATGAAATCATCAAGTTAAGGGACCTGGAGCATGTCACCTCGATCGTCGTGACACACCAGCTCCAGGATGCGTTCTACGTCGCGACCCACGAAGCGGTGCGCGACACGGGCGTCTCGCCATCGTGCCGGCGGATCAAAGCAAAACCGATGAAGCGGAATTCCTCGTCCTGATGGACGGGCGGATCCACTTCGAAGGCAACTTCGCCGCGCTTCGCGGGTCGCCGGATCTGTACTTGAAGCAATTCCTGTCGTGACCCAGTCCATGTGCCAGTTTCGGGAACGTTTGCACTCCGAGCTCGGATTTTCCTCGGTCAATCGGAAAAATTCCACAGAGTGTGTTCACGCGCGGAGCATCGCCGAAACCATGGCGCCGCTGCCATAGGCGACGCCGGCAACGACAGCGCCGAGCGCCAGCATCTCGAGGCCGGCCCGCCACCATCGCACGTTGGCAACGAGAGCGCGAGACGCCCCGACCGCGAAAAGGGCCAGCAGGGTAAACGCAATCGATAACGTGAAGCGATTCATCCGCAGGACGGGAATCATGTAGGGCAGCAGCGGCACCGCGCCCGCAACGACAAACGCGAGAAAGGTCGCAAGGCCGTGTCTCACGGGCGAGGCTTCCTCCTGGGGAAGGTTCTGGGCTTCGAGAACGCTCTCGTACGACTTTATCGAGAGGTAGTTGCCGGCGGCCATCGAGAGGCCGTCGGCGAACAGATTTGCCGCGCCGATGATCAGCACGACACGCAAGGACAGGCCGCCGCCGGAGACGCCCGCCACAACGGCAAACGTCGTGATGATGCCGTCGTTGGCTCCATAGATCAGCTCGCGAACGTAGTGACGCGCCATCTGAAGGACACCGCGCGGTTCGACGTGGCGAGACGGGCGAAGCATGCGCTGCCTATTCAAGCACGGTTCATGCAGACAGGACACAGCAGCCGAACGGGCTGGAAGGAACCAACCGACCGGGCAAGCGGCACCAGACTTGCGAAAATAGCGAACCGGGGGAGCGGTGATAACGGAAGATCAGGCACCCGTCGTCGAGCGAATTGACTGGACCCCCCGGCTCCGCCGGCGGTCTGTTCGATCGGGATCATTGAGAGTCGCCGACGATCGCACGTGGCCAAAAGATTGCACACGCCACAATCGTGATTGAACGAAACATCGAGCGCGACGAGAGGCCGGGTCCGGTTCCGGACATTCGATGTGAGGGAGACAGCATCGTGTATACGATGATGATTTCAGACGTGCGTGCGCAGTTGATCATACGCCGCAATCCCGACGGCACTGTCCGGGCCTGCCTCGTGCCGGGTAAGTCTTTGTAAGAGCCGATTGCCCGATCCCGCCACGGCGCACGGAATTTTTCGCATCGGCCCTCGAAATTTCCACATCCGCAGATTGCGAGTCGCGCCAATAACCGATACATGCGGCTGGCGCTGTTTGTGCTTTCGAGAGACGCGGAGCGTAACCATGCGTGAGATCGAGGGACACGTCAGTCGCGGATTCGAGGCCGTGCGCGAGGCGTTTGCCGACAACTTCGCTCGACGCCGGGAACTGGGCGGCGCCTGCTGTGCGTACCATCGCGGCGAGAAGGTCGTCGACCTCTGGGGCGGTGTCCGAAACAAGCAGACCGGCGAGCCGTGGGAGCAGGACACGATGGTGATCGTCTACTCGGCGACCAAGGGCCTGGCCGCGATGACGCTCGCCATCGCCCACTCCCGCGGATGGCTCGACTACGAAGAACGGGTGTGCACGTACTGGCCGGAGTTCGCGCAGCAGGGCAAAGAGCGCATCACCGTCCGCCAGCTGCTGGCACACCAGGCAGGGCTGTACGTGCTCGACGAGCCCGTGGATCGCAGCCTCGTCGCCGACCTCGATCGCCTGGCCGTCGTGCTGGCCCGTCAGAAACCCGCGTGGGAACCGGGCACGCGGCAGGCCTATCACGGCATCACGCTCGGGTTCTACGAGAGCGAGCTGTTGCGCCGTATCGATCCACAGCATCGCAGCCTGGGACAGTTCTTCCAGGATGAGATCGCCTCGCCGCTCGGGCTGGACGTCTACATCAGGCTGCCCGAGGACATCCCGAACTCGCGGCTGGCCACGATGGCGCGGCCCACGTGGGTCGAGCTGCTTGCACGGCTTCCCGCTTCGCCTGGCGCTCGACACGATGAATCCACGCTCGAAGATCGTCCGGGCGCTCAGGGGTTCCGAGCTGCCTCATGATGAGCCGCACGTCTACGCGCGCAACCTCGAAGTGCCATCCGGCGGTGCCGTCGGTACTGCCCGGGCGATCGCCCATGCTTACAGCGTCTTCGCCACCGGCGGCCGCGAGCTGGGGTTGCGCCGCGGAGACGCTCGAATTGCTGGCCGCGCCGGCGGTTCCTCCGGCGCGCGGGTTTTACGACGAATGCATGAAGGTCCACGGCGTCCAGTTCTCGCTCGGCTTCATGAAGTCGACGCCCGCGTTGCCGTTCGGCAGCGCCAGTTCGTTCGGGTCACCCGGCGCCGGCGGCGCTCTTGGCTTTGCGGATCCGGCGGCGGGCGTCGGCTACGCGTACGTGACGAACAGGATGGGGACGCGGTTGTCGGGAGACCCGCGGGATGTGGCGCTCAGAGACGCGCTCTACTCCGCTATTCCGACCGCACCTGGCGCGTCGGGGCGACTGGTCGCTTAGGAATTTCAGTGAAGATGAGGAATTTCTTCGAGATCCGAGATCCGAGATCGCGTAGACCGTTGCTGGAATTTCCCCGGAGGCTGCGAGATAGTTCACGATCCCAACAAGATCGTGGACTCCAGCACCGCACGTTGCGGATGGTACTGCAGACTCGCAGTGGCACGGAGGTTGCCGTCGAGCTGATTGGGGGTCCCATGCATCAAACGGCAGGTCAGAATTTCTGTGAATGGGTACGCCTGGTGAAATGCGAGTTCGCCGAGATGCCAGGACTGCACCTGTCGAAACGGCAAGCTCAGCGATTGTGGAATCTCGACGCACAAAGTGCCGACGCGATTTTCGGTGCGCTCGAAGCATCACACTTTCTGAAGCGGATGCCAAACGACACCTATATCAGGGCCGATGTCGGTTGTTGACCATGGGTTCTGAAAGGGCTCAACATTTCCACCAGGCCGCCGATCTGAGAATCGGGCGATGAAGAGACAAGTCGCCATCATCGGCACAGGCTGGGTCGGATCGAGTGTGGCGATCTCCACGCTGCAGTTGGGTGCTGCCGACGAACTTCTCCTTTTCGACGTGCGCGAAGCCGTCGCCGAGGGCGAAGCCATGGACCTGGCGCACGGTGCGTCCTTCTACCCGCCGGCGGCCGTCAGGACGGCCACGATCGAGGAGATGGTCGATGCCGATATTGTCGTCATCGCAGCTGGCCGGGGGGGTCGGCCGGGCGAATCGCGGCTGGAACTGCTCCGCGAGAATGCAGCGATGCTCGACGAGATCGGCAAGCGCCTCATTCGCGCTCGCGGCACGGTCGTGGTCGTAAGCAATCCTGTCGATGTGCTGACCCAAAGGCTGACGCAGGTTTCGGGCTTGCCCGCCGCGCGGGTCATCGGCACGGGCACGATGCTCGACACGGCCCGACTGAAACAGATCATCGGTCAGGTCATCCATATTGATCCGCGCTCCATTCATGCTCATGTTGTCGGCGAGCATGGCGATTCGGAGGTCGTGCTGTGGACGGCGGCACGCGCGGGAGGCGTGCCGCTGAGAGCGTGGGCCGGATGGGATCCCCAACGTGAAGCGGCGCTTGGCAACGATGTAAAACGGGCTGCGTACGAAATCATTCGCCGCAAGGGGGCCACGAATCACGCAATTGGCCTGGTGACTGCCGACTTACTGCAGTGCATTCTTCGAGATGAGCGTCGCGTTCTGACCGTCTCCCGAATGCAGGAAGGCGCCCTCGGGATGAGAGACGTGGCGCTATCGCTGCCTGCTGTGGTCGGCGCTCGAGGAGCAGCCGAGGTACTCGAACCGGAGGTGAGCGCAGACGAGCTCGAACGTCTGCAACATTCAGCAGATGTGCTACGTCATGCGGCCGCGGAGGCCGGCCTTCGCTAGGTGCGAATGCAAGCCCTACTTCGCGATGCGACGCCGTGACATGTAGACGTGACAGCGCACGCAGGTCGTTGTCAGCTCGATTTGGGCGCCGGCGGCTGAATCCAGATCACGCGCGGCCGATGCTTCGATCAGATCCTGCAGCGCGCGCGAGAATGCGTCGCTCTGGCGGATATAGTCGGGTCCAGTAAGCGCCGCGACCCACGCCGGATCGCGAACCGCCAAGGCCAGGGCGCGGCTCTCGCGATCGAGCGCCCCCCAGTCATTAGTGATCACACCGGCTAGGATCGCCTGCGCGTGCTCCATCTTTTCCCGCATCACGCGGCTCAGGCGCGCGCCTTGGTCTGCCGACACGGAAGCGCTGAGCGTGGCGACAAGACACGCTGCCAGCAGGGGTTCGAAATTTCGGTGTCATGCAGACCTCCTGGAGGTGGATCTCTCAGGTTGCAGCGAGATCGCGCGCCGCATCCATTTCTTGTCACTCGGAAGAGCCAGCACCGGCGTCCTCGCGCCAGCACCTGATAAATGACTCTGGTCTCGGGCATCGTCCTTACCTGTGAAAGATGCGCGCGGTGAGTCTGTGAATCCACCCGACGCCGTTCCTCACCCTCGCCGTCATCTCCTTGATGTCGTCGAGAATCGAACAAACCCGTGCGGCTGCAGGGGCAATCTCGGTTCCAGCCTCGAGAGAATCGATGAGCCGCATCATTCGACGAGTGAAGAACGAATACGCCGACGATGATGGCGATCAGCGTCAAGGCCTCGAGCGCGCTCACAGCGGCGATGACGCCAAGGAACAGGTTCGTGGTAGCGAGGTCAGCATCCATGCGTTCAGATGTAGCAGCATACGGCGCCATGCTTGAGGAACCATGAAATCAGATTCGTGTCCCGGCCGGCTGCCTGCCATGCCAGGAGTTCGGCGATCGGCACGGCAATCTGCAGGACGACCGGGATCACGAAGAAATCGAGAAGCCATCGCCTACCGGGCCGCCGCGCTCGGGGCCTCCTCCTTGACGTCGTCCTGTACGCGCTCGATTTCGATCGTGCAGTCCTTCAGGAGCGCAACGATGGCGCCGACCGCCGCGAGAACCGGCGCGACAAGGACACCCACGACACCAGCGGTCAGCGGAAACTCGGCAACCGTCCGGCCCTTGTGATTGACGACGACACGCCGGACGTTGCCTTCGTGAATCATCCCCTTCAGCTTCTCAGGATGTCTGTGCGTCACCTTTGAGCGATCCCATGTGCAGGGCATTTGACATGTCCTTGCAATGCGGGACGGGTTCCGATCGATACCATCATCTCCAAACGCAGCGCCCATCCAAAGACACACACAGCAAGGCCGAGCGGTGCTCGTGTAGTCGAGAGCGTCGAACCGCGAGAAATCGCCATCAGCATCCAGATCGCCGTGACATGCCGCGGCGGTCGTGCCGGGAATCAGCCCCACCACGCGCAGCATCCCTGGCGCGGACGCAAAGATCCATCGCGCGTCCTGCCCGCTGCGGATGCCCGCGGAGGCATCCGGTTCTTCTGGAACACCCGTCGCCCACACCGCCCACGCCGCAACGCCAGCAGGCTGAGCCGGCGCGGGCCGCGGGCCTTGCGTCGGCTGCGGCCCGACCCCAGCCGCAAGGCTCGACAGCATCACGACGGCCATCCTGCACGGTTGCCGTCGATCAGCTTCGACGTCTTCGTAGGCAGCCGTGCAGAGCCGCGCCGAGAAGATAACGTTCGGGATCGTGCCCGCCCAGGCGTCTCGCCATGCGGTCGCGATGACCGCCTGGGATATCACGAGCGCCACCACACCCACAATCCACCAGCCTCGCGGCCCGGCAACCACACTACCGCGCCGCAACCATCATGATCCCGGCCGTTAACCACAGAGAGCCCCATCGCTGAAATCGGCTTCCTCTGATGCGGCAGTTCCGCCTAGGTAGATGCCGTGGGCAACCCCAAAAGTGGATCAGACCGTGTAGCGGCGATGAGAACGACGACGCTCCAGCGCACAGTAGTCATCCCGCATTACGCGGCTCGCTGGCCGGCCGGTTCAGCTATCTTCACGTAAACCGGAATGCCGCGGCGGACGCTCTCGGTTACGACGCAGAAGTCCTCGAACAACCGTTCGCAGCGTTCCTGGCGCGCCTTGTCGCCCTCGAGCAGTTCAGGCTTCAGCTCCACATCGATGCTCGTGACTCTGAATCGGCCCTGCTGGTTGCGATCGACGTGCGCGACGACTTCCGCGGTGAGGTCAACGGGTTCAAGTCTCACTTTGCGCAGACAGTAGGCGAAGCTGGCGGCCAGACAGTTGCCCACTGCCGCGGCGAGCACGGCTGCGGCATTTGGTCCGGAACCCTCGCCGAGCGGGGCTGGCTCGTCGAACACCACCGCCGGCAAGCCGACCTGGTCCTTGAACGTCGCCACAAATTCGTAGCCTCGAACGAACCGAAGCTCAACTCGATGTTCGCGTGATTCAGACATGGCTGCCTCCGTGCTTCTCTTCGTCGCCAATCGCAATCAGCAATTCCAGCGCCATGTATGTTGGAGTCCGAGGGTTGAGGGACTGGGCGCAAAGACGTGCCATTCCTGGGATGAAATATTTCGCAGAGATCAGAATTTTTCCTGCGCGCCGAACCCCGATTCCTGATCGGTTTCGCCAAACCCTTCCAGATCGCACGACGTCTTGACGATCGCGTAAGGCACCGCGATTGCACGCCGAAGCAGACAAGCCCGCGAGGTGATCATGGAATCTGAACGTCTACCGCGAACGTGTAAATGGGCAATGCCGACGCTTTTTCTCGAGTGGCCCCTCTGGATTGATGCGTGGTCATGGGACTGGAGCTGTCACAAGGACGGGGCGTTCAAGCCGGTGAAGCGGCCTGCAGAGTGCAGCACCTGCGCCGCGTGGCAGCACAGGGCCGAAGGCACGCGCCTTGCGTAGCGGCGTCACGGAGGTTCACATGGCACACGCTTTATTGCATCACCCCTGGGTCCGAACGGCGGAAATCGTGCTCGGGCACATGGCCGCGGTCATCGTCGGGTTCGTGTTGATGGTGGTCGGGCTGGCGCTGGGCGTCACGGTAGTCATGCTGCCGGCCGGGATTGTCATCGGCCTCATCGGCGTGGCGATGTTTGTCGGGGGATTGTTTGCTCACATCGGCGATTAGCAGTGTTACTGTTCGCCGGGGCGACGAGCTCGATGAGGTTATCGAGACTCGATGCTCTTCTTGGTGGCGATCAAAGCAGACTCGAGTCCGTCGCGCGCGCCTTCCCGCACTTTGCCTCCGATGATCCGGCCGACAAAGCCGCTCAAGCCATCCGATCGGCTGCGACTGACGGTCACCAGCCAGAATCCCGGTCCGCGCGACCGATCCGGTACTAACACGCGCAACTCGAGAGCGGTCCAGAAATAGTGGCTCGAATAGAGTTGCTTGGAGGCAACCACCGTCCCTTCGCTGGCCTCCTGAATGGCGACGTGATTGATTCGAATGGTGGGCTTGAGTCCGAACTCCGCTTCCTGCCAGTAAAAGAATGATGTCGTGTGCCGTCCGGTCGCCTTCGGATAGTCGAGCAGGTAGCGCCGCATGTCTGGCGCGTAGTCGGTGAGCTCGGGCATCGCTCTCACCAGTTCGCGAAATTCGTTGGCAACAAAGGTTGGATTGCTCCCGTCCCGGTAGACCGCGAGACGACCATTTCCTCCCTCCCGGTAGCCGTTGACGTAGTCGACAGCAATTGTCCGCATGAGCCGTTCGACCTGCGCTTTGGCGTCCGGCCTGGTCCAGTCCACTTCCTTTCTCAGGCGAGTCAGCGCTTCGGCGCTCAGCTTGAGCTCGCAGTCGCCCAGCCGGCACGACCTCAAATCCTGGACATCTTCATCCGGCAAAACGAGCTGTGCGAAGTCCTGGATGCGAGCGGGCTCACTGACGCGCCTGGTTATCCGGAAGCCGCCGCCCTTTTCAAAATTCTCGATGTCCTGCAAAGCGGCGATATATCTCGCGATAGGCGATGCGATCCAGATCGCTCCAAACACGGCGACTTCCTTGACGGGATCGGCGTCGAGATTTTTTGCGAGCGGTGAGCCCGTAAGAAGGACCGTTCGCTCCTTGCTCGTCAGTTTCAATATCGTGGTGAAGTAGGTATCCAGCCGGGCTGGAAAGGTGCCCTGTCCGGCAACTGGATCACGGGCGCCAGTCCAGACAAGTGCAGTGGCAACGAGGAGCCAGCAGCTGCGCCAGCGCTTCCGGCCAAATGAGCCTATCATTTCCGGTGCATGAGAATCTGTGATGTCCGCGCAACCACGGTCGCCGTGCCTCTCGAAGCGCCGCTCCGGCACGCGAATGGTTGCCATTGGGGTCGTTTCGTCCGCACCATCGTCGAGGTTGAAACCGACACCGGTTTAGTCGGCCTCGGCGAGATGGGCGGTGGTGGCCAATCCGCTGTATCCGCTATCGGCGCGATGAGGCCCTACCTGCAGGGACGAGACCCCGCGCGCCTGGAGGAGATGCGGTTTCTTCTCGCGAATCCCACCGCGTCCCTCTACAACAATCGAACGCAGATTGTTGCGGCCATCGAGTTCGCGTGTCTCGATCTGCTGGGCCAGTCGTGGGGCGTTCCGGTGTCCGACATCCTCGGAGGCCGTGTCCGCGACCGCGTGAACTTTGCGTCGTATCTCTTTTTTCGGTATGCCGCAGCAAACGGCCTGGGCGCCATCAGGACGAAAGACCACCTTGTGGCTCAGGCGCGCGCGCTGAAGGCCAGCGTACGGCTTCACGACGCACAAGATGAAAGGCGGCGTGTTTCCTCCCGACTACGAGCTCGAATGTTATCGCGCGCTCGCGGCGGAGTTTCCCGGCGACCGGTTTCGATTCGATCCCAACGCGGTCTGGACGACAGAGCAGGCTGTGCGATTCGGCCGCGCGATCGAAGATCTCGACAATGACTACCTCGAGGATCCGGTGTTCGGCCTCACGGGCATGCGGCACGCGCGTGAGAAGCTTCGGGTGCCGCTCGCCACAAACACGGTCGTGGTGAACTTCGAGCAGCTTGCCGCGAACGTCCTCCAGCGCGCCGTAGATGTCATCCTGCTCGACACGACGTTCTGGGGCGGAATGCGCGCATGCATGAAGGCGGCCGGCGTCTGCGAGACGTTTCAGCTCGGAGTAGCAGTGCACTCGTCCGGCGAGCTTGGCATTCAGCTCGCGACGATGCTGCACCTGGGGGCGGCTCTGCCGAACCTGTCGTTCGCTGCCGATGCGCACTATCACCACATCGTAGACGACGTGATAGAGGGTGGGAAGCTCAAATACGAGAACGGCGCGATTCGCGTGCCCGATGGTCCCGGCCTCGGCGTGCGGCTGGATCGAGTCAAGCTCGCGAAGTACGAAGAGCTCTTCCGGCAGCTTGGTCCCTATCCCTACGATCAGGATCCGGGCAGGCCCGGCTGGACTCCGCTGATCCCGAACGATCGCTGGGCGGATCCTCAGGACGACGTCGAGCCCTTCGCGGTTGCAGCTCGATGAGGTATCCATGCGTATAATCCGGTCTTTCATGAAGGCTGCCGTCATCGGCCTCGCGACTGTTATTTTCCTGGACTGGTCGTCTCTGGCCCGCGCACAGCAGACGGCTCAACCTTCGTTGCCAGAACGCTATGCCGCCCCAATCGGGATTTACAAGACCGGGCTGGGGACCTTCAGGCGACCGATCTCCAGTACTAATAAGGAGGCGCAGGCCTTCTTCGATCAGGGCTTCCAGATGATGTATTCGTTCGCGAAGCCCGAAGCGGTGCGGTCGTTTCGCGAAGCGTGGAAGCGCGACGCGAATTGTGCGATCTGTTACTGGGGCGAAGCCTGGGCCTGGGGATCCTACTTGAACGGTCCGATGAGCGCAGAGGAAGCGCCGCACGCGTATGCGGCGATTCAGAAGGCCGTGTCGCTGAAGAATCACGCAACCGAGAAAGAACGTGCGTTCATCGATGCGATGAGCGTCCGGTACGTCGAAAAATTCGACGTCAGCAAGCGCGTCGAGCAGGACAAGGCGTACGCGGAGGCGATGGAGCGACTTGCCGCGCGATATCCGGACGATCTCGAGGCCGCCACGCTGTATGCCGACGCACTGTTTCTCCTGGAGCCTCGTCGGGGGACCCGCGACATCAACAGCCCATCGGTCAAGCGCCTGCACCAGGTCCTCGAGCAGGTCCTTGCCAAAGACGTTCACCATCCGGGCGCCTGTCACCTCTATGTGCATGCGACGGAATCAACCGTTGTGCCCGAGCGCGCCGAAGCGTGCGCCGCGTTCCTCGGCAAGTCGATCCCGGGCGCAAGCCACATCAACCACATGCCTTCTCACACGTGGAACGAAGTGGGGCGCTGGGGCGATTCTGTGAGAGCCAACATCGAGGCATGGCATTCCGATCAGAAGGCGAAAGTGGGCGAGGGGTTCGCCATCTATCCCGAGCACAACCTGCACATGCTGCTCTATGCCGCCTCGATGGACGGTCAGGGCGCCGTGGCCATTCAAGCTGCGAAAGACTACGCGAAGTTGACAGGCGATACCTTTCATCACGTCCTCACCCTGGTGCGGTTCGGACGCTTCGACGAAGTCCTCGAGGTGAAGAACCGGCCGAAGGATGAAGTGCTCGGAGGATTGTGGGACTTCGCGCAGGGTTACGCGCAGCTGCGGCAGGGAGCGCCAGACTTCGCGCGTGTCTATCTCGCGCGCGTCAGGAAGACCGCCGAGACCTCGAAGGGCGCCTTTCGCATGCACAGCGCGAAGAACCTGCTCGGTATCGTCGCCTCGATTCTCGAGGGCGAGATTCACCGCAGCGCCGGCGATCTCGGCGACGCGATTCGATCGTTTGAGAAAGCGGTCGAGCTCGAGGACGACCTCGTCTACGACGAGCCCGAGCCTCTGCCGTTCGCCGCGCGTCACTGGCTCGGCGCGGCGCTGCTCGACGCCAAGCGATACGCGGACGCAGAACGCGTGTACCGCGCGGAGCTCGAGGACCATCCACACAACGGGTGGTCGCTGTTCGGCTTGCAGAAGGCGCTCGCGGCGCGCGGCAACCCGTCGTCGGAGGTGGATGCTGATTTCGCCGCAAGCTGGTCACGCGCCGACGCCTGGATCCAGGCGTCACGTTACTGACTCACGCCCTTGAAAATGAGCGCATTTCGCTATAATCCGTTCTTTCGTCAAGCCGGCGTCATCAAGGTAGACGGCCGAAGCTCACGCTCGCGTGGTGGAGGTGGTCCGTGAAGGTTCCTGTCAACATCACCGTCAACGGTCGGCAATATCAACGCGACGTGGAACCGCGGCTGTTGCTGGTCCACTTCATCCGTGACCTCGGAGGCGTCACCGGTACAAAGGTGGGCTGCGATACGAGTCAGTGCGGGGCGTGCACGGTCCTGCTGGACGGCGCCGCGGTTCGATCGTGCACCTGCCTGGCGGTCCAGGCGGACGGAAGCTCGATCACGACAATCGAAGGTCTCGCCCAGGACGGCAAGCTGCATCCGCTGCAGGAGGCGTTCTGGAACAAGCATGGCCTGCAATGCGGCTTCTGCACGCCGGGGATGATCATGGCGGCGCACGAGCTGCTCAAGCACAATCCGAAGCCGTCTGACGAGGAAATCCGCCACGGTCTCGAAGGCAACATGTGCAGATGCACGGGGTATCAGAACATCGTCCGCGCCGTCCGCGAGGCGGCGGCAACGATAGGGAAGTGATCGTCCATCGTCGTCCATCGTCGATCGTCCATCGTCGATCGTCCACGTCAACCTGAGAATTGGTGAACGATTATGAGCAGCAGAATTTTCGGATCGGGAATTCGTCGTCAGGGAGGATCCGCGCTTGATCACCGGCACTGCGACGTATACGGACGACCTGACACTGCCGGGGATGCTGCATGCCGCGATGCTGCGCAGTCCGCACGCGCACGCGCGGATCAAGAACGTCGACGCGAGTCGTGCGAAGGAGGCGCCCGGCGTCGTGATGGTGAGTACTGGCGGCCAGGTCTGCAACGCACTCAAGGCGGTACCGTGCGCGTGGCTGCTGCCCAACTCGAATCTGAACGTGGCGCCTTACCAGTGCATGGGCAGCGACATCGTGCGCTATGTGGGTGACATCGTCGCCGTCGTGGTCGCCGAGACTCCGTATCAGGCCTACGATGCGCTCGAGCTGATCGAGGTCGACTACGAGCCCCTGCCGTCGGTGACCGACGCCCAGGCGGCCGCTAAATCCGGCGCTCCGCAGCTTCACCCGCAGGTGCCCAACAACGAGGCCTTTCACTGGACCGTCGCCGGTGGCGACATCGACGCCGCGTTCAAGAGCGCCGAAGTCATCGTCAAGGAACGCATCGTCCAGCAACGCCTCATACCCAACGCGATAGAGCCTCGATCGGCGCTCGCGAAGTGGAGCGGAGCGTCGGGTGAGCTGACGCTATGGAATACGACACAGAACCCGCACGTCGTGCGGTTTCTGACGTCGGTTGTCACAGGCGTTCCCGAAGACAAGCTGCGCGTGATCGCACCCGAGGTGGGCGGTGGATTCGGCAGCAAGATCGCCACCTATCCAGCAGATTTCATCACCTGCTTCTGCGCGATGACGCTGAATCGCCCGGTCAAGTGGACCGAAACGCGCAGCGAGAACTATCAGGCGACGACTCACGGACGCGATCATGTCCAGGAGATCGAGCTCGCGGCACGAAAGGACGGCACGATACTGGGCCTCCGGGCCACGATCTGGGCGAACATGGGAGCGTACCTCTCGACGGCTGCCCCCGGAATTCCGACCATTCTCCATGGCCTCATGCTCTCGGGCGTCTACAACCTGCCGGCGGTCAAAGAAGATGTGCACGGTATCTACACGAACACGACGCCGGTGGATGCATACCGCGGCGCCGGACGTCCCGAAGCGACGTTCATGGTCGAACGGTTAGTCGACAAGCTGGCGAGCACTCTCAAGATGGATCCCGCGGACCTGCGGTTGAAGAACATGATTCCGCGGTTCGAAAATGGCCACTCGGTGGTAACCGGGTTGACCTACGACAGCGGAGACTATCCCGCCGGCTTGAAGAAGGTTCTCGAGCACGTCAAGTACAACGACCTGCGGAAAGAACAAGAGGACGCGCGCAAGAACGGCCGGTGCATGGGGATCGGCCTCACCTCGTACGTGGAAATTTGTGGCCTCGGTCCGTCCCAGGTTGCCGGCGCGATTGGATTTCAGGGGGGCCTGTGGGAGAGCGCCATCGTTCGCGTCCATCCGACAGGAAAGGTCCAGGTGTTCATCGGCGCCTCTCCGCACGGGCAAGGCGAGGAAACGACATTCGCTCAGCTGGTCGCGAGCGAGATTGGCGTCGACGTGAACGATGTCAAGGTGATGCACGGCGACACCGATGTGTCGCCGATGGGATGGGGGACCTACGGCAGCCGCACCACGGCGGTGGGCGGAGCCGCGCTGGTTCTGGCGACGAGAAAGGTCAAGGAGAAGGCCAAGGTGATGGCCGCGCACCTGCTCGAAGCCGCCGTCGAGGACATGGACTACGCCGACGGGAAGTTCTTCGTGAAGGGCTCGCCGGACAAGTCGAAAACGATCCAGGACGTCGCCCTGATGGCGAACGTCGCGTGGAACATGCCTGCAGGCGTCGAATCCGGCCTTGAAGCCTCGATGTTCTACGACCCGCCGAACTTCACTTTCCCCTTCGGCTCGCATGTCGCGGTCGTCGAGATCGATCCGGAAACAGGACGCATCGATCTCAAGCGGTACGTCGCCCTCGACGATTGCGGTCCCCAGATCAATCCGGTGATCGTGGAAGGCCAGGTGCACGGCGGTGTCGTGCAGGGTGTGGGTCAGGCGCTTTGGGAGGAGGCTGCCTACGATACGAATGGCCAGCTCGTCACGGGATCGATGGCCGATTACGCCTTGCCTCGAGCCGATGTGCTCTGCGACATCGAGGTCCTCTCTTCCAACACACCCTCTCCGCACCACCCGCTTGGCTTGAAAGGGATCGGGGAGGCCGGCACGATTGCATCCACGGTCGCGGTCTACAACGCGGTGATGGACGCACTTGCGCCGTACGGCGTCGAGACGATTCAGATGCCGATGACTGCCGAGCGCGTCTGGCGCGCCATGAACCGAATGTCGTGATGAACCGAATGTAGCGCAGGGCTTCAGCCCTGCCCGAAGGAACACAGCAATGTACTCACCAGATTTCAACTACTACCGCGCGGCCTCTATCGCCGAAGCGAGCGATCTGCTCAGGAAACATCCTGGCGCCAAGATTCTGGCAGGCGGACATAGCCTGATCCCGTTGCTGAAATTCCGGCTGGCTGCGCCGCCTGCGCTGATTGATATCGGCCGCATTGCCGAGTTGAAGCACGTCATCATCAAGGATGGCATCGTACGTGTTGGTGCGCTGGTGACGCACGCCGAGCTGGCCAAAGCACTGCGCGAACAATGCCCTGCGCTGGCCGAAGCCGCCGGGCAGGTTGGCGATCCGGCGGTCAGAAATCGAGGGACCATCGGCGGCAACGTGGCTCACGCCGATCCAGCGTCCGATCTGCCGACCGTGCTGACGGCGCTTGGCGGGCGCTTCGTGGTGAGCGGGGGCGGCGGCACGAAGACAGTCGAGGCGCAGGATTTTTTCAAGGGCATGATGACGACTGCGCTTGACGAACACGACCTGCTGGTTTCCATCGAGGTGCCGATGAAGCAGAAAGGGCAGGGAAGCGCGTACGTCAAGTTCACGCATCCCGCTTCCCGCTACGCCGTGATCGGCGCTGCGGCGGTCGTCACGCTGAACAACGGGATGTGCAGTGCAGCGTCGGTCGCCCTCGGCGGCCTCGTCGCTCGCCCGGTGCGTGCAGCTGCGGTCGAGAAGGCGCTCATCGGCCAGGCGCCGTCTGCCGACGCCATTGCCAAGGCCGCAGGCCAGGTCGCGCAGGATCTCGGCGGCGACATCATCGGCGACCTCTATGCCTCTGCGGAGTACCGCAAGGCCGTCGCACCTGTCTGGGTCAAGAGAGCGCTGACCGCGGCAGTCCGACCGCGCGAGGTAAATTGCTGCCCGCCTCCGTCGCGTCGATCGAGCAGCTGGGCGATCTGCTCGCGCGTCAGCTGTACATCGCGGATCACGGCCTCGCCACTTCCATCTATCTTGCGCTCAAGCTGCAGCGCCCGCTTCTCCTCGAAGGGGAAGCCGGCGTCGGCAAGACCGAAGTCGCCAAAGTGCTGGCATCGGGCTTCGAGACCCACCTCATCAGGCTGCAGTGCTACGAAGGCCTCGAGATCAGCCACGCCGTCTACGAATGGAACTACGCACGACAGCTCCTCGAGATTCGATTGATGGAAGCGGCCGGTGCGGTCGACCGGCAGAAGGCCGCCCAAGAGCTGTTCTCCGAGGCATTTCTGATCAAGCGACCGCTGCTTCAGGCACTGACAAACGGCATCGGCCGGCCGCCCGTGCTCCTGATCGACGAGCTGGACCGCGCTGATGAAGAGTTCGAGGGCTTTCTCCTCGAATTGCTCGCCGACTATCAGATTACGATCCCCGAGCTTGGCACGATTCGTCCGGCGATCCCGCCGATCGTCATCATCACGTCCAACCGGACACGCGAGCTGCACGACGCATTGAAACGCCGCTGTCTGTACTACTGGATCGACTACCCGAGCTTCGAGAAGGAGCTGCGCATCGTTCACGCCAAGGTGCCCGGTGCGTCGGCGCGGCTGGCTGCGCAGGTGACGGCATTCGTCCAGGAGTTGAGGAAGGCCGACTTGTACAAGGCCGCGGGAGTTTCGGAGACTCTCGATTGGGTCGCTGCCCTCGTCGCGCTCAATCGCACGGAGCTGGATTCGGACGCCATCGAACAGACGCTGGGAATCCTTCTCAAGAACCAGGAAGACATCCAGGCGCTTCGCGGCGAGCGGATGTCGGATCTGTTGAACCGGGCACGCGCGTCCGGTCTTTGACCGGGCCTGAATGACCTGGCTTCTCCACAACTTGCTTCACTTCGGCCGGGTGCTTCACGCTCTCGGCCTCGACGTGACACGCGGGCCGCATGCACGATGTGGCGCGTGCGCTCGAGCATGTGGACATCGGCCGGCAATCGGACTTTTATTTCACGCTCCAATCGCTTCTGATTCATCGGCAGCAGGACCTCGCAACGTTCGAGGAAGCGTTCCGTGTTTTCTGGCGGCCTCCGCCCGGCGAGTGGTCCGCCAGCGACCTTCGAGCTCTTGGCGAGCAGCGACGGTTCGGCACGCCGCAGGTCGACATGCCGGTCAGCGACACGGTCGCGTCCGACGATCAGTCGCTTGCAACGCTCCCTGAGCCTCTCGAGCGGGTTGCTGCGATGAGCTATGGCGCGCACGAGGTGTCTCGAGTAAAGGATTTCTCAGAGTTCACCGAGGAAGAGCTTCGACACGGGGAGTCGATGATCGCTAGGCTTTCGTGGACTCCTGGGATGCGTCGCACACGGCGCTGGGTGCCCGGCCGCGGCGCCGCGCCGGATCTGCGCCGTGTCGTTCGCCGGAACATTCGATACGGCGGCGAGCCAATGTCGATGCCGATGCGCGATCGTGCGCTGAAGCGCCGCCCGCTGGTCCTGATTTGCGATGTCAGCGGTTCGATGGAGCGGTACTCGCGGATGCTGCTGCACTTCATGTACAGCCTGACCGGCCATAGCGGACTCGCGCGTGTGGAGGCGTTTCTCTTCGCGACGCGGCTCACCCGAATCACACGTGAGCTGGCGGGTCGCGCCAACGCAATCGCCGTGTCGAAGGTGCCCAGACGCATACCCGACTGGGGTGGCGGCACGCGGATTGGTGAAGCGCTTCGGACGTTCAACGTGCGCTGGGCCCGGCGCGTACTTGCGCACGGCCCGGTGGTGCTGTTGATATCCGACGGATGGGATCGCGGCGAGCCGGAATTGCTTGCGCAGGAAATGTCGCGATTACAACGAAGCTGTCACAGGCTCATCTGGTTGAATCCGCTGCTGGGATCCTCCGACTATCAGCCGCTGACTCGCGGGATGCAGGCTGCCCTGCCATTTCTCGACGACTTCCTCCCGGTGCACAACCTCGCCAGTCTCGAAGCGCTCGGAGAGCACCTGAATCGGCTGCCGCAGCACCGGAGTCGAACCAGGCGCGACTGAATGTAGACTACTGCCTACTTTCCATTTCGTGCACACCCCCCCTCTCGCCCCAGAAGCGCGCACCGGACTCGATCGGTGGATCCACGCGGAGTTGCCCGAGCCTCCGTCACCCCGGGGCGTCGAATGGGTCAAGGTCGTCGGCCCCGGGGTGATCGTGCTCGGCCTGTCGATCGGCGGTGGCGAGTTTCTTCTGGGACCGTCGGCTTTTGTCCGATATGGACTGTCGCTCCTCTGGATCACGCTGGTCTCTGTCTTTCTTCAAACAATCTTCAACACCGAGTTGATGCGCTACACCGTCGCGACCGGCGAACCGGCGTTTACAGGATTCATGCGCACGCGACCCGGCAGGGCGTTCTGGGCGTGGTTTTACGCGGGGATGTATTTCCTCCAGACCGGATGGCCGTACTCTGCCGGTCTCTCTGCCGGTGCAATTTTCTTTCTGGTGACTCGAAGGATCCCGGGCTCGGAGGATGCCGCCACTATCTACAACATCGGGGCGGGCACCTTTCTGCTCTGCATCGTTTTGCTGGTCGCCGGGCGGCGGATCGAGCGGACGCTCGAGCTGCTCAACTGGGTGATGGTGGTATGCATCCTCGGTGGATTCTTCGCGCTCGCCGTCGCCTTCGTGCCCATCGACACATGGTTCGCTGCCGCGGGCGGGCTGCTGGGCCTCGATCGGACCGGCGCCTTCAGCTTCCTTCCTGGCAACGCGGATTTCCAGTTGCTGGCGGCACTTGCTGGATACTCGGGCGCCGGCGGCATGGTGAACCTCGCGCTGTCGAGCTGGGCGCGCGACAAGGGATACGGAATGGGAGAGCGGGCCGGGTACATTCCCGCGGCCGTCGGCGGGCACAAGGTGAAGCTCGCCCATGCCGGGTACATCTTCGAGCCTGACACCCGCAACATGCGCCGCTGGCACGGGTGGTGGCGCATCGTCAGCGCGGATCAATGGGGCATCTTTTTTACCGGCGCCCTTCTCGGCATGATTCTGCCTGCCGTCTTGTACGTGACGCTGCTTCCGAGCGGAAGCAACATTCAGGGCCTCGGGGTTAGCCGCGGCGCTCGCCTCCGCGATCGGCGCGCGCGCGGGCGCATTGCTTGCCGGCGTCGTTGCCGTCCTTGGCGCGTGGATTCTCTTCAAGACGCAGCTCGATATCATCGAGAGCATGGTGCGCTCGCTCACTGACATCCTCTGGACGGGAAGTCGCCGGATCCGTTTGTTGAGCGGCGAAGATGTGCGCGTCGTGTACTACTGTGCGCTGGGGGTAATCTGTCTCTGGGGGATTATCGCCCTCCGGCTCGCGCAGCCGATCGTCTTGCTGCTCCTCGCGGCGAACGTCGCCTCGGTGGTTTTTACGATAGCGTCGCTGCACCTGCTGTATGTCAATACCCGGCTGCTTCCGCACGCGCTGCGCCCTCCGCTCTGGCGTCGAGCCGTGCTTGTCGTGATGGCCTGCTTTTACGGCATATTTGCGGCGCTCTCGCTCGTACTTCCTCTAAAGTGAAAAGCGTCGTTTTAGAATTGTGAACAGGAGCGCAAGAGATCAGGAGTTCAATATTCCAAAGCGAACAGGAGCGAGAGGATAGGGAGTGTTTTTTGTTTGAAAACAACAACTCCTGCGCTCCTGGCCTCCTGTTCTAACACCTCTTATTCTTGTGTTCTGGTGTTCGATCGGTGTTACCGCCCCGAGCTACGTTCTGGCGGTGTATTTGAATTCGAGAATCGACCCTGGATTGGCAAAGGTCCGGATCGACGCACCCGACGGATCCGTGGTTCGGCCGAGTCCGTTATTGTCGGTGACGAGATAGAACGTTCGTTGATCGCGGGCGATCGAGATGTCGCGATACCGATTCGCCGTCCGGAAGAGCTCTTCGTTCTCTCCTATCACCGAGCGGCCGTCTTCGCTCAGCTTCAGGCGGTACACGCGCCCCATCGTCATGCCTGTCAGCAGAATCGAATTCGCCCAGCCCGGAATCCCGTTCGTCCGAGCGGAGTAGATCTCGATGCCGCCGGCGGCGATCGTCGCAAAGGCATCAGGTCGAGGCTTGTAGTCCGGCGGGACGGTGAAGAACGTCTGAGTGGAGGTTCGAAGGAGCCCTTCCACTCGGATTCTTTCTGCTGCGGAACCGAAGGCGGCGGGACATATTCATCGAACTTCAACGAGGCGCACGGCACGCCCTTGGATTGCGACCAGTTCGCGTAGACATACCCGCGATCGTCGCGATAGCCCGCGACGTGCGGCCAACCGTAGTTTCTTCCCGCGAGAATCAGGTTCACTTCATCGTCTGTTCCGGGACCATGCTCCGACGAGTAGAGCAGTCCGTTGGGAGCGAACGTCAGCCCCTGAGGATTCCGATGTCCGTACGAATAGATGTGGCTCCTGACGCCGTTGAGCGTGGGATTGTCGGCAGGAATGCTGCCGTCGAGATTCATCCGCAGAATCTTGCCGACGTAGAGAGACCAGTCGCCGGCCGCAATCTGTGAGGACGTCGGAAGCTCCTGCGAGAGAAGCGGCGTGCAATAGTTCGCGAGCCAGTTTCCGCCATTATCGCCGCGCGAGACGTAGAGCTTCTGATCGGGACCGAATGTCACCCGCCCGGCGCCATGATCATCGTGCGCCGGGAGGTTGGTCATCAGGTCGACCGGGTCAACGAGCGTCCCCTTGCCGGCATCGTATGAATAGCGCCGCACTTTCAGTTTTCGCGAGAGTGCGGGACCCGCATCCGCATCGTAGGTATACGCAATGTAAACGTAGTCGCGACCGGTCCCTTTGAGCAGGTCAGGATGAAGGGCCAGGCCGAGCACGCCTTCGTGCCAGCTCTCTCCGGGATCATACGCCTCGTCAACCTGCAGAAGAGGCATGACCGCGCCGCTCGTTGGATTGACTCTGATGACCCGCCGGGCTGTACGCTCGGTAACCCATAGATGGTCGTCGGGTCCGTGGACCACTTCCCACGGCGCCCCAAGACCACTGGCTACCACGCGAAACGAAAAGGGCGACTGGGCGGCCGTGCCGCCGTGCAATACGCCCCAAGCCAGGGCAGCAGTAATGATGAGTCGACGGAGCATGATCAATTCAGCTGAGTTGACCGTCTGCGGACTGCGTACGCTGCGGGTCTAACGCAGCCGTGAGTCGACGCGAGGCGACTCGTGTGTGTCGGTCGATCTTGCCGCCAGCATGGCAAAAACGAAAATCACAAGAGATGCCACTAAGACGCCGAGACCAACGTACATCCACCACATGGATCACCTCGACTACGCGGCGCCTGTGCGACCGGATCGCATGCGGATCGTCTTCTGGCTGCCGCCGAACGCAAATGTCTGTGTATCGCTGATCCTACACCATTCCTGCTGTCAGGGCGGCCAGGCCACCCCAGTCAATTCTGCCGTTCTGGTCCTTGGCTTTCGGACGTGGTGTCCTTTTCCTGGCACGCGTCCCGTGAGCAGGGGATAGCAACGGGTCTGCCGCGCGGTTATTGTCCGAAAGCGCGTATCCGGTGGCATAATGCCTTCCCCCCAGCGGAAGATGTATGTGGATCACCCGGCCATCACTGAGTTATCGCTGGTAACGAACATCAACGCGCAATTGGGTCACGCCTAGCGCGATCCAATCGCGACGATACGAATCGGGCGCATCGTACCGCCGCCTCCGGCCACTCGGGCGTTGCCGGATCGAAAGGGTACAGGACGTCGTTCGAGAGCTTGATGTCGAGAAAATTTGCCGTCGCGTCTATGACGAACTACGGTCAACCAATGATTTCGCGTGAGACGCGCTTGCTCCTGATCACGATCGCGATCTCGATCGGGGCGCTCTGGCTGCTCGCGCGTGTCCGGTTTCAGGAGCGGCCGATCTCAGCCTCCGCGGTGCCGCCCGTTCTTGCGCAGTTGAGATCCTCGACGGGATTCTCCGATCTCGCGCGGGCAATTGCCGACATCCGGCCGGGGGTGTCGGCGGCCGTAACTGCCGTGGAGGGGAGCACCGCTGCGCTGCTCATACGCGAAGACGCAGCTGTGACACTGGCGCGAATACCGCCTGACGCACGCTTGATGTTCGATCGCGCGACCGGGTTGACGATCGTCAAGAGCCCGCCTTCAGACCCGCCTGGCCTTCTGCCATGGGTGCCGCGACTGCTGGACTACCCGCGTTACCTGGTCGCCGCGGACTTCACCGGCAGCCATTTGGCTCTACGTCCAATTTTTGTGGGCGGATTGTTTCCAGTCGCCAGCGCCTTGTGGTCCGGCGAAATATGGACGCTTCCACCAGGCGCGACAATTGACCCAGGCACGTTTGTCTTCACCACCGAAGGAGCTCTTGCAGGGCTCGCCGTCGACCATGGCGGCCGAGCCGCGATCGTTCCGGCAACTCTTCTTTTGAAGATCGCCAACGGCCTGCTGGCCCAGGAACGCCTCGAGCCTGGCGAGCTTGGCGTTGCCGTTCAGCCGCTCTCGCCAGCCGTTCGGTCTGCAAGTGGCGCTTCGTTCGGCGTGATTGTCACCAGCGTAGAGTCCGACGGCCCCGCCGCCGGACTAATGATTCCTACCGAGGTGATCGAAGCCGTCGATGACCAGGAGATTCTGACGCTGGAGCACTGGCATGTGAGCGTGGCACGGCTGAGCGCTGGGCAGTCGCGCACGCTGCGCGTACGCAGCAACGGCGAGATTCGCAATGTGCGCATCACTGCCAGCGCGCCATTACCCCCGCAACATGAGAAGGAATCGGCGAGTGAGATTCCGATCGGTATGAGCATGCGATCCGTACCGGCGATCGGCACGGCAGTAGTGTCCGTTCAACCGCGCTCTGCTGCCGCGCGCGCCACGATTCGCCCCGGAGACATCATCACAGTTGCCGGAGGACAAACTGCGCCAACACCGCTGCAAGTCGCGCGGGCGTTCAATGCGCTGGGCGAAGGCGGAACGCTGCTGCTCGCGATCTCTCACGATGCCGAACATCGCGTCGTGGCCCTGGAAAAGGTCCGTCACTGACGTGACGCCCACGAAATGAGCTCCTGGTCAATTCCAGCCGTTCTCCTCCTAGGAGTCACGGTGGGTCCGAGAGGCCTGGATTTGCTGGCTCTGCCGCTGATTCAACTTTTCGATCTAGGGGTCGTCATGGGTCTGGCGATGCTTGGCGTGTCTGTCGGGCTCAATCTCGATTTGAAACAGCCCAGGATCGAAAGCGTGGGCCCTGCCGTCCTGATTGTCGCCGCGGGCGTGACGACGGGAGCAATGCGGGCCACCGCCGCGGGTGGGTTCCTGATGGTGACTGCGGCGGTCGTTGTTGTGGCTACTGTCGTTGCTCTCTCGGCCTGGCTTCTGGTCGGTCAGACATCGTCCGAGGGCGAGCAGCACGTCTTCATCGCTGCCGCGCTTCTTCTGATCGGCGGCGCCATGACCTACCTCTCGCTCTCCGCTGTCTTCGGAGGTCTTCTGGCGGGGCTTGCGTGGAATCTTGCGGGCAACATCGCGAAGGCCCGTATCGTCCGTGATCTCGAGTACTTTCAGCATCCGCTCGCCGTGCTCGTGCTGCTCACGGCAGGCGCCGCCGCGCCGTTGTCGCGTGATGTTCTGGCCTTCGCGGCAGTCTTCGGCGTCCTTCGTGCTCTTTCCGCCATGGCCGGTGCGCTGTCGGCGGGCATCGTTCTCATCGCGCTGGCGCTCGACATGTTTCGCGTCGATGGCCGGCCCGAATGGGCAGCGACTCTGCTGGGAGCGATAGCCGTCGGCACGATCCTCGCCGAGGCCTTCTTTCTCGTTGTTCCTGTACGAGCGGCCGCGAGATGACTCGATTGGCGGCAGTCGCACTGGTTGTGGCCGCGATGATCATCGTACGGCAGGTCGGGCCGGCAGCAACGGGAGACGCACAGGGCGCTGCCCTTGCGCTCGGGTTCACGCTTATCGCCGCGCTCGTGACAGGCGAGTTCCTGCGACGATTCCGGCTGCCTCGCCTGACAGGCTACTTGCTCTTCGGGCTCCTGGTCGGACCGTATCTCGGCAACGTGATTACCGAAGCCATGGCCAGGCAGCTGGTGACGGTCAAC
Source organism: Vicinamibacterales bacterium (assembly GCA_963775345.1). GTDB lineage: Bacteria > Acidobacteriota > Vicinamibacteria > Vicinamibacterales > JAMQPK01 > JAMQPK01. The sequence continues at coordinate 29,306 of CAVZIS010000013.1, forward strand.
GCCATCGCGACCACCCTGATCGCGTTTATTGCCGGGCTGACGCTCAACCTGGAACGCCTCGAGCGCCGCGTTCCGGGCGCCGTCATCACAACGGTCATCACGCTCGCGGTTGCAATGGCAGGGCTCGGAACATTGGCGTGGCTGTTGTGGCCGTGGCTCCCGATCGCGCCAGATGCCTCGGGCGCTTCGAAGCTCGCGATGATCTCGCTACTCGTGGTCGTCGTCGTCAGCTTCTCGCCGACCATGAGTGCGGCGGTCATCGCCGAGACTGGATCGCGCGGCAAGCTCAGCGATTTCGTTCTGGCGATGGTCGTGCTCGCCGACCTGATCGTCCTGGTGCTGTTCTCGCTGTTCATGCAGGTGGCGCGCGCAAACTTCTCGGACGGCGCACCCGAGGACGTGAAGATGCTGATCCGCCTCGCCTGGGAAATTGGGGGTGCGGTGGCTTTCGGCTGTCTGGTTGGCGCGCTGTTCGCGCTCTACCTGAGATACGTCGGGCGAGAAGTCACCCTGGCGCTGCTTGCGGTGTGCGTCCTCCTGAGCCAGGTCGGCATGAGTCAGCGCCTCGAGCCGCTGCTGGCCGCCATGGCAGCCGGCATCGTGATTGCGAATCTCGCCGTCGCGCAGGGTGAGACGCTCAGAGCGGCGATACAGTCGGGCGCGTTGCCGCTGTTGGTCGTGTTCTTCGTCGCGGTCGGCGCCTCTCTTCGACTGGACACGCTCGCAGCCGCGGGTCTGACGGCCATTGGAATCTCCCTGGCGCGCATCGGCTTGATTTGGATCGGCGTGCGGGCCGGCCTCAAAGTCTCGCGGGTCAGGGATCGCGCGGGCGAATACGTGTGGACAGGATTGATTTCACAGGCGGGCATCACCCTGGGGCTGGCGGCTGTGGTAGCCGCTGAGTTTCCGACCTGGGGCGTTCAAGTGCAGATGCTGCTCGTGGCGCTGATCGCCATCGACGAGCTCGTTGGCCCTGCGTTGTTCCGGACTGGATTGGTCCGTGCGGGCGAGATCGATGCGAGCGCCCCGCGGCCTCTCGTGGTCGTATCGAATCGCGAGCCATATCTCCACAACTTCGACGATCAGGGCCGGATCGCATGTGCCACTGCGACGGGCGGCGTCGCTGTCGCGCTCGACGCGCTCATGCGTGAACGGGGAGGGACATGGATCGCGCACGGAGCGGGAACGGCCGATCGCGAGATCGTTGATGAGAGCGACAAGATCCGTGTCCCGCCAGACAACCCCGTCTACGACTTGCGACGGCTGTGGATTCTCCCCGAACGGTTCGCCGGCTATTACGGCAGGTTCGCGAACGAGGGCCTGTGGCCTTTGTGTCATCCCGTCGACGTGCGCCCGAAGTTCCGAAGCGACGATTGGGCCGACTACAAGCACGTAAACGCGCAGTTTGCCGAGGCCATCGATCGCGAGCTTCCCACTCCCGATACGCCTGTATTCCTGCAGGACTATCACCTGGCGCTCGCGGCGTCGTATCTCCGGAAACGGCGAGCGACGGTACAAACCGCGCTCTTCTGGCATATTCCGTGGCCCAATCCCGATCGGCTGTTGATGTGCCAATGGCGGCGCGAGCTTCTCGCGGGATTACTCGCCAACGACCTCGTGGCATTCCAGTTGGAACGAGATCGGCGCAATTTCATCCTGGCGGCGGTGGACGAGCTCGGCGCGGAAGCCGAAGCCGATGGCGCGAGCCTTCGATTCAAGGGACGAAGCTCCACTGTCATCTCCGTCCCAATCGGGGTCGATTACGATCGTATTCAGGGCGTCGTCACTGCTGCGGGATTCGACGCCGAGCAGGAGCGGCTCCGTCAACTATTCGGGTTGGCCTCGAACACCGTGGTCGGCGTCGGAGTGGACAGGCTCGACTACACAAAGGGCATCCCGGAGCGCATCGAGGCGATCGATCGCCTGCTCGAACGCCGGCACGATTTGCGCGGGCGTTTCACGTTCGTGCAGATCGGCGTGCCTTCGAGGTCGCTCCTCGCCAGCTACGGCGCGATCGAATCGGAAATCGATCGCGCAGTCGACGTCGTCAACAGGCGGCATGCCGTGCCGGATGGCGCTCTGCCGATCTTCTATCACAAGGAGGCGCTCAGTCTGGCCGAGCTCGTGGCGCTTTACCGGATGGCGCACTTCTGTGTCGTCAGCTCGCTCGCTGACGGGATGAATCTGGTCGCCAAGGAATTTGTCGCGTCCCGCGACGATGAGGACGGCGTGTTGGTGTTGAGCGCGATGGCTGGCGCCGCCGAGGAACTGCGCGAGGCCCTCATCATCAACCCCTACGATGTCGAAGGGTTTGCTGCTGCGATCGACCGCGCGCTCAGAATGGACTCTCAGGAACGGGCGTTGCGGATGCGCGCGATGCGCAGGATTGTGGCCGGCCGCAACGTGTTCAGCTGGGCGTCCGACATCCTCGAAGGACTCGAAAGCCTCTGGACGAGGCCGCTGCGGTATGCCGCCCGTGCGCCTCAGGACGCGCCGGTCTAGGCGTGACAGTTGCATAAGCCACGGTGGGTTCATGGTTTCCAGAGACTCATTGAAACGGCACGCCGAGGTCTTGAAGCGGCAGATTCTGCAGCAACGATGGGCTATTTTGCTCGTTGGCTGGGCGATCGCCCTCGCTTTCATTGTCTTCCTGTGGACACTGTTCGCGAGCCTGCCTGGTCGCAAAGAGCTTCGCAGCCTTGGCGACATGCCGCAGGCGACGACACTTTACGACATCCACAACCGGCCGGTTTTCACGATTTTCAAGGAATATCGTATCGAGGTCCCACTCTCCAGCGTGTCGCCCCACCTGCGCAAGGCGATTATCGCGTTCGAAGACCAGCGCTTCGAAGAGCATCAAGGGATCGATCCCCTGCGAATTATCGGAGCGGCGTGGACCGACCTGCGGCTGGGTCGGGCGGAGCAGGGGGCAAGCACCATCACCCAACAGCTTGCCAGGCAAAGTTTTCTCACCCGAGAAAAAAAGTTATGGCGAAAGCTCAGGGAGATTGCCCTGGCGACACGCATCGAAGGGATGTACTCCAAGGATGAAATCCTCGAGTTCTACCTGAACAAGGTGTATTTCGGCGACGGTCTTTACGGCGCCGAAGCCGCGGCCAGGGGGTACTTTGGCAAATCTGCTGCCGATCTCGATCTCTCGGAAGCAGCTCTCCTGGCAGGGGTCGTCAACGCACCGTCGGTCAACGCGCCTACGGTGAGTCAGTCACGCGCCGTCGCGCGGCGCCGGCTCGTGCTCGCCGCCATGTACGATCAGAAGGTCATCACCAGGGAAGCGTTCGAGCGTGCTTCGCAGCAGCAAGTCGCGTTGCGCGATGTACTCCGGCGCGAGGAGCCGCTCGGGCAGTACTTCAAGGAAGAAGTGCGTCAGCAACTGGTGAAACAGTTTGGCTGGGAGCGCCTGTCGGAAGGCGGCTTGAGGGTCTACACGACGATCGATCCCGAGATGCAGCGCGCGGCAGAAGCGAAGATTGCGGAGTCCCTCGGGCAGATCGAAGCGCGCCGCGCTCGCCGAACGAGAACCCAGAACCGCGGAACCCAGAACCCGGGAACCCAGAACCCAGCACCCGAGCACCCAGAACCGTGACGTCCTAGAGGCCGCTCTCGTCGCACTGGACCCGACGACTGGTGAAGTACGAGCGATGGTGGGTGGCCGCGACTTCAAGTCGAGCCGATTCAATCGAGCGATGCAGGCGTTGCGCCAGCCTGGCTCGGCGTTCAAGCCGTTCGTCTACGCGGCCGCACTCGAGTCGGGTTACACGCCCGCTTCTCTCATCACCGGACTGGACGAACCGATCTACACGCTGCAGGGCGCCTGGATTCCCGAAGACGAGCATTCCGAAGGGTCTGCGATGACGGTCCGAGCGGCGCTCCGCACCTCGAGCAACCGGGCGGCCGTGCGCATGCTCGAGCAGGTGGGGATTTCCAAGACAGTCGATCAGGCTCGCCGGCTCGGCATGGGCAGCGTGCCCAGCGTGCCATCGCTGGCGCTCGGCTCCGGCGAGGTGACCCTGATGGCGATGACTTCGGCGTACGCCGCGTTTGCCGACTACGGACAACTTCGTTCGCCGATGCTCATCCGCCGCGTCGAGGATGCCGATGGAAAAGTGCTCTTCGAGAGCAGGCAGAAGGCCCAGCAGGTGATCTCGCCACAGACGGCGTTCCTCCTCACGAACATGCTCACCGACGTCGTCAACCAGGGTACCGCCTATAAGGCGCGGCAAGAAGGATTCACGCTGCCGGCTGCCGGGAAGACCGGAACGACCAATGACTTCGTCGATGCGTGGTTCGTGGGGTACACGCCGAATCTGGTGACGGGCGTGTGGATTGGCTTCGACAAGCCGCGTACGATTATCTCGAACGGCTTCGCGGGCGAGCTTGCGGTGCCGTTGTGGGCGCGCTTCATGAAGGCGGCGACGGCCAGGCACGGGCCGGACACGTTCAAGGCTCCTCAGGGAGTCATGGGCGTCAACGTCTGCCGGCTGTCCGGTCAACTGCCCGGCGCGATGTGCGATCGTGTGATCACCGAATATTTTGTGCGCGGTGCGGCGCCGACTCAAGTCTGCCAGGAGCATTACCTCTTCGCCTCATCGACGCAAATCGCCAACGTGCTTTCGCCTGGCGGAGCCATCGCGTCCATCGGTCCTCGGATGGTGGCCCCGGTTGCCGCTGTTGCCGAGGCGCCCCCTGAGCTCACCGTCGCGCCACCCGACTCTGCACAGCCAGGCGAAGTCGCAGAAGAAGAAACGCGGCTTCTGGGGTCGCTTGTTCGGCCGAGACAAAGACAGCGACACCGGCGTCGAAGCCCAGAACGACGTCGGCTCTCGACGCCGCTAGCGCCCCACTCGCATCCCGCGGACCACGACGCTAAGATTGTGTTGCGTGAGCACCACTTCGTACCCCCGGGTCGCTTCACTGAAGACCGCGGCTGCATTTCGAGCTCATCTGACGCGATCGAACATTCCCCTCCAATTCGACGCCGCAGTTGATTCGGCTGGAGCGCTCGCGCAGCCCTTTGAAATCGACGGTGTTCGTGTGGGCAATCGCTTCTGTATTCTGCCGATGGAGGGCTGGGACGGCACCGCAGCCGGCGAACCAAGCGAGCTGACGCGCAGGCGCTGGAGAAACTTCGGCATCAGCGGCGCCAAGCTGATGTGGGGCGGCGAAGCCGTTGCGGTGCGTCACGATGGCCGTGCGAACCCGAATCAGCTGATGTTGACGAGGTCGACGCAGCGTTCGATTGCGGCGTTGCGCGACGAGCTCGTCGCTGCGCATCGCGAGCGCTTCGGCCCGAATGCGGATGCGCGATCTCTATCTCGGCCTGCAGATTACCCACTCGGGCCGTTTCGCCCGGCCGGACGTCTGGAACAAGTCGGCGCCCCTGGCGGCATGCCACCACCCGATTCTCGATCGGCGGTTCCCTGGTGGCGTGCGCGTGCTAACCGACGCGGAGCTGGGACGTCTCGTGCAGGACTACGTCACTGCGGCGCGTCTCGCGTATGACTGCGGGTTTGAGTTCATCGACGCGAAAGCCTGCCATGGCTATCTCGGCCACGAACTGCTCGGCGCGACGACGCGGCCCGGCCCCTACGGCGGATCGCTCCAGAACCGGATGCGGTTTCTCACCGAGATCATCGAAGGCATTCGCGGTGCGGTGCCCCGGCTTGCGATCGTGGTGCGTGTGTCGATCATCGACGTGGTCCCTCATCGCAAGAGCTCGAATGGTGTCGGCGTTCCCGAGCCTGTGACCGGCGACGAGCCGGGGTTCGGCGTGTTGACTGAGGACGACATGGATCGTGCGCTCGAAGACGGGCGCGTGCTGCTGCGGCATCTCCAGCGGCTTGGCGTGAGATGGATCTGCACGTCCGCCGGTAGTCCTTACTACAACCCCCACGTGCAGCGGCCGGCCTTCTTTCCTCCACTCGATGGATACGAGCCGCCCGAAGATCCGTTGAGGGGCGTGGCCAGGCAGGTCGAGGCGACTGCGAAGCTGAAAAGGGAGTTTCCCGGATTGGCATTCGTCGGGTCGGCGTACAGCTACCTTCAGGAGTGGCTGCCAAACGTTGGTCAATACAACGTACGGCAGGGTCTTACCGATTTTGTCGGGCTCGGGAGGGTCGCGCTCTCGTATCCAACACTGCCGGCGGATGTTCTCGAAGGGAAGATCCTCAGCCGCCAGTCGATCTGCCGCACCTTCAGCGACTGCACCACCGGCCCCCGGATGGGAATGGTATCGGGGTGCTATCCGCTCGATCCGTTCTACGAGGCGCGTCCCGAAGCGGAGCAGATTCGCAAGGTCCGGGTCAGTTCACGCGTCTAGAGGCACGAGACGTTTTCAGGATTCGAACACGAAGATCCACGAAGAACACGAAGATCCACGAAGAACACGAAGACCCACGAAGAACACGAAGACCCACGAAGAATCACGAAGACCCAGAAGAATACGAGCTTCGGGCAGAACACGAAGATCCACGAAGAGGGAGCTTCGACTATGACGAGGGCCTGCGATCAGACGCAGAGGCCCAGAGCACCGCATCGACTTCGCGCCTCCGGCGCGCCGTGAGAAGAAGACACCCGAATACAAGAGCGAGGCCGAGTGAAAAAACCTCTTGTATTTGGGATGTGTTTGTTCTCACGACGTGGGCAGCGTAGCGGCCCACCCGAAGTCGATGCCGCTGCCCGCAGAGCCTTCTGACGCAGCCCGCAGAGAAATGCTTTTACTCGGCATCCCGGCCTGCCCTGAGCTTGTCGAATGGGCGTTCTCGGTGTTGAATGAGCGTGCCTGCCCGACGCTATGGCCCGCTTTTGGAACCTCGTCGTGCTTTTGCGGATCTTCGTGTTCTTCGTGCGATCTTGCGTGTTCTTGTGCGGCTCGGGCTTCGTGTCCTTGAGGGGATGTTTGCTTTTGTGCTCGAGTGAAACGTCCGCGTCATCGTAAATGCAGCGATGAAGAGGATGCCCAGCAACAGATCGGGCAGGGCAAAGGATGCGTCTATCGCCGAAATGCGCGCGTGGTGGTGAAGCACCGCGACGGTGATGACGAAGCCGATCTTCTCGATGATGCTCGGGATTATCAGCGTCCGGAATCGTGCCGGGTTCGACGCGATCCTGAGAAAAGCGATCTGAAACGCAATAGCCACTGAGAGGGAGCCGATGAGAAGAAGTGCAGGTAGTCCGCCGGCGGAGCGTACCGGCGTCCTGATATGTCGAGAAGGAAGTAAAGCGGCGTCAGCACGATGATGCCCCAGACGCCGGCCCCGATGAACACGATCTTCGCAAATTTCATGGTCGGAAATGGCCCCGAATCAGTTCTTGCGCTTGAAAGCGGCCGTTGGCGGGGCGGGCTTGCGGAGGGCCAACACGCCGCCTAGAGCGGCGAGGAGAGGTATACCGTCAACGTGCGCCCAAAAGGCCATGCCACCAGTCTGTACCTCCGCGCGGGAAGAGTTCGAACGTCTCGCGATCGAGCTCGCCAAGATTGCCAGAGATCCGCTCAGTGAAGGAAGAAGGACGAACGTCCTCAATGAGAGTGCGCAAAGAGCGCAGAGAGAACAGCAAAGTCTTTTTCAAAAGATACTCTGCGTGCTCCGCGACCTGTGCAGTTGAATTGGTGAGGTTGGAGTTCGTCGGCACAGCTACGTCCATTTCTTCGCGCAGCCACGAATGCTCCGATCCCGGTGGCAGGTGAGGCACGCGTTGGGGCTATCGCCGTTGCCGAAGCGCCCGGTCATCTCCGCATCGGGAATGTCGTCAATTTCGTGTGTAGGTGTTCTTTGCCCCCTGCGTCTTTGCGTTGACGTTGAAAACATTCGGAGCAGTTCGGCTGACGACTTCTTTATCTCATCGCGAAGACGCTGAGACGCAGTGAGAAATCCTCGAGACTTGCACGCTATTGTCGCTGCTGCCATGGCATAGAATGGTGCACACCAACCCAGCGACCGCCGAGATGAAGTTTGAACGCTGGGGGCAGATTTCGAGACTTTATCAAGAGGCGTTGGAACGGGACTCGCTCGGGCGCGCCGCGTTTCTCAACGAGGTGTGTGCCGGCGACGCGGCGCTGCGTGAGGAAATTGAATCGTTGATCGCGCACGAACACACGGCTGAAGGCTTCATGGCCACGCCCGCCATCGAGGTGGCGGCTGAGATGATGAGTGCGAGACCCGAGTCCGTCGCTAGTCGGCCAGCAACTCGGCACTTTTCGCATTTTGTCGCGGCTCGGCGCGGGGGGAATGGGTGAGGTCTATCGCGCGCACGATATAAAGCTGGCGCGCGACGTTGCTATCAAGGTTCTGCCGGCGGCCGTTGCTCTCGGACACGGAACGTCTCGCGCGGTTCGAGCGGGAGGCGCGCCTGCTCGCCGCACTGAATCACCCGAACATCGTCACCGTCCACAGCTTCGAAACTGCCGAAGGGATCCAGTTCCTGACGATGGAACTCCTGGAGGGAAAGAGCCTGGACCAGATCATTCCGGAAGGCGGCCTGGCCCTCGATCGGTTTTTCAACCTGGCGGTCCCTCTGGCCGATGCGATGAGCGCCGCCCACGTGCGTGGCATTACTCATCGTGATCTCAAGCCAGGGAACATCATGATGACAGACGACGGGCGGGTCAAAGTGCTGGACTTCGGCCTTGCCAAGCTTCGGCAGGAAGTTCCCGAGGCTGAGTTGACCCAAGCGCGGACCGAGTTCCAGACTCAGGAAGGATATGTCCTGGGCACCATGCCTTACATGTCTCCCGAGCAGGTGCAGGGCCGTAGCGCGGACCATCGTACCGACATCTTCTCGCTCGGGGTCGTGCTCTACGAGCTGGTCACTGGCCGGCGACCTTTTCAGGGCAATTCCGTAGCGGAACTTACCTCCTCGATTCTCAGGGATCCACCCCTGCCGGTCACCGAACAGCGCGCGGATCTGCCGCGCCACCTCGCCAGGATCATCCGGCGCTGCCTGGAGAAGGATCCGAATCGGCGGTATCAAGTCACCCAGGACCTGCGCAACGATCTCGAGGACCTGCGGAACGAGATCGCTGAGAAGATGCTTTTCGGAGGAAGCCCAGCGCGCACGGCCCGGCAGAGAACCTGGAACGCCAACATCGAAGGCGCAGTACACGTCCGCGCAGCGAATCTCGCGGACGTTCGGAGAACCGGATGCACTGTCGTCCACGTCGACGGCCACACGATCGTCCTCTTCATGCACGGTGAGCGAATCTACGCCGTGGACAACCGCTGTCCGCACATGGGGTTTCCCCTCGATCGGGGCAGCGTGAAGGACTGCATCCTGACCTGCCATTGGCATCATGCCCGCTTCGACCTGGCCAGTGGAGGGACCTTCGACCCGTGGGCGGACGAGTCCGGGTGTTCCCGGTTGACGTCCGAGACCACGAGGTCTGGGTCGACGTGGCCCTCCGGGACGATCTCAAGGCGTACAGCGCGTGCGCGTGCGTGAAGGGCTGGAACAGAACATCCCGTTGGTTCTCGCCAAGGCTGTCATCCCGCTGCTCGACCGCGGCGAGAACCCGGCGAGCCCTTCCGAACCGGACTGGAGTTCGGCGCCCGGTACCGGCGTGAGGGCTGGGGCCAGGGCCTGACAATCCTCACCTGCATGTCGAACCTCCTGCCGCGTCTAGAGCCTGAAGACCGTCCCTGCGCTCTCTATCATGGTCTCTCGGCGGTCGCATCCGACTCCGAGAGCGCGCCGCCTCGATTCGGGCTGCGCCCGCTGCCGGACTCTGGCGCCGGACCTCGCTCAGGCTCAAGCGCTGGCTCCGCCAGTTTGTGGAGGTCCGGGATGCAGAAGGGGCTGAGCGCTGCATCGTCTCCGCCGTGCGGGCAGGAGCCAACCATCGCCAGCTCGCCGACATGCTGTTTGCCGCCGCTACCGATCACCGATATTTGCAGAGCGGTCACGTGCTCGACTTCACCAACAAAGCGTTCGAAGCACTGGACACCGCGGGATGGGACATGGCGGAGTCGGTGCTTGCCGAGCCTCGCGCACGGCTTCGCCTCTGCGGAACGGATGGAGGAATCGAACTCGTGGCGCAATCCGGTGGACCTGATCGCGATCCTGGAGCGCACTTTCACGGCGATCCCGACCGCATTGGAGATCGGCCAGGGGCGGCGCGGTTCCTGGGCCGGTCGAGAGACTCTTCTGGCCGTACTGCTGGGGGACGATCCGCAGTCCATCGCCGACGCGCTCTTGGCGGCGCTGCGGGAGGGAGCCACGGAAGACGAATTGGCCGGCGCCGTGGCCCATGCCGCGGCTCGTCGCATCGTGCACTTTCACACGAGCAACGAGTTCAACGACTGGGACACCGCACTGCACACGTTTACGTTCGCCAAGCGGTGCATCAGGGGCTGCGGCGCACGCCGTCGCCGGAGCTGGTCCGAGGGGTCTTCGACGCGGCGATGAGCGTGTATCTCGATCGCTTTCTTAATGTGCCGTCGATTCCGCTACCCGAGGCGACCGGCACGGTGAAGGATCGGCGACGCACGGTTGAAGGAACTCGAGGACCTCCTCGATCGCCAGCAGCAGGTCAATGAGGCCGGGGCGCTCGTCGTCGATTACCTGCATGGGGAAATGATCCGGACCGACTGCTGGCCGTGCTTGGGAGAGCGCTCCTGCGCGAGGACCGCAACTTTCACACGATTCAAGCCGTTGAGGCAGCGTTCCGGCAGCACGAACTCTTCCGCGGGACCCCTGCGGCCACAGCACGTGCTGGTCGCCGCGGCCCGCTATCTCGCGGCGCACGCTCCCGACCACGCGGGCTCAGGGCCAGACCTATCAGATCGCGCGGCGCCTTCACCGCGGGGAGCGGCTGTACGAGGAAGCCTGAGCAATGATTACAATCTAAGGAAGGTGCTTGGATCTTCATGTGTTGTGCTTTTCTCTGCGTCCCCGCGTTGAATTACTTCCCGCGTTCGAAGGATGCAAGTTCTGCGCGTAGCCACGAGATGCTACGATTCTGGTGGCAGGTGAGGCATGCGTTCGGACTATCGCCATTGCCGAAGCGCTCGGTCATCTCCGCATCGGGAATGTCGTCAATTTCGTGTGTTCTAGCCTGAAACAGGAGCGCCTCCATGATGCGCGGCATGTGGCATGAGACACAGTCGGCTCGCCTCGGTCTGTGCGGCGTGGCGCGTGTGTCGTTCGGGGCGCTCCTCGAGGTCTTTGTGACACTGCACGCACATCGCATCGGCGTCCACGCCGAACTTCAACGACGTCGGATTCGGTGGCTGCATTTGACGGGATGTGGATCGTGACATGAGCCGCACGTGGCGCTTCCTCTTCTGAAGCAGGCCGTGCGTGCAAACGACTCGCTGACGAACGTGGTCGCACGGTGCCGGCCGTCGCGATAAAATGCCTTGCGCGGGAAGCTCGAGGGCAGCTCCGTACGCATACGGTCCGGAACGGCTCACCCGTGGCGGAGAAGTTGACGCGCACCACCGGGTTGCGCATCGTGCACGGCCGACTGCGCGTGACATTGCGCGCAGACTGCCAACGTAGCGTTCAGCAGGAGAGCTGTGAAAAGCCGATTGGTGTCTGTGCGATCCCCGGCCGCTGGCTGAGCTGCTGGGTGTCTTCAGCCGCTCGACGTGATCGAGCGAAGGCCCGTGACACATCTCGCAATTGACGCCGGCTTCGCGGAATGCGGCATCGGACGGTTTGGTGGCGCCATTCGTGGAACGAGAGTTGGCTCGTGTGGCAGGCTGCGCAGGTGTTCTGATAGACGGCATCTGGGCGGGAACATCGTGAAAGCGGGAAATATTCGGCACGAGGCGATCCTGGGGCGTCCACGAGCTTCCAGTAGTTCACCCACTCCTGCAATGCAGCCGGCTGTATTGAATCGGAAAGACGAGGAGGCGCGAGTCGGGCAGCCTTGGTGGCGTATGCCTGCTGCCATTTCGATCCGATCACATAATCGACGGGGTATCGGGTCCATTCCTGAGAGCCGCCGTTTCGAATGTCGATGAAGTGTCTGGATCCGCGATCGACTGGCCGGGCGCCCGCCTCCGCGGCTTCGGCAGTGCGCGACGCTGCGATCCGGCGGACAGAGCCGCCGGGAGGCGCGGCTGGCCTGAGAAGTTGCCGATCACCGCTGCGGGATCGTATGGCCTGAACATTTTCGCCATGCCCGTGGACTTCCAGTTGTCGTACACCTGCGCATGGCACTCCCGGCACGCGGCCGAGCCCGCGTACTTCCCAGGCTGGTTCGATCCCGCGACCGGTGGAGGCGGCTCAGGCGGGCTCCATTTCGAGCGAAGCCGCCCAGGTGTCGAAGCTCGTGCCTGCGGCACGCGCGCTCCGCGCGTAAAGCGCGCGGAGCGACTCGCGAGCTGCTCCGGACATCGCCACATCGGCCTGCGCCACTCGGGCAAACGCGCGCGCGGCGCCCTCGTCGGCTCGAACGGCCATACGCACCACGCCGATTGCGTACAGCGCTTCCATATCATCGGGATTCAGCGTCAAGGACGCCACGAGCGACTGTTCCGCTTCCTGGTAATTGCGCCCGGGCGGCTGCAACTCTGCCCAGGACAAAGAGCGCGGTCGCCCGCATCCTGGCGCGAAGGGACGGCCACTGTTCGGTGGAAATCGGGGACGGCGCCAGGGCATGCTCGAGATAACGAAGTGCGTCGCGAGCGCTCGCAACGGCAAGATCGAGGTCACCTTGTTTTGCGGCGGTGTCGGCCATCATGACCAGAAGGAACGGATTTTCCGGCATCAACCGTATCGCACGCTTCGCCCAGTCGAGTCCAGACGTCAGGTCGCCGGCCGCCACGTAGGCGCGGGCCGCGAGCTGGTACGCCTCGACGAAGCAGCACCGATCGCGGGTACTGTTCGACGAACCGGGTGGCGAGATCCTTCTGTTTTTGCGGCTCTGTCGCATCCCACACCTGGCGGAACGCTGCGCGCTCGCGCGAGTCTTCGATTTGGTCGAAGAGCGCCCTCTTGATTTCCTGCGCGGAGACCAGGCCGATTGCGAGGAGAAGCGCTGCCGCAAGGAGTGCGTGGCGCATCACGCAGGAGCATATCGTAAACGCCGCAAAAGTGTTGACACTTTCTGAATGGCGCGCGTATGCTCCACGCGGGGCGGAGGGTTTGAAGGAACAACAATGATGATGCGATCCACTTTTCTTGCGCTGTGTATGCGCCATCGCCCTCTCGGTCCTTCACACCACGCGCAGGCCAGCCGCGAGTGGCTCACGTGGGGAGGCGACCCCGAGAGGACCGGATGGAATCGCGGCGAGACGACGTTGTCGAGGCAGACTGTCGGCCGGCTTGGGCTCAAGTGGAAAACGCAGATCGACAAGGAAGTGTCGATTGAGATCGAGTCGGGCAACTCGATGCTCACCACGCCGCTCGTCGCACAAGGCATCAGAACCCCGCAGGGTCAGAAGACCGTGGTCTACACGCTCTCGGCATCGAATACGCTCGCCGCGCTCGATGCCGCGACTGGCGCTGCCGATCTGGCGGCGTACACTTGATAACACGGTCGAGCCGACTGAGTTCCCCCAACTGGATCTGCACCAACATGTCGACGGCCACTCCGGTGATCGACAAAGCGAAGGGCATCATTTATATGCTTGCGGCCGACGGGCGACTGCACGGCGTCGATCTGGCCAGCGGCGAAGCAAGCTGATTCCTCCGCCGGAGTTCGTGACGCCGTTTTCACGCAACTGGAGCCTCAATCTCGTCGACGGCGTTCTCTACACGACCGTCGGCCGAGGATGCGGCAACGGCCCGTGCCTGGCGCACCTTTGCCGCCGCCCGGCACGATTCGCGGTGCCGGGGCACCTCCCGCGCGCGAAGGAGTTCCAGGTGAGACGCCAGCCCGGGGTCGTGGCCGTGGCGCTCCGCCGCCGCCGGTCGCGGCGCACATGATCGCGATGGACCTGAACAACTCCTCGCGGCCGATCGCGCGCTTCTTTACGAGCACGGCGCGGCCCAACGGCGCGTGGAGCCGGGCGGGTCTCGCCTACGGAAGCAATTCGTTCCTCGTTCAGACCGCCGATGGACCCTGGGAGCCCCAGAAAGGTCTCTGGGGTCAAACGCTTCTTCGGCTGGCGCCGAAAACGCTCGAGGTGCTCGACTACTTCACGCCGTCGAACCTCGAGGCTCTCAACACCAACGATCTCGACTACGGTTCCGGCGGAACGCTCGAGTTCACCTACCGGAATCGCGCGCTCGTAGTGTCGGCCGGCAAGGACGGCACCGTGTACCTGCTCGATGCGAAGTCGCTCGGGGGCGCCGATCACCGAACGCCCTTGTTTGCGATCAAAGCCGGGAACGACGAGCTGTCGTACGCCTCGATGGGCGTGTGGGGAGCCCCCGCGACGTTCGTGAATTCGAGAAACGAGCGATGGGTGGTACTTTCCGATGTGGGGGCCTCCCTCCAAAGACGCCAGGTTCGAAAGGACGCACGGTGCGGCGCTCGACGGCAGCATCATGGCGTTCCAGGTCGTCTTCGACGGCGATAAGCCGGTGCTCGTCCCGAAGTGGATGTCACGAAATCTGGCCGTGCCCGACTCTCCGGTGATCGCCAACGGCGTGGTGTACGCCATCTCGACAGGAGAGAACACGCTGCAGCGACATACCGATCCCCGGTATCACGCCATCTTTCAGCGTCCGGGCGAACCGCCGCTCCCAAAGACGGGAACGCTCACCGCAGAAGAGCGCGGGCAGAACACCACTCACACGATTCTGTACGCGCTCGATGCCGAAACCGGTCAGGAGCTCTATTCGAGCAAGGAAGACATCGACGACTGGACGCACCTGAGCAGCGTCACGGTCGCTGACGGTGGCGTGTACGTGACAACGAGAAAGACGTTCGTGTACGCATTCGGACTGAAGAAATAGATGCTGAGAACGACCAGGCTGCTTGGCTGCGGCGGAACTCTCGCACTTGCCGGCACTTTGGCGACGCTTGCAGCCCAACAACCGATCGCCCCAGCGGTTCCCGCGCAGCCGGCGAGCGGGCCCGGTGTGTTCGCCAAATACTGCAGCTCGTGCCACGGTCAGGAAGGCGTGGGCGCTCGCGCAACGGCACTTGCCGACAGCCAAAGGCTTCGCGCGATGTCCGACTCCGAGATCGCGAACGTCATTCGAAACGGCACGCCCAACGGCATGCCGCCTTTCAGCTTGCTGTCGACCTCAGAGCTCGACGGCGTAACGACGTACTTGCGGTCGCTCAATCCCGCCGTAGCCCATGATGTCCCCCTTGGTGACGCAGCGGCAGGGGAGCGGTACTTCTTCGGCAGCGGCAAATGCGGCACCTGTCATACCGCTCGCGGCGCTGGTACGGCCATCGGTCCGGATTTGTCGAACGTCGGCCGGCAATTGACGCCGCCCGAGCTGACCAGGGCACTGCTCGAACCGTCAGCGACCATCGCGCCGAACTATGCGATGGCGCGCGTCCAGTTGAAGGACGGTACGACGGTTCGAGGGTTTGTGCGCAACGAAGGCAATTACGTGATGCCGCTGCAGGATCTGAGCGGACGCCTCGTGGCGGTCGACAAGCGCACGGCGAAGATCGTGCGCGAACCCGGATCGATCATGCCTCCCGTGAAGGCCACACCGGATGAGACGCGCGATTTGATTGCATTTCTGAGTGGCCTCAGGGATTGGTCAGGTTCGGCGGGTTCGTTAGGTTCGTTGGGTTCGTCGGGTTCGGGTGCGAAAGATTACGATGAGATTCTTCGTCCGCGGCCCGGCGACTGGCCGACCTATCACGGGCGGCTCCATGGGAACAGGCACAGCGAGCTGGCACAAATCACGACGTCCAACGTTCAACGGTTGTCGCTGCAGTGGATTCACTCGGTGCGGGGCTTCGATAACGAAATGACGCCGCTCGTCCTGGACGGCATCATGTACGTGACCGCGACCAATCAGGTGTCAGCGATAGATGCGGCGTCCGGCCGCGAAATCTGGCGTTTCTCGCGGGCCCGCACGCCAGGACTGACCGGCGATGCCGCCATCGGGTTCAATCGCGGCGTCGCGGTGCTGGGTTCGCGGGTGTTTCTCGTCACCGATAACGCTCACCTCCTGGCAGTGAGCCGGGTGAACGGCGCGCTGCTCTGGGAAGTCGTCATGCCCGAGAACACGTCTCTTCCCTATGGCGGCACGATGGCGCCGCTCGTCATCGGCGATCTCGTCCTTGCCGGTGTGTCGGGTGCCGATTCAGGCATTCGCGGGTTTGTCGCAGCGTACTACGCCGACACTGGCAAGCAGGCCTGGCGGTTTTGGACGATCCCCGCTCCTGGAGAGCCCGGATCGGAAACCTGGAAGGGAGATCTCGATCTGGAAAGGGGCGGCGGTTCCACGTGGCTGACAGGTACCTACGATCCGGATACCGATATCGTGTTCTGGCCGACCGGCAATCCGTACCCGGACACTGATGGAAGCCAGCGTGAAGGTGACAACCTCTACACCGATGCGGTCGTCGCGCTCGAGGCGAAGACCGGAAAGTTGCGTTGGCACTACCAGTTCACGCCGCACGATCTCTGGGACTGGGATGCCCAGGAGCCTCCAGTTCTTGTGGACGCCGTGTTCCAGGGCCGTCCTCGAAAACTTCTCCTTCAGGCAAATCGCAACGGCTTTTTCTACGTGCTCGATCGCACCGACGGAAAGGTGCTGCTTGGCAAGCCATTCGTGGAGAAACTCACGTGGGCGAGCGGCATCGGTCCGGACGGACGGCCTCAGCTGCTTCCGGGAAATATCCCCGATGCGAATGGCGTGACGACCTGTCCTGCGATCCGCGGCGCAACCAACTGGATGTCGACATCCTTCAATCCCGCGACTCGGCTGTTCTACGTGATGGCTGTCGAAAACTGCTTCGTGTATCGCAGCACGATGTTCGGCGGCGGTCGTGGTCGCGGCGCGGCTCCCGCTCCAGCGACCTCTCCGGCTCCCGCCCCTGCACGGGGAACCCCGCCTCCTGCCTCGCCTTTCGGCCTGCCTGGCGGAGGATTCAATCGTGGCGGGCCAGGCGGTGGTGGAACTATGGCGCTCCGGGCGCTCGATCTCGACACGGGACGGATCGCGTGGGAGATTCCACAAGTTGGCCCCTCGAACAACTACGCGGGCACGCTGTCCACGGTGGGCGGCGTCGTGTTCTATGGCCGGGCGACCGGCGAGTTCGCAGCCGTGGACGCAAAGACCGGCGCGCACCTCTGGCACTTCGAAACCCAGGAGATCTGGAAGGCCTCGCCGATGACCTACATGGTGAACGGGCGGCAGTATGTGGCGATTACCTCAGGTGCCAACGTGTTGGCCTTCGCACTGCCGTAACTCTTCTTTCAGATCCAACACAGGGACACAGAGACGCGGAGTAACGGCTTCAACGCCGAGGACGCCGAGACGCCGAGGGACGCAGAGTAAATGCATTTCTCTGTGGGCAGCGTCAGAGGGCTCTGCGGGTAGCGGCATCGACTTCGTGGGCCGCGACCGCGGCCCACGCAGCGAGAAGAAGGCATTCCAAATGCAAGAGCCGACGTATGACAAGAAGCTTTTGCATTTGTGATGTCTTCTTCTCGCGGCGCGCCGGAGGCGCGAAGTCGATGCGGTGCTCCGCGACTCTGTGTTGATCGTGGGCCAGGTGCCAGCGGGACGGTCAGTCATTTCGGCCATCGTTTGAGGTCCGCGTTCATTTCAGCCACAGTGCGCCGAATCAACTCGGCTTGTATCTTCGTAAACCTCAGCAAGCTCCTCTCAACAGTGTGAATCCAAAACTGATCCCAGCGGCCACTCATGATTCCTGTGGATAAGTGCGACCCGCGACCGAGCAGGAGATGACCCAGCTCATGTGCCATGACGCAGCCCAGAATCTTCGCAGGATCGGTCCCATGCTTCTGTGCAGACGCCTCTATTCGTTCGTGGAACGCATAGGCTAGTCGACCCATGCCTTCTTCCGCAGCCGGCGCCGCACCCAAAGCATCCGCTGAAACTCGTTCGCGCCAGGCGGTTGGATTGGGAACGATCATCATTGTGAGGCGGGGGAGTGTCGCCAAGGCATCGGTCCAGACGAGTTTCACTCCCGCGGCTGCGTAGATTCGCTCGGTTTCGTCCTGAGCCTGACTCAGTGTGTTGCGAAGGGGAACACTCATATCATGGATGACAAGAATCCTGATCGCTGAACCCTTCGGCTCCTCGCCGAAAGCCACTGGTGTCACTGCCGCCAACCCGACGACGACCAGTCCCACCGCTACTACGACCGTACGTGCCGTTTTCGCCATCTCGTTTTCCCCTCTGCTCCGAGAGACGGGAAACGGGCGCGAAAACTGTCATGCCCAGGCTCCGGGCCAGAAGCCCGAAGCCCAGTTCTCAGTGCGGGTGACGCTTACTCGTCAGAGTCTTCGGATTCCGGCAGAATGCGGATCGTTCCCTGGAAACATGGGGCCAGTGGACCGGTTTGGTTGGGGTTGCCAGGGCAGTTGGGGAGCCTCGTGAATTCCACATGCACGCGCGCGCCGGTCCGCCAGCCATTCAAAATGACGCCGTCGAGCAGGCCTCTACCGTTGCTTGAACCGCCTCGAATGAGCGCGCCGAAAGAGTGCTGACCAGCATGGACCTCATACACCGCCTCGAGCGCATTAATTGGTACGGTGACGGTGCCGGGGGTGCTCAGTTTGTGATCAAGAACCTCTCCAACAAAGGCGCCAGCCCCGACATCGCCTCCGACGATGCCCGCCATCAGAGACCGAAGTGGGGCTGGCTGGTCATTGGCGTTTGGCTGTGCCGATCCGGTTATCCACTTCGTGAAGGTGACGACGACACCTCGTTTATCTTTGTCCGCGTCATCGGCCAGAGTTGGTGAGATTTGGAGTAGTAACGCGATCGCAATCGCCATCCAGACGTTGCGGCGCCGGTCGTGAGATGTGGTCATGAAAGGCTCCATTTCCAGCATTGAGTGAAGGTCGTTTGCGCGATCGGTTTCATATCCAACACGCGGCATGGTCAATCAGCGGCATAACCCACGCACACGACTGATGTCTTTCCCGACGTTTTCTCCATTACGCTCTGGTCTATGACGAGAGACGGGAAACGGGCGCGAAAACTGTCATGGGGCGCAAACGGGCGTAAAATGCGGGCATTCAGACATCTGGTGCCGGCGTCACACAACTGCTGCTCGCGTGGAGAGAAGGGGATGAGGCGGCGCTCGCCCGGCTGACACCGCTCGTGCACGATGAGTTGCAGCGCATCGCGCGGCGCTGCATGCGGGGTCAGCCGCCTGACCACAGCCTGCAGGCGACGGCGCTGGTGAACGAGGCGTACGTGCGGCTGGTTGACGTCCAGGAGATG
>CAVZIS010000014.1:0-24651 GCA_963775345.1 Vicinamibacterales bacterium
AAGGCCTGTTGACCGTCGATGTCGGTTCGCGCCACCGATAGATGCACTGGAAAGGTGCTGCCGTCCTCGCGACGTCCGCGAACTTCTCGGCCCGTTCCGATGACTTTCGGGACTCCCGTCTGGAGGTATTCCGCGATGTAGCGGTCGTGCTGCTCCCGGTCGGGGCTCGGCATCAGCAGCTTCACGTTCTGGTGCAGCACGTCTTCGGCGCGGTAGCCGAACAGCCGCTCGGCGGCGGGGTTGAACGCCACAATCAGCCCCTTCCCGTCGATGACGATAATGCCGTCCACGGCGGACTCGAATATCAATCGTAGTATTGGTTCCATGTGGCCCGAAACTTGAAACGGAAGTGCCTGGAGAAACGAAATGTTAACGTATTTGCCCAGCATCCAATGTCCCTGGGCCGAAACGACAGATGAAGGTGGGGAATATTTCGACTATGCTGGAAAAATCCGCACCTCGCGTGCTGGTGATCGACGACGAAGCGCTAATCAGATGGTCCTTGACCGAGATGCTCGGCGAGCGGGGATATGCCGTTACCGAGGCGTCTGATGCCAGGATGGCGCTGACGGCCATCCAGCAGGCAGGGGAGCCGTTCGACGTGGTGCTCCTGGACTATCGCCTCCCGGACTCTGCCGACCTTCGTCTGCTGGAGACCATCCGCCGCATGTCGCCGACTTCGCAGGTGATTATGATTACGGCGCATAACAGCCCGGAGCTCGCTCAGGGCGCCGCCGCGCTGGGCGCGTATCGAGTCATCAACAAGCCGTTTGAAGTTGAGGGTCTGGCCGCGCTCGTCAACCAGGCGCGGATCGCTGGCGCCGCGGATTCCATTTCATAGAATAGGACACTCATGGCCAAACCCACGATTCTTGTCGTTGACGACGAGCAGCTCATCCGCTGGTCGCTGAGCGATCGCCTCACGCAGGAAGGCTATCGCGTCGTTGAGGCGCAGACGGCCGCCGAAGCGCTCGAGAAGCATCGCGAAGGTGTCGACCTCGTGCTACTGGATTACCGTTTGCCCGATTCGGACGGATTGACGGTTCTGAAGAAGATCAAGGAAACGAATCCCGAGACCCTCGTCATCCTTCTCACTGCCTTCTCCAGCGTTGATATGGCGGTCGAGGCGATGAAGGGGGGCGCCTATCACTACGCGAACAAGCCGTTCAATCTTGATGAGATTGCGCTGCTGGTCGAGAAGGCGCTCGAAACGACGCGACTGCGGCGTGAGGTTCGGACGCTCAGGGCCAGTCAGGCGCAACCCTACAGCCTCGACCGTATCGTGGGAGACAGTGCCGCCGTCGCCCAGCTCAAAGGGTTGCTCCAGAAGATTGCCGCAAGCCCCGCATCGACGGTACTGCTGACAGGCGAGAGCGGAACGGGCAAGGATCTGGCGGCCAAGGTGCTCCACTATGCCAGCGATCGTTCCGCCAGGCCGTTCATGAACATCACGTGCTCGGCCCTGCCTGAAGCGCTGCTCGAAAGCGAACTGTTCGGCCACGAGCGGGGGGCGTTCACCGACGCGCGCCAGCAGAAGCGCGGCCTCTTCGAAATGGCCGACGGCGGGACGGTGTTCCTGGATGAAATCGGTGAGATGGTGCCGGGTCTGCAGGCCAAGCTGCTGCGCTTCCTCGAAGAAAAGACGTTCAAGCGGGTCGGCGGCATGAGCGATATCAAGGTCGATGTCCGCGTCGTGGCGGCCACCAACAGAAACCTCGAAGAGGAAGTCAAGAAAGGGAAGTTTCGAGAGGATCTGTACTACCGCCTGAACGTGCTGCCAATTGCCCTGCCGCCACTGCGCGCGCGCGCCGACGACATTCCGCGCCTGGCGAATTATTTCGTCGACAGCTACAACGCCGAGTTTCGCAAGAGAGTGCGGCGCATCGCGCCCGAAACCATGAAGCGGCTGCAGTCATATGGCTGGCCGGGAAACATCCGCGAGCTGCGGAACGCCATCGAACGAGCCATGCTGTTGGCAGAGAGTGAAGAACTGACCGATAAGGACTTTCCGCTGACGACGGGCAGCGCCCCGCGGTTGACAGAAGGCGTCCAGCTGCCGGCGCACGGCATCGATCTCGAGAGTCTCGAGCGCTCGCTTGTCGTCCAGGCGCTCGAGCGCAGCGGGTGGAATCAGACTCGTGCCGCCACGCTGCTGGGGATCAACCGGGATCAAATCCGCTACCGCATCGAGAAATTCAAGCTCGAACGCGCCACGTCGGCCTGACGATCCGATCGTCGATTTTTCCCCGCATTGCGGATTTCTCCGCATGACGCCCGAACCGCCGCGCGATTTCAGGCAGTCTTCCATCGCAAACTCTGAGCAAGAAAATTGCAGTCGGGAGCCAAGGTGTGGCTTGCGCTGTCGTCTGCTTTCAAAGGAGCCATGTCATGAGAAAGCTTTCGCTCGCTGGCGTTCTGGCGTTCCTCATCGGCGTTCCAGTCTTCGTCCCGGCATCAACCGCCTTCGCAACGCCCCAACAACATCAGCATGAACAGCAGGCCCAGACCGCTCAGGGGGCCGACGCGAAGACGGGCGAAATGAAGATGGGCAAGATGAAGATGGCGGGCATGCAGATGGGCGACATGATCGAGAAGAAGAAAGCCAACACCGAGCGCCTCAATGCGCTGATGGCACAGGTGAAGAGCTCGAGCGGCGACGCGAAGGTGACTGCCATGGCCGAGGTGATCGCTCTGCTTCTGGAAGAGCGTGCGGCCATGCAGGAGCATTGCGCGACGATGTGCTCGATGATGAAGAAGTGACGGTCGATACCCGCGCGGTGGAGGAGGAAGAAATCATGAGAGTGCTGTTGGCGGTTGACGGGGCGGCCTGTTCAGAGGCGGCAGTGCAGACCGTCATCGACAGATTCCGGCCGGAGGACACGCAGGTGAGAGTGCTGCACGCGGTCGAGTGGCTGAAGGAAATGCCCATGTGTTATCAGTTTGCCGAAGGGCCTGCAGCCGGCCGCGAAATTACCGAGAGTCGGAATCAGAGCTTCGACCGCGCCCGGCAGCTGGTAGAGCGCGTGGCGGCGCAACTCGAGTTCAAGGGGTTCAGACAAGCGTGTCGACTCCCGATGCGGATCCTCGTCACGCGATTCTCGACTGTGCGCGTGATTGGCCGGCCGACATGATCGTCGTGGGATCGCACGGCCGTCGGGGGCTCGATCGATTGCTGATGGGCAGCGTCGCCGAAGCGGTCGTACGCCATGCGCCATGCTCGGTGGAGATCGTGCGCGTTCCGATCGCCGCTTGACAGCCTGGCGCGCTCGTTCAGGTAGAGGGCCGTTATTCCAGCGAGAACGGCGGATACTCGTCGACGAGCAGCAACATATAGGCCTCGACTCGCAGCCCCCATCGCATCACGCCGGACGCGAACGGGTAGATGGCGGCTGGATACGAGCC
Organism: Vicinamibacterales bacterium; assembly: GCA_963775345.1. Taxonomy (GTDB): domain Bacteria; phylum Acidobacteriota; class Vicinamibacteria; order Vicinamibacterales; family JAMQPK01; genus JAMQPK01. The sequence continues at coordinate 3,403 of CAVZIS010000014.1, forward strand.
GGTGAACAGAATCACAACCCACGCGGCAATGCTCACGACGAACCACGCAACGAGAAGGAAGAACAGAACGACCAGGTGCGGCAGCGCGAGTATCAATCGCAGCGCCACACTGACCACGTCGCGCTCGGGCGGCGGCTCGGTGACCTCTATCGCAGCCGGATACGGCTCGTCCCCGAACGGAGGGTATTGGTCGACGAACAGGGCCATGTACGCCACGGCGCGGGTTCGCCAGCGCAGGTAGAACAGCGAGAAATCGCGGATGCCTTTCAGGTGTGTGCGTCCGAACAGAATCGTGAACCAGCTGACGATGGCCAGAAAGTACGCGGCGGCCGATAGCAGGCCAGGGCTGTTGTTGTGTTCGGACCACCGTATGGCAGGACCGACGAGTATTGCATGCGGAATCGCCAGCAGCGCTCGAAACGCGGTCGTCAGCCGGTTCTTGTCGCCCAGCTGGGCATCGATTCGAATTGAAACAGGATAGGCCATGATCATCACTTCACGAACGTGCTGGCGAAGGCAATAAACGACTCGACATCCGCCAGATTGGTCACGAGTCCAAGCGACACGCGCACGGCGCCAGTGCTCTTTCCGTCAATGCACAAACGAAAATCATCGATCGTCAGATGGGTTTCGTGTTCCGGCTGATGAAAACACGAGGCGAGCTCGGTGCCTGTGATGCCGAGCGCGATTTCACCGCCTCCCGGATTGCAGAAGCAACCTGTCCGCAACGAAATGCCCGCGTGATTCGCGCGTTCTTCGACCAGCCGGTGATCGAGCGGGCGCCCCTCGGGATCGTAAAAGTTGAAAGTGACGGTTCCGCCGCGCCGTCGGATGGATCGAGGGCCATACACACGCGCCAGAGGCGTGCCGTTGGAGTGCCGCAACTCGCCCAGACGGTCGAGCAGCCAGCCGGTGAGGCACTCGACGCGCTTGTGAACCATGTCGATGCCGATCGATGCGATGTACTGCAACCCGAAACCGATGGCCGGCAATGCCAGATAGTTGGGCGTGCCGTCTTCGAACGCCGATGCACCCTCAGCCAGATAGAACTTGTCTCCCTGCACTGAGGCAACGGTGATCGTGCCGCCGGCAAACCACGGCCGTCGCAGCTTCGCCAGTGCCGCCTTGCGCGCAAGCAGACAGCCGACGCCGGTCGGGTACCCGAAGATCTTGTAGAAGGATTGCGACACGAAATCGGGCCGCCACCGGTCGAGGTCCAGTCGATTTGTGGGGGTGAACGCGGCGGCGTCGAGCAGCACGTCCCAGCCCCGCTCCTGCGCACGCGGAATCCAGTCGAGTGGATGCTGGACACCCGAGAAATTCGACTGCGCCGGATACGCGAAGAGACGCGGCCCGCCCCTCTGCCCCCGATCGAGGTGAACCGCCAATTCAGTGTCATCGACGCGCATCTCTGGAAGTACCACGGGCACGTAAGTGACCGGCGAGTGCCTGGCGCGGGCAAACTCGCGAATCCCGTTGACGGAATTGTGATTGTCGAACGTGAGCAGATACTCGCCATCTTCCGAAAACGGGTACGCTTCGCCGACGAGCCTGAGCGCCTCGTGGCGTTGGCCGTGAAGATCGGCGACGTACTCATCCGGATCGGCGTTGAAGAACTCCAGCACCGAGAGTCTCGCCTGCTCGACGAAGGTCGTGGTCAGCGCCGACGCGGGGTTGGTCGAATGAGGATTGCCGAGCAGGTGATCGCGCAGCAGAGCCAGATGCCGGTCGACGATCGAGAGTGGGACGAGATTGCCGGCAGTGTAGTCGAGGTACACGTGGCCGAGGCCGTCGAGCAGCGGGTACTCACGCGTGCGAAGCTCGTCGAGCGCGCGCGTGCTGGCGTACGTCGGGTACGCGGCTGCGAAGTCGTCGCTCGTTGAGGAGGAAACGCTCCGCTTATCTTTCCACTTAAGGTGCATGTCCTACTGCGTCAGCCTGGCGACGGCGCACAGCAGCGGGCTGAACGCCGCACCAAGGTACACTGGACATATCATGATGGCAATCACGCCTTTCCGATCCCTCGCCTGACCCATGCACGTGTCAGCGAATTTGCGACCCGAAAACATCCGCAGCAGGTGGGAATTTTCCCAAACGGTGTCGGATCTAAGTGATCGCCAGCATGCCGCCAGCAAATGATCGTGCGACTGAAGGTAGTGTGCCCGCCCTTGCGTTCGAACGGGTGTCGCTGGCCTTCGATGACAACGTGATCCTGCGTGAGATCAGTTTCTCTGTACAGTGCCGGGCACATGACAATCCTGCTCGGCGCAAGCGGCGCCGGCAAATCCGTCGTCCTGAAGCTGATCCTCGGATTGATCAAGCCCGACGCCGGCATCATCCGCCTGAGAGGTCAGCGTGTCGACAACATGGCTGAGGGTCAAATGCTCAAGATGCGCGGCGACATCGGGATGCTGTTCCAGGAGTCGGCGCTCTTCGATTCGCTCACCGTGGCGGAAAATGTCTGGCTACCGCCTGTACGAAGAGATCCGCATGCCACCGCAGGAGGTGCGCCGCCGCGTCCAGGAAAGTCCTGGGGTTCGTAGGTCTGGAGGACTACATCGATCGAATGCCATCAGAACTGTCCGGAGGGCAGCGCCGCCGCGTCGCGATTGCTCGTGCGTTTGCCTCCAAGCCTCGCCATCTGTTGATCGACGACCCGACCTCCGGTCTCGATCCGATCACGGCAAAGACGGTCGACAATGAAATCATCAAGTTAAGGGACCTGGAGCATGTCACCTCGATCGTCGTGACACACCAGCTCCAGGATGCGTTCTACGTCGCGACCCACGAAGCGGTGCGCGACGACGGGCGTCTTGCCATTGTGCCGGCGGATCAAAGCAAAACCGATGAAGCGGAATTCCTCGTCCTGATGGACGGGCTGATCCACTTCGAAGGCAACTTCGCCGCGCTTCGCGGGTCGCCGGATCCGTACTTGAAGCAATTCCTGTCGTGACCCAGTCCATGTGCCAGTTTCGGGAACGTTTGCACTCCGAGGTCGAGATTTTCCTCGGTCAATCGGAAAAATTCCACAGAGTGTTTCACGCGCGGAGCATCGCCGAAACCATGGCGCCGCTGCCATAGGCGACGCCGGCAACGACAGCGCCGAGCGCCAGCATCTCGAGGCCGGCCCGCCACCATCGCACGTTGGCAACGAGAGCGCGGGACGCCCCGACCGCGAAAAGGGCCAGCAGGGTAAACGCAATCGATAACGTGAAGCGATCGATCCGCAGGACGGGAATCATGTAGGGCAGCAGCGGCACCGCGCCCGCAAGGACAAACGCGAGGAAGGTCGCAAGGCCGTGTCTCACGGGCGAGGCTTCCTCCTGGGGAAGGTTCTGGGCTTCGAGAACGCTCTCGTGCGACTTTATCGAGAGGTAGTTGCCGGCGGCCATCGAGAGGCCGTCGGCGAACAGATTTGCCGCGCCGATGATCAGCACGACACGCAAGGACAGGCCGCCGCCGGAGACGCCCGCCACAACGGCAAACGTCGTGATGATGCCGTCGTTGGCTCCATAGATCAGCTCGCGAACGTAGTGACGCGCCATCTGAAGGACACCGCGCGGTTCGACGTGGCGAGACGGGCGAGGCATGCGCTGCCTATTCAAGCACGGTTCATGCAGACAGGACGATACGCAGCCGAACGGGCTGGAAGGAGACCAACCGACCGGGCAAGCGGCACCAGACTTGCCGAAAATAGCGAACCGGGGGAGCGGTGATAACGGAAGATCAGGCACCCGTCAGTCGAGCGAATTGACTGGACCCCCCGGCTCCGCCGGCGGTCTGTTCGATCGGGATCATTGAGGAGGGTCGCCGACAGATCGCCCCGTGGCCAAAAGATTGCGCACGCCGCAATCGTGGTGGAACGGAACATCGAGCGCGACGAGAGGCCGGGTCCGGTTCCGGACATTCGATGTGAGGGAACGTCGTGTATGGGACGATTTCAGACGTGTCGTCGCAGTTGATCATACGCGGAATCCAGACAGCACTGTCCGGGCCTGCCTCGTGCCGGGTAAGTTTTGTAAGAGCCGATTGCCCGATCCGCCGCGGCGCACGGAATTTTTCGCATCGGCCTCGAAATTTCCGCATCAGCAGATCCGAGTCGCGCCAATAACCGATGCATGCGGCTGGCGCTGTTTGTGCTTTCGGGAGACGCGGAGCGGAACGATGTTTGAGATCGAGGGACACGTCCGTTGCGGATTCGAGGGCGTACACCAGGCGTTTGTCGATAACTTCGCTCGACGCCGGGAACTGGGCGGTGCCTGCTGTGCGTATCTCCGCGGCGAAAAGGTCGTAGACCTTTGGGGCGGGATCCGAAACAAGCAGACCGGCGAGCCGTGGGAGCGGGACACGATGGTCATCGTCTACTCGGCAACCAAGGGGCTCGCCGCGATGACGCTCGCCATCGCCCACTCCCGCGGATGGCTCGATTACGAAGAAAGAGTTTGTACGTACTGGCCGGAGTTTGCGCAGCAGGGCAAAGAGCGAATCACCGTCCGCCAGCTCCTGGCGCACCAGGCGGGACTCTACGCGCTCGATGAGCGGCTGGATCGCAGCCTCGTCGCCGACCTCGATCGCTTGGCGGTCGTGCTGGCCCGTCAGAGACCCGCATGGGAGCCGGGCACGCGGCAGGCCTATCACGGCATCACTCTCGGGTTCTACGAGAGCGAGCTGCTGCGCCGCATCGATCCTTATCATCGCAGCCTGGGGCAGTTCTTCCAGGATGAAATCGCCTCGCCGCTCGGGCTGGACGTCTACATCAGGCTGCCCGAGGACATCGAGGATTCGCGGCTGGCTACGATGGAGCGGCCCACGTGGGTCGAACTCTTGCGCGGGTTCCCACTTCGCCTTGCGCTCGACACGATGAATCCACGTTCGAAGATCGTTCGGGCGCTCAGGGGTTCCGAGCTGCCTCATGATGAGCAGCACGTCTACGCGCGGAACCTCGAAGTTCCATCCGGCGGTGCGGTTGGTACTGCCCGCGCGATCGCTCATGCATATGGCGTCTTCGCGAACGGTGGCCGCGAGCTGGGGTTACGCGCGCAGACGCTCGAACTGCTGGCCGCACCGGCGGTGCCTCCGGCCCGCGGGTCTTACGACGAATGCATGAAGGTCCGAGGCATCCAGTTCTCGCTCGGATTCATGAAGCCGAGCCCCGCGTTGCCGTTCGGCAGCGCGAAATCGTTCGGGTCACCAGGCGCCGGCGGCGCCATGGGCTTTGCAGATCCCGACGCTGGCGTCGGATATGCGTACGTGACGAATGGGATGGGAACCCGGTTGTCGGGAGACCCGAGAGATGTGGTGCTGAGAGAAGCACTTTACGCCGCATTTCCGACCGCGTCAGGCGGGTCGGGGCGACTGGTCGCATAGGATTTTAGTGACAGGAGGCTGTTATGGCAGTGTCCCGCTCCGTTCAGGAATTTCTTCGAGGATCCGAGATCGCATACACCGTCTTCCCACATGAAGCCGCGTTCACCGCGAGAGAGGAAGCCGCCGCCGCCGAAGTGCCCGAGCGGAACTGGGCAAAGGTGGTGACCGCCTTTGCCGATGGTGAGCCGATTCAAGCGGTCGTTCCAGCAAACTGCCACGTCGATTTCGACCGGCTTGCGAAGGTCGTCGGGGTGCCGCACGTCCGCCTGGCGACGGAAGACGAGCTCGACTGGCTGTATCCAGATTGCGAGCCCGGCTCGATGCCGCCGCTCGGGCCGCTCTATCATCAGCTGGTCTTCGTCGATGAGCGTCTCACCGCGGACGAGGAAGTGGTGTTCAACGCAGGCAGCTTTCGCGACGCTGTCGCTATGCGCTTCGTCGATTTCGTCCGGTTGACCCAGCCGGTGATCGGCCGGTTCGCGCGTCCAAAGGGGGATCGTCTGTGAAGGCGCTCCTGTTCCTCTTGATGCTCGCGCTGCTATCAAGTGCCGCATGGTCCGGCGAAACGCAGTACGACGTCGTCGCGACGATCGTCCTGCCCAAAGGAGACGCGAGCGCCGGCCGTCAAGCCTTCCAGGATCTGAAATGCCACGCGTGCCACCGTGTCGCGGGCCGGAGCGGTTTGCCAGCCCCGGTCGCGGAGGCGCGCGGGCCGGATCTGGACGCCACGCTTCGTCAGCGAGATCCGTCCGAACTGGCGGAAGCGATCATCACGCCATCGCACTCGGTGAGCGTCAGGAGCAGTCCTGCCGTCAGAGATCGCCTGGCGCGGGAGATGAGCTCGCCAATGGGTGACTTCAGTCGCGTGCTGACGGTCCGGCAACTTGCCGATCTGCTGGCGTACCTGCGGAGCCTGCGCTGATCGTCTCAGCCATCAGAGAGCTTAGCGGCCGGCCGGGAACGGCCACGGCACGAGCCAGAGCGCGTCGACCGTCCACCGTTTCTCTCGCGTCGATCCCGTGACAGCCCACAACGCCTGCCTTGGTCCGCGGTGAGACAAACTCCCGGCATCTCGAGAATTCGCGCTGATGCGAGCGACATAGCTTCAGTGATCAGAATCCATCGCTAGCTTACACCTTCTCCAGTCTGACTGCCGTGACTTTGTATTCCGGGGTGCCGACCACTCGATCGACGTGTCCGCCCGTGACATTGTTCAGAAATGCTTTCACCGTGTGGAAGGTCGCGAACAATTCGCCGTGGCGCACGGCCGGGCTCACGCGAATCGGAAGAACGGCCGAGCCGTAGTGGCTGACGAGGCGCACGAGCTCGCCGTCGCGCAGGTCAGCCATTTCCGCGTCGGTCGGAGAGATCTCCAGCAGATCCGTCGGCCTCAACTGGCGGGTGCGGCCCCGGCCAGTCATCGTGCCGGCATTGAATTCGTAAAGCGCTCGGCCGGTGGTCAGCACAAATGGATACTTCGGCGTCGTCTGCTCGGGTGTCGCCTGATACTCGACAACTTTGAGCGGCGCACGCGCTCCGGACGGAAACGAGTCGACGTGCAGGATCGGCGTGCCCGGGTGAGCCTCATCCGGGCACGGCCACTGGAGACCGGCATGATCGAGCCGTTGATACGTCATGCCTCGCGCGCCCTCACAGCCGGCGCGGATCTCGTTCCAGATGTCTTCGGGCTCGCGAAGTCGAATCCCTCGGGTGGCCCATCGCGCTCGCAAGCTCGCAGATGATCCTCCAATCGGGCTTCGAGCTTCCCGACGGCGGAAGCGCTTGTCGCACACGCTGAATCCGCCGCTCGGCGTTCATGAACGTGCCGTCTTTCTCGAACGACGAGCATGCGGGCAGGAACACCGAACCGAACTCGCGCGCGGTCTCCGTCATGAACAGATCCTGAATCACGACGAAATCCATGGCGGCAAATGACCGCGCGGTCTCGCGGGCATTCGGGTTGCTCAGCAGAACGTCGTAGCCGATCACCCACATGGCCTTCAGCGTTCCGGCGCCGGCAGCCGTCAACATCTCGAGCTGATGGAGTCCGCGGCGTTCCGGGATCGTGCTCTGCCACAGGCGTTCGAAGTCGGCGCGAGCGGTCTCCAGTCGCATCGATCCCGGCAGCAGCGACGGCTCACAGCCCATGTGCGCGGCGCCCTGTACGTTGTTCTGACCGCGGAGCGCATTGACGCCGGAACCCGGCTTGCCGATGTTGCCGGTCAACAGCGCAAGGTTGATCAGGGCGCTGACGGTGTCGGTGCCCTGCACGTGCTCGGTCATGCCGAGGCCGTTGACGATCATCGCCGGCCGTGTCGACGCGTAGAGTCGCGCCGCCAGGCGAATCGCATCGGCTTCGACGCCACAGATATCCACCACGCGCTCGGGTGGCCAATCCGCAACGAACTGCGCGAAGGCGTCGTAGTCCGCGACGCGGTTCTCGATGAACGCCCGATCGACCAGATGCTCGGCGACGATGACGTGCGCCATGGCATTGAGAAGAGGAATGTTCGCCCCAGGGTGAACTGGCAGGTGGCAGTGCGCATACTGCGTCAACTCGATCTTCCGTGGATCGATGACGATCAGCTTCGTCCCGCGACGCCTCACCGCCTGTTTGATTCGCGCCCCGACGACGGGATGATTTTCCGTCGGGTTGGCGCCGCAGACCAGAATGACGCCGGCGTGTTCGATGTCGTCGAACGAGTTGGTCGAGAGCCCCGAGCCAAGCATCCGCTTCAGTGCCGTAGCGCTCGGTGTGTGGCAGACGCGTGCGCAGCAGTCGACGTTGTTCGTGCCGATGACGCTGCGCGTGAATTTCTGGGTGAGATAGTTCTCCTCATTGGTCTGCCGCGCCGACCCGAGGACGCCAACCGCATCGGGTCCGTCCCGTTCGATCACGCGGCGCAGGCCGGCGGCGGTGAAGGCAGCGCTTCGTCCCAGCCAACGCGTCGCCAGCCATCGGTCTCGCGAATCATCGGCTCAGTGATGCGATCGCCTGCGCTGACAAACTCGAACGCGTACCGTCCCTTGACGCACAGATGTCCCTTGCTGACCGGCGAGTGCCTCGCCGGCTTCACCGAAACGATCCGGCCGTCCCGCGTCCCGACCGACAGCTCGCAGCCGGTGCCGCAGTACGGGCAGACGGTCTTGGTCCATGCCGTCGCCGCACCGAGAGTTTCGAATGTCGCATCTTCGAGGGCACCGGTCGGGCAGTGTCGACGCATGCGCCGCAACTCACACATGAGCTCGTCAGCAGGTTCGGGCCGTCCGGCTCGATCCGCGTGTCGAACCCGCGATCGCGGAGGTGCCACACGAATTGCCCCTGCACCTCGTCGCAGATGCGCACGCATCGCGCGCACTGGATACAGCGCGACATGTCGACCGTGATGTACGGATGCGACCGATCGATCTGCGACGGTTCCGTCTGTTCAAGGAGTGAAGCGGCGAGGCCGTGCGCGGTGATCTCTTGATGGAATGGCTTGTCGGGATCGGTCCGGACCGGTTCTGCCGGGTATCGATTGGCAAGCAGCTCAATCGCCCCCCGGCGGCCAGCCTCGAGATCGGGTGAGCAGGTATCTATCTGCAAACCTTCGGTGACCGGCGTCGCGCACGCAGGTACCGGTCGAGGCAAGCCCGCGATGCGCACCAGGCACAGGCGGCAGGCGCCGGTCGGCGTGAGGCGCTCGTCGTGGCAGAGCGTCGGAAGGTGCACGCCCGCCGCTCGAAGCGCGTCGGCCAGCGATGGTGCTTCAGGCAGGGTAACAGGCTCGCCGTTGAGTACCACATGCGGCATGCTGCGCTCGATGCGAGCAAGCGGAGTGCCACCAGGGAATTTCTCTATCGTGGGGAAAAGTTCGCAGCATGGCGGCCTGATCGGTCGGTTGAAGGCCGTGCTGAGGGCCTCTCTGGCTGGCATATCGCTTGCGGCGTTGACCCGCGTGAGTGTGTCCTTTCGTGTGGCGATCGTGCTCGCGGCGTTGTTAAGCGCTCCCGGGCTTCTCTGCGAAGCAGTCCAGAGAGACAGACACTCAGAGGGATGTGCGGCTCTTTTGCGAGCAGACCGGTAATCGTGCTGTCTGGATTGATCCACAGGGCCGGCCAACTGAAGATGCCGCAAAGGCAGTGCGCCGGCTTGCCCGGGCGTCGGAAGATGGCCTCGCTGATGCGGATTATCGCGCGGCCGAGCTGACGCGAGAGGCGGCGGCCTTGAGTCAGTCGGGAGAGCTCTCGGCCGTCGATGCAGCGTCGTTTGATGTCCGATTGACGGAGAACGTGCTCAAGTTCTTCCGCCATCTCCATCTCGGCCGGGTGAATCCACGCGACCTCGGATTTCGCCTCGATCATGGAATCGAACCGCACGATTTCCCGGGGTTGCTGCGGTCGGCGCTTTCCGCCCACACCTTCGAGCGCGTAGTCGACGAGCTGCGCCCGCCATTCGTTCAGTACCGCGAGCTCGTCCGGGCGCTGAAAGGCTATCGCACGGATGAACAGGTCCGGGCGCGCCAAATCGAGATGGCGCTCGAGCGTCTCCGTTGGTTGCCCGACTTGAAGAGCGAGCGATTGGTTATCGTCAATATCCCGATGTTCCACCTGTGGGGGTGGGAGCCCGATCGTCGCGGATGGAGTGCCCCTCATCGGCATGGCAGCGATCATCGGCCGGGCGCGGACGACGAAAACCCCGGTCTTTGCTGCTGCGATGACCTCGGTTGTGTTCAACCCCGTATCTGGAACGTCCCCGATTCGATTCTGCAGAACGAGATTCTGCCGGCGTTGGCGCGCGACCCCAGGTATCTGGAGCGCCATCACATGGAGATGACTGCGAATGGGGCGGGCACGCGCGTCCGGCAACTGCCCGGGCCGTGGAATGCGCTCGGCCGGCTCAAGTTCGATCTTCCCAACGTTCACGACGTGTACCTTCACGACACGCCGGCACCCGAGCTTTTCAAGGAGTCACGCCGCGACTTCAGCCATGGATGTGTCCGAGTGGAGGATCCCGTCAGGCTCGCCGAATGGGCCTTGAAAGGGCAGAGCGAATGGACGCGCGAGAAGATTCTCGCCGCTATCGATGACGGCGCCACGCGCACGGTTGCCCTTCTTCAGCCGCTGCGTGTAGTGATCTTTTATATGACGGCTGCCTATATGCCGGACGAAGGTGCCGTCCGCTTCGCAGAGGACATCTATGGCCATGACGCACGGCTCGACGCGTGGCTTCGGGCGCGAACGGATGGAGGCGAATGATGGCGGCGCCTCGGACCGTGATCGTCGCGATCGTGCTGGCGGTGCTGACCGCCGTCGCCGCGGCGGGACAAGCACAAGAAACGAGCCGACCCGTCGTATGGGACGTAGCTCGGGACGTGCTGCTCGATCCAACGACATATGCGCCGGCTGTCATTTTGTACGAGGCGATTCACTGGGACTGGGAAACGTCGCAGGTGCTCTTCGCGCGCGGCTGGGTTGAAGCGAATCCGCGATTCACGAACAGCGGCCGGCCAAATGACACACCGGTGTCGTACCGCGAAGGCAGACGAATGATTCGCGGAACCGCTTTGACGATCCTCGGGTACTCAGTGGTGAACAACGTGGCGGCAGTCACAGGTGCGAGGCTGCTGGAGACCCGCTATCCCTCGCATAAGAAGCTCATTCGAGCCCTCTCATGGATTGAACGGATTGGATTCGCTTCCTTTGTCACCTATCGCAACTCGGCCGACCACGTTCGACAAGCCAGAACGAACCGCCGTATTGCGAGGGAGCACGGATACATCGCACCGTAGGAGCCAGTCATGACATTCCGAAATCGCGTCGATGCAGGGCGGCAACTGGCGGCGGCATTGGGACGCTATCGCGGTCGCTCCGACGTGATCGTCCTCGCGCTGCCCCGCGGAGGTGTTCCGGTCGCCTTCGAAGTCGCGCGCGCGCTGGGAGCTCCGCTGGATCTCTTCCTCGTCAGGAAGATCGGCGTACCGGGCCATCCAGAGCTCGCCATGGGCGCGATCGCGGAAGGCGGAGTGCGAGTGCTCAATCAGGGGCTCATCGGTGACCTCGGCATCCCTTCGAGCGCGGTCGAGCAGGTCGTGGTCCGTGAGCGCCTCGAGCTGGAAAGGCGGGACCGTCTCTATCGGGGTGGCCGCCCGCTCCCGGTGCTCAAAGGTCGAACCGTGATCCTCGTGGACGATGGTCTGGCGACCGGCGCGACCATGGAGGCGGCCGTTCACTCGCTGCGCCAGATGACGGACGAATCGATTGTTGTGGCGGCGCCTGTCGGCGCACCAGATACGTGTCAACGGCTCCGCGAGATCGCCGATGAGGTCGTCTGCGTCGCCACGCCGGCGGGATTTGATGCCGTCGGGTTGTGGTACGACGACTTCTCGCAGACCTCCGACGAAGAGGTACAGTCGTTGTTGTCTGACGCCAACGCCGCTGAATTTTCCCCTGAGGCTGCGAGATAGTTCACGGTCCCGCAAACGGTCATGTGCCATAACGCCACACGTTGCGGCCCTTTTGCACACTCGCCATGGCATGGAGCTTGCGGTCACTCCGATGAGGTTCCCATGCAGCAAAGCGGCAATTGAGAATTTCTGTGACTGGGTTCGCTTGATTCAGTCGGAGTTTGCCGAGATGCCTGGACTGCATCTGTCGAAGCGGCAGGCCCAACGGTTATGGAATCTCGATGCCCAAAGCGCCGACGCCATTTTTTGCGCGCTCGAGGAGTCACATTTCCTGAAGCGGACGCCTGACGACATGTACATCAGGGCCGACGTCGGTTGTTGATCGCGAGGCGAGTCATGAGGACGACGACGCGAGCGTTGATCGCGATCGCAGTGCTGGTTGGAGGCTTCGCGGCGGCGATTGCTGCAAGGCAGACGACCGGTCCGCGCACGCCGCCGTTGATCATCGAATCGATGTACGGCCCTGATCTCTATCGAATGTATTGTGCGACATGTCACGGTCGCGACGGTAAAGGAGGCGGTCCGGCCGCCGCGGCATTGAAGGTGCCGCCGCCGGATCTCACGGTGCTTGCGCGCCGCCAGAACGGCGTCTTTCCCGCGTTCGAGGTCGAGACCATCATTCGCGGCGGCACGGCCGTCGCGGCGCACGGGTCGGACGAGATGCCGGTGTGGGGACCTATTTTCCGCGCACTGGATCCGTCTGACGCGCGCGTGAAGGTGCGCATCGCGAGCCTCGTTTCCCACCTCGAATCGATTCAGCGGCGGTAACGGCCGCCGGCAAGGAGGTCACCATGAACGTCATCAAATGGAATCCCTTTCGTGAGCTCGAAGACATGCAGATGCGTCTCAATCGGATGCTGAACGAAACGTCAGCACGTCCCGATGAGCCGTTCGCGTTTGCAGACTGGGCGCCGGCGGTCGACATTCAGGAAACCGACGCGGCTTATTCGGTAAAGGCGGATTTGCCAGAAGTGAAGAAAGAAGACATCAAGATCGAACTTCACGACGGTGTTTTGAGCATCGAAGGGGAGCGCAGGAAGGAAAAGGAAGAGAAGGGAAAGAAGTTTCACCGCATCGAGCGCCAGTACCGGCCAATTCGTCCGGCGATTCGTCCTGCCGAACGAGGTGGATGCCGCGAAGGTGAAAGCGGAGTTCAAGGACGGCGTGCTGAGCGTTGAACTGCCGAAATCGGTGAACGGGAAGGCGAAGTCGGTCGAGATCAAGGTCGCGTAAGCCGAACGGACGCGGAGGAGATCCACCCCCGGCTCATGACGCGCGCGGTGAGTCGCGGCGCCAGCGCGTCGAGGAGTCTGAATGGCGTCAACGACTGCACCCGGCCGCCGATCTAGAATCGGGGAATGAAGAGAAAAGTCGCCATCATCGGCACAGGCTGGGTTGGGTCGAGTGTGGCGATCTCCACGCTGCAATTGGGTGTGGCCGACGAACTCCTCCTCTACGATGTGCGCGAAGCCGTCGCCGAGGGGAAGCAATGGACCTGGCGCACGGTGCGTCGTTCTACCCGCCGGCGGCCGTCCGGACGGCGACGATCGAGGAGATGGTCGATGCCGACATTGTCGTCATTGCAGCCGGCCGAGGGGGTCGGCCGGGCGAATCCCGGCTGGACCTGCTCCGCGAGAATGCAGCCGATGATCGGCGAGATCGGCAAGCGACTCAGCCGCGCTCGCGGCACGGTTGTGGTCGTCAGCAATCCAGTCGATGTCCTCACCCAACGGATGACCGAGGTTTCCGGGCTTGCCGGCCGCGCGGGTCATCGGGACCGGGCACGATGCTCGACACGGCCCGACTGAAACAGATCATCGGTCAGGTCATCCATATCGATCCGCGCTCCATTCACGCTCATGTTGTCGGCGAACATGGCGATTCGGAGGTCGTGCTGTGGACGGCGGCACGCGTTGGGAGGCGTGCCGCTGAGAGCGTGGGCCGGATGGGATCCCCAACGTGAAGCAGCGCTCGGCAACGAAGTAAAACGGGCTGCGTACGAAATCATTCGCCGCAAGGGGGCCACGAATCACGCAATCGGCTTGGTGACTGCCGACTTACTGCAGTGCATTCTTCGAGATGAGCGTCGTGTGCTGACCGTCTCCCGAATGCAGGAAGGCGCCCTCGGGATGAGAGACGTGGCGCTATCGCTGCCTGCTGTGGTCGGCGCTCGAGGAGCAGCCGAGGTACTCGAACCGGAGGTGAGCGCCGATGAGCTCGAACGTCTGCAACATTCAGCAGATGTGCTGCGTCATGCTGGCGCCGAGGCCGGCCTTCGCTAGGTGCGCAACGCAAGCCCTACTTCGCGATGCGACGCCGTGACATGTAGACGTGACAGCGCACGCAGGTTCCCGTCAGCTCGATCTGGGCTTTGGCGGCTGCGTCGAGATCACGCGCGGCCGATGCCTCGATGAGATCCTGCAGGGCTCGCGAGAATGCATCGCTCTGGCGGATATACTCGGGACCGGTAAGCGCCGCGACCCACGCCGGATCGCGGACCGCCAGAGCCAGCGCGCGGCTCTCGCGATCGAGAGCCGCCCAGTCATTCGTGATCACGCCGGCTAGAATGGCCTGCGCGTGCCCCATCTTCGCCTGCATCACTCGGCTCAGCCGCGGCACCTGATCGGCCGTCATGGTGACGCTCATCGTGACGACAAAGCACAGCTGCCAGAAGGGTTCGAAATTTCGGTGTCATGCAGACCTCCTGGCGCGTGGATTTCTCAGGTTGCAGCGAGATTGCGCGGCGCAGCCATCTTTTGTCACTCGGGAGTGCCAGCACCGGCGTCCTCGCGCCGATCAGCACCTGATAGCTGATTGAGCCCTGGCGCGGTCCGAGCAGACCTTGACCTTTCCGCCGCGTCATCACGACGAGCCCAACCTTGCCGTCCGAAGCCACTTTGGCGATGGCCGCTGCCGGCTTGCCTGACTTCCACTGTGCAACCGCCCACTCCCCATTCGAGGTCGTCCTTCAACCGCGTCAAGTGCGCCAGCGCGCGCCGCTCCCGCTGCAAGTTCCGGCGTACGGTGTCGAATTCCAGCCATGGGACTTCTGCCAGCGGCTCGACGACGTGAACAAGCAGGAACCTGGTGCCGAGCTCACGAGCGACCACGGCCGCCGCCAGCGCATCTGCGCGATCGCGCGGACCGAGATCAACAGGGGCAAGCGCCCACTTGCCGGGCCAGGCGTTCGTCGGACGGCGTACGCGGCCTTTGACAGGTGGAATCGCAAGTACAGGAAGGGGAGAGGTCCGCAATATCCGATGAGTGGTCGATCCGAGCATCATGCGGTTCGCGCCGGTCCACCCGTGCGATCCCATCACAATGAGATCGCATTTCAGCTGCTCAGCCGTCCACGAGATTGTCTCGTGCGGCCGGCCCACCGCGATGTCCAGCGTCACAGATTCGATCGGCAGTCCGTATGGTTTGATCGTGCGCTCGACCAGACGCCTGAGCTCCATGCGACCTTTCTCGATCATCGTCTTTTCGTTGTGAGTGGCGGCCGCGGCGGCGGCAAGCAATGGGTCCTCGACGAAAATCACGATGAGGTTCGCTTTGTTGCGGGCGGTAAGAGCAGTCGCGTACGCAAGCGCCTGACGCGAATGCTCCGAGAAGTCGACGGGGCAGAGGATGGTTCGAATGAGTCTGTTCTCGGGCATCGTCGTTACCTGTGGAAAATGCGCGCGGTGAGTCTGTCAATCCACCCGGCGCCGTTCCTCACTCTTGCCGTCATATCCTTGATGTCGTCGAGAATCGAATAAACCCGTGCGGCTGCCGGAGCAATCTGGTTCGCTTCGAGAGAATCGATGAGCCGCATCATTCGACGAGTGAGAACGAATACGCCGACGATGATGGCGATCAGCGTCAAGGCCTCGAGCGCGCTCACAGCGGCGATGACGCCAAGAAACAGGTTCGTGGTAGCGAGGTCGGCATCCATGCGTCTCAGTCGTGTCGGAGACTAATCGTCAACGATCCCACGTCGGTGATCGAGATCCTAACCCGGTTGTTGCGGACCGGATAACGCCCGTCAAAAGTCAAGGGCAGAGGATCACCCGAGAAAGGATCCCAGGGATGTCCCGGACGCTGGGCGTGAACGTGGAGGTGAGGCTCGTTCGAATTTCCCGAGTTGCCCACCTCCCCGAGAAGCGTGTCGGTGGTGACGTAATCTCCTGGGTGAACCTTGACGCTGCCCCAACGCATGTGTCCGAGCAGGACATGAAAGTCGCCGTATTCACCGCATTCCACCAGCACATAATTTCCTGCCATGTTCGTCCGGTCGGCGTGTGGCGGCGAGACGTCGGGCAGTCCGTCTTCGCTCCGCGCAACGATGCCGTCGCAGGGCGAGTAGATGGCGTCACCGAAAATCTTGTAGCGTCCGGGATCGCGGGGCGCGGGAAGGCTCGCATGCACGCCAAACGCGTTCAGCTCGAGAATGTCGACGCCATAGCTTTGGCCGCGATAGGCGCGGAATCGTTCGCCCGCCAGCGTCATAGGTGGGCGTTGACCACTTGGTGCTCCCGCCATTAGCGATGTAGTAATTGCCAGATCGCAAAGGGAACGAGAGATCGACCATTGTCGCTTTGGCGGTTTCGCACCCTGTAGTGCAAGCCACAAGGTGGCGCCGCCGATAGCGCGGCGGTTGCGCGCACCCCAGCGCCAGCCACTGGCGCATGGTGTCTGGCGTTCGCCAGAGAGTGAACGCGCCCGCAAGGTGTCGCGCTGCGAGCGAAATACTGATGACGAGAAAAACATGGGGCACATACCATGGCGCAATCAGCCACAGTCCGGCAACACTGGTCGCGTAGATGTAGCAGGACACAGCGCCATGTTTGAGGAACCATGAGATGAGATTCGTGTCCCGGCCGGCTGCCTGCCATGCCAGAAGTGCGATCGGCACGGCAATCTGCAGGACGACCGGGATCACGAAGAGCGAGACCATGGCCTACCGAGCCGCCGCGCTCGGCGGTCTCCTCTTTGACGTCGTCCTGTACGCGCTCGATTTCGATCGCGCAGTCCTTCAGGAGCGCAACGATGGCGCCGACCGCCGCGAGAACCGGCGCGACAAGGACACCAACCACACCCGCGGTCAGCGGAAACTCGGCGACCGTCCGGCCCTTGTGATTGACGACGACACGCCGGACGTTGCCTTCGTGAATCATCCCCTTCAGCTTCTCGAGGATTGTCTGTGCGTCACCTTTGAGCGATTCCCATGTGCAGGTCATTGACGGCCGTCCTTTCAATGCAATACGGGGGACCAGAAAATACCGATTCCAAGTGCCATTCCAAACGCGAGCGCCCATCCAAAGACACACACAGCGAAGGCACGAGCGGTGCTCGTGTAGTCGAGAGCTTGTCGAACGGCGAGAATCATCGCCATCAGCATCCAGATCGCCGTGACGACGAAGACCACAGCAGTGGTGCCGGGAATCACCCCCACCACGCGCAGAATCCCTGGCGCGGACGCAAATCCAATCGTGCGCAGGAGCTGCCCGATATCTGCCTGCGTGCGGGGCGCGGGGAGGATCCGGGTGCCGATCTCGAAGGTCACCAGCGCCCAGACCGCCCACGCCGCAAACGCCAGCAGGCTGATGCCGGCGAGGGCCGCGGGCCGCGCGCCTACCGGGCCGAGGCCGCCGACCCCAGCCGCAAGGCTCGACAGCATCACGACGGCCATCGCCTGCAAGGTCGCCGATCGGTCAGCTTCGACTTCTTCGTAGACCGCCGGATCGAGCAGCGCGGCGCCGACAACTCGTTCGAGAAAGGTCGTCATGGCTCAGCTCATTGTGCTGAAATATCCCATCAGGGCGTTACGCCAGAGCCGCGCGGCTGGCGGCAGATGGAAGAACCCCTCACCATGGATAATTTCATCCGTGGTATACGGTTTGCCGTACAGCCGCGCGTTCGACGACGTCATCTCGGTGATCATCCAATCTTCAACCGTCACTCCGGCAAAGTAATCTCCAAACTGCATGTAGGCGACCAGGTCGGCACCGAGTTGGGCGCGTGCGCTCTGACCGACCGGGCCGGGAGAAATTGGATGAATGACAGGACTCACGAATCGTGGCAGCGACAGGTACTCGAGTCCTCTGTCGGTCTGCGCCACGAGCACGAAATCGACCGTATCGGTCTCCAGGTCGATCGGAATGGCGCCTTCAAACGAAAGCACAGCCGGAGGCGACCAGTAAGCACGATTCGCACCCTGCGCGCTGAGCACGCCCAGTCCCAAGTACCTCGTTCCTTCCTTGAGTGCACCCGGCACCACCACAATGCCGCGGGCCCGCAGCATGACGGAGGCGGGAATGGCTGCCGGCGACGTGTCTACAGCGCGCTGGAGCACGAGCGTCGCATCGCTGAGAAGCTTGTCTTCCACTGATGTCGGCGATGTGTCCGACGAGGTAGATGCCGAGGGCAGCCACAAAAGTGTGCTGATGGAGGCAAGAGCGAGTAGCGGGATGGGTCGGCGCATATTGAGGTCTCCGTGCCGGAACAATGAGCAAGTCCGGGACCAACGGCCGGCGCTCAAGTCAACGGTTTTTCTGACGTATTTTTCGATGTTGCCCCAGGGTTGCTCGCGCATTGAGGAAATTTTCGTACCTATCGGGATTAGTGCGCAGTTTCAGCTCACTTTTCCTTATGCCTTATGCTCGTACGTTGTCCAGAGGCAGTCGTTCCGAGGCCTGTTGCCGACCCGTGCACCCGGGCACTCCAATTGCTCCGAATGCCCGCATGCGGCGGTGGCACGTGTTGGCTTCTTCGATCTGTTTCGGAAGGCCATGATCACCGAAGACCAGACAGCCGTCATCGACTTCCTGGCTGCGCCATCCACGCACGGCGGCGCGACGGTTGAGCGAATCGACACGCATGCATCCATCGTCTTTCTCGCCGGTGCGCGGGCGTACAAACTGAAGCGGGCCGTGCGGTTCGACTATCTCGACTTTTCAACATCCGAGCGGCGCCGCAATCTGTGTGAGGCCGAAGTTCGCCTCAACCGGCGGACGGCGCCGACGCTCTATCGTGGAGTCGTCGCCGTCACTCGCGAGGACGACGGATCGTATGCGCTCGCGGGTAAAGGCAGGCAAGTTGACTGGCTCGTGGAGATGAATCGGTTCCCGCAGGAGGCGTTGTTCGATCGACTGGCATCGGTCGGCGGCCTTGGTCTCGAGCTCATGTCCCCATTGGCGGCAGTAATCGCCGACTTTCACAAGTCTGCTGAGCATCGATCAGATCATGGCGGCAAGGCGGGCATGTCCTGGGTCATTGAAGGAAACGCCGCCGGATTCGCCGAGTTCGGGCGACCGTGTCTGGATCCGTCGGCAGCGTATCGCGTGACTGACGACTCGTGTCGCGAGCTCGATCGCCGCGCGGAGATGCTCGAACGCCGGCGCCAATCCGGTTTCGTTCGGCAGTGTCACGGCAATCTCCATTTGCGCAACATCGTGCTGTTGGACGGGAGACCGACGCTGTTCGACGGCGTCGAGTTCAACGACGAGATTTCCTGCACGGACGTCTTGTACGATCTCGCGTTTCTCCTGATGGATCTCTGGCGGCGAAGACTGCCGCGCCATGCCAACACCGTGTGGAACCGTTACCTGGTCGAGACGGCAGACTTCGACGGTGTCTCTCTCTTGCCGCTGTTTCTGTCCTGCAGGGCGGCTGTTCGCGCCAAGACGAGCGCGACGGCAGCACAACTTCAGCGCGACGCGCAACGCCGCAGTGAGCTCGAGGGAATGGCGCGCGAGTATCTTGCAATGGCCGAACAACTACTGCATCCGCCACATCCTTGCCTCGTGGCGGTTGGAGGTTTCTCGGGCTCCGGGAAGTCGACGCTCGCGCTCAGTCTTGCGCCGTCGGTTGGCGCAGTCCCTGGTGCGGTGGTGTTGCGCAGCGACGAGACGCGGAAGCGTCTGTGCGGTGTCCCTCTCTTGCAGCGCCTCGGTCCGGACGGATACTCGTCGCACGTGTCTGAGCGCGTGTACTCCACCTTGGCAGAACAGGCCGCACTCGTCCTTCGTGCAGGCCACAGCATCGTCGTCGATGCGGTATATGCGCGGGCTGCCGACCGGCGCGTCATTGAACAGGTTGCTGAGGCCGCTTCAGTGTCGTTCATCGGGCTGTGGCTCGATGCGCCAGAGTCCCTGCTGATCGACCGGACTGTCCAGCGCCGCAACGATGCGTCCGATGCGGATGCCAGCGTCGTTCGCATGCAGCGCGCTCAAGACATCGGCGACATCCGTTGGTCTCGCCTTGACGCTTCGGTATCGGCGGCGTCTGTGCTGTCATCCGCGACGGATCGGGTGCGTGAGCGACTTAACGACGTCCTGAACGCCGTAGCTGATGAGGCTCGGTGACAACCGGGGTATCACGGCGGCTTGACAGCTTTGATCGCGACACACAAGTTGCGGTACGGACTGTGCGCGACTCCATCCGCCTGGCGCGTTCGCTAGAGGGCCGCGGCTCAGGCGTCAATCAAATCGGACACGTCACCCGGTTCGCGATTGCGCGAAACGTCAGGATGAAGCAGTCGGCCACGGCGCCCACAAGCAATGTTTCTGGCGACCATCGTCCTATCACAATCGTGATTTCCATTTAGCGCACATCAGACGACGACTTCCGCTGTCGGCCGCATCTGCTGGAGGTCGGCCCGCCATTTCGAGGCGATCCCATTCCTCGTGCGCGGGTCGGCGAGGAAGGGCAAATTACCGGCCCCTGTGCTTCTAGGCCGGTCTAGAGTTTGGCGCGCCGCAGTAGTTGCGCGTTGATTGCCACGATGACGGTGCTTGCCGACATCAGGACCGCGGCAAGCGTGGGTGGGAGCAGAATCCCCCGGGACGCCAGCACGCCGGCCGCTAACGGGATCGCGACGATGTTGTAGCCGGCGGCCCACCAGAGGTTCTGCATCATCTTCCGGTAGCTGGCCCGGCTCAGAGCGATGATTCGCGGCACGTCTCTCGGGTCGCTTCGGACAAGGCCGTGCCGAAGAGGGGCCGGGATGTAGGCAGACCTGGGGAAGACCGGCGCCGAGAAGCCAACCATGTGTTGCACCATCACGCTCCAGACAAGGGTCGGAAGGCTGAGCAGCAGCGTGATCCAGAACCGTCCCGGAACATGGCCACGCTGTGCCCTTCATGCCGGTCATGTGCAGCCGACGCGCCGTGGACGCCCGCCACGACCGGGCGGTGAAGGTCATGCTTTCCGGGCGACTCATGACTGGCGTGCATGGCGTGGTGGTGATCGTGCGACGTCGGCGCCTCAGTACCAGATTTCATCGTGTTCCTCGAACGATCTGGTCAAACCAGTGGCACGTCGTGTCGGCGGCGTCGGTAGGATGTGACACCAGGTACACTCCTGGGCATACCATCTCGTGTCAGCGCCGCCAGACGCACCGAGGCCCACGCCGAGGACGAGGGCTCCCGCGCCCGATGTCAGCGCTGCGAACTTG
>CAVZIS010000015.1:0-199854 GCA_963775345.1 Vicinamibacterales bacterium
CAGCGTGGAGCCTCGCGATCTCGCGATCACGTTCCGCAACAGCAGCTTCCAGCGCCGCCGCCTGCTCGTTGCCTGCAGCCGCGAGAGCCTTGAGTTCCTCCCGCTCCGCGGTCAGGAGCCCCAGCTCACGCTGGTGCTCTGTCTGCAACGCACCGAGCCGGGATTCCATCTGCTGCAAGGCCGCCTCACGATGAACGGCAGCGGCCCTCAGCGACTCGATCTCTCTCGCGGCACTCTCCAGTCCCAAGTCGAGCTTGATCCAAACGCGCAGCTCGATTGGCAGATCGGGCAGCGGCGGGATCCCCCGCAGAAGTAACTGAGGGTCATGCCCCGTGCTCAAGATCGAGCACGTGGTCGGGTCCGACAACCGAAGGGCCGTGCCGGTAACCGTCAACGCCTCGTCGTTCTCCTCCAGCACCGAGCTCCACACACATCGGCCGTCGGTCTGCGAGAGGATGCGGAGCGCGGCGATCTTGATGACGCCGGGGCAGTCACAGGGATCGAACCGCAACGGTACGGCCGTATCCCACGCGGGCAGAGAGAATGTCAGCTCGGTCCACTGGGATCGCGGACAGTATCGTGAACGGCTGTTGACCTCGGTGTAGGTGCCAGCGTCAGGCCAGAATACCTGGGCTGCCGCACGGTGCTCCATGGACAGCGGATTGAGGGCGCCATTCAGCTTGATGAAATCGACGTCGGGCGCGCGGCCGATCCGATGGCTCAGTTGCCGTCTCGTGTCCGGTTGCGACAACAGTCCATAAAGCAAGTCGATCCCCCAGAAACGGTGGGCCAGCTGCCCGGTCGCGAGCGCCGCGTCGGCCAGCACGTGCCGCTTGACGGCATCGGACGCGCCGGCAAGCTGATCGGCGAACTCCGGGAATATCAAGTGCAGCTGGGCCAAGGCGTCGGACGACACGAAGTGGTCCAGGATCTTGATCGTCTCGAACTGAACGCGCCGGAAGTTCTCAGGCGTGTCGGCGCTGACGTTGGCCTGCGCGTCACGGATCCGGAAGTTGACCAGGGTGTCGCCAAGAACGTGAATCTCGTGATGCAGGCAGATCCGCACCCACATGTCCAGATCGTCCAACGCGCCCATCAGCGGGTTGTACACGCCGAGCGTCTCGTACACCGAGCGACGAATCAGCACCGATGGATGGCAGAGGCAGTTGCCCTCGAAGTAGAAACGCCGGAGCCACGCGTGCCGAGAACGATTGGGTTGCTGGAAGATCGTGCAGTAGGGGTTCGACGAATCCGGCAAATCCCGATTCTGTTCGTCAACGATACGGGCCTGCGTAAAGACAGCGGCGACTTCTGGATGCTGATCGAGGAAGTCGACCTGCCGTTCGAGCTTTGCCGGATAGAACTCGTCATCCGACGAGAGCATCGCGATGTATTCACCGGAGGAGTGCTGAATGCAGTGATTGACCGCGTGCGTCTCGTAGTTGAAGCGATTGAGGAAAAGCTTGATGCGCGGATCTTGGCGGGCGTAGCTGCTCAAGATATCGACCGAGCCATCGGCCGACGCGTCGTCGGTGATGACGATCTCGAAGTCCTGATACGTTTGCGTCAAGACGCTCTCGACGGCCCGGCCAACGAATCGTTCGTGGTTGTAGGAGGGGATGATGATGCTGACGCGCGGCAGGGCGTCGCGCTGCCGTACCCCCGCGGTCTGTTCCTTCACATCGAGGTTCATGTTGGTTCCAACGGTGCAATGACCGCCGCTAACTGACTCTGGTCCAGTCTCAAGCCAGCTTCCGGAGGACGAAGGTGCTATTGAACGACATATCGGCCGGATCCGCCCCAAGGACATTCGGCACGCAGCCGATTATGTCGTACTGCCCGGCATAGCGATGCTGCTGAATGCGCTCGACAATCAGATCTACCGCGGGGCCCACCTCTGGCGAGCACTCAGGATCGATGTAGTCGTCGAACACGATGAAGCCGCCCGGGGCGACTCGGGACGAGCCCCGCTCGAAGTCCTCGACGACGGACCAGGTGTGATGATCGCCATCGATGAAGAGGAGATCGATGCTGAGCCCATCGAGCTCGCGCCAAAGCGCGGGGTCGTGCGAGTACTTCTGGTGGACCGTAACCTTTCGGCCGAGTCTGTTGAACGCGGCGACGTTCGCGAACGTGTGTTCGACCTGCCCCGGCAGCACCAGCGGATCGACGCCATGGAGCTCGGTCTCGTAGGGGTGCTGCATCATGAAGGCCAGAGAGCCGCCGTCATAGACCCCGATCTCGAGAGTACACCTTCGGGTCGGGCCCCAGGATGGTTCGGAGGTCGTACATCAGGTGGTAGTGGCAGTGCCAGGTCACCCCCGTCATCGTCTTCTTGATTTCGTGCGCCACCTCTACCGAGTGCGACTCCCGGCCGAGGGCAACAATCTGCTCCGCCAACCCCATCCGGCGGACGGTAGCACGACACAGTCGTCGTCACAAAGCCGAGCCGGCGAACTTATCGAGCGTCTCGACGAGTGGCGGGCGCTCTTGTCGAACACCGCGACAGCAGCGAACCACCACCTCCGGCAGCTACTGATCGGAAAAATAGCGCTTATCCCAGAGACGGAAGGCTATCCAAGCGTACGCAGTCTTAGTGCTTGACCTCGGTACGGACTGTGTGTCATCTGTCATCACCGCCTGACGCCAATTCATGACAACACGATTGTCCCGGTTCGTTACCGATAGCCGGACGGCCGATGTCGTCACGACCGTGCTCGTCGTGAATCTCCTGGTCGCGCTCATCCGCCAAGCTCCAGTGCGCGCCTACACCATCCAGCCAGGCGGAGTGCGGATCTTGTCCGTGAACGATTTCCCGAGGTTCGCTTGCTCGCTCTCGAGCGAAACTTCGGCTTTGCCGGCGGCAATAATGCCGGCGCCGGGATCGCCCGCGGCCGCTATCTCGCCTTCCTGAACAACGACACCGTTCCGCAGCCGGGATGGTTGAACGCCTTGAGCAAACCCCTTGATGGGGATCCGTCAGTGGGTCTTACGACCTCCAGAATTGTCTATCTGCAGGACCCAGCGGTCATCGACAGCGCCGGCGATGGCTACCTTCGTGCCGGCGGCGCATACAAACGATTCCAAGGTGAAAACTTCGCGCGGGCCAATGATTCCGGGGAGGTGTTCGGCGCTTGTGGGGCCGCGTGTATGGTTCGCCGTGACGTTTTCGACAAGCTCGGTGGTTTCGACGAGGACTTCTTCATGGTTTATGAAGATGTAGACCTGTCATACCGAGCGAGGCTGCTGGGCTATCGCTGCGTGTACGTTTCAGACGCGATCGTTCACCATGCGGGCAGTGGGACCCTTCGGCGGAACAGTAAGGCGGCCGTGTACTTTGGACAGCGCAATCTGGAGTGGACCTACCTCAAAAATACTCCATGGGCTCTGCTGATCAAATCGCTCCCGAGTCATGTGCTCTATGACGGGGCTGCACTGCTCACCTACGGAGCGAAAGGCCTGTTAGGACCCTATCTGAAAGCAAAATGGGACGCACTAAGGGGCATTCCTGCAGTCCTCCGCAAACGATCGGTCGTGCAGACCGGCCGGCTCACGCCATCCAAAGATCTCTGGCAGGCGATGGACAGGAGCTGGATTCGACAAAAGAGGCGTGAGAAGCGGTTCGACCTCAAAAACTAGCGCAATTTTCATAAGCGCCGTAGTGTGCGAGCCACCGTGCAGGCATGGACATCTGAGTTGGGCCGTCAAGCAAAATGTTTTGCGAGCGGTGACCCGCGGCGACGCAGGCTGTCGAGGTAAGTGTCTTCGTCGTACGCTCGCCGCTCCTTCCAGCAACGAAACAGAATCCGAAGCCATTGATAGGCCAGGGCTCGGAGCGCCGCGTGATGATGATTGCCGCGAGCCCGCTGCTGGTCGTAGTACGCGCGTGCCCAGCGGGAGAATCGAATCGATTGGTCCGCGAATTCGTGAAACGTCTGCTTCACGAATTTGGAACAGGCCAACCGGTGATGGACCCACACGGTCTTGCCACTGCGCTCCGTGACGGGTGCAATGCCGGAGTGCGCCTGCAGCTCCGCCGCCGAGTCCCATCGCGCCCGGTCCGTCCCAAAGGCCGCGGCGAGGCGCGGGGCACAGACGTCGCCGGCGCCGGGGAAGCTGGTAAAGACGTCGTGATCCCCATGGGCGGCAAAGAGCTCGGCGATGCGTTCGTCGAAGGTCTGGATCGCCCCAATCAGGGTGCGCAACTGTGTGGCGTAGGTCTGCACCGACAGGCTCAGGGGCTCGATGACCGCCGCATCGGTGGTGAGCGGCCGGGCGTCGCCGATCGCCGTCAGGCGCGCCTCGATCACCGCGGCCTTGCGACAATTGTGGGCGCGATAGAACTGCCGGATCGTCCCGGGGCGCGCGTGCTGCACGACGGCAAGCGTCGGCCATTGCGTGAGAAAGTCGCACGCCTGCCCCGACGCCATGTCGCCGACCCACTCGAGCGCCTGCGGAAAGTACTGCTTCAACAGGCTGGTGAGCCGATTGGTCAACGCGACACGCTGATTCACCAATTTTCGGCGCTGTTCGCAGAGGGCCTGCAGTGTGCGACTCTCGACGGTATCGGGGACCCACGCGCGCAATTGGTCGCGGTGGCGGACCACCAGGTCCAGCAGCAACTCGGAGTCGAGCGGGTCGTCCTTCGCGCCGCTGGTGCGGAAGGCCTCGCGGTAGCGCGCCAAGGCCTTCGGGTTAATGGGATAGAGCACGAAACAGTCGTACATCAACAGGGCGTGAATGACCGCGCCTTTCCGTTGCTCGAGCGCCACCGCGAGCTTGCCGCCGCCGAACCGCTGCTGCAACTGCGCGATCCACTCATGCAGTACGGCCGGCTTCTGCTCGAGCTCGCGATGCTCGATCGCCCCGTTGGCGGGTTGCAGATGCACCGAATGCCGCTCGTCCGCCCAATCCAGGCCGATATACGCCACGACGGTGTCCATTCAGTCCGCCTCCTTTCAGCGCGCTTGGCGTTGGTCCGGCGCAAGCCCTATAGTGGAGTCCTGAGTGGGGCACCACTCGGACGACATCTGAGTATGCGATGTCGGACCAACGCGCGTCGTCTCCGCTCGACCGTCCATGCCAAACCGTTGCAACAGTGAGTGGGGTTGAGTCGTAGCGGAGACGATGCGCCCGTCACATCTTGCCATCCATCACCGTTTGGTACCAGTCTGGCCCGAGCGCAACGTGTAGCACGCGTCTCTGAGGGCGCCTCCGCGCCTTCGGCGCTTCGGCGCTGCTCTGGTACAGACTCCTCTCTCCACACTCCTTGCTCCCCTTTCCGTCTCTCGCGCACACACTCTGTTTGCTTGACGGCCCAACTATAGAGTGGGGTGGCGGTCACGGGCGACAGCCCGGAAAAACAACGCGGCGGCATCATCGGTCACTGTCATGGCGCGGCCGCGTAGCCCTACCCTACCCCGCATGTCAATCGCCTCCATTGTGGTCGGCAGGCGGTCTATGAGATTCGCCACCTCAACTAATGACACAGGGAATGGCCCAGCGTGAGTTCTCAGTGCAAAGTGACACGGTCTACTGCAACAGAGAGCTTACGCTGGTCGTCACTGGTCTTTGTCTCGGTGCCACTGATCGCGTAGGCGAAGCTCAGATCGAGGACGTTGAAGCCGGTACTGCCAGAACGAACGCTGGGCCTCGAAGTCAATGTCCTGCCAGCCGATGTGTAAAGGAATCATTCCGAGGGAATGGCCGTTCAGCGAAGCGGTTACCGTCTGATTCAACCCCTCGACCGGCGTGAACGGGTAGATGGCGATCCGTATGCGTCCGCCTGCGAAGCCCGCTCTCGGGACTCCGATGCGGGCGGTAGTTCCCTCGACCCAGACAAATGTCCGCCTTCTGTATACCTCGCGGATGTCCCGACCGAACCCGCCGCCAGTCATGGCGTTCGCCCGTCGCGTTCCCACATCAATCGTGTAGCTTAACCCGCGGACATTCTTCCCTGCGATCAGCACGATGGCGACCGCAGCCGCCGCGAGAGTTGCCGGGACAACGAACGCGCCGAAGCGAGGCCGCCAGGCGCCGTGCCATGCCGTAGCCGCCAGCCCACAAAGGGCAAGCACCCAGACATCGAAGTAGATATACAGAACTGGCCAGAGGGTTGTCATGCTGAACGCGAGCAGCGCAACGACCATCCAAGGAAGTGCCGGCCGCCCGCGCCGGAGGTCAATCCAAGCGACCAAATAGACGACCGCCATTACGCCAACCTGAGTCAACTCCACGAAGTGCTCGAGTCCCCGCCTGAGAAGGGGGCTGGTCAAACCAAACGTTGTCAGGGCCCACGTTGTCTGATGCCAGACGAAGCCCTTCACCACTTTTTGATAGCTGCCGAACAGCCCGTACGCCAAATTGTGAATGTCGCCCAGGAACGGTAAAAATGGCGCAACCGCAGAGGCCACCAGAAGTACTGCATGCTTCCACGAGAGAGCACGC
Organism: Vicinamibacterales bacterium; assembly: GCA_963775345.1. Classification (GTDB taxonomy): domain Bacteria; phylum Acidobacteriota; class Vicinamibacteria; order Vicinamibacterales; family JAMQPK01; genus JAMQPK01. Next base: position 6,448 of record CAVZIS010000015.1, read on the forward strand.
CTAACATGGAGGGTCAACAAGAAGACTGGGACGATTGCGACCATTGTGCTTCGGGTCGCCACCAGAAATCCGAGAGCAACGCAACACGCGGTCCATCGTTCCTCGACGACGAGGACGGCAAAGATCAGGAGAAGCGGCCAGTAGACCGTCGAGTGACCAATCCTAAAGAACTGCAGGATGGCGGGCTGAAATGCAACAGTGAACGCCAGAGCAAGGAGCATCACGGCGCGAATCCACTGAGCGCGTACCGTTGAAATCACAGCGGCCAGGCCACAGGCCGCCGGTACCGCGAGCTGGCCGATGAGCGCCAACACCCGACTGTCGAACCCAAGGACTTTGGGGAGAATGTATGGCGCCCATAACCCAGGTCCGTACGGCAGCGACGCCTCCCACGGTACGTGGTAGAGCCGATATGGATTGTGCCCACCAAGGAATTGCTCCACCGCCAGGTTGATGACGACGAGCATGTCGGCACGATTCGCATCCGGGGGGCCAGCAAAGATAACGGGCAGCACCTTCGTGGCGTCCTGGAGCATTGCCCAGACGGCCACGGCTCCGACCGCGGCGCCGACGATGATTCGCAGAAACAGGAACGAGCGGGTGGATGAGGGATCGGTCGGTCTTGGGCCAGCAAAGAATCAGTGCCACACCACAGGCGGCCCACACCCACGTGCCCATGGTGTAGTTCGAACTGCTCAGAACTGTGAGCGCAACAATCAGGGTCGCTCCCGATATCAGCCACTTGGCGCCGGTAATGAGTGGTGCTGTCGATGTTAGCTGCGACGTCTGAGCGACTGTCAAATGACAGGCTTCTTTTAGGCGGCCCGGATGCTCACTAGGCGTTGGGGGAGGAGTGTAACGGTTCTTCAATCGCCGATTGCATCGACTCCTGATCGCGCGCCTCCATAACCACTGGCGTCGATCGACGAGGCACTTGAGACGATAGAGATTGTCGGACGTTCGAACGACAATTTTGACCCCGAACAGCGCAGGAGACCGAACACATTCTTACACTCGGGCCGTTTTTTTGGAATCGGGCATTCTAAGCTGAAAGACCGCGCGTCGAGTTCACGCCGTTTGTTGGCCCTCGCGGTCGTAGGGCGGGAGAGGTGCGACGTATCAAGCGATAGGCCTGTCCGATTTGAAATCGGCGTGGGACGAAAGGATTCCATCGGAAACGGGCTCGCGCCCAACTGGCCACGTTTCCCCTCGGGTTGCTTTGTATGTCGCTTCCACGGCGGATCGGTTCCCGTGGTGAAACGCGCAGCCCGCGAACGACTGGCTTTGGCCCTAGCTCCACGCTCGAAATCACATCGCCAACCGGTAGACCTGAGCGGGCGAACGACGGCGGAATTGCTCGCCCATGCCGAAAGTGGATCGATTACGGCGCCACGCGAACCGGCCCGTGGAATCTGGAGAAGTAGGGGAAGAAGCTCTGCAGTTCGCTGATGCCGCCGGGGCCGATCTGAAACACGCGGAGCGGCCCGCCGTGCTGGTTGGTACCCGTGACGATCTCTGCGAGCCCATCTCCCGTGAGGTCTACGCTGCCGGCATACACACCATCGCAGTCCACGGGATTGACCGTCTCGAACGGGGTGACGTCGCACCACAACGGATCGTACGCGTAAAAGCTTGCGAGATTGACGAGAGTTGCGGAGCTGAAGCTGAACGCCTGCACATGCGGGCCGCCGCCAGGACCGGCGCCCGTGACGATGTCGGCCAACCCGTCCCCATCCACATCGGCCGCCGCGACGCGCACAGGGCCCCTGAAGGCATCAAAGTACAGGAAAGAAACTTGTCACTTCGCTCACAGCGGTCGAATCGACTTGAAAGACGCGCACAGGCCCCCCAGCGCGCGTCGTGCCTGTAATAATTTCCGCCCGACCGTCGCCCGTCACATCGCCGCTCGCGACCAGCACCCCGCCCGTGAAATCGGGGGCATAGGCGAAGAAACTCGCGACCTCGGTGACGCCGCTGGCCAGACTGAACGCGCGCACATGCGGGCCGCTCCCAGCGCCTGCGCCGGTGATGATGTCGACGAGGCCATCGCCGTTGACGTCACCCGCCGCGACGCGGACACCGCCCGTCAATGCCGGGTCATAGGCCAGGAAGCTCGCGATCTCCACGACGACTCCGCCTGGCTGCGATGCTGAAGGCGCGCACCTGCGGCGTGGCGCCTTCTCCCGCTCCCGCGATGACGTCCGCCTGCCCATCCCCGTTGACGTCGCCGCACGCCACATGCACGTCCCCGCCGAGTGCCGGGTCGAACGCGTAGAAGCTGGCGAGGTCGGTCACGGCCCCGCCCGCCAGGCTCCAGACGAGCACGTGGGGGTCTCCGCTCCGGTCCGGTCCGGCCCCCGTCACAATCTCGTTCACACCGTCGCCGTTCACATCACAGCCCGCGCCCCCCATCGCGATGGAGCTGGTGACCGTCGCGGTGTTTCCCGAAGGCCCCGGATCGGCCGTCGAGGTCGTCACGCTCGCTGAGTTGAGGATCGGATCGGGCGTTCGATAGTCGTGCGGCACATCGAACGTGGCAGTGATCGTCCGCGTCGCCCCAACGGGAACCGTCCCGAGCGTGCATGGGAACGCCGTGAGGCAGTCGCCCGCATTCGACACGAAGGCCAGGCCGACGGGCGTCACGTTGCTCACGACGACGGCCTCGGCCGCGGACGGCCCCGTATTCGTCATCGTAATCGTGTAGACGACCGGCGACCCGGGCCGCACAGACGGTGGTCCAGTCATGGCGACGCCAACGTCCGCGGCCGGCACGATGACCACGGCCGTCGCGGTCAATCGGTCGTTCCCGCCATGCGGATCGACGGGAGCGCTCGCCAGCCGCTCGAGCGTGTTCTCAAGAACACCAGCCTCTGTGGCCACGACACGCAGTTCCAGTTGCGCCATGCTGTCCTGCGGGAAATCGCCGACCGTCCAGACGCCAGTCACGAGGTCGAACGACCCCTGAGTGGGCGTGGCCGCCAACGCCCGTAGGCCGGGAGGGAGGCGGTCGGCGGCCACGACGGCGGTCGCGTCGGCAGGCCCGCGATTGAGCACGGTCATCTGGAACGCGAACGGCTCGTTGGTGACAAGTGTGCCGACGGGAAGCTCCAGGACGTCGACGTCGATATCGGCGGCGGCCGGCTCGCCCTCGTAGACCGTGGCCAGGGTTGAATCCGAGTTGTTCCCGGACTCAGGGTCGTCGCTGGACGTCGTCGCGGCCGCCGCGTTCGGAAGGCTGGTCCCGCTGACCGCCGTCTCCGGGACACGCACGACGAGTGTGAATGATCGCACCGCGTCAAGGACGGTCTCTTCTCGCCAGAAACACGCCACGCGGTCGGGCGAGGCAGGTCGCGGAGGTTCGCATACTCCGCCAGGGCTCGGCGATGCAGAGACGAAGAGCGTGCCCGGAGGAAGCGTATCGACAATCCTCGACGTCACTGGCCGGGTCGGGCCCGAGATTCGCGGCGGCGAGCACATACGTGATCGCCCCACCGGGGGCGACGCTATCCACGTTTTGCGTTTTGGTCAGGGCTATGTCGGCCGACCTGACGGTGATGTCGCTGATCGAGGTGCTGAATGCAGAGGTGTTGTTGGTGACCGCGCCGTCCACGGTGGCCGCCGAGACCGTGGCGCTGTTGACAATCGTGCTCGAGCCAGCATCTACGCTCACGGTGTAGGTGGCCGTGATGGTGCGCGTCTCGCCGAACGGAAGGTCACCGAGACTGCACGGAAACGGTGTCGTGCAGTCGCCGGAGTTCGAGACGAACATCAGGTGGACCGGCGTGGGATCGCTGACCACGACCGCCTGCGCGTCTGAAGGCCCGCCATTCGTGACGACCAGCACGTATGAAATCGACTCCCCCGGGTGCGCAGCGGCCTCGCCGGACTTCGCAATGGAGACGTCCGCGGACGCCGGACTGACGGTGGTCGTCACACTGGAGGCGTTGTTGCCGGGATCGACATCGACCGTTGTGGTGGATGCGGTCGCGGTGTTGACGATGGAACTGGGCCCCAGGTATCCGGGCGGCACTGCGAAGGTTGCCGTGAAGGTGCGGGTCTCCCCGACGGGAATCGTCCCGAGCGCACAAGGGAACGCCGCCGTGCAATCGCCGGCGTTTCCCACGAACGTCAGGCCGGTCGGCGTCGGATCCGCCACCGTGACGTCAACGGCATCGCCAGGCCCGTTGTTCGTCACACCGATGGCGTAACGTGACATTCGTTCCGATGATCGCAGTCGCGGGCCACTCTTCGCGATAGTGAGATCGGTGGTCGGAATGTCGACTGGTGTGGCCGTCGTGGCCAGGTTGTCGGTGACGTCCTCATCGGCCGACGTGGTGGTCACCGTTGACGTATTGGAAATGGGATCTGGCGTCGTGTAGCCGGCGGGGACGGCGAACGTCGTGACGATCGAGCGGCTTTGACCGGCAGGAAGCGTCCCCAGACTACACGGGAACGGCGTGGTGCAGACGCCAGCATTGCCGACGAATGTCAGGCCGACGGGCGTCGGATCGGTGACCGTCACATCAGTCGCGTCGAGCGTTCCGCTGTTGGTGACCGCGATGACGTACACGAGATGCTGTCCGGGCTTCGCGCTGGGCGGACCTGCCTTCGAAATCTCGACGTTGATCGTGAACAGCGGCCCGACGGCCGTCGTGGCCGTCGCCGAATTGTTTGTGAGATCAGGGTCGCTTGCCGCGCTGCTCACAGTGGCGACGTTCACGATGGGATCGGGTCCCGCGTAACCCGAGGGCACCAGGAACGCCGTCGTGATCGTGCGACTCTGGCCGGCCGGAATGGGCCCGAGGTCGCAGGGGAACGCCGTGGTGCACGCGCCGGCATTACTGATGAAGGTCAACCCGGACGGCGTCGGATCCACGACGGTCGCATCCAAGACATCGCTTGGCCCGTGATTCGTCACGACGATCGTGTACTCCAGGTTGGCGCCCACGCTTCGCCGCACGGGCCGGCCTTTCGTGATCGCGAGATCCGCTCGCCGTGGACCAACCACCGTGTTGGTCGTGGCGGAGTTGTTCGTGAGATTGGGGTCGTTCGCCTCGCTGCTGACGGTCGCGGTGTTCACGATCGGGTCCGGGCTCGTATAGAAGGCGGGTACGGCGAATGTCGCGGTGATGACGGCGCTCTGGCCGGAGGCCAGGGTTCCCAGGGCGCAGGGAAACGGGGTCGTGCACTCGCCGGTGGTGCTCACGAAGGTGAGATCCGTCGGTGTGACATCCGCCACGCTGACGCCGGAGGCATCGGTTGGCCCGTCGTTCGTCACCACCAGGGTGTATGCGATGGTCGTCCCAGGCGTCACAATCGCGGGGCCCGTCTTCGTGATCCGCACGTCGGCCGCGAACGTGATCGGCGCTGGGCCTCCGAACTCCGACGTGTTCGCGACGCCGCTACGATCGGTCGCAGTGGCGATCACCACGCTCCCTGGCGGTAGTCCTGGAGGCAGCGGGATGGTGAAGCTAAAGCGCTCGGTGATGTCGGCGCCCTGGCTGACGCCGTTGATGGGACCCGGCCCGTAAGGGCCGGCCCCAAAGTCGCTGTCCTGCGGGGTGCCTTCACCGGCACTGGCGATGAACGTGCGCCCCTGGCTCTCAGGGGGATCCGCGAAGAATTCCATCATCGCCCGGTTGCGGGCCCACCCGGATACGATGAGCGAGTTGCCGCTGATCGTCGCCCTCTCTATCACCGGGAAATTGTCCAGGGCGTTGCCACCGTCGTCCGGGTCATTGGGATCGTTCAAGGTCATCCCGTCGCCCGTGAGCGGATCCGCGGTTGGGCTTCCCAGATCAATCCCGATGCCACCATTCTGGAAGATCGAGTTCAGCGTGATGGTATTGCCTCGATTCGAGTCGACGGGATCGCCGGTAACGAGAATGCCCGGCCCCCGGTTGCCGGTAACGATGTTCCGGACGAGAACGTTGTCCCTGGCTGTATCTCTCGCCGCATTGGTCAGGCGAATGCCCGCGGGATTCGCCCCTCCAGTCCCGTTGTTGCGCACGGTGTTGTTGCTGATGGTGAAGTCCGTCTGGCCAAGGAGGTCGAGGCCGTAGCTGACCGAGTTTCTGATCAGGTTGCCCGAAATGAAGCGGTTGGGAATCGGGTCACGCGACCCGGTAAGAGTTTCGGTGCTGAGTCTCAGCAAGCCCACCAGCTCGTTGCCTTCGACCAGGACTTGCCCCCCCTGATCGGTCACCAGCACGTTTTCGGGCCCACTGGCATAGCCGATGAGATTGTTCCTCACGCTCGGCTTGTTCCCGCCGCTGATTGACAGGTTGATTCCGGCTCTCAGCCCGGGCCCGGCGTCGCCGAAGGTGGGGCTTGCGCCAATCAAGTTCTCCAGCACCTCCGCATCGTTCGCATTGGTGAAAGCCACATTGATCCCGGTGAATCCCCACACGTGCAACCCGCGAAGCGTCGAGTCGTTGGCGGTGAACAACAGGCCGGTCCCGGCGAGACCGTTGCCGAAAACCTGGACGATCGGCGACCTGATTTGCGGCAGGGCCAGCTGATCGACTCCCACCGTGCCTCCGGTTCCGATGAGGGGCCGTAATGCGTAGCCGGGCTGCGTCGTTCCATCAACCGTGACGCCCCCTCTGGCGTCAAACAGCGGAAGGGGGGATGCGACGGTGATAACGAAGGGACCAGGGCCCGGAATGTCGAAGGTGATGATGTCAGCGCCCCCACGATCGTTGGCGTCGAGGATGGCCTGCCGCAGTGAACCTGGTCCGGAATCGTTCGTGTTGGTCACGACGAACGTCGCTGCAGACACCCTGCTGGAAACCAGCAGGAGGCTGGCGAGCACCAGTGCGGCGGTCGGTTTCATTTGGGGGCGGCGCTTAATGCAATCGCGGCGGCAGCAGTATAAGGGCATTGGCGCCTGAAGTGGTTGCGGTAGTTCTGGCTGCCACAAGATGTCGCGGCCGAGTCGGACTGTGTATCATCTGTCATCACCGCCCGACGCCAATTCATGACAACACGATTGTCCCGGTTCGCTACCGACAGCCGGACGGCCGACGTCGTCACGACGCTGCTGGTCCTGAATCTCCTGGTCGCGCTCATCCGCGGCGGGGCCGCAATCACCGTGCTTGGCGCCCGCGTGCCGACAGCCTCACTCCGCGTGTCCGTTGCCCTGTTGTTGATGTGGGTCGGCGGACGCTTCGTGCTTCGATATCGCGACCGGCTTCGGCCCGCGATCGTGGCAGAGGCTGGCAGACGGCATCTGCCGGAGATTTGTGTAGCCCTGTTGTTTGTCATCGGTCTCACGCTTCGGCTGTGGGGCAACGGCTTCGGCGGGCCGCTCGTCGTGCACCCGGACGAACATCAGGCCGCCGGCGTGGCGGTCACCATGTTGAAGTCGGGCTGGATCAAGCCGCCTGTCCCCTACCACTACCCTACCGTCTACCCGTACGTGCTGTTGCCCGCCTTCGGGCTGAAGTATGCGAGAGGAAAAGCCGCAGGCATCTGGACGTCGCTCGACGATGTGGACAGGCAGACAGTTCGAGTTCTACAAGCTGGCGCGCGCGCACAGTGCCGTCTTCGGTGCGCTCACGATCCCGCTGATCTACATCCTCGCCACAAAGCTGTGGGCCGGTTCGCGCGGACGCTGGGTGGGCGTAATGGCGGCGAGCTTCGTCACCTTCTCGTTCAACCACGTCCGGGAAAGCCACAACGGCGTCACCGACGCAGCGCTCACGTTCTTTATCGTCCTGGCCTTTATCGCGATCGTCGCCGCATTCCGGCGCGGGACGCCGCGCTCGTACGCGATCGCCGGGTTCGCCTGCGGCATCGCGTGCGCCACCAAGTACAGCGCACTACCGATGGTCGCCGCCCTGGTGGCGGCGCACTTTCTCGACGGGAGCAGCGCATGGAGCCGCTGGTACAGGCTGCCGGTTGGACTGCTGGCCGTGGCGGTGGGCTTCTTCACGGGATATCCCTATGCAATCCTCAACTGGCCGCCGTTCCTCGAACACCTCGGACGAATGGGCGCTTACGCGGGGACGCGCGAATTCGATCCAGTGGCCCGATTCAACTACATCGCGGGTTACTCGGCGGAGAGCGGATTCGGGTTGCTGTTCACCATCGTTCTCGTCGATGGCGCTGCTCTATTACATTCATCGCCGCCGATCGGAGGAGCTCCTCGCGGCGACCGTCATCGTCGCCTCGGTGGTGATGCTCGCGCGCACGGCACATCCCTTCTATGCGCGCTATCTGCTTCCCATCCTGCCCGCCGCCGCGCTCGTCGTCGGAAGCTTTCTGATGGAGGCGGGCGGCTGGCTTTCGCGCACACGGTTGAGCGCGCGGGCCGTTCAGGCTTGCCTTGCAGGAGCCGTGGTGGTGCTCGTCTGGCCCCAGGCGTACGAGTCAGTCCGGTTCGTGAAGTACCTGTCGCTGCCGGACACGCGAGCGCAGGCCTACGAGTTCATCCTTCAACGGTTCGAGCGTGGCGCGACGATCGCGACCGAGGAGCAATATCTCCGGCTCCCCCGGGGATATCGGCTCATCAGGTGGTCGCCGCTGCACGAGCATAGCGTGGATGAATTCGCGAAGCGGCACGTGGACGCTCTGGTCTTTTCCGATGAGCGGGAGCCCGGGCACGCGGATGGCGAGTCCGTTCGCGCTCGCAGCGATCTGAAAAGTCAGTTCCCGCTTCTCGCGGAGTTCCCGGCAAAAGACGGTGTCACCGCCGGCCCGACCGTCTCCATCCGCCTCGGCCGCCGCGAGTGATGCCGGGACGAGGTCCCCGCCTTCGGACAGCAGTCAGTGCGACCGTTGCAGCCCTGTTTCTGTGGTGGTTCCTGCAAGGTGTCAGCCTCACCGCTGCGCTCGGCGAGATCCGCCAGGCGCGCGTCTCTTATCTGTCTGCCGCGGTCGCTTCTGTCGCTGGCGGGCTTCGTCCATCGGATCGGACGCTGGCGTTACCTGGTGGCGCCCTTCAAGTGGGTTCGCGTGCGGTCGCTCGCGGCCGCGGTCTTCATAGGATGGACGGTCTCGGCGATCCTGCCCGGACGGCTGGGAGAGCTCGCGCGCGCGGTCGTGCTGAGCCGTCGCGAAGGCCTTCGCGCGAGCGCGTCTGCTGGGAACGATCGTCCTCGAACGCCTGCTGGATGCACTCGCTGTTGTCCTGCTGCTCGTTCTGTCGCTCGCTGTGGGCCCGGCCGAGGCACAGGAATCTTCAGAGGCGTCGCTGATGGGGGCCATTCGTGACGGCGCTTGATCGTCGCGGGAGCCCTCGCGGGAATCATCTCGGCGCTCGTGGTGGCGCACAGGCTGCGGCATTGGATCAGGCCAGGACTGCGCTCCCTGGCCGGCTGGCTGCCCGGCCGTCTTGGCCAGCGCAGCTCGAGCAGCCTGGAGTCCTTCGGTTCCGGGATCAGCGGAGCGCTGAAAGACATGCCACCGAGTGAGACTCCTCTTCGGCTGAGGACGTGGATCGCGGTCCACACGGTCATCCTCTGGCTGATCATCTGCGGGGTTCATTTGTTGCTGTTCCGGGCGTTCGGGATCCAGGCGTCGGTGTTTCGCATCCCACCGCTCATCTTCCTGATCGTGCTCGGACTCAGCGTGCCGGTGCCGGCCGGAGTCGGTTCCTACCATAAGGCGGTGCAACTCGGTCTCACCGGCATGCTCGGGGTATCGAACGAGACGGCCACCGGCTATGCGCTCGTCAGCCACCTGGTGACGCTCGTTCCTCCGGTGCTGATTGGGACGTTTCTGATGGCGCGCGAAGGGCTCTCGCTGCGCAGCAATCAGGATGGATTCTTGACAGGCACGCTCGCCCGCATCCGCCTCTTCGCCAATCTCCACGCGATCGCCTGACGAATCGCGCCAAGTGCGAGGGTAAGGCGGCGCCGTGCCGTATAGGCAGAGCGACTGTCGCGCCGCGATTCTTTGACGACTTCGATGGCGCTCATGGCGGCGCCTGTCTGATCCAGAAGCAGTGGAACATAGCGCGCATCGGCAGACAGCGCGACGGCGGCCTGGACGACCCGTCGTGATGCGACGAAGAACATCCCCGTGCCCGTCGGTACTCTGCTGCCGGCAAGGTGCCGCAGAAACCGTTTGAAAAGCCGTCCCGTCAGGTGCCGGCCCAGGGACTGGTGCTTCTCCACGCGTCTCGCAAAGACAACCCCGTCGCCGGCGCCCAGGGCCACCGCGAGGCGCGGAATCGCTTCCGGAGGATCCTGCAGATCGGCATCCATCACGACGACGAGCTCTCCCGAGCTCCTCTGCATTCCGGCCAGGACGGCGCGGTGCTGACCGACGTTTGCCGGCATCTCGACCAGGACCACGCGATCGTCCTGATCGCGGCACTTTCTCAACCACTCGAGGGAATCGTCGGACCCCTTGTCGTCGACGAAGACGATCTCGTAGCTCTCGACGGCAGTTGACAGTGTGCTGGTCAGCCGTCTGTACAATTCCGGCAGATGCGGTCGATTGAGATAGATCGGCAGGACGATCGAGACGCGCATCATCCTCCCAGTGCTCCGCGCAGGCAGGCGGCCACGTGTCGCACATCCTCGTCGGCCAACCCCGGATAGATCGGCAGGCGAACGATCGACGCGGCCACCCGCTCGGTTCGCGGCAAGGAAAGACCACCGGTAAGCGATCGGCCTAACGGCGACGCGTGCAGCGGCACGAAGTGCGATGCAGCCTGCACACCCCTGCCGCCAGCCGCGCGATGACGTCATTTCGCACCTGCGGATCGACGAGGATCGCGTAGATATGGTGGCTCGACAACACGCTCCCGGCGGGGCGCACGATGGCGAGCCGGCCCTCGCGCTCGAGCTCGGACAACTCATTGTCGTACAGGCGAGCGACGCGGCATCGCTCCTCCAGAATGCGATCCATCTTTCCAAGCTGGGTGCGGGCAATGGCGGCCGACAGCTCAGGCAGGACGAACGAGCTGCCCGGTCCAACCCAGGCATAGTGATCGACGCGGCCCGCCGCAAAGTCTTCGCGGTTGGTTCCCTTCTCCCGGAAGATCCGCGCCGGTCTCGCCGCCGCCTCGTCCTTGACAATCAGCGCGCCACCTTCGCCAGCCACGACGTTCTTCGTTGCGTGGAAGCTGAGGCAGCCAAACTCTCCGATTGTTCCGCATGCCCGCCCGTCGATCCGGCTGCCGAGAGCATGCGCTGCATCCTCGACGACCGGCACCGGGAAATCCCTGAAATCCTGCGGATGCCCAGCGTAATGCGTCACGACCAGCGCCCGCGTCGCCGGGCCGACGAGGCTGCGAGCGTGATCGAGATCGACGTTCAAGTCGGGTTCGCGAACCTCGCAGAATCGAATGACGCCCCCCGCCCTCAGGATCGCGCACCCGACAGATGGAAACGTGAACGATGGCACGATGACCTCGCCACCCTCGAGGTTGAGGAGATGCATCATGAGCTCGAGTGCATGTGTCGCAGAGGACAGAGCGAGCACCACTCCGCCGCCGAGCCGGGCTTGCAGCTCACGCTCCAGCGCAGCGCACTCGGCCCCGTTGCCGGCCAATCGCCCGCTCCGGAGGACGCGCAGCATGGCGGTTTCCTCCTCGGAGCCCAGCCATGGAAGGTGCAGAGGAATCATGAGGCGGCTAGTGAGGGTCGACGCCGCGCTTTTTGATGACGGCGGGCGATCCGGACACGAGCGCATGATCCGGAATATCGCGCTTCACGACCGAGCCTGCTGCGACAGTGACACCGCGCCCGATCCTGAGCCGCTCGAGGATGATGGCGCCCATGCCGATGTAGGTCTCGTCGCCGATCTCGTTGGCGCCGGCGATGTTGGCGCCAGGTTGGATCGTCACGAAATCTCCGATGCGGGTGTGATGGCCGACTCGCGATCCGCGGTTGAGAAACACGTGCCGCCCGATCCGGCTGTTGCTGCCGATCAGCACGCCGGTGGAGACGACCGTCCCCTCGCCGAGCTGGGTCGAAGGAAGGACGACGCTGCTGGGGTGCACCAGGGTGGCGAACGCCGCCCGGCTGGCGACCTGTTCGACAAATCGCGTGCGCGTGGTCGTCGAGAGAGCGCAAACGCAGGGAGCATCGACTGGCAGCGCATCCACCCAGATTACCGAGCACTCGCAGAGCGTGCTTCCAACCTTCGCTGGATCGAGATTCTCCACGAATGCCTGAACGGCGAACCCGCTGGTCCGGGCCAGATCGAAAAACTCCTGCGCCAGAAGGCCGGTACCAAGGATGTACATGGGCCGGATGGAACCATGGGCGGTCATCGACGCGCGAATCCTAACACTGTCGCACCTAACCGACGTAGCGCAGGGCTTCAGCCCTGCATCGGGCAGCCCTAAAGGGCTGCGCTACGGGTGTGGCTCTAGCCCGGACTTCATCGCGGAAATGACTGACTCAGGAAACCCCGCCTCGCGCAGGATGCCTTCGGCGTGTTCAGTTCCCGAAGCGAGCAGATGTTCAGGGAAGGCGGCGCGAATCTGCTCTTCGGGAAACGGAGCCGCTGCCGCGAGGTCGATCACCCGCCGGTAGGACTCGACCATCTGCTCGAGGCGAAAACGGCTGGCCCACAACTCACGGGCATTTGTTCCCAACGTGTGGCGAAGCTCTGCATCCTCCGCGAGCGTTCGCATCGCCAGGCGCAATGAATGCCCCTCGTCAAGAATATCGACACTGATACCAACGGGATCGCCCGACCCAAGGAGCGACCCGTCCCTCGCGTCCAACGTCGGGACATTGACGGTGTGCACCAAATCGGTCGTCACGGTCGGACGGCCGGCTGCAAGACACCGGAGCCACGACGCTGACGTTTCGCGCGAGGTCGGCCAGCGCATGCATAAACAGACATCCGCCGCCGCGATGTAGTCATCGATCTCACCGTCAGCGAGATAGCCGGCAACGGTCACTCTGTCTTCGATGCCGGCCGCTCTGGCCTCGGCCGCAGGATCGTAGTAATCGACCGTCTCGCCGGCCAGTAACAGATGCGCGGGTGGAACCGGCCCGCTCATGGCTGCCAGAGCTCGGATGGCTTCGCCGATGCGCTTCTCGGGCGTGACTTTGCCGAGGGAGAGGAACAGGACATCACCAGCCGGAATGCGGTGACGCGTTCGCACGGTCTCGCGCGCCCTGGGACTCGCCACCGGCTCGGGTACGCCCATTTCGACGACCTGCACAGTGACGTGCGAATGTGCCTGCCGAATCCGGTCTGCCAGCCAGTCATTGTGCACGACGATAAGGCGGCTCGACTCGACGACCGTGCGCAGCATCGGCCAGCAATAGGTCTGCGATCCGAGAAGGCCCTGAATCCCAAGCTCGGGAAGATCCGGATGTGCATCCGGATGGTTGAACCAGAACTCCCGGCGATAGTCTTCATATCGCTTCTGTTGCAGCAGCAGCCGGGCGCGCGCGTGATGGAACTGGCCGTCGTGGAGGACGACGAGGCCGGGATACCGGAAGAGGGACGCCCACAGGTAGTCATGACAGGGCGCATTTCCAAGCTGGTAAACGATGAGATTGTACTGCTCTCCGCGATTCTTCCAGACGAAGTCGTGTGCGGCGAAGAGGCGACTTCGGGAATCTGGTGCGACGAAATCGGAGGGCGTGCCGTCGACGAAGATGTCGACGTTATGAAAAGCCGAGATGCCGGGCAGCAGGTCGCTGCTGTACTGGGCGATGCCGGATTTGATGGGAGGAAGGGGTGTAAACCATGCCAGTCGCAGCACGCAAGTCACACTCGCGTGTAATTACGAACCGACTGAAACATGTTGCGGGCGAGGGACTCAGCCTGTCCATGTCGGCGTCGACCATCATCTCAACCAGCTGCTTGAAATCGACCTTCTGCTCCCATCCAAGCACGCGCCTGGCCTTCGAGGGGTCGCCGATCAGATGGTCGACTTCAGCCGGACGAAGGAATTTCGCATCGGTTTTCACGTACTTCTGCCAATCGAGCCCCACACGTCCGAACGCGATCTCGACGAGATCGCGCACCGAATGGCTGATGCCGGTCGCGATCACGAAATCGTCCGCTGCCGGCTGCTGAAGCATCAGCCACATCGCCCGGACGTAGTCGCCGGCAAATCCCCAGTCACGATGCGCGTCGAGATTGCCGAGCGTCAGCGAGTCCGCCAGGCCGAGCTTGATCCGGGCAACACCATCGGTCACCTTCCGCGTGACGAACTCGAGGCCGCGACGTGGCGATTCGTGATTGAAGAGAATGCCGGAGACCGCAAACAGATCGTAGCTTTCCCGATAGTTGACCGTGATGTAATGCCCGAAGACCTTGGAGACGCCATACGGACTGCGTGGATAGAAGGGCGTCAATTCGGTCTGCGGGATTTCCCGCACCTTGCCGAACATCTCGCTCGAGGACGCCTGATAGAACTTGATCTTCGGGTTCACCGTGCGGATGGCATCGAGGACGCGCGTCACGCCCTGGGCATTGAACTCGCCGGTCAGCAGCGGCGTGTCCCACGAAGCGGGCACGAACGACATCGCGGCCAGGTTGTAAAACTCGTCGGGCTTGTGCTCGTCGAGGACACGGATAATCGACAGCTGATCGAGGAGATCGCCCGAACACAGCGTGACGCGCTCGCGAAGATGATCGATACGCCATGTGTTGGGCGCGCTCAGACGCCGGATGACGCCGAAGACCTCGTACCCTTTTTCGAGCAGCAGCTCGGCGAGATACGAGCCGTCCTGTCCGGTAATGCCGGTGATGATCGCGCGCCTGGCCATGTGTTGGAATTCTATGCCAATTGCGTCCGGCCAGGCATCCTGCTCCGGCGAATCACCGGCGAGGCCAACCACGAGGTTGTATGATATTGCGCGATGAAGGGCATCCTCCTTGCCGGCGGCAACGCCACACGCCTCTATCCGTTGACCCGCACGATCAGCAAGCAGCTGTTGCCGGTATACGACAAACCGACGATCTACTACCCGCTTGCGACGCTGATGCTCGCCGGCATTCGCGACATTCTCGTCATCAGCACCCCGAGGGATCTTCCGTTTGTCGAGGGGCTGCTCGGAGACGGAACGGAGCTCGGTATCCGGATCACGTACCGCGAACAGGCGCGCCCCGAAGGCATCGCCCAGGCGTTCATCATCGGCGCCGACTTCATCGGTCACTCTCCCGTATGCCTGATCCTTGGAGACAATATCTTCTACGGCAACGAGCTCATCGCCGCCCTGGAACGATCGGCGACTCTTCAGGCCGGCGCGAAGCTCTTCGCCTATCACGTGAACGATCCCGAGCGTTATGGCGTCGTTGAATTCGACGGTGACGGGCACGCCCTCAGCCTGGAGGAGAAGCCCAAAGCCCCACGGTCGAATTGGGCAGTGACGGGAATCTATTTCTACGACGTGGGCGTCGTGGATATCGCCAGGCGTCTCAAGCCATCGAGCAGAGGCGAGCTCGAGATCACCGATGTCAACCTCGAATACCTGCGTCGAGGGCAGCTGAACGTCGACGTCCTCGGCCGGGGCGTCGCGTGGCTCGACAGCGGCACGTACGATTCTCTGCTGGCGGCCTCGGTGTTCGTTCAGACGCTGGAAGCGCGCCAGGGCTTGAAGGTGGCCTGTGTCGAGGAGATCGCGTTCGCGAAAGGTTTCATCGACGCCTCACAACTGCTCGCGTTTGCCGACCGCTACAAGAACAGTCCCTACGGGGCCTATTTGCGCCGTTGCCTCACGCACGACGCATTTCCCAGCGAGGCTGCTCCCACGCGTTCATGAAGGTCTCGCCGCTCGAACTGGCAGGCCTCGCGCTGATCGAGCTGCCGATATTCAAGGATCATCGCGGCTTCTTCATGGTTCGTTACGACGAGCCACGATTTTTCGAAAGCGGCCTGCCGCGCTTCTGCCAGGACAATCACTCGCGGTCTGTTCCCGGAACCGTGCGAGGTCTCCACTACCAGTCTCGTCCGCCGCAGGGAAAACTGATCGGTGTCACCCGGGGGGAAATCTGGGATGTCGTGGTCGACATCCGGCCCGAGTCGCCCACCTACGGAAAGCACATCAGCCTGGAACTGAACGATCGTGATGGCCGGTTCCTCTGGATCCCGGGCGGATTCGCTCATGGCTTCTGCGTCACGGGCCAGGAGGACGCGGACGTCATTTACAAGGTCGATCAGCTGTGGGCTCCCGAGTCAGAGGGCGGGATCGTCTGGTCCGACCCGGAACTGGCGATACCATGGCCGGTCGCACAGCCGCTGGTTTCGGATCGGGATCGGCAGCTGCCGCGATTCAGCGACTACCGCCAGCATCCAATTTAGAGGGGGTCAGACCCTATTTTTTCGATTTTCGTAAGCACCCCGCTTGGTCTCTGATTTACGAAATTTGAAAAAATAGGGTCTGACCCTATATATCTGCGCAACGCATCCTGCCAGGTCGGCATCGTCACGATCCCGGCGAGCTTGTCGTTGGCGAGGGCTGCGAACTGCGGGCGGGGCGCTCGCAGCGTGCACGTCGGCAACCGATACCGCGACGATGCGCGCTTCGCTGGTCTTCCCCATCAAGTCGGCCGCTTCGCACACAAGCTCGTACCACGTGCAGAATCCGGAGTTGACGCAGTGATACAACCCTGGCGGCCCGCTGGTCAGCAGTGTCTTCGTCGCCGAGGCGACGTCATCGACATAGCTCGGTGACACGGTTCGATCGGCGAACGCTTTCACGGTTTCTCCCCTCCAGAGGGCGCCGAGAATGCGGTCGAGCGAGCTTGTCGCGACCGCTCCGCCAAAGAGACTTTCGACCCGCAGCACGAACGCACCCGGCGCCTCAGCGGCAAACCACTCGCCAAGCAGCTTTGATTGCGCGTACACGCTCCCGGGATTCGGCGGATCGTCTTCAGAGTACGGGCGCGACGTGCGGCCATCGAACACGAAATCGGTGCTGTAATGCACGAGCGTCGCGCGCGCCTGCGCTGCAGCCCGCGCCAGGACGCGAACCCCGAACGCGTTGATCGTGAGCGCCTCCTGCGCCTCGTCTTCGGCTTCATCCACGCGGTTGTAAGAGGCGCAATTGACGATGACGTGCGGCCGGTCGGCCTCGACACGAGCCATGACGGCGTCGGCGTCGGTGATATCCAGATCCTGCCTGGAGTATGCGAGGACGTCGGCATCCGGCCGGAATGCCTCGACGATCGCGCCGGCCAGCTGGCCGCGCGCCCCCGTCACCAGCACTCTCCGCGGGGGGGCAGTCAGCGCCGTCGCTCCTTGACCGCCGCGCGCGTTTCGCGGTCGATTTCGCGCCTCTTGATGCTCTCGCGCTTGTCGTGTGCCTGCTTGCCTTTCGCGAGGGCCAGCGCAACTTTCACGCGGCCGTTCTTGAAATACATCCTGAGCGGCACCAGCGTCATACCGCGCTCGACGGTCTTGCCGATCAGCTTGCGGATCTCGTGGCTGTGCAGCAGAAGCTTACGCGCCCGCATGGGCTCGTGATCGGCGTACCCGCGATGGCTGTATGGCTGGATGTGGACGTTGTGCACGAACACTTCCCCGCCCTTCACCTGCGCATAACTGTCGCGCAGATTCACGCGCCCCTCGCGGATTGATTTCACCTCGGTGCCGAGCAGGGCGACACCGGCCTCGAAGGTTTCGAGGACATGGTAATCGTGAAACGCTTTCCGGTTCTCGGCGATGTTCTTTTGGGCCGCTTCGCGCGCCGATTTTTCAGCCATGGTGATGGGACGGCGATCGCGGCGCCCGACCCGGATTGGAGAGCGCTTTCACATCCAATGTATTGTCCAGTGGCCTGGAGCGAATGCCCCCGAACCAGGCTCGACGACGCGGGCAACCCATCTCCGCCCCGCACCCCTTCCCCCCCCTTCTCCCCCGAGCGCAGCTTGCCCTGCCGTGCGGGCATGAGTGGGGTGCGGTCGATAGGGCGAAGCCCGACGGCGATCAGTCTGAAAAACAACGGCGGCAGCCACCGCCGCTACGAGTGGTCATGCGTTCCGCAGCCGCCGCAGGATCCGCAGCCACCGGTTCCACAGCCGGACGGATTATTGCAGCCGCCCTCGTCGCCACAGCCGCCACCCTTCACGCCCTTGGCGTTGGGCAGCTCGTATCGCAGGCAGCACTTCAAACGGCCACACAGTCCCGAAAGCCGCGATGGATTCAGGCTGAGGTCCTGCTGCTTGGCCATCTTGATCGAGATGGGCTCGAAGCTGTTGAGCCAGGTCGTGCAGCACAGCGGCCGGCCGCAGGACCCGTATCCCCCAAGCATCTTTGCTTCGTCACGCGCGCCGATCTGGCGCATCTCGATGCGCGTGTGGAACTCGGCCGCCAGCTCCCGCACGAGCTCGCGGAAATCGACACGGCCCTCGGCGGTGAAGTAGAAGATCAGGCGCGAGCCGTCGAAGAGCTGCTCGACGCGCGTCAGCTTCATTTCGAGGCCACGCTCGCGAATCTTGAGCATCGCGACGCGATGCGCCTCCTGCTCCCGCTGCTGCCGTTTGAGCCGCACCATGACGTCTTCCCTGGTGGCCCTGCGGACGACGCGGTTTGGAGAATGCTCCGGCGGCAGGCGCCTCTCGATGAGGGTGGCTGGAGTGGGGACGACCGCGCCTATGGCACTGCCGGCTTCGGACTGAACGATCACTTTCTCGCCGGCCGCCGGAGGACCAGTGGCAACGAACAGATCGTTCAACAGGAACGTCTGCGGGCGCCCGAGCGGGGTGAACCTGACCGAGACGTAGCGGACAGGGGCGTCGCTTGTTGTCTGGTCCGCGTGGGGCGAATGCTCGTCAAACATTCACGGCCAGCCAATCCGCCACGACCTTGGGACCGACATTGCGCTCCAGGGCCTCGCTTGCGCGCGTGACGGCGTCAAATGCCTTCTCCACGCGCTCGCGGCCAAGTGTGCGAGTCAGATCATCAAGGATGGGCCGTCGATCGAGATTGGTCACAAGTTGCGCATCGGCGCCGCTGCCCAGCAATCCGACATCGCGCAACACCGACGACAACGCCTGCAGCCGCAGTCCCAGATGCTCGCGCTCCGCAGCCGGAGGACCCTCCCCTTTCAGCAGCACCCGCGCCCGCTCGAGCCTGGTTCGAGGGTCGCGGCCCGCAACTTTGAGCAGCTCCTCTGCGTCGCTTCTGGCCTCCGCGTAGTCCTCTGCCTCCAGATTGAGCGCGTGCTGAACGCTTCCATCCGACGCCGCCGCCGCTTTCAGCGCATCGGAGCGCGAATAGTCGTAACCGGCCTCCAGGACCGCAGCGACATCGGCAACCCGCAATCGGCCAAATCGCAGGTGCGAGCAGCGCGATCGCACTGTCGGCAGCAGGGTGTCAGGCCTGGATGTGACGAGAACGAAGACCGACGAGACAGGCGGCTCTTCGAGCGTCTTGAGCAGGGCATTCTGTGCCGGCGTGACGAGCGCATCGGCCTGCTCGATAATGGTGACGCGCCGGCGTCCCTCGAAGGGGCGGAACATGGCTTGATCGATCGCCGCGCGCACCTGTTCGATCTTGATCGATCCGGTGTCGCCCGGCTCGATCATCTGGACATCAGGGTGAGCGCCACGCACGATCCGCCGGCAGGCGGGGCATTCCCCGCAGGAGTCGAGAGGAATATCGGCAGCGGCAGGACTAAAGTCCTGCGCTACAGCACAATTCAGCGCCTGTGCGACCGCGACGGCGGTCAGCCGCTTCCCCACGCCCTCCGGACCTGAGAAAATCAGGCTCGGAATGAGCGTATCGCGTGCAATTGCCTGCGACAGAAGGTTCAACGGCCGCCGATGGCCGACCACCTGGCGAAAAGGCATGGATGGTTCGAATCGTATCACGTGGTAACTTTTCGTGCCTGCCTTCGCACCTCGCGCGCGGCAGCTGGCACGATGAGGCATTTCGCGATTCGCCCTGCGCTCGCCGTCTGTCTGGCGATCTTTCCAGGCTGCAACCGGTCCGCTTCACGCGAAGCCGACGTCGAGGCCAGCATTCCAGTCATCGCCGAGCCAGTTCGGCTCGGAAACATCCGCGCGACGATCAGCGCAACCGGGGTCGTCGCCGCGCTTCCCGGCGCCGAGTTCACGATCATCGCGCCGCAACCGGCGCGCATCTTGGAGATCACCAGGGCCGTCGGCGACGCGGTCAAGACCGGGGACGTGATCGTGCGGTTCGAATTTCCATCTCTGGGAGCGCAGACCGCTGCGAGCGCCGCCACTGTGAAGGCCGCAGATCTGCGGGTGCAACAAGCAAAGCTGGCTCAAGCGCGGGTTCGCTCGTTGCTGTCGCGCGGCGCGGCTTCTCAGCGCGAGATGGATGACGCCGATCTGGAGGCAACTCTCGCCGAGAACGAGCTCGCTGCTGCTCGCGCGGCGATGAGCGCCGCCGAAGCGCTGGGACAGAACACGACAGTACGCGCGCCCTTCGATGGAATGGTCGCCGAGCGGCTCCACACTCCCGGGGATCAAGTCCGACCCGATCCCGACGACCCCATCATCCGCCTGATCGACCCGAAACAGGTTCAGGTCACCACCATTCTGCCGGTCGCTGACCTCACCCGATTCACCATCGGCGCACCCGCCCGCGCCGTCGCCGAAGCGGCGCCTTTGCGCGGCGGCACCGCGGCTCCGCGCGAGCCTGGCCCACTGCTGCTTCACGTCGTGTCCCGCCCTCTGCCGGAAGCGGGTGCGGCTTCAGTCCTCGTGACGCTGGCATTCGATTCTCCGACCGATCTCCCGGCCGGCACGCAGGTTGGTCTCGAGATCGACGCAGAACAGCGCTCCAATGTGCCACTGGTCCCGGCGACCGCGGTTTTGAGGGAATCGGACAACACATCGATCGTTGTCGTTGCAGCAGGAGGCATTGCCCGTCGAAAACCCGTCGTCACAGGGGTCATGGACGGCCAATACGTCGAAATCCGCTCGGGACTGAAGGCCGGAGAGCTCATCATTACTCAAGGGCATTCTTCGCTGCGTGACGGCACGCCCATCAGCGTCACCAGCCCGTAGACGCGACGAAAATTGCGGGCTATAGTCTGTGCCTGCCGAGGTCCATGTAACGGCCCGCGACCAAGAAGGAGGATCGAAGTGAAACGCATGATTTCTGCTGTGGCTATCTGCGCAGCGCTCGGACTCGTCACGTACCACGCCCGGGCTCAGGCGCCCGCGGGCGGCCAGAAGCCGGCAACCGCCGACCCGTACGCCAATAACCCGGATGCCGGCAAAACAAAGTTTCCGCTCGCCGCGCCCGCCGGTAAGGACAGCGGAGCGAAAGACAAGCCGCTGCCCGGCGCTGTCAACACCGGCGCCGTCGATCCGGCGACCTGGAAATACGGACCGCAAAATCGTCCCGGGTCGGGAGCGAAGCTCTGGAACCCGGTGAAGGCCAAACTGCAGGCGGGTGGCAAGGTGACGGGCGGTACGGTGTTCAGCGCAACCGACCCTCTCACCTACTGCGCGATGGCGAATGCCGGCTACGACTACATCTGGACCGAGATGCAGCACAACGACCGCGACTGGTCACACGCGGCCCGGATGTGGCGCACCTGCCCGCATGCGAAGGCGGTTCCGGGCGCGCGCATCGCGTATGCCGACGAACGTGAAATTCAGCGCGCGACCGACGCAGGCGCTCTCGTCATCGTCGTCCCCACCGTCGACACCGTCCAGGAAGCGCTCGCGGCACGCGACTGGACGTACTTCCCTCCGCTCGGCAAGCGGAGCCAGGGTGGCGGACAAGGGTTCGACGCCTCGATGTGGGGCGGCGTTCCCGGGGGCTACCGCGCCACGATCAACGACAACATCGTGCTGATTCTCATGATCGAAACGATCGAAGGCGTCAAGAACGCGCACGAGATCGCAAAGATTCCCGGCGTTGACGCACTGTTCGCGGCCAGCGGCGACCTGGGTAATTTCTCAGGTACCCGCAGGGTTCGCCCGATTACGAGCGGCTGATCAACATCGTCCACGATGCGGCGATCAACGCAGGCAAGCGCCTCTGCGGCCCGTTTGCCTGGCGCGATCGCCCCGACTTCACCTGCTTCCAGAACCAGAGCGAAACAGCGGCGATCGCCGCGGGGGTCGCGGCCGAACTGGGTCCGCTGGCGAATACACAAGGGAAGGTCGAGGCGGGACCGCTCGTAGCGCCGGCGCCGGCGAAATAGCTTTCGAGTCGTTAGTCGGTGGTCGTTAGTCGTTAGTCTCAGTCTTGAGTCGATAAGTCTCAGTCGTCAGTCGAAACTGACGATTGAGACTAACGACTGATGACTGAGACCAACGACTGATGACTGAGACCAACGACTACCGACTACCGACCACCGACTACCGAGCTAGTGATCGTGAACCTTCCGCTCGTACTCCGCCTCGGCGTGTGCCTTTTCCTTCGTCGTCTTCGCGTGCTGCCGGCGCGCCGCGTCTCGCGCCACGCGCCGGGTATCGCCCGAGTCAACGGCAAACAGCGACACGAGACGTTCGATGTCTGCGCTGTGACAGGCTGGACAAGCCGAAGGTGGGTCATCTTGCACGCGGACGATGGCCTCAAAGCGGTTCGCACATTTCCGACACTGATATTCGTAAATTGGCATGAGCGAACTCCTACTTTCCTTGCGTGAGTCGCACGACTCCACCGTTCGGCGTGGCTCGATACATCACGTAGGACTTGCCGGCGTCTCGCTGCACGGGAAGCTTCCGTGTCACTGTTCCCTGGACGAACTGGGCTGACGCCCAGTGAGCAGGCACGGTCGTTCGTGCCGTCAAAGCCAGATCATACAACTTGGAATCGAGCGAGTGAATGACGGTGACCTCTATGGTGTCGGCCGTCTGCCTGGTCGTCACAGTGCTCTTCATGCGCTCTCGCGCGTACTTCGCCGCATCCTGAAACGTCGCGACCCAGAGCTCGATCCTCGCGCTCCTTGATGTAGTCAAAGTAGGCGCGCAGCCTGGCAGACGGCACCGGCTCCCACCCGATTCCTTCGACTCCGTGAATCACCAGGACCAGCCACGTCCCGGTCGCCAACGACTTATCGATCCATCCGGTCATTTCTTCAATCGGCGTCCTGGACACGGGCCCGCGCTGCCATTGCACATACGGCTTCGTCATCTGCGCCGGATCCCGCGGATCCCCGCGAAAAATTCCATCCATGAACTCGTCGGACACCCAATTGCGGGTGAGAGGGAACCGCGGAACGAGGATCTTTTCCACGCGCGCATCGTGAATCCCATAGGCCGATTCGATCGAAAACGTGTGCTTCGGTCCCACTTGCGCACGCAGATCTTCCTCGGCCTTCTCCGCCTCGTAGCGGATATTCGCTTCATCGAGTCCTGGCGTATGAGCGTGGGAGACAAGGTGATTGGCAATTTCGTGACCTTGTGCCGCCACCTTCCGCAGCTCGTCCCAGGTGAGCCCTCCCGGCTGCGCGGCTGACGGGCGTCCTTCCTCCTGCGACCGGACGGGCACAAGAGGCTTCGAGCCGACGGCGTACGTCTCGCCGGTCTGACGCAGTGCCGCAAGCACACTGTCAAAGTGAGCGAAGTCCCGTTTCTCAATGAGGCCACCCGCACTGTTCGGCCTGAAGGTCTTGAGCACGACCTCGACTCGCTGCACCTCGCCGAGGTACCGGAGCATGGATGACCGTTCGAGTGCGTTCTGCGCATTGGTGGGCACCGTCGCGCTCTCGCGAATGATCTCCATGATCGGGCGGCCCACAAACGTCGGGCCGTACTTGGAGCCGGGGATCTCCCCGGTGATCACGAAAAACGTCGCGGGCAGACCGCGTTCGTTCAGCAGAGGGACGGCGATACGGAACTGATTGATGGTCGAATCGTCGAATGTGAGGGAGACTGCGGCGAGTTTCCCGTCTTGCCATCTGGTGATTTCGGTCGCTGGTTCCTGGCCGGACACCGACGCAAGACAGGTCGCGGCAAGCGCAACTGCGGGAAAGCGTCTCATTTTCATGCCCCAATCCAAGTCATCCGAGTTACGATGGCCAGCCAAGATGGGGGGACATACGCCTGTTACGGCGCCGTTGTTGCTCGCCATGGTCATGTGCGCGCAAACATCAATCCTAACTCAGTCCGGTACCGCCGACCGCTACTCTGCGCAGCATGACGGCGGCATCGTCCGGCTGTACGACACCAGGAACGACACAACGGTTTCTATCATTCCGTCCGCCGGCAACCTGGCCGTCGAGATGAAGATCAAGGGACAGAACGTCCTCCGCTTTCCTTACGAATCTGTCGCGGATTACAAAGGCGCAGGCGGATCGATTGGCATTCCCTTCCTCGCGCCCTGGGCCGACCGGCTCGACGAACAGGCGTTCTATGCCAACGGCAGGCGATACGCGTTCGACATGAGCCTTGGGAACGTTCGCGGAGCGAATCCCATTCACGGATTTCTGGCATCTGCCAGCGAGTGGAAGGTTGCCGAAGCGAAGGCTGATGGACAATCCGCCTGGGTCACGAGCACGCTCGAATTCTTCCGAAATCCTCTCTGGATGAAGCAGTTTCCGTTCGCACACACGATCGAGATGACTCACCGCCTCCAGGATGGCGTGCTCGAAGTTGCCACCCGGATTGACAACCTGAGCACCGAGCCGATGCCGGTTGCGATCGGTTTTCACCCGTTCTTTCAATTGACCGATTCCAGGCGTGATGAATGGACAATTTCGGTGGGTGCCAGGACGCATTGGCCAGTGGCGAAAGACAAGATGCCGACGGGAGAGACGCAACCCATCGAGAGGTTTTTCGCCGATCCCAGAGCCGTTGCTCTCAAAACCCTCGACATCGATGATGTCTTCAGCGACCTTATCCGCGACGGGCAGGGCCGGGCGGTGATGGCCGTCAAGGGCAAATCACAGCAGGTTGAAGTTGTGCTCGGTCCCAACTATCGCGCCGTCGTGATATACGCCCCGGACCCCGCGAAATCTCAAGGCGACGGCGCCGCCGATCGGAATTTTGTGTGTCTCGAGCCCGTTGCCGGGATTATCAATGCGTTGAATCTTGCTCACAAAGGTGTGTACCGTGAGCTCCAGAGCATCGCTCCCGGCGGTGCCTGGCAAGAGAGCTTCTGGATCCGCCCCAGCGGCTTCTAGACGTTTCTTCACAGCGCTGTAGTGTACAGTGCGCCGTGCAGGCATGAGCCGGGTGTCGACGTCACGGGCGACAGCCCGTGCACAACAACGCGTCGGTCATTATGCGCGTCACTGTCATGGCGCAGCCGACCAGGCTCGGTCGTCCGCAGTGGTCGCCGCCCGCCGTTGTTTTTCAGACTGAGCGCCGTCGGGCTGCGCCCTATCGAACCGCCGCCCAGCCATCCTGCACGGCGGCTCAGCTACGCGCTGCTGTGATCCAGCGCCTGGAGCGTCGATGGTCCGATGGGAGCGAATGACGATGGACGATGGACGATGGACGATCGACGAATTCATTTCATCCCTTGATTCCCATCCCGAACTGATCGCCTGCACGGACGGGTTTGCTGCCGTCGAACACCACTTCGAGAAGCTTTTCGCTGCCGACCTGACGCCCCGTTTCATCCTGTAACGCAGTAATCAGCTTCTTGCTGCGCGTGTCGAACACCTCGCCGGTAGAAGGATAGGCATGGCGGCCGTCGATGCTGAAGGTCACCCAGCCCGGCTGATCGCGAAGCGCGATGGTCGTCATTTGTTTTGGAGGCATCACGGTATTGTCGAAAACGTGCATCGCCTTGTTGTGCCCGTCGCTCAGCCAGAGCTCCCGCTCGTCGGGGGTCAGACCGATGCCGTGGCTGGGACATCCATGGCGATCGACGGGGCCTTTCTGATAGCCCTGCACTTCGACACGGTGCAGCTTCTTTCCGGTTTTGATATCGCCGATTTCGAAGCCCAACAACTCGTTCACGTTCACGTAGCACAGCGTCTGGGCGGCATTGACCGTAAACGGGCGAATGGAATGCCCGAACGGGCCAACGGTCGCGACGACCTTGTGGGTCTTGGTATCGGCAATCGACAGAAGCGGCGATCGTAGTCCGGCGAGGTAGGCGCGGCTGCCATCGAGAGAATAGACGGTATTGTGCGCGGCCGAGTCGGTGACGATTTTCGCAACGGTCTTGCCTGTCGCCGCGTCAACGACATTCCAGTGGGGGCCCTCAAAGGACGGTACGTACAGGATGCGGCCGTCCGGGGAGAGCGCCATCCGGTCGCAGCCTCCTTCGAGCTCCTGCGACCACACCATTTTTTCGGTGACCAGATCGATGCAGCCCATGCGCTTCACGGTGCTGACATACAGCTTTCCCGTTCTGGCGCTCGCCTCCACCCCTTTGACGTTTTCCGGCTGCTGACCGTCAGGTACATCCCAGGTCGGAATGCGTTTGACGAATTTGTATCCTTCGCCTATGTCGTACACGAGAACGCCCACTCCTCCATAGGAGACGTAGTTTCGGATGCCGGGCGTTGCGATGTACAGCAGGCGCCTTTCAGTTGCGGCTGTCGTGAGCCTGGAAAGCGGCAGCGTGACCATCGCTGCACCCGCAGCCAGAAATTCTCTTCGTCGCATAAGGCCTCCAAGTGCTTACCGGTTTCCGCCGGATGCAACCCGATCGCTGGCGCGAACAGGGTTGCGACCCGAAAAGTCGATTTCGATCATCTTCTCGCTCCGGACGAGTGAGCCCTGCTCGTCCTCGAGACTGGCGACAACTTTCATGGATGCCCGTTCAATCACGTCGCCATTCGAGGGGTATGCGTACCGGCCATCGATGCCGAAGGTAATCCAGCGCGGCTGTCCACGAACGTCAATCGTTCGAGATATCACAGGCGGATAGGTCTTCGCATCGTAGATATGAAAGCGATTATCGACGCCGTCGGCAACCCAGAGCTCGCTTTCGTCGTGCGTCAAGGCAATGCCGTGGCTCGGACACTCGTACTTCTCCCACGCCGACGGCTCCGATCCATCGACGATCACGCGATCCAGAGGGAGACCGGTTTGCAAATCGCCGACCTCGAACCCGACGAGACCGTCGACATTGGCAAAGACGAGGGTCTCCCGGCCGTTGATCGTGAAGGGGCAGACGAAGTTGCTGAAGGGACCTACTTCCCTGATCGGTTTGTGAGTTGCAGTGTCGACCACGGAAATCACCGCCGACTCCCATGCGGCCAGATAGACAAGTTTGCCGTCACGTGAATAGATTGTTTGACGTGGGAAGCCGGCCACGCCAATCGTCGTGATCAGCTCGCCATCAACCGCGTTGATGACATGCCAGGCAGGCTTGCCGAATGAAGGAGCGTAAATTGTTTTGCCGTCCGGCGATAGATCGAGCCGATCGCAACCGTGCCCGTCGTACAGACTTTTCCCACAGAACCCGTTCCGTGACCAGGTCGATGGCGGCGAGGCGTTGGACTGTGCTCAAGTACAGCCGGCGCGTTGCGACGTGTGCCGCAATGCCTCTTACCTGCTCGCCTTGCCCGACCCTGCCAGGCCATGGGGAGATCCGCCGCACGAACTTGTGGCCGTTGTCGATATCGAACACGAGAATGCCGACTGCGCCGCGATCGGTGACATCTGCGTCGGTGCCCGGAACGGCGACATAGAGGTAACGCGCGACATCGGCATTGGCGCCGGTCGTTTGCGCAGCCACGTGTCGTGCTGCAGCCACGGCCGCAGCTGACGCAATCAGCAGCGAAGCGGTCGCCACTCTCATGAGATTCCGCGCATCCTAGCACGAAGATCCACGAAGACTGAGCTTCGACTGTGGCGTCTGGCTTTGCCAGCCGGCCCGGACGAGCGCCGAAGGCGCACAGTCGAAGCTGGGATCAAGATCACGAAGAAATGCACTCGTGGCACGCAGGCATTAGATCTTCGTGTCCTTCGTCGTGGATCCTTCGTGTTCTTCGTGGATCTTCGTGTTCTACCGTGCGCGGCAGCTCGGACCGACGGTCTCGATCGACGTGATGTTTATGCGATCCTCGTTCGGTCGCCGGATCAGAAAGCCTCTCACTTCGACGCCGCGGCCATCGTTGTTGGCCGGCGTGTAAGCCGGCGAGATGAGAAGCCGGAACGTCCCTGTCCCGGTCAGCGTCGATCGCGGCTCAGCAAGCTCCCCGGCCGGCGGCTGTGGATCGCCCGTTCTCACAGGGTCGGTCGCGTTGGTCAACATCCACGCATCGCCGCTGCGACCGAGGCATCCGACGACCTTGATCAGCGAAAAATCAGGCACCGGCTCCGCGCCGGCCTTGCCCACCAGCCTCACGTTGCTCAGATCTTCGACCCGCAGCTCCGCCGCACCGTCCGGAAACTCGTTCGATTTGAGCACGTAGGCCACGATGTCGACGTAGGCCTGATCTGTCAGGGTGCCCGCGGCGTTACGCGGCATTGTCGTCTTCGTCTTGTCGAACAACAGATGGAGGCTGGCTTCGCGGTACCTGTCCATGAAGCGCTGCCCGCGCAGCAGCCCGTCGTAGCCCGCGAGGTCTTCGCGATGGCAGCCGGCGCAATGGACGCTGTAGGCCGCTTCGCCGCGCGCGACCTGAGTGAGGTTGTAGACACCGTCCCAGACCGTTCGCGTCTGCCTCGGCGTTGGAGTAACCGGTTCTTGTGCCGAGGGCACCGCAACGGCAGCAAGCGCGAACGCGATCGCGCCGATGACACATATCCGGATGGACCCGGAACCCGGCATGAATGGCTGTGCCATCAACGCGCGCAGGTCGTTCCGAGCGTCTCGAACGAGCTGATGGTCATTCGCTGCTCGGAGGGCAGCTTGATGAGGAGGCCGCGAACGTACATCCTTCTGGCCCTTGTACGACTGTGGGTTGTATGCCATGGCGTCCAGCAGGTGGAACGTCTGATTCCCAGGCGCGCTCGTGAGCACATTCTCCGAAGGCTTCGGCACGGCTCCTGGAGCTACCACAACTGAAACGGGCTCGGTTGCGTTGGTCAGGAGCCATGTGCCGTCGGGCCCGGGAGCCAGGCAGCCGGCGACCTCGACGTACGAGAAATCACCGACCGGCGGCGGAGGTTTCGCTCTGCCTGGCAACACCCGCACGGCACTGAGCATCTCGGCGGTCAGCTCGCGCGTGCCCGACGGAAAGCCGTTTTCCCGCAACACGTGCGCGAGGATGTCGAGGTAGACGTCATCGCTCAGACTGCCCGGTATATTCCGAGGCATGGTCGTCGCCATCTTCGTGTAAAGCGTCTTCAGATCTTTGCCGGCAAAATTCTTCGTGAAACGCTCGGCCCGAAGGGCCGGACCGTCGGCGCCGCTCAAGTCTGCCCTGTGGCACTGGACGCACGCCGCGTCGTACGCCGCCGAGCCGCGTATAGCCTGAGCATCGGTGTACACGCCATCGGCGACCGTTTTTTCGAGCTCCTGTGCGTGAACGATGTAGTCAGGTACACCCGCTGGTATGCACAAGATGAAGATTGCCGAGAGGAGCACTGAAACGCGCGCGGTCACACGATTGGGGATCATGTCCGATCAGCGCTTCGAAGGAATCTTGGGTTTTTCCCCGCGCTCGGTCAGCAGCTTCGTCAGAAGATCGACCGCGAGATCGACCGGCTGGGTATCGGCAAGGGCAATCGGCGTGCGGCCCGCCGCGTTCATCTCGTCGAGCTTGGCGCCGCGGTCGGCAAGAAACTGGATCAGCTCCACGACCTCCGGCTGCGTGCGTCCGTTCAGCCCGACCACGACGTGCATGATCGTATTGCTGGCCGGCGTGGTGACAGGGGTGACGTCAGGATTCAATTCATATGCGTATTTGAACGTCTTGAGCCTGGCGCCGCCTGCAGCCGCCATCAGGACATTCGACCCATCCTGCGCGCGCAGCGCAGGATCGGCCCCGCCGGCCACGAGCGCCCGCATGACATCCTCGTAGTCTCCTCTGGCGGCCATCATGAGCGAGGTCTGCTCACCGCTTGGGCCGGGCCGGAATCCACCGCCACCGCCTCGACCTCCGGCGGCCGCGAGCGAGCGCGGCGTCCGGATGTTCGGATCGACACCTCTCGCAAGCAGCTCCTTGACGACGGCAACGTCGCCCTGCTGAGCGGCCACGTGCAGCGGCGAGTTGCCGGCGCGGTCGCGAATATTGACGTTGGCGCCCCCTTCGAGCAGCGCGAGCGCCGCTCCCGTATGCCGATATGCCATCGCCACCGCCAGCGGAAAACTTCCAGACGCCAGCGGCAGACTTCGGATCGGCGCCCGAACGCAGCAGCGCTTTGATCGAGGGAACGTTGTTCTTCGTCACCGCGAAGACCAGCGGCGTGAACCCGTTCTTCGACGCGGCTTTGACATCGGCACCGATCTCGATCAGCGCCTCGACGACGTCGGAATGACCTTCGGCGGCCGCCCACATGATGGCCGTCTGGCCGCGCCGTGGATCCCTTGCATTGACGTCGGCTCCCCGCAGGATCAACTCCCTGACCGCGTCGCCGCTGCCTGCCCCGGCGGCAATCATCAAAACCGTTTCGCCGTTCCACCGCGTCGTCGTTGCAGGAGCGCCGGCGGCGAGGAGACGCCTGACGAGCGACGCGTCGCCGTTGGCGGCCGCGAGGGTGAGCGGAGATTCGCCGTACTCGTCAACCGTGCCGGCGTTGGCGCCGGCGGCCAGCAGCGCCTCCGCCATTGAATGTTGTCCCAGGTGCACGGCCCATGCGAGCGCAGTGGCTCCGTCCGGCTGGGCGGCGTTGACATCTGCTTTGGCGCGAAGGAGCGACGCAAAGGCGTTCTGGTCGCGTCGCTTTACCGCTTCGAGAAGACGCAGATCCTTCTGCGCCGCCAGCGGCGAGATGAGCAGGACAACGAACAGGCTGAAGGGAATCGCGGCGCGAACCCACCATCGAACTCACGAACCAACGAACCCACTAAAGGCCCGTCAACCGGCCGGTGCTGTCGCCGAAGCCCTCGACGTGCGGAAGGCCCGCGACATCGAACATGTTCAGCAAGAGATTGTTCAGGGGCGTTTCCTTCGGGTACACCAGGTGCCGGTTTCCTTTCACCTGGCCGTTGCCGCCGCCCGCCAGCACGATCGGCAGATCGTCATGGGTGTGGATGTTCGATTCGCTGAGGCTGCTGCCGAAGAGCACGAGCGAATGATCGAGCAGCGTGCCGTCGCCGTCCTGGGTCTCCTGCAGCCGCCCGAGCAGGTAAGCAAACATCGCCGTGTGAAGCTCATCGATCTTGATCAGCTTCTCGACGCGCTCCGGATCGTTCTGGTGGTGAGAAATGGAATGGTGTCCGTCGGCAATGCCGATCTCCCGGTACGGACGATTGCTGCCGTCGCGGCCCATCATGAACGACGTCACACGCGTCATGTCGGTCTGCCACGCGATGACCTGGAGATCGATCATCAACTTCGAGTACTCCTCGTAGTGATCGGGCACTGCGCTCGGCCGCTCCATGTGCGGGAGCTTCATGTTCGTGTTCTGTTCCTCCGCGCGCTGGATGCGCCGCTCGATGTCGCGAACGGCTTCGAGGTATTCGTCGAGCTTGCGCTTGTCGCCGGTCCCGACGCTGCCGCGAAGGCGCGAAAGGTTGCCGGCAACGTAATCGAGCACGCTCTTCTGTTCCTCGAGCCTCGCTTGCCGCGCGGCGGGATCTGTGCTTTCACCGTCGCCGAACAGCCGCTCGAAAACGATGCGCGGATTGAGCTCGGCCGGTACTGGCGTGGTCTCCGCGCGCCACGACATCGACATGTAGGCGCAGGTGTAACCCGAATCACAGTTCCCTGCGAGCGGTTGCGGTTCCAGGCCCAGCTCCAGTGAAGACAACTGCGTGAACCTGCCCAGTTCCTTTGCCGCAATCTGGTCCGCCGAGATGCCGAGCTTGAAGTTCGCGCCGCCGGTCTTATAGGGATGAACACCGGTCAGAAATGTGGCTGTCGCCCGCGCGTGATCTCCAGGGCCATCGCCAAGCGCCCGGCCGGTGACCTGCGCAAGTCCGCTGAACACGTTGAGGTGCTCGCGGAACGGCTCCAACACCTTCATCGTCGGGCTGAACTCGAAATTCGATCCGGCGGTCTTGGGCGTCCACATGAAGGGACGCGGGCTCTTCTCGGAACAGCCGATGATGCCGTTCGGCGTGTACACGTAACCGAGGCGCATCGCCGGCTTCGCAGCGGCGGCCGCGGCCGAGGAGGCCGGAATCATCGAGTCGAGCAGAGGCAGAGCTACGGTCGCCCCCAGCCCTCGCAAGAACGTTCGACGGGGCAACGTCCTGTTGGTGATGATCATGAGTCCGACGCCCTCCTCACGGTGTCGTCCTGAGCCCGGTGCACAGATGACGCCATTATCTCAGACGGAAGCCTTTCGAGAAACACCAATGATATGTGCCGCAACGACGTGGTCAACACGTTGATTTGCAGACGTTTGCACGCGACGCCACGCCGGGCCGCCCATTAAAGCGCTTTCATCACCGCGTAGCGTGCGACACGCCGTGCAGGCATGAATGGGGATGGCGGTCACGGCCGCGGGTCACCGCTCGCAAAACATTTTGCTTGACGGCCCAACTCAGATGTCCATGCCCGCCCGGCGATCCAACTTGCGCGCAGTGTGGTGATCCAGCGGCCTGGAGCGAAGGCTCCTGAACCATGCGAGCGACGCGACGTACTCTTTGACCGGCAACCGCATCGTGAGCGTGGGAACGGCGTGAGGTATGCGCAGTGGGCTCGATAGCGTACCCGGTCGCGGGGCGCAAGATGCGGGTTGCCCGCGTCGTCGAGCCTGGTTCGGGGGCATTCGCTCCAGGCCACTGGACACGACATGGATGTGAGAAGTGCAGCTTCAGCGGAGGCGCGCCGAAGCTTGAGCGGAAGCGGCCGATTGCCGCATTTGAAACGGCGTGCTGTTGACCACTGCGAGAATCCACGACGAGATGCGGAAGTTGTCGCGCGCCGCGTCTCGCGAGATCGCGCGAATCGCCGGGTTGTCGTAGTGTTCGATGCCGCGACCGAGCGCATAGGTGAGCAGCTTCTCGGTCGCCGTGCGCGCGAAGTCCTCCCGGTACTTGCTCAGAAGAACCTGAGTCAGGCCGGCGGGGCCGTCGAAGTGCGTGCCGTCCGGCAGCTGACCGCTGGCGTCGATGGAAACGCCCGCATCCTCGCTGCGCCACTTTCCCACGGCATCGTAGTTCTCGAGCGCAAATCCGATGGGATCCATTCGTGCGTGACATGACGCGCAGATCGGATTGGCACGATGGGCCTGCATCTGCTCCCGCATCGACACAGGCTTTCCGTTCCGCTCGGCCCTCAACTCCGGTACATCGGGAGGCGGCGGCGGTGGCGGCGTTCCGAGCAGGTTCTCCAGAATCCACTTTCCCCGCAACACGACCGACGTGCGATTGGGATACGACGTCACGGTCAAGATACTGCCTTGTCCCAGGAGGCCCCTGCGGTTTGGATCGGTCACCGTGATGCGGCGGAACTGCGATCCGTAGATTCTTGCAACACCGTAATGCTCGGCGAGCCGCTCGTTCACGAACGTGTAGTCGGCGGTAAGCAGATCGAAGAGGCTGCGATCTTCGCGGAAGATGCTCGCAACGAAGAGCTCGGTCTCCTTCAGGAACGCCTGCCGCAGAAACTCGTCGAACGGAAAGATGAACGGATCGGGTTTGGTTGTTTCGACGTTTCTCAAATGGAGCCATTGCCCGGCGAAATTGGACACGAGGGCGTCCGAACGTGGATCGGCGAGCATGCGCTGCACCTGCTGCCTCAGAACCGCCGGATTTTTCAGCCTGCCGCGCTCGGCGGCCTCGAGCAGCTGATCGTCGGGAATGCTGCTCCACAGAAAGAAGGACAGCCGCGACGCCAGTTCGAGATCGCTGATCGGATACGCCTTTCCCGCCTCGGCGCGAGCCGGATCCTGCTCGATCCTGAAGAGGAATTCTGGTGCTACCAGCAGCGCTTCCAGCGCTTTCTGAATGCCGCTTTCGAAATCAGCTCCCGCCTTCGCCGAGGCTCGCGGGCAAGCCCCGCCTTTCTCGTAAAACGCATACAACGGCTGAACATCGGCTGCGCCAACAGGCCGCCGGAACGCCCGGCGCGCAAGAACGGACACGATCTGGCGCGCGCACGCGGGTTCTTCTCGTACGGTCAGGGGACGGCAGACGAAAATTCTCGCCCGGCTCCCGGTCGATCCTCGACCTGTGGGGTTGAAGGGCCCTCCGATAATCAGCTTGCTGATCTCGGGCGTGCCGGCCGGGAAGTCGAGACGCCGGAGCCGCTGGCCATTCAAACGGATATCGACCGGATAGGGAACCGGCGGAACCGCCCCGCCTCGACCACCCGCCGCACCGCCGCCACGCCCCGGCGTTTCGCTCTCGGCCTTCAGGTTTTCGCGGGGAGAAGTCACGCCCACCGAGTGCAGTCCCGCCTTGACGGGGACGCGAATTCTGTAGGGATACGTTTCTGCTTCATCCCCTGTTGGGGTGACGCCGATGAATCGCACCTCGAACTCGTACTCGGCGTCCAGCGGGAAATAGTGCTGCACCGAGATGCCGGCCCGCGAATCGAACGGAAGATCGTCGCTCAGACGCTCGTTCCGGGATCCCTTCAACGGGTCGCGCTTCGCATCGTAGATTTCCTCGATCGGCTTCAATGTCAGGTCGCCTATCGCCAGGCGGCTCACGCGGCGACCGGCCGACATGTACCGCTCGAGCAGCGCCGGCGATGTGGTCAGAACATCCGCGATGTTGTCGAAGCCGTATCCGGAGTCATCGACCGGCAGCCAGTCGCCGGGCTTCACGTCGACTGCGAGCAGATCGCGAATGGCATTGCTGTACTCGGCGCGGTTCAACCGATGGACCGCCGCGCGCCCCGGATTGGGCTTGGCGAGCGCCGCACGGTCGAGTGTTGTTTCGAGGAAGGTGGCGAACGCGAGCGCCTGCGCCGGCTCGGGACGCACGCGCGCGCTCACCGGCGGCATATCGCCGGACTTGACCTTGCGGAGGACTTTCTCCCAGATTTCCGCGTGTGCCGGAACGTCAGTCAGGCTCAACCCCTGAAGGGACAGCCCTGCGGTCTTCGACTTGTCGTTGTGACAGCCGAGGCAGTTCTTTTCCACCAGAGCTGCGTGCGATGCACCGGGTACCGGCGCATCCTGCACGGCCGAAGTCTGGCGACGACCGGACGACTGCGCGTGGAGGCCGGCAGCTGCGAGCACGAGTGCCGCGACGACAGGCAGCCCTGTCCGTCCCGCTCGGCGGGCCAGGTTTCTTGACGAGTTCATTCGATCATATTTTACTTAAAGAACTGCAATACAGTCGATTTCCACCAGCGAGTTGCCAGGGATCCCTCCGGCAGCCGCAATGGTCGTCCGCACCGGCGGCTCGGCTCCGAACCGTCCGCGAAACATCTCGTTCATTCCGTCATAGTCTTTCAGGTCGTTCAGGTACACGTTCACTTTCAGGACTTTGTCCATCGACGAGCCGACTGATTCGAGCCGTTTCTGAATCTCGTCCAGGACATGCTTGGTGTGGGCCTTGATGTCGCCTTCGAAGTGGGCACCGATGCCGGCGATGAACACCATGTTGCCGTAGCTCACCACCCCGCTGAAGAGCGGCGGTTTTTCTGGCGGTTTGCCGCTGGCATAGTGCACCCGCTTGACGGGCTTGTCCGACGCGCGCGTCTGAGCTTGCGCCGCTGCCGGCAATGCCACCGCGCCAGCAACCGTAGCGGTCTTGGTGAGGAATTTTCGTCGGTTGGATTTCATCGTGACTGTCCTTCCTTTCCTTTCGTTACGACGATCTTCTTGATAGCCTCCACGGTGACATTCGTGCGGAATTCGACGATCCTTTTCGCCAGCTCGGTG
Source organism: Vicinamibacterales bacterium (assembly GCA_963775345.1). Classification (GTDB taxonomy): domain Bacteria; phylum Acidobacteriota; class Vicinamibacteria; order Vicinamibacterales; family JAMQPK01; genus JAMQPK01. The sequence goes on from CAVZIS010000015.1 coordinate 42,109, forward strand.
TTTTTCGCGCGATTCGAAATGTCTACGCCGTTGATCGTTGCCTTTCCGGACTTCGCACGCTCGTTAAAGCGGATGGAGTTTGGATCGTCAATGAACATGTTGAGCGCGATGATCGGATCGTCGTGAAGGTTATCGACCTTGCCCGGGGTTATGAGTTGCTGGTCCGCCATGTACTGTGCAGTCCCCGGATAATCGTAGTACTCGGGAATGTGCGAGACGACAGTCCTGCGACCCCACTCGGCGCCGAGCTTCTCGGCAACAGCTTTTTGGCCGGCCTGATTGCCTCCGCTATCACCGATGAAGACGATGTGCTCGAAGCCGTGCGCCTGTAAGCTGCGTGCGATGTCTTCGAGAATCGCGCGATAGGTTTCCTCCTTCATCGTAATCGTACCGGGGCTGGCCATATGACCGCTCTTGGTCGTGTAGTCACCCTCAGGCACAAACTTCACGATCGGCGAGCAGAGCGCGTTGCCCAGCTTCCGCGCGATTGCGTCGCAGTTGGCGTGTAACACATAGTTGTGCTTGCCGGTCGCGAGCCACGGCCCGTTCGGTTCCATACCGCCGGTCGGGATGATCACCGTTTTCTTGCCGGTTTTCAGTGCATCCCGCACATCCATCCACGTCATCTCTTCGATCCAGACAGTGTCGGGTGTCGAAAGAGGATTCGGTGTGTCGGCGCAGTTGTACAGGTTGTCACGACAATCAGCGCCGCCCCTCGAACGTGGATCAGGCGGACGATTCGGTTGCTGATCCGCGACAAGTGGAGTGGAAAGCAGAAGCCCGACGGCGAGCACAAGGAATGTCTGTTTCATTATTCTTCCCTCTTCCTTTCTCTTTTTTTCCTTTTTCCTTTTTCCTTTTTCCTTTTCTTCCCTTCCCTACCCCCGCCTCGCCGTCCACGTGGCGCTCAGGTACTCGCCCATGTCGAGCGCCCCCTCCATGCCCTCCCCTGTCACCTGGCCTGTAAAGCTGAACGACAACGAGTCGCCGGTCTGTTCGCCATAGGAGCTGCGAAATCGCACTTCGTTTCCGCTGATTGTCCCGGTCAGATCGCGCGATACGAAGTCGCCCTGGTGAGTGCCCTCGAGCTCACCATTTCTCTGCCTGATATGCAGCATATGAGTCGACGAGCCCGCCGCGTAGCCGATCCGGACGCGCCATCGGCCGCTGAGATCGGTTGCGGGTGCGGCGAGCCGCGCCCGTTGCCTCTCGCGGCTCGCGCTTCGACAGCAGCGCGTAGAGGCGATCGGCCACGATCCGTTCGTCGCCGGGCGACATCATGTAGGGCGTGACCGTCACGCCGGTCTCGAGCGGCGGGCCGGCGCGTCTGCCGGCACTCATCGCGATTCGCGGCTCGGTGTCGAGCAGCGTGCGGACGATTGTCTCGCCCGAAAAACCGAAGCGCTGAGGATCCCACCAGACGCGCAGCGATGGTGTGCGGTTCGACAGTCCGTTCGGCTGCGTGATTGTCGTGGTCACGCCATCGATCGAGGCGAGCCGTTTTGCGATGTGGTCGAGGCTCGACGTCCATCGCTTCCATTCCGCGTCGTGGTCCCTCTTGACCCACATCTCGACCGCCATCAACATGCCGATCGCCTCTTCCTTCCCCACTTTCATCGCACGGCCGGGGCCGTGATGTGGCGCGCTGTGCACCCAGGCGGCACGCACGAGATCTTTCCGGCCAAGGAGCAATCCGGCCGTTTGCGGCCCGCGCAGGCATTTGCCGCCGCTGTAGGCAACGAGCGTCGCGCCGTTTTCGAGGTGCACGTTCGGAATCGTCAGCACTTCGGCCGCCGCATCGACGAGGACAGGAACGCCCCTGGCTTTGGCCAGAGGCGCGATCGCTTTCAGATTCAACACGCTTTGATCGGCAGCCGTGCCGGCCAGCACGTAAATCATCGCGGTGCGCGGCCCGAGCGCTTCCTCGAACTCGGTGACCGAACTGACCTCGACGACGCGGGTCCCGACCACTCGAACGGCCGAGTCGTACACGTTCCGCGAGTGTTTTGGGATGATCACTTCATCTTTGGGAAAACCCCTCAGGTCCGGGATACGGACGTGGAGATCGGGGTTGCCGCCGGCGACACATGCCGCCGTGGCGTGGGTCAACGCCGCTGAACAGCCGGAGGTCACGAGCCCCCATTCGGCCCGGGTCAGGGCCGCCAGACGCGCTCCGATGGCCTCGGTCAGCTCGTCAAGGTGAACGTACTTTTGTGCGGCAGCGTCCATCGCATCGCGGACCTCGGGCAGCATCAGGGATCCGCTGATGATGGTGAAGGTGCCGCGCGCATTGATGAGAGGCCGCACGCCGATCGCGCGGTAGACGTCCGACGCCGGAGGCGGAGGTGATTGCGCGGCTTCGATGGCGGGCACCGCAACGGATACCGGGGCGCCGGCCAGCACCGAAAGGCGCAGCAGATCGCGGCGACTGAGCGGAGCGTCATGCATGGTGGACCTCCTTCACGGGCGGCTCCTTTGGAAAGGACCCGAATATACCGTAAAGTCCATGGGTGGACACCAGCGGAAAAAACCGGCGCGAATTCCTCTCGTGGCCGCCCGCGCGGCCGGATCAATGGCGATTGCCCCTGTCCTGACAGGCGTTCGAGGCGCCGCCCTCATTCGGCAGGACGCATCGAGGCCAGTCATTGCGTACGGCACCGCGAGCGGTGACGTCACACGCGGCCGTGCGATTGTCTGGAGCCGCGCCGACATGCCCGCACGCATGCACGTCGAGTGGTCGACGACCGAATCCTTTCAAAATCCGAATCGGCTCGATCGACAGCGACTGGACGCTCGACCGACTTCACGTCGCGCGTCGAGCTGGACGATCTGCCGCCGGGTCAGCGCATCTTCTACCGTGTCCAATTCGAGGACCTGACCGATTCGAGGAACATCAGCCTTCCCGCCACAGGCAGTTTTCTGTCGGCGCCGCCCAGCCGCGCGATCTCACCTTTGCGTGGTCGGCCGACACCGTTGGACAGGGATGGGGAATCAACGTCGACTGGGGCGGACTGCGCATGTACGAGACGATGCGCCGCGCGCAGCCGGACTTCTTCATCCATTGCGGCGACACGATTTACGCCGATGTTCCCGCTTCAGGCCGAGGTGACGCTGTCGGACGGTACGACCTGGAAAAACCTGGTCACTCCGGCCAAGGCAAAAGTGGCCGGAGACGATCGAATGAATTTCGCGGCAACTATCTTTACAACCTGCTCGACGACAACATGCGGCGCTTCAATGCCGAAATTCCGCAATTTGTCCTCTGGGACGATCATGAAGTGCGCAACAACTGGTATCCGTCCAACTCGCGCTCGCGCGCGCTTGCGTCGCAGGCGAGGCGCGCGTTCCTCGAGTACAACCCGATTCGAGCATTTGACGGCCCGGGCTCGTTGATCTATCGCTCGTGCCCGTACGGCCCCCAACTCGAGGTGTTCGCGCTCGACCTTCGCACGTATCGTGGCGCAAACTCCGAGAACCGCCAGACAGAGCCGAGCGACGCGACTGCGCTGGCGGGCGGCGACAGATTGGGTGGCTCAAGCGCGCCCTGCGTGCATCAACATCCACATGGAAGGTGATCGCCAGCGATTTGCCGATCGGCCTGGTCGTGCCCGATGGCCCTACCGCGTTCGAGGCGTTCGCCAACGGAGACGGACCGCCACTCGGCCGCGAGCACGAGGTGGCCGATCTGCTTCGATTCATCCGGGAGCGGCGCATCCGGAACGTGGTCTGGGTGACTGGAGATGTCCATTACGCCGCGGCTCACCACTATCACCCCGAACGCGCACAGTTCAAGGACTTCACTGAATTCTGGGAGTTCGTCGCGGGACCGCTCCACGCGGGAACGTTCGGCCCGAATGAGCTCGACAATACTTTCGGTCCGGAGGTTCGATTTTCGAGCGTCCCGGCTGGGATGACGCCGAATCAGCCTCCGACCGCGGGGCTGCAATTTTTCGGATTCGTGCGGATCGCGGCCAGGACGAATGTGATGACCGTGGAGCTGCGCAATCTTGCGGGAGAGTGCATCTACAGCGTGGAGCTGGAACCGCAGTAGCCGGTAGCGTAGCCGGTAGCTGGTAGGTGCTCGTAGCTGGTAGCTGCGTCCTACCAGCTAGCCGAGCTACCGGCTACCCCGACTACTTGATGAACAACATCTCGCGATAGGTGGCGAGCGGCCAGAGCTCGTGCGGAACGATGCTCTCGAGCTCGTCGGCGACGTCGCGAACGGCGTCCATCGTGGGGATGACCCCGTCGCGGAAATGCTTCGCGTGTTTCTCTGCCGACCCGTTGCCCTCGTGCGCCAGCTGTTTCTCCAGCTTGTCGGTGCTGACCCGTAGCTTGTCGGTGAGACTGGTGACCTTGTCGAGCAGCTTTTTGCCCTCTACCGATTTTCCGCCGGCCTGCTTCACTGCCGCGACGCTCTGCGCCACCTGCTTCTGATAATCGAGCGCAGCCGGCAGCACGTACCGGTTGGCCATCAACGCCATCAACTGTCCTTCGACATTGACCGTCTTGTTGTAGGTCTCGACCATGATGTCGTAGCGCGCGTGCAGCTCCCGCTCGTTGAGCACTTTGTATTTCTCGAACACGCCGACGACTTCCTTGCTCGTCAGCTGCGGCAGCGCGTCAACGGTGTTCTTCAAATTGAGGAGCCCGCGCTTGGCCGCCTCCTTCTCCCACTCCTTCGTGTAGTTGTTCCCGTTGTAGATGATCCGCTTGTTCTCCTTGATGATTTTTGGAAGCAGTTCGCCGGCCGCCCGCTCGATCGACTTGCCGCCCCTGGTCGCCTTCTCGAGCTCGGTCGCGATGTAGTCGAGCGACTCGGCCACGGCCACGTTGAGCGCGATGTTCGGATAGGCGATGCTCTGGTTCGACGAGACCGCGCGGAACTCGAACTTGTTGCCGGTAAAGGCAAACGGGCTGGTGCGGTTGCGATCGCCGGCGTCGCGCGGCAGCTTCGGGAGCACCATGACGCCGGTATCGAGCACGCCGCCATGCTTGGTCGACTTCGCGCCGCCCTTTTCGATCTGCTCGAAAATGTCGGTCAGCATGTCGCCAAGGAACACCGAGATGATGGCGGGCGGCGCCTCGTTGGCCCCCAACCGGTGATCGTTGCCGGCGCTGGCGACGCTCGCGCGCAACAATCCCTGCCACTTGTTCACCGCGCGGAGCACCGCAACGCAGAACACGAGGAACTGAACGTTGTCGTGCGGGCTTTTTCCCGGGCTGAGCAGATTGTTGCCTTCGCTGTCGCTCATCGACCAGTTCAGGTGCTTGCCCGAGCCGTTGACGCCCGCAAAGGGCTTCTCGTGCAGCAGGCACGCCAAGCCGAACTTCGGCGCCGTCCGCCGCATCGTCTCCATCGTCATCATCTGATGATCGGTGGCGAGGTTCGCGTTTTCGAAAATCGGCGCGATCTCGTACTGGCTTGGCGCAACCTCGTTGTGCCTGGTCTTGACCGGGACGCCGACCTTGTAGAGCTCGGTTTCGACGTCCGACATGAAGTCCATGGCGCGCTCGGCGATGGCGCCAAAATACTGATCCTCGAGCTCCTGCCCCTTGGGCGGCTTCGCGCCGAAGAGCGTCCGGCCGGCGTTGATCAGGTCGGGCCGTGACAGATAGAAGTTGAGGTCAATCAGGAAGTATTCCTGCTCGGGGCCGCAGGTGGTGACGACCCGGTCGGCGTTCGAGCCGAACAGCTTCAGCACGCGGACCGCCTGTTTCGAGAGGGCTTCCATCGATCGGAGCAGCGGCGTTTTCTTGTCCAGCGCTTCGCCGGTCCAGCTCACGAACGCGGTCGGAATCACCAGCGTGGTCGCATTGCCGCTCTTCAGCAGCCACGGGGGGCTCGTCGGATCCCAGGCCGTGTACCCCCGCGCCTCGAAGGTAGAGCGCATGCCCCCTGACGGGAAGCTCGAGGCATCCGGCTCCCCCCTGACGAGCTCTTTCCCCGAGAATTCGTAGACCGCCCTGCCGTCGGTGACGGGCGCGAGAAACGAGTCGTGCTTCTCCGCGGTAATGCCGGTAAGCGGCTGGAACCAATGTGTGTAGTGGGTCGCGCCGCTCTCGATGGCCCAGTCCTTCAGCGCGGAGGCCACGGCGTCGGCGATCGATGGGTCGAGGGACTCGCCTCTCGTGATGGTCCGGCGCAGCGCTTCGTATACGTTCTTCGGAAGCCGCTGCTGCTGCACGGCGTCGTTGAACACCAGGCTCCCGAACCCACCCTTGCCGTTCAACGCACTCACCTCTTTGCCTCTCTTCTGTGACCAGTCGCGAATGGCGCTGATCGCCTCGCCCAACACCGCTGAGCCCATCTGTCCTCCTGTCGAGCGGCCGTGCATTCTTGCAGGCCAACCCGACTCATCGAATTATCAAGATCAGCGCCAACCGGCGTACGGCCGTCGCCGGGGAGATCTTGACGTTTTTGTTAGGAAATTCCTGCAAAAGCGGGTATGCGGGTCACGGCGCTGCGGCGCAGAATCTTACGATCGGGTAGGACGGCGCTGCGAACAGCAACAGAAATGTTTGGGTCGGCGCCGCGTGTCGAAGATCAGCGCACCTGTGCACCCCGGAATCACTTCACGATCCGACAAGATTGTCTGATCGACAGCATAAAGGCACAGCCCTGTCATCGCGAACGGCGGACGTCGTTCGCTTCGGCAAACGCCGTCTCGAGCAGGAGGCTGATGCGCTGGTAATGTGATCCCTGCCAGTAGACATTCGCACAGCCCGGGCATCGGGAAAAGTCGCGAAAGGCCTCACGGGTCCGCGGTAAGAGCAGATGCTCCACACGGCCCTTGGGAATCGGTCGCAGGCAACCGTTGCATCGCACGCAGCGGGTGAAAGGCGCGGCCTGCGGCACGAGATCAAAATGCCGCAAGGTTTCGACGAGCTGCCGGGCCGGTTGCGTGTGGCGGACGAAATAGCCTCGCCTTACGGCGCGATGCTTGAGCACTCCAAGATCGCGCGTGAGCACAGCGCGATCATCAGCAGCCGAGATCTCGACGATTTCGCGATCCGAGTAGTCGCGCCGGTATTCGGTGTCGAAGCCTGCGAGTCGAAGATAGGCAGTCAACCGGCCGAGATGGACGTCGGCAACGAAACGAGGCGGGGCCTGCACTGCCGGCCCAAGGCGTGGGATATCGCCGAGATCGATCGCATGGAATCGCGGAAAGACCGCCACGCGATCGCCGTCCCGGACACCATAGGTGAAGGGGACCGGCTCATCGTTGACCACGATGAGATCGATCTCGGGATGGGGCACTCCAAGCGCTTCGACGAGATCCTTGACCGAGCCGCTGCCCGCGAAGTCGAAGACCAGCGTCGCGTGCCTGAATGCAGGCCGCAGGAAGTCATTGAGTGCCCCATACGCCCGGAGCGAAACCACGGATCAGTTGTCGTAATACAGGAAGAACTCGTGCGGATGCGGCCGCAGCCGAATCGGATCGAGCTCGTTGTCGCGTTTGTACGTAATCCAGGCCCTGATGAGATCTTCGGTGAACACATCGCCGCCCAACAGGAACTTGTAGTCCTGCTCCAGCGCGTTGATCGCCTCCTCGAGGGAGCCCGGCGTTGTTCGAATGCCCATATGCTTCATTTCGTCGCGCGTCATCTCGTAGATATCGCGATCGAGAGGCTCGCCGGGGCTGAGCTTGTTCTGGATGCCGTCGATCATCGCCATCAGCATCGCCGACCACGCGAGATATCCGTTGCAGCTGGGATCCGGGCAGCGGAACTCCAGCCGTTTCGCCTTTGGACTGTTCGAGTACATCGGAATCCGGATCGACGCAGAACGGTTGCGCGCTGACAGCGCAAGGTTGACCGGTGCTTCGAATCCGGGAACGAGGCGGCGGTAAGAGTTGGTCGTGGGGGCCGCGAATGCCAGGATGGCCGGTGCGTGTTTGAGCAGGCCGCCGGCCGCGTGAAGGCCGAGGTCGCTCAACCCTGCGTAACCTTTGCCTGCGAAGAGGGGCTTGCCACCTTTCCACAGCGACGTGTGACTATGCATGCCACTGCCGTTGTCTTCGAAAATCGGCTTGGGCATGAACGTCACGGTCTTGCCGTGCCGGCGCGCGACGTTCTTGCAGATGTACTTGTACCACATGAACTGATCGGCCATCTTGACGAGCGGCGCGAACTGCATGTCGATCTCACTCTGACCAGCCGTCGCAACTTCATGGTGGTGCGCTTCGACGATGATGCCGATCTTTTTCATCTCGTACACCATCTCGCCGCGCAGATCGTGATACGTGTCGGTCGGACTTACCGGAAAGTATCCGCCCTTGAAGCTCGGCTTGTAACCGAGGTTCGGCTCTTCGATGCGGCCGTGTTCCAGGCGCCCTCGACTGAATCTATCTGGTAGTAGCCTCTGTTCTGCGTCTGCTCGTAACGAATCTCATCGAAGATGAAAAATTCCGGCTCGGGTCCGATGAAACAGGTGTCGGCGATACCCGTCTTTTTCAGATACGCCTCGGCCTTTCGCGCGACATACCGCGGGTCGCGCGAAAATTCCTTGCCCGTTATGGGGTCGACGACGTTCGCGATGACGCTGACGGTCGGCCTTGCGAAGAATGGGTCGAGACACACCGTTGCCGCATCCGGAACCGCGAGCATGTCCGATTCATGAATGCCCATCCAGCCTCGAATCGACGACCCATCGAAGCCGAGGCCCTCCTTGAACGTGTCGGCATTCCACAAGTCGATCGGGAAGGAGCAATGCTGCCACGTCCCGAGCATGTCGACGAACTTGAGGTCCACCATTTCGGCGTGATTCTTTTTCGCAACGGAGAAGAAATCGTCAGAGGACATAGTGTCGGCGCCTCCTTTATCGGGCGAAAGCATAACGGATCCGTCGAGCCTGGTCTATGATCACGGATCGCCATCGTCGATCGTCCATCGTCCATCGTCCATCGTCCATCGTCCATCGTCGCCGGCACGACATGTGGAGATCGTGCACAGCGCGTCGAGTGGCAGGGCGATTTCAGAGCGCGGGCCGATCAGCGCACGAGCTGATTTTTGGGATCGATGTTGAGATCGAGGAGACGCCTGAACTTGACGGGCTTGCCGTCCTTCATGGCCGGCTGATAACGCCATTTCCGCGCCGCCTGAAGCAGGACGGCATCGTATGCCGGCCAGATAGGCTCTTCGATTCTCGCCGCTTCCACGACGCCCGTCTCGTCGATGACGATTTCGAGCCGGCCGCGAAAAGCGCGATCAGGAAGATAGGCCGAGAATCTCCACGTGGGAACCTGCTGTTCGATCACCACCGGAGGGGTGACCTCTGTGTCGAGCAGCGTGTAGAGCACCGGCGTTGCCGCCACCGGCTTCGGCGACACCGCTGGCGCAGGTGCTGGAGCGCGCCGCGGCCTGCGCGGCGGCAATTTTGGTTTCCGCAAGCGTCAAGAATCCCCCGGCCAGCTCCTTCAGATCGATGAGCATCGCCGTGCGATCCTTGGGATCGACCTCCGCAATCACCTGCAGAATCTGCTTGAAGCCGGCCGCTGCCGCCTCGTAGTTCTTGTTCTCGTAGTCGGTCCTCGCGACCGAGTACAGGTGCTGCGCGGCCGACGGGAGAGCGCGCCGCCGAACATCTCGAAACAGCGCCACGATCCTGGGCGAGTACTCGGTTTCGCTGAGCGTCAGCAACGGCTTGCGCGTGACGATGACCTCGAGCGCACGTTCGGCATCACTGGTGCGACCAAGTCCGAGCAGGCAAAGAGCTCGATACGTGTCGATCGTGTCGATGTACTCATTGCTCGTCGATGGCGCTCAGTTCCGACAGCGCCGCTTCGTAGGAAGCTGACTCGTACAGGCTTTTCGCCGACGCCAGCAGTTCCTGGTTGGCAGAGGTGGCCGATGGAGCAAGCCACAAGACGGCAGAGAGAGCAATGATGCGCGTTGTCATTTTCTCAGATCGATTCCAATGCGAGCGGGAGTTTGAGCCTTGACGGTCACCGACTGCCGGCGCTCGCCCAACTGGGGATGGCGAAACACGACTTCGTGGGTGCCGATTGGCACTGACAGCTGACCGAGCGGCGTCGTCCCGACCGATGATCCATTGATGGACACATCTGCCCAGGGCACAGCGTTCACCGACAACCGCCCCGACGGCAGCGAGATGGCGACAGATCGCCATCCGCCCGGCCGCAATTTGAACCGTGCGGGTGGTCGTGAATTCCAGGGCGGGATTGGCGAACTCGAGCCGATGCGACCCGACGGGCAACATCAACCGATCGGTGCGCGTCGTGCCAAGCACACGTCCGGCTTCGAGGATGTCCATCTCGATAGGTGCGTCAATCGTCAGCCATCCCCCGGACGCCCCCGTGTCGGGGAGTGCGGTCGACACGACGATCGTCGATGTGGCTCCGCGCGTGACGTTGACCGTGCGATTCACGACGTTATCGCCCGCAGAAACGGCCACGCGGTGTTGACCGGCTGGAATGTCATTGAGAACGAGCGGCGTCACGCCTCTCGGAACGCCGTCCACTCTGACCTCCGCACCGGATGGTTCGGAACCGATTTCAAGCCGTCCGCCCAGGACTGGCGGCGCCACCGAGAGTTCCACGTACTGAGACACCACGCTGCCGGCCTCGACGGTGATAGGCAGAGTTCTCGACACCGATCCGCTTGTAATCTGGACACTGTGCGACCCCGGAGCGAGCGAGACCCGAAGAGGGGTCGTGCCACGAGCCACACCATCGATGGTGATCGACGCGCCGTCGGGGAGTGAAGTGATTACCGCAGTTCCGGTCGGTGCAACGGGTGGTGGCGTGGCCGCCGCGGATCTCGCTATCCACGTCTGCCATCCCAGCCAGGAGAGCGGCACTGCCAGGGAAGTCACGAGAAGGCCCACGATAATAGCGTCGCACACGGGTGGGCCGCGCCGCGGGTTTTACCGGCTGGCTTTCGGGCTTGAAGGAAACGAGCGAATTATCTTCGTCTCCTTCTCCCTCGTAGCTCCATTTAGTTGCCGGTGGACTGCCGCGTTCGGGGAGAGGAACAATCGCGATCGGCGCCGAGGCGCCCGCGGGCTTCTCGGCTTCCGCTGTGCTTTTTCGAGTCATTGAATTCTTAGGTATAAGAACGGAACTGGACGTGCCAAGGCTAATGTTGTGCCAACTGTGGGATGACGTTCTTGGCAAGAACCGCGGCTAAAGGGAAGAAAGGTCGCCTGACGGCAGACTTTCGTACATACTGCGGCAGAGAAATGGAAAGTTTGTGACGCACGCTTTTCGGGATTTCGACGTCTTGCGCGCACAGTCCGACGGGACGTTCCGGGAGAAGGACCACGTCGCAGTGGAGGAGCCGCTCGAGGTTCGGCTCGAAGGGGAGCCCTTCTCGGTGATCATGCGCACACCAGGGGCCGACGCCGACCTCGTGGTCGGCTTCCTGTTCCACGAGGAGGTGATTCGCCATGCCGGCGATGTTCGACGCCTCGAGGCAACAGAATCTCCAAACATTTTCAACGTCAGGCTTTCCAGAAATCGCGTGGAGAGCCTTCCCGATTTTCTGAGCCAGCGCCGGCAGGTGGCGACCAACTCCTCGTGCGGACTCTGTGGGCGTCGTTCGCTCGCATCTCTTACGGTGACGACCCAGCCGCTGGCCAAGCGGTGGGCGGTCGAACGCGAAGTCATCACCAGGCTGCCGGCCGTTCTTCGCAGCGCACAGCACACCTTCACCGAGACCGGTGGCTTGCATGCCGCCGGGCTCTTCGATCTGGACGGCCGACTGGAGACGATCGCCGAAGATGTCGGCCGTCACAACGCGGTCGACAAGTTGATCGGCCGCATGATCATGAAGGGGCGGCTGCCACTCGACCAGTCGCTTCTGTTCGTAAGCGGTCGGTCGTCGTTCGAGATCGTCCAGAAAGCGCTTCTTGGCGGCATCCCGCTGGTGGCGGCCGTGTCGGCGCCGTCGAGCCTCGCCATCGATCTCGCCCAAACGGCCGGGATGACTCTGGCCGGTTTCGTCAGGGACGGACGTTTCAACATCTATACGCACGACGGGCGTGTCCTGAAATGACCCCCGGGCGTAACCCCTTTCGCGTTTCGTAAGATTGTGGCCGTTCTTCTGGCGAGAAACGCCCATTTTTCGCCGTTCTTTTGCTGGCATCTGCATTGCCAGTGATCGCCAGGCAATGCGAATGATCAAGTCGCTCGGGCCGGGGCTCGCTCTGCTGTGTGCGGCGGCGGTGTGGGGTTGCGGCAATGGCCGACTGCCGCCGGCGTCTCCTGTCTCTCCGTCATCACTGCCCTCAGTGGGAACACCGGCGTCGAGGGCACTGTCTGGAGTGCCGCGAACTGTCGACAACGACGGCGACGGCTACGAGGACCCGGAACCGGCTCCGATGCCAGATTCTGGACAAGGGTCGCCGACTGCACCCGCTCCCACCCCGGTTCCCGTCGTCTTGACGGTAAACATCATTGGAACGTCTGGAACAGGCGCTTTTGCGCCGAATCCGCTCCAGGCGTCTCTTGGCAACGCGATCGTTTGGAGAAACAGCGACGTCATCGCACACGCGATCATCCTGGGCGACGGCACGATTGTCGGAAGCCTCGCGCCGGGTCAGTCAAGCGCTCCAGTGGTGCTGGCGAGCGCAACGGCTACCTATCGCTGCACGATTCATCCGTCGATGACGGGCCGGATCGCAGACCCAGCTGCACCGCCTCCGCCGCCCGGGCAGGCCCCAGCCCCGGACCCGTACGCGAACCCCGGGCCGGCCGATCCATACGACGATCCCTACGACTACGCATACTGAAGATTAAGAGTTCGGTCATGCGCCGGCGACGGCGATGACCTGGTGGAGTTTTTCCGCCTTCTTGACAAGAATCTTACTGGCCGCCGGGCGCAACACGAAGTTCCACGAGGAACAGGATCCACGAAGCCCGGGCAACATCGACGTCACGCGCGCATTTCTTCGCGATCTTGATCCCGGTCGACTGTGCGTGAGCGCAGGCCGTTCGTTCTCAAACGATCGCCGAGGCGCAGGGCGAGGCAGGTCTGGGATCTTCGCTTCAGTTTGTTGCGGCCTACGGCCGCGCTGTGGGCCCGCTCATGGAGTGCAGGACTTCAATCCTGAATGCCGATACGCCACAGCCAGGCCGGCCATCAGCGCGGCTGGCGCGAGACCGCACGGCTCTGCGAGGGTTCCTGAGATGATGTCGTGCTCTCCACGCGGAACGCAGGAGCCTGGTATCCCGGGGCTCTCAAGCTCTCCGGAATCGCGACCGTGTTGCCGTCGCGCAGCGACGTGTAATGCGGCGACATGATTTCGACACCGGCCGCGTAGAACGCGTCCTGGATTCTGGCGTGCAACTCCGCATAGATATCGATCATGTCGCGAGGGAGTGTTGGTGTAGGCGTTGATCTCGTAGGTGACATAGAAGTCGTTCAGGGCCGTCTGCCAGACGAAGGGCGGCCGGTTCCTGAAGGACGCCTTTCGTCGCAAGCGCCGCCTCGATCAGCAGGTCGTGCACCTTCCGCCAGGGGGCGTCGTACCCAATCGTGACGCTCGTATGGAGGATCAGCCCCAGCGTGCCTGCGCTGCGGGAATAGTTGATCGTCGAGCTGCTCAGCACAACACTGTTGGGAATCGTGATGTCCTCGTTCTTGATCGTCCGCACGTGAGTCGCGAGCAGCGATGTCTCGACGATGTCCCCGAAGGAGTCGCCGAGCTTCACCCGATCGCCCAGCCGGAACGCACCGGTGTAGGTCAGGACGATCCCGGCGATCATGTTCGAGAGCGCCGAGCTCGACGCGAGCGAGATCAGGACCCCATGAACACCGACACACCGGCAAACGCCGGGGAATCCGATGCCGGCAGATACGGGAACGCTACGACGAGCCCGAACGCGATGAGGAGCACCCGGACGATCTTGTTCGTCGGATCGGCCCACTCGGCAGGAAAGCTCGCGAACACGATGCGGCCCTGTCGAATCTGGTTGAAAAACAGGCCCACGAGTCGAATCGCCGCAGTAAATGATCGCGCCAATAACAATGACGAACAGCAGCTTCGGCAGATAACCTACGAAGGCTGCCCCAGCCGAGCGAATTGGCGTGAGCACATAACTGAGGAGCAGGGACGACGCCGCCCGAGTCCAGGGAAACAGCCCGAGCACAAACGTCACGTACAGTTGGAATACCAGCAGGAAGAGCACGAAGCGAACCGCCCGGACGGTCCGCCCGGTGACGCGACTCAGGCTGTCGGCGGAGATGATCTCGGCCTGCAAGTGCAGCACCTCCCGGCGGCGCTCCAGCCAACGGCCGATACCGCCGTGGATCGCGCGTGTGAGGCGATGAATCAGCCACATCACACCGACGAGCACCAGGGTGGCAAGGAGCCCGTAGATAGCCGAGCGAATGAGGGTCGCCGGGGCGTAGAGCCGCCGTTCGGCCCGTATGGCTGCCTCGAGCTCACGCGCGTATTGCTGCGCGATGACCTCCCTGGCGATGCCCAGGCTCCTGGCGTCCCGCTCGGTGACGACCATCAACAGCCGCGACCCGGCGCGCAGCTCGGACGAGCTCCCTGTCTCGGTCACTGTGACCGTGGGATCGCGCAGGAGACGATCGAGCACGGCCTCGTGCACTCGCAGACTGATGCGCTCCGCACGGAACTGAGGCGTATACGGTCCCGCGCCGGCAGTGACCCAGATGACTGGGTCGCCTCCGAGCAGTACTGGTGCTGGGCGATCGATTTCGGCCTCGGGGTCCTGAACCGCAGTGGTCGGCTGCGCGGGTGTGGCGGTCGCTGCGGTCGGCTGGCCCGCGGCAGGCGCGGGTCGGAGCAGCACTGCAAGCAGTGCCACCAGGAGGCCTGAACGCACGCGCGCCGAAGTGGTCACATTTCCAAGGTGTTCTCACCAATTGCGCGAGTAATCTTAGCGCAGCACGGCACGTGCCACCCACTGCGACACTCCGGGCACAAGTGCCATACGGCTCGAGTCGGCGCTTCCTCCGGTATTTCGGACACTTCTCCGCGATTCTGGAGCGTATTGACCAGGCTCCAGTCGCGATATCCTTCAGGTCAAGCGCTCGTCGTGGTCGCGCGCGATGAGCCGGATCATGCGTTGTGGTACGTCTGCTGCACTGGTCGCTGAAACAAGCGGTGACTTGAGTGCGAGGGATGCCCGTGGCTAGCTCTGGTACTGACACGGCGGAGATCCTCCGGCTGGCGATTGAGGCATCGCCGGGTGCCATCCTGGTAGCCGACCAGGCGGGGACCATCTTCCTCGTCAACAGAGAGCTGGAGCGGCAGTTCGGCTACGGGCGCGACGAACTCGTCGGACAGGCTGTCGAGGTGTTGCTGCCGAATTATGGAGAAAGCCTTGCCCAGGCGCCGCAACCGCGCCTCATCGGTGCCGATCTTGACCTGTCTGGCCGACGCAAAGACGGCTCGCAGCTGCCAATCGAAGTCCGGTTGAAGCCGATCCCGACGACCGATGGCCTTTTCGTGCTGGCGTCGGTCATCGATATCACTGAGCGCCGTCGGACGCAGGATGCCCAGCGCGCAGCAATCGAGCAGCAACTCGAGTTCGAGAGGCTTGTCGGCGAGCTGTCGTTTCAGTTCATCAACCTCCCTGGGGATCAGGTCATCGACGCAATCCTCGACGGCCTGCGTCGAATCAGCGAACCGTTCCATCTCGACCAATGCTGGTTCTTCAGGATCGATCCGGAGGGTGTCCTGTTCGACCCGGTTATCTGGACCTCGCCCGGGATTCCCCCGGTCGAGGCGTCCGTGTCGGCCAGGAAACTGTCGCCCTGGGCGATTGACCGTCTGCTCGCGGGCGAGACGGTGTCGTTCTCGACGCTCGCCGAGATTCCAAGCGAGATCGACCGGGACGCTTACCGCGCTTTGGGCACGAAAGCAGCGGTGTTCGTGCCCCTCTCGGTAGACGGCCGCGTCGCGGGCGCGGTGGGATTCAGCGCGATGCAGGCCGAGCGAACGTGGCCGAGCGACGTCGTCCAACGGCTCGAAGTAGTCGGCAGCGTGTTCGAGCAGGTTCTGGCGAGGAAGCACCGGGACGAGGCGATGCGGGCGGCATCGATGGAAGTGCAGCGCCTGAAGGACCAGCTGCAGGCCGAAAACGTCTACCTGCGCCAGGAAGAGCGCGAGCGGCTTGGACTGAGCGAGATTGTGGGGCAGAGCCGGGCCGTCCGCCGGGTCCTGGAGCAGATAGAACAGGTGGCCGCAACCGACTCTACTGTCCTGCTCCTGGGAGAAACCGGGACGGGAAAGGAACTGTTCGCGTCGCGAATCCACGAGCTCGGATCGAGGCATGGGCGGGCAATGGTGCGGGTAAACTGCACCGCGATCCCGGCGACGCTGATCGAGAGTGAGCTGTTCGGACGGGAGAAGGGCGCCTTCACGGGTGCCCTGGCGCGCCAGGTCGGCCGCTTCGAGCTGGCCGATCACTCGACCATCTTCCTCGACGAGATCGGGGATCTGCCGCCCGACGTGCAGGTGAAGCTCTTGCGGGTGCTCGAAGAGCGTCAAATCGAGCGGCTCGGGAACCCGCGGCCGATTTCCATAGACACGCGGATCATCGCCGCAACCCATCGAAACCTGGAACAGCGGATCGCTGAAGGCTCGTTTCGGGAGGACCTGTACTACCGGCTCAACGTGTTCCCGATTCACGTGCCGCCGCTACGGGAGCGCGTCGAGGACATCCCGCTGCTGATCTGGCGGTTCGTCGAGGAGTTCTCGAAAGCGTTCGGAAAGCGCATCGAGTCGATCGATCGGCAGAACCTTGTTGCACTTCAGAACTACTCGTGGCCCGGCAATATCCGGGAGCTGCGCAACGTGGTCGAGCGGGCGCTGATCACTTCGTCGACGAGACGCCTGACTATCGCCCTGCCGCGCTCGGCCACTACGTCGGTGAGCCAGGGTCCAAGGCTGCTCGATGTCGAGAAAGAGCACATCCGCGCCGTCCTCGAGGGCACGGGGTGGCGAATTCGAGGAACGGGAGGCGCGGCCGACAAGCTCGGGTTGAAGCCGACGACGCTCGAGACGCGCATGGCGAAGCTCGGACTCAAGCGTCCAGGCCGCGTCTAGGCTGCCCGCCGCAATGCCCTGCGCCTCCGGCATTCCGGGAATTCTCTGACGAGCCGGGGATGGAACCTTCGAATCAATCTCCCTCGACGAGCCACACCTTCCCGGCCAAAGTCGTCATCTGCTGATGTTACAGCCAGTTTGCGGGCGACGCCGTGCGTTGGAACGAGTGGTGCTAGAGAACGTAGCGTCATGGTGCGTTTCACGGTTGCGCTCACTGCAGGATCGACGCGGCGAGTGCACGAGCTTCTCGAAGCCTTTCGTTTCCTGATGGGCGGCACTCGGCTCGAGTCAGGGTGTCAGGGATGCTCTGCGTGGACGGAGTCAGATTCGACGGTGCATTACTTCGAGCAATGGGAGACCGAAGCCGACATGCGGCGACGGGTTCGGTCGTCCCGCTTCACAGCACTGCTGGGGGTCATGGAAGCCGCGAACGAGCCGCCCCGCGTGCAGTTCGATTTCTGTATCGGCACGCGAGGACTCGACTACGTGGCGGAGGTCCGAGACGAGGCCGCGGCGAGCTGAGGGCCCCTTTACAGTTGCTTCCGGCTGAGTCCCAGCTTGGCCATGCGTGTCTCGAGCGTGGTGGGCGGGAGCCCGAGCCGTTCTGCTGCGCCGCCTGCTCCACGAACGCGCCAGCGAGTGCTCTCGAGTACGCTTCGAATGTATTCCTTCTCGATCTCGATCAGCCGCCCGCCGCCCTTCCCGGGCGACACCGTCGGGGTCGGCACAGTCAGGGTCAGCCGCGGTCCCGATGCCACGATCATCGCGCGCTCGACCACGTTGCGCAGTTCACGGATGTTGCCGGGCCATGAGTACCGCTGGAGCGCGGCCATGTTCTCGCTGGCAATGGTCTCGATCGGCTTGCCAAACGCCTTTGAAAACTCCCCGACAAAGCGCCACACGAGTAACGGGATGTCTTCGATACGCTCGCGCAGCGGCGGCACGTGAATCGGGAACACGTTGAGCCGGTAGAACAAATCGTCGCGAAACGTACCCTCCTCAATTCGCTGTTCGAGATTCCGGTGCGTGGCCGCGATGATGCGCGTGTCCACGCGAATTGACTTTGGGTTACCGAGCCGCTCGATCTGCCGCTCCTCGAGCACCCGCAGCAGCTTGATCTGGACATCCAGCGGCAAGTCGCCGATCTCGTCGAGGAAGATGGTCGAATGATCCGCCAGCTCGAAGCGGCCGACCTGGCGCGCCAGGGCACCCGTAAAAGCGCCTTTCTCCCGCCCGAACAATTCACTCTCGAGAAGCGTGGCGGGAATCGCCGCGCAGTTCACGCGCACCATCGCGCGCGCGCGCCGCGCGCTCAGCTCATGAATCTGCGTCGCGAAGATCTCTTTGCCGGTGCCGGTTTCCCCGAGCAGCAGGACCGTCGAATCCGTGGCTGCCACCAGCTCGATCTGTTCCAGGACGGTCCGGATGGCGCTACTCCGGCCAACAATGTTGCCGGTCCCCAGCCGATCCCGGGCCTCGGCCCGGAGGTAGACGTTCTCGGCCTGGAGTTGATCGCGCAAGCGTTCGACTTCCTTGAAGGCCCGGTGGAGCGCTTCATCCGACTCACGGCGTGCCAGGACATTGCCGAACGCCGTGGCGAACATTTGCAGGCGATGAACCACGTCCGGAGGCCAGGAGCGCTCCTCGCGTATCGTGTTGAAGCCAACACCACCGACAACCCGTCCTTCCACCGAAAGAGGCACGGTCACGGCGGACCGTGTCCCCAAGGCGGAGTACCTCGCGCGGTCGACGGGGTTCGGAATCTCGTCGATACTCGAGAAGCACAACACCTCGCCAGCCAGAATGGTCTGGTGCACCCAAGGAAGCTCCTGCTTGAGTGAGATGGGCGAAGGCGCCAGAGGGATACCCGGAGCCGCCCAGCCCGCGGGAGCGATCACGGTGAAATCCGGTTGAATCCGAAAGAACGTGCAGCGGTCGAGATGGAGTGCTTCACCGATTTGTCCGAGGGCATCCCGCATCGCATCATCGACCCGGTCGGCAGGCAGGTTGATGAAACTCGCCGACAGTCTTGCAACGAGCCGCTCGAACTCCAGCTGTCCCTCGAGCGTCGGGCTGTTCATTTGTTCGACTTGCCTGCGCGCCCTGCTGTCGACAATGACTGCAAGCACCGAGGTGCCGTTCCCTGTGGTTATGGGACTCAATTCAACGTCGACCGGAAACTCAGAGCCGTCCCGCCGCCGGCCGAAAAGCTCACGGCCGCACTCACCGCGCGCGCCACTGGCTTGGTCATGGATCCCTCGCGGCAGGCCGCCTGCACAGCACGGAGAGACTCCGGTAGAAGGACGTCGATGGATTGGCTGATCAGCTCGCCTCGTGTGTAACCGAATTGAAGCTCGATTTGTTCGCTGGCGAGCGTAATGATGCCCTCCGAATCCACGACAAGGATGCCGGACGGTAGCGACTCGGCGACGAGCCGGAAGAGCGTTTCGGGTCTGGTACTCGACTTCACAAACCTATTCTAAGGCTGGAGTGTGCTACTTTTCCCTTTTCGCCTGCCCTCGGAGCTCCCGGGAATCGTATGAAAAAGGCAGGGTTGAGACACTGCAGACTGTGGCTCGCATCGGTGTTGTCTTTCATACTCTGGACAGCTGGCGCCAGTGGGGCCCAAGGGTCCGCTCATCTGAGCGGCACTGTCAAGGACGCCGCGAATACTCCGCTTGCGGAGGTCACGATCACCGTTCGCGGACCTGTCACTCTGCGCGCTCAGACGGGTTCGGACGGGCATTTCGACTTCCAGGACCTTCCTGACGGCGAGTACGCCCTCAGTGCAACGATGCCCGGGTTTGCACCCGCGCGTCGAACCTTTCGGCTCACCGCCGGCAAACCCGCGATCGTGTCGCTGACGCTCTACATCCTGGTCCAGGAACAGACCGTTGTGACCGCGGCGAGAACGGGCGAGGGCGATCTGCAGGCAACCCCGATGGCGGTGAGCCTGCTGTCGGGAACGGAGCTACAACGCGCGGAGGCTCACACCGTGGCGCAGATTGCCGGTCTCGCGCCCACAGTCACCTTCTCTCAGAATTCCGACTACGCACAGCTCTTCATCCGCGGGATCGGCAGCAACGCGGTGTTCGCGGGTTCAGATCCGAGCTCAGCCGTGTACATCGACGGCGTCTACATCGCACGGCCCGTCATGGTCCTCACTGATTTCCTCGACCTCGAGCGCGTGGAAGTACTCCGTGGCCCGCAAGGTACGCTCTATGGCCGCAACGCCGTCGGCGGAGCGCTCAGTCTCGTCACGAAGTCTCCGACCAACGACGTTGAAGCGTCCGCGCGAGTCACCGCCGGAAACTTCCGTGCGCTTCGCACCGAGGCGCGTCTGAGCGGTCCCATTGTTCGTGACCGGATCCTGGGCAGCGCCGCCATCGTTCGAGGGGTTCGCCAGGGGTTTGTCCGGGACCTTGACCATCCCGACCATCCGCTTGGGGGCGAAGACGTCACCGCATTCAGGACCAAACTGCACATGGTGTTCAACCGGCACAGCAGTTTGCTCATATCCGGGGACCTTACCCACAAGGATCCGATTCCGCTCACCTACGCGAAGGTGATCGCGGTGAAGCCGGGGTTCCGAGTCGACAACCCGGCCGACCTCCATGAGGTGCGCGCGTCGACGCTCGCCAGGAATCGCACCGTTCAGGGCGGCGCAGCCGCCCGGCTGACAACCCAATTGCCAGGGGCAACCACACTGACCAGTCTGACGGCGTTCCGGAAGCTCGATTTCGACAATTTGAACGATGCAGACATCACGGAGCTGGACCTTACCGAAGGGCACGTTCGCGAAGTGCAGCACCAGTGGTCCGAAGAAGTCACCGTCTCACGAACGCAACCACGACTGACGTGGATCGGTGGTCTGTTCCTCTTCGACGAGGTCGATCGCCAACCCATATCCCTCCGATTCGGAGAGACTCGCGTCGAGAGCATCCTCGACCCCCGCGTCGCGGCAAACGGAACGGCAGTGTTCGGACAGGTGACTGCCGGCGTCTCCGAGCGGGTGTCGGCGACCGCCGGGCTTCGTTATGCACGCGAGCGGAAGACGATGGACAATGCCGGAGAGGTTCACACGCTCGACGCCCCGATGACCCCGTTGCCAGGGTCGGCGTACACGTACACAGACTCGATCTCGCATACCGCGTGGACGCCGAAATTCGGGTTGGAGGTGCGCACGCATGAGAATGCGCTGGCATTCCTTTCTGCCGCGCGCGGGTTCAAGAGCGGCGGCTTCAACCTCACCTCGCCCGAGGCCGGTCGCGGCTTTGCCCCCGAGTGGGCCTGGAGCTACGAGGGTGGGCTCAAGACCGTCGTTGCGGGTGGTCGCGCAACGCTCAATGTCGCCGTCTTTCAAACCGACTACTCGGACCTGCAGGTGCAGACTGCCATCCGGCCTGGAGTCATCGACATCTCGAACGCGGCCGAAGCGACCGTCCGAGGCGTCGAGTTAGAGGGAAGGATGCCGCTCACACGGGCCCTCCACGCCGGGGGCCACCTTGCATGGATGGACGCTGAATACGATAGCTACATCGCCGTGGGTGTCGGTGGTGTGACGAGCGACGTTGCCGGCCATCGGCTCAGCAACGCACCGGGCTGGTCGGGGCGTCTGTGGCTGGAATGGAATGCCGGAATGGGCCGAGGAGGCCTGGCATCGCTGCGCGCTGATTCCCGTTGGCAAAGTACAGTCTTCTTCACGCCATTCAACGACGACATCCAGCAACAGGATCCTTATGGGCTTCTGGATGTGAGCGCTGAATTCGGGCCGGCTCACCGGCGTTGGTCCATCGCGGCCTTTGCACGAAACCTCTTGAACGTGAACTACATCACCGGGACGTTCAGTTCGCCCCCGCCAGCAATCGGCGGCCGGCCTGGAGAATCGCGGCAGGTTGGTCTCCAGTTGACGATACGATCGAACGCGCGGTGAAAACGCTCGTCGACCTCAGCGTGCCGGTGCTCACGTTCATCCTGCTCGCAGCGGTCGGGCTGAATTTGACGTCGGAGCATTTCGCAACCGTGCGCCGCCAGCCCGCGCTCGTGCTGGCTGGGCTCATCGGGCCGCTCCTTCTGCTGCCGCCAGTCGCAGTCTGCCTGGCTTGGGTGTTTCGGCCTCCGCCCGACGTGGCCGCCGGCTTGCTGCTCGTGGCCGCCTGTCCGATCGGCGGCATCTCGAACACCTATACCTACCTCGCTCGCGCTTCGACGGCGTTGTCGGTAACACTCACGGGCCTCTCTTGCCTGGTGGCAGGGGTGACCATGCCCGTCGTTGGTCAGGTGCTCGAAAGGGCGCTCGCGCAGCCACTGAACCTGGCGGTGCCGATCCCTTTGCTGGTCGGTCAGTTCCTCCTGATGTTGACGCTTCCGGTTGGCGTGGGAATGTGGGTTCGGCGACGCTGGCCTCAGCACGCGGCACGGCATCGCCCGGCCGTGGAGCGCGTGGCGTTCGCCGGCGTCGGGTTCATGCTGATCCTGGTCATCCTGAGCGCTCCGCAGGCCTTCCTCGACGGCTTGGCGAGCACGGTTCCACTCGCTGCCACGTTCGTGACGTGCAGCGCCGCGGTGGGCTGGATGACGGCGGCAATGGTGTCCGGCGATCCAGGAGATCGATTCACGCTCGCTGCCGAGTTCGGCACTCGCAACCTGGGTGTGGCTATGGCGGTCGCGGTCACGCTACTCGGCCGAATCGAGTTCGTGCACTTCGCGTACACATACTTCCTGACCGAGATGCCGTTGATGCTCGTCGCAATTGCCGCCTTTCGGCGTCGCCAGCGACATGTCTTCCCCCAACGGCAGGGCGTTATGGAATGAGGCGCAACCCTCAGGGCGCTGACCGGCATCTCGAAGCTGCCGCCCAGCGCAAGATGGAGATTCACGCGCTGCACACGCTGCTCCGCCTGCATGCGAATGACACCGGAGCTGGTGGCGTTCAGCGCCAGTTGTCGCTGGGTGACGAATCGCAGGTCGGTGCTGCCGACTTTGAATTGTGCTTGCACGATCTCGAGCGCGCGCCGGCTGTCCGACAGCACTTGTGCAAGGATCTGTTCCCGCTCTCGAGCTGCGATTTCGCCGGCAAGGGCACCTTCCACTTCGCCGAAGGCGCGCAGACCGACCGCCGCGTAGGCGGCAATGGCCTGTTGCTGCTCCGCCGTCCGAATGTCGACCTGCGCCTGGAGCGCACCGCCCTTGTAGATCGGCGCGAGCAGGTTGGCGCCGAAGTTCCAAATGGGATTGTCACGTTCCTTGAGGACGAACAGATCGCTGGAGATCGAGCTGACTCCGGTGGTCAGCGCGATGGCCGGCAGCCGGGCGGCCTTCGCCTCGCCAACCCGGTTGAACGCCGCGGCGACGCGCCGCTCGGCGGCCACGACGTCGGGCCGGCGCTCGAGCAACTCTGAGGGCAGCCCGGCTGGAACGTCGGCGGGCTGGCCCGGCAGAGTCGCGGTCACGGCGGCAGCGGCTGCTGGATACCGGCCGAGCAGAATCTCGAGGGCTCGAATGGCCTGTTCGCGTGACAGCTCTATCTGTCGCAGGGTGTCGCGGTAGGTTCCCACCGTAGAACGCGCCACGAAGACGTCCTCATCGTTCCCGACCCCCACTTGCGACCGCGCTTCGGCGAGGCGCACCAGTTCCCCGCCGTCCCGAATCGTTGCGCGCGCCAGTTCCGCCTGCAGGGAAGCTTCAACGGCAAGAAACCAGCTCCTGGCGACCAGCGCCGCTAGGGATTGTCGTGCATATACAAAGTCGGATTCAGCCGCGCCAAAGTCGGCGGCCGCCGCTGCGCGGCCGTACCTCACGCGACCCCAGAGATCCAGCTCCCACGTCACGTTGAGGGCCGCACCACTCAAGCCCGAATTGTCGCCCGACATCTTGCCGCCTCCGCGGGCAAAGACGTCGACCGACGGGTAGAGCCTCGCGCCGGCCAGCCTGGCATAGTACATCGCCTGCTCCACGCGCGCCGCGGCGACTCGCAGGTCTGCGTTGAACGCGATGGATTCGGCGACAGCGGCGGTCAGCTGGTCGTCGCCAAACGTGGCGAGCCAGTTGTCGGCTACGGTGCCGGCACCTGCGCCGGGCGCCGTCCATCCGTCGGGCAGCACGACGGTCGGCAGCGACTCGCCTTTGATGGCCGTCGCGTCCGGCGGGTTGTTCAGCACGCATCCCGCGACTGAGGTCAGCATGATGAGCATCAGTGCCGCCGCATTCAGGGTCTTCATCAGTGCCCCAGGCTGATGCTGTGCTTGATGATGATGTAGTCGAGGTACGAAGCCACCCGCAGAAGCACCTTTCGGATGATGTGAACCATCGAAAGATGCTCGGTGTAGATCGCGGCGGATCCGCGAGCGCCCGCAGCCAGGAAGAGCGCTTTATCGTGCTCAGCTACCACGATCTTCACTGGAAAACGCCCGGGCGGCGCGGTGAACACCGTCCGCGGGAGATCGCCTGACGCCTCGACCTGTCCCTGTGCCTGCGCCCAGATCACCGAGTCTACATGCCCTTTGATGATGCGGCCCGGGTAGGTGTCGAGCGTGATTTCTGCTTCGTTCCCCGGTTCGACCTGGTGCAGTTCGTTCTGGCCGAACAGCGCGAAAATCTGATACTCGTTGTCGACGTAGGTCATGACCTCGTTGAACGGCAGGCCGGCGACGAAATAACCCGGCCGGAGCATCACGTTCACCATCGTGCCGTCGCCTGGCGCGACGACCGTCGTCTGGGTGAGATCCCAGCGCGCATTCTCGAGCTGGGCGCGCGTCGTCTCGACCTGCGCCTGAGACATTTTCACTTGCGCCTGCGCCGTGGCGATTTGCGCCTTCACTTCCGCCACCGCCGCCAGGTCTCCGTTGACGCGGCCCGCCGAGCTTCTCGCGGACCTGCTGTTCGGTCGCTCGGGCCGCGGCTATTTGAGCCGTGAGCTCATTGACGCTCGTCTGGGCTTGCTCCAGGTCGAAGCGATTACCCGCCCCTGCTGCGACGAGCTCGGTGTTCTGCGCGACGCGCTTCTGCGACAGCGCGAGCGAAGCCGTCAGCGACGCCACCTGCTCGGTGGCCGCGTTCAACTGTTCGCGCAGCTGGCGCTCGCCCGACTGGGCGTCGGTCAACCGGGCCTGTACCTCGGCCTGGCGCGCCTGATCTGCGCCGACCCTGGCTTCCTCGGACGCCATCCGCGCTTCGAGCGAGCGAACCTCGTTCTGATAGGGCGTCGGATCGACCCGGAACAGCACATCGTTCTTCTTGACCGGCCGGTTGTTCTCGACCGGGACCTCGATGATCCGGCCACGAACCTGCGACACGACGGGCACGACATAGTTCACTACCCTGACGTCGGTCGTCGTCGGCGCGACGATGTTGAGCAGGAGCAGCAGGATTGCAATCATGACAACGGGGAAAATCGCAACCGCCACTTTCCAGGGCGTCGTCCACGGGAGCAGCTTCAGCTTGATGAAGATGAGCCAGACGAAGAACGAGTAGATGCCGAGGAGCAGGACTTCCATCTACCGCGTCTCGCTGTTCACGAACTTCGCTTCGAGCGCTTCGAGGTCCGCGCGAAGGGGGTTCAGCGCATCGGCTGGCACACGATCCTCCAACCGCGCCAACCGGTCGCGAAGACTCGCTCTTTCCACCTCAACGTCTTCGGGACCGTGCTCCCCGTCCACCACCTTGTCCGTACCGTAGGCCATCTTGTGGAAAACCGGCTTCGAGTACGCCCACAGCCACGCCAGCGGCCAGAGCAGCCCGCCGAACACCAGCGACAAGAGGCACAGCGTGCGAATGGCCTCGAACTGAGGATGGTGGCGCTTGTGCGCGATCTTTTCCGGAAGGATGTGCACCATCCAGAACAAGACGATGAGCACGACCGGAACAAGGAAGAGAACGAAAATGGCGAGGAAGTTGGCCACGCTGTCTTCGAGCTCCGGAGACAGCAACGACGCACGCGCCTCCGAAGGTGCCAGCAGCATCAGCACGAACACGAAAAGGGCGAAGACACTCCGGATCGTCGAATCCACCGTTCCGCGCCCGATCCCGATCGCGTGATCTCTAGAGTTTTCCATGATCAACCATCCCGACAGTCTGAACGCTCACTCCAATCGCTTAGCGACAGGACGGATCAATCATCCTCCAGTCGGCTGTGCGCTGGTGCAATTGACGAGCCGAGCCACCGGTGGGCGCAGACGCGAGATCCCGGCGGAAACCGATCGTGGGACCGTCCGGCATTCCGGAGGTGCTCCGTGAAAACGGAGAGGCGTAGCAGATGATGCCCAACGTCCGGAAATCTGGATGGTGGCATCGTGTCTGCCCAGGCCAGCCCGTTGAGGCGGATCATAGCCTGTTTCACTACCATCGGTTTCCCTGCTCGTTGAGGAAGCGGGAAACGTCGCGAAAGGGCCAACCGGCGGGCCCGAGATTACTTCAGGCGTTGGTCGGCGCCATGTCCGCCGCGCGAGATGGCGATCGAGCGAGCGATCGCGACGGGATCATCCATCATCGCTTGAGCGTCTGAATGGCCCGGGACACTTCCAGGAATGGCTGAGTCAGTCGGACATTCAGTTTGGTGCCGGCGGGAACCGTTAGCGCCCTTGGCACCGCTGCGGGGCCGCGGGGCCGGGGCGGGAGGTGCCGGCCTCTTGACCGAGAACTCCACGGCGTAGGTCTCCTCGAGCGGAATCTCCGAAACGCTCCCGTCATCGAGCAGCACGCGGACGGTCTTGTTGTCACCGCCGATGAAGATGCCTTCCACGGCTTTGCCAGAACGCAGGCGAACGCGGTCCGCGGTGAGCGAGACTCCTGACCCCATCACGATCACCGCAGCCATCCATCGAGCGTTTGGAATATCCATTCGACTGCTCCTGCTCACTCAGATCGCCTTCAACTCCCTTGACGACCACCGCGTCAGCGGTTGTGCAATCGGCAAGCCGCTCCATTGGTTCGCACAGAAACGCGAGGATCGCGGCGGAAACTGAGTGGGCCGTCCGGCATTCAGGAGAAACTCCGATCGAGCCGGAGAGCGGACTCCTTCGGTGGGGATTTGGGATTAGGGATTAGGGATTTGGGATTTGGGATTAGTTATGAGAGGCGCGCTGGCACCGCATCGAAGAGATCTGCAACGATGCGCTCGAGCAGCCGGCTGGGTGCGCGCCTGCACTCTGACGACGCCTGGTCACGTCTTCGAGGTCGAACGTTACGCGCGCAGAGTATGGTAAATCGATCGCGCTTCCACCCTCGAGAACGTCTCATCTGCGCTGATTTGATTCATTGCGGCAGTTTCGCTGTCTGACGCGAGAGGAATAGATCGAAGAGACCAAAGTCCTTCGGCTTCAACCGCCGACCTGCGATGTCCGCCTGCAGGTCAATCGAAAGAAAGGCTGCGGATCGTGTAATCTTCCGTCCGTCGCAGGTAGCGACCGGCATTGCTGCCTGGCCAGGCCGCAACATCTCGACAGCCTGTGCATCACCATGTGCGATGGTCGACGCCGTCGCGCAGACCGCCCACGCGGCGAGGCGCGTCGCTTCGCTTCGTGTCGGCTGTCCTATCGCCTCGTGCTTTGTCGGAGGAAGCGCATGATGCACCCGCCGGCAATCGCAGACTGTTCACACCGAAACGCTGGGCGATGAAGTCGCCGTCTACGACTGGGCGCGCCAGCAGGTGCATGCCCTCAACGCGACGGCCGCGCGCGTGTGGCAGCAGTGTGACGGCGCCTCGAGCCCTGAATCGATCGCTGCTAGGTTGCGCCGGGAGATGGAGATCCCCGAGGCCGAGGCGGTCGTCGACCTGACGCTTCGTCACCTTGCGCACGCCCGCTTGCTGGAGGCGCCGGGCGATCTCCCCGCCGATCGGCGAGGTGTGACGCGGCGAGCGTTGCTCCGTCGCGGCGTGGCCGCTTCGCTGCTGCCGGCGATCCACTCGATCGTGGCGCCGTCGCCCGTGGAGGCTCAGTCGCTGGTGGCACCGACACTCACGGCCATCTCCACGACGCAGGGAATCCGGGGGACGACCGTCGCGGTGACGCTGACGGGCACCAACTTCATCCGTGGCGGCACGACGGTGAACGTCAGTGGGACGGGTGTGACCGTCTCTGGCGTATCGGTGAGCGGAAGCACCTCGCTGACGGCCAATTTCAGGATCGCTGGGTCCGCGACGCTTGGCGCCCGGTCGGTGACCGTGAGGACCGCAGGTGGGAGGAGCAACCCAGTGACCTTTACGGTCAGTCCGGCGGCGCCCGACTTGCCAAGGCCCACACTCACCGCCATCTCCCCCGCACAGGGAATCCTGGGTACCACGGTCGCCGTAACGCTGACAGGCACGAACTTCATCGAAGGCGGCACGATAGTGAACGTGAGCGGCACAGGCGTCACTGTCACCGGCGTCACGGTGAGCAGCAGAACCTCGCTGGCGGCCAGCTTCGTCCTCGATCCGGCCGCAGCGGCCGGTCCCCGCACGGTGACGGTCGAGACCGACAACGGGACGAGCGGGGGGAAACCTTCACGATCAATGCGCCGCCGGCTCCGACGCTGACGAGCGTCTCGCCGAATCAGGGCATCCGGGGCAACATGGTGGCGGTCACGCTGACGGGCACGAATTTCGTCGTCGGCGCCACGACGGTGGCTGTCGCCGGTGGCGGCATGACGGTCAACAGCGTGGTCGTGGGCAGCTCGACATCGCTGACCGCCAACTTCGTGCTCGATGCGGCCGCCGCGGCCGGTGCCCGCACGGTGACGGTCACGACGGCCGGCGGGACGAGCGCCGCACAATCCTTCACGATCAATCTGCCGCCGGCTCCGACGCTGTCGAGCGTCTCGCCGAATCAGGGCATCCGGGGCAACACGGTGGCGGTGACACTGACGGGCACCAATTTCATCGCCGGCGCCACGACGGTGGCCGTCGCCGGTGGTGGCGTGACGGTCAACAGCCTCGTCGTGGGCAGCAGTACATCGCTGACGCGCCAACTTTGTGCTCGATCCGACGGCAGCGACCGGTCCCCGCACGGTGACGGTCACGACGGCCGGCGGGACGAGCGGCGCGCAATCCTTCACGGTCCGTGAGCCGCTGCCCGGTTCGAGGACGTTCACCTTTACGGGCGAGACCGCAGACCTTTACTGTGCCCGCCGGCGTCGTGAGCGTCACGATTCAGGCCACAGGCGCGCGGGGCGGTGATGGATTGGGGTGGGCGGCGCCGTGGGTGGCGATGGCGGCCGGGTGACGGCGACGGTGTCTGTCACGCCAGGCGCATCGCTCACCGTGCGTGTCGGTGGCACAGGCAATCCTTACCTCGGCCGGCGGCTTCAACGGAGGCGGCAATAGCACCAGGAGTCGGTGGCGGCGGCGGTGGTGGTGCTTCGAGCGTGCTTAATGGCGCCATCCCGCTCGTGATCGCCGGCGGGGGCGCGGGCGGGGGCGCTGGAGCCGGCGGGAGTCCTGCGATCGTCGCCGGGAGAGGCGGCGGCTGCAATGGTCTCATCGGGAGATCCTGGCCAAGGCACGTCCACTGGCGGCGACGGGGGCGGTGGGGGCACGCAGTCCGCTGGCGGCGCCGGAGGCGGCACGGACGTCCCCACCGGCACGGACGGAACCGCTGGCGTGGCGAATCAGGGTGGAAATGGTGGCAGTGCAGCGCTAGGAGTCCTCGGTGGCGGTGGGGGTGGCGGGGGCTACTTCGGCGGTGGGGGCGGTGGCGGTGGAAACCCAGGCACTCGCAGGCGCCGCGGGCGGCGGGGGCGGCTCGTCGTTCACTGCGCCCGGCGCGACTGACGTCGTGCATTTGTGGGCGTGTCGGCACCGGCTTCGGTGAGGTGACGATTAGGTGGTAGTTCGCTGATCCGTCGGATCACCTCGCGTCCGCCTTCGCCGTTCGGGCTTCGGCGCGACATCGCGCCGTAGCTCGCGGTGATTCGCACGATCGAACGTCACGCAATGTCGACGACCGACACAGAACGACACGGCTCCGCGACCGAAAGTGGCAGACCTACCGGCATAGCGCGTGGCGGGTGCTACGAGGCTTTCAAAAGAGAGGCCCTAACCGCGGCCGGGACGTCGATCGCAACGAAGCGATCGGCCGCGAAGAGGTAATCCTCGCCGCTCTCGTCGACGACGCGAAGATCACCGTCCGTCTCGGCTTCCTTGTCGAGAACGACGACGTAGATTTTGTTTCGCTCGAGAGAGGCCTCGTAGCCGCTGTTGTCGACACAGACGGCGAACTGCCATCCCGCCGCGGCGTTCTTGCGCGACCTACTCGAGGTACCTCTTGCGCTTGAATTCCTTTTTGCCGATGCCGTGTGCTTCATACCAGTGCAGTTCGCAGAGACGGACTTCAATTGTTCCCGGGAATCAATCTCACCTCGACGTATCGATTCGTGTTCAGGTACTCCTGTGCCGCGTCGCGCAGCGCCGCCACCGTGACCTGATCGTAGAACGGGCGCATATCGAAGACCTCTCGCACGTCCTCGCCGAAATCGTACTTGAACAGGATTCGCCTCAGCAGATATTCGTTGCTCGCCACGCTCGTCTCGAGATCGCGCAGCAGCGCGGAGCGCGTGTCGGCGACCTGTCCCTGCCCCGGTCCGACCCTCTTGTAGGCATCGATCACCTGAAACGCGGATTTGACCAGGCCGTCCGTGCGGGCGGGGTCGCACGCGAATGTGATCGTGATGCGGTACTCGGAGGTCGGGCGCTTCGAATACCGCGGCACCACGCTCACCCCGTAGGTGCCGCCCAGGTCTTCGCGCAGCGTGCGCTGCAGGTTGCCGGCCAGCGTTTCGGTCATCGCAGACGCGATCACGCGATGCTGTTCGTCGTTCTGAAACGGGCCCGTGAAGACGATGCTGACCTGGCTGCGAGGGGCGATGCCGCTTTTCACCTGCCGTTCGATGATGCCGCCGGGCGGCCGGATGCCGACGTCCTTCACCATCTCGGTCCGCCGCTGCGACGGCAGGCTGCCCACATACTTCTCCACCAGCGGCCGGATCGTCTCGATGTCGAAGCTGCCGACGAAGACGAAGAGGAAGTCACCCGCATCCGCGAAGCGATCCTTGTAGAAGGCCAGCGACTTGTCGAGGTTCATCCCCTCGACTCTGTCAGGCGTGAGCGGCTGCGCGCGCGGATGGTTCTGCGTCAATGCCGCGTCGAGAGTCTGGTTGAAGAGCACGTCTGGCTGCGCCTGACGATTGGCCAGCGTGATTTTCAGTTGATCGGTCAGCACCTTGAACGCGACCGGATCGGCTCGCGGCGCGGTGAAGGTGAGATAGATCAACTGGAACATCGTCTCGAGATCCTTGCGCGCGGCGCCACCGGCCAGTCCTTCTTCGGTGGGGCTGATGTCGGCTCGCACCGACGCCGTCGTGCCGGCGAGCATCTTGTCGAGATCGATCCGGGTGAAGCCATCGAGGCCGCCCTGCTCGATCACCGAGTCTGCGGTTTGCGCGGCAATGAGGTCCGCATCGCTCGCCAGCGACACGCCTCCGGGGCTGATCGCGCGAAACAGAATCTCGTCCTGCTTGAGCGTCGTCGGCTTGAGCACCACGCGCGCGCCGTTACTGAGCGTCCATTCGGTGATTCCGAGCCGATCGTTGGCTGACGTCTTTGCCACCGCTCCCGACGCCGGGGCACGCGCCAGCAGCGGCTTGTTGCTCGTCGTGTCGACGTACGCCGTCAGCTTCTCGGTGCCGGTGGCGCTGATCGCGGTGGCGAGCTTCACCTCGTCTGGCAGCGTCGGCTTGTCGCTTTCGGGAGCCGAGATCGCAACCACGCGGTTGCGATCGGGCGCCCATTCCCTGGCCACTCCGTTCACTTCGGCGAGCGTGATCTCGGGCATGAAGCGCTGATTCAAGCCGTACTCGTAAACGATGCCCGGGATTGGTTCGTCCTCGATGAAGTTGCGCACGAACTCGTCGGCCAGCGGACCCGATAGGCTCTTGTCCTTCTCGACCAGTGCGCGCTGGAGCCCGCGGTCGAGATTGAGCTTCATGCGGCTCAACTCGGGCGCGGTGAATCCAAAGCGCGCCACCCGGGCCAGTTCGGTCAGGAGCGCATTGAGCCCCCGCTCGACGCCGCCGCGCGCGACCAGCGCATCGAGGCTCGTCACCTCGATGGTCTTCACGAAGAGCTCTCGGCCCGTTTGCGCGCGCAGGAACGGCGCATTCGGCGCCTGAGAGAGCTCGGCAAGCCGCTGGGTCAACATCGCACCGAACAGCCGCTCGATGATGTAGTGCTGGCGATAGGCACCGAGCGTCACCAGGTCTCGCGACTTCATCGTGCTCATCACGCTGATGCGCGTGCTCGCTGCTTCCGGATCGGTGATCACCGAATAGGTGGTGCCGTTCTGATTCGGCACCGTAAAGGCGGGCCTCTGCCGCGGCGATGCGGGGGCCGGGATTGAGCCGAACTGCGATTTGATCCGCGCCTCGATCGCGGCCTTGCTGAAGTCACCGACGACAATCACCGCCATCAGGTCGGGGCGATACCAATCCGCATAGAACTGTCTGAGCCGATCGCGCGTGACGGTGCGGATGATCTCGGGCTTGCCGATCGGCAGCCGGTCCGCGTAGCGAGAGCCTTTGAGCAGCAGCGGGAACTGCTGATCCTGGATGCGCTCGCCGGCGCCGAGGCCGAGGCGCCACTCCTCGAGGATGACGCCGCGCTCCTTATCGATCTCGTCGGGGTCGAACATGACGTTGCGCGCGAAGTCCTCGAGGACGAGCAGCGAGCGATCGATCACCGACGGGTTGTCGGTGGGAATCTGCAGCTCGTAGACCGTCTCGTCGAAGCTCGTGTGAGCGTTGACGTGGGCGCCGAAGCGCATGCCGAGCGACTGCATGAAGGCGCCGACCCTGTTGCCGGGAAAGTTCCGGGTGCCGTTGAAGGCCATGTGCTCGACGAAGTGGGCGATGCCGCGCTGGTCCTCGTCCTCGAGCACAGAGCCGGCATTGACCGCGAGCCGCATCTCGGCGCGGCCCTGGGGCAGCCGGTTCTCGCGGATGTAGTAGCGCATGCCGTTGGGCAGCGTGCCGATTGTGATCTGCGGGTCAACCGGTACGACCTGGTCGAGCCGGGCGGCGCGGACCGCCTCGGGGATCGGCTGGACCTGCGGCTGCTGCGCGCCGGCGAGGCCGAAGAAGACCGCGATGGTAGCGCCGAGAAGCATGAAGTGGACGCGAGTGTGAGTAGTAGTCATAGGCTCATCCGCACACGGTCAAAATTTGCGCTCTCTGATTGTAACCAAGTCCTGACGCGCGCGAATCAAGCCGGGCACACAATCGCCCTACGGACACCGACGGGCACGGGCGGCCGCCGACGTCACCGGCGGCAGCCATCGGAAGCGCAAAACAAGTTGGCTCTGGCCGAAACTACCGGGCCTTGGCCACAACGTACGGGTTGCCGCCAATCTGGTTCGAGATGGCCGTGATCGCCCGCTGCGCGCGGACGCTGTTTCCTGCAGCGTCCAGCGGAGGCGACACGACGGCAATGCCGAACTTCCCTGGAGATACCGCGATGATACCTCCGCCCACGCCGCTCTTTGCCGGAAGCCCCGTGTGATACAGCCATTTACCAGAGTCGTCATAGAGTCCGGCCGTGGCCATTACCGCGAGAACGCCTGGTACTCTGGCCGGGTCAAGCACTTGCTTTTTCGTGAGCGGGTTCGTGCCGGCGAACGCCAGGGTCGCCGCCATCGTCGCCAGGTCTCTGGCATTCACGCCAATCGAGCATTGACGCGTATAAAGATCGACGGCCTGCTGCCAGTTGTCCTTGATATAGCCGTAGGCGAGCATGAGCGCACCAATCGCCTGGTTGCGCTGATTGGTGTCCGACTCGGACTTGTAGACGTCCTGTAGCACGCGCAGCTCTCGTCCCGCCGCGTCGTTGTGGAATCCGATAATCTTCTTCCAGACTTCGTCGGACGTTGCCCCCCTGACCATGCTGGTCGCCGAGATCGCCCCGGGGTTGACCAGAGGATTCATCTCCGGTGCGCCGCTACCGACGACAGTGCGAACACCCTCGACCGCGATGATCGAGTTGAAGCGGGCGCCGGTCGCATCCACGCCGATACGCGTCTCGATCGACTCGAGCCCCTGTTCTTGGATGACCTGCGCCATCGTGAAGACTTTCGAGATCGACTGGATCGAGACCTCTGTCTTCACATCACCGGCCGTGTACACCTTGCCGTCGGCGGTCACCACCGCGATGCCGAAGAGATTGGGGTCGACCTTCGCCAGGGCCGGGATGTAGTCGGCATTCTTGCCTTCCTGGAGCGTTCTGAACTTCGCGTAGGCGTTGTCCACAGCCTGCTGAACTTCGGCGCCCGACTGCGCGCCGAGTCGCGTGACCTCGAGGGCCAACATTCCGAGAACGAGCGCGCACGCGCCGACCGAGACAATTCGATTGCGTCGAGTCATCGCTACCCTCCACGTTTCCATGAGAAGTTGTGTCTTTCTTTCCGATTTGATCGCGTCATTTCACGTTTGCCGCTTCCCAGGCGCGGACCCGTCGGCGTCCTTCGTCGAAGATCCGCTCGTAATTGCCCTTGCGCACCTTGAGACTCGCGTCAGGCGTCAGCAGGCGCCAGATTGGCGCCCACATGTCGAACACCGCGTAGTAGGGCGCTGGGCCTGCTGGCGCCACGGTGTCGGTCCCGAACAAGAACCGATCGGGGTACTTGTTCAGGATTCCGGCCACTCGCGTGATTGACTCCGGCGTCGCCACGGCGTACTTGCGCGACCTCATCCCACGAAATATCGAAGCTCACGTGTGCGAGCGATGGATCGGTCAACATCGCTTCGACGATCGCCACCTGCGCAGGATTACGTTCCGCGGCCTCCGCCGACACCTGGACGGGATGCACGATCCGACCGAGGCCGACGTGCGCCCAGATAATCGTCGTCTTCGGATGTCGCTTCAGCAGGGCCTTCATCTGGGTCAGATAGACCGGCTCGGCGTCCTGCTTTGCAAACGGCATGTCGATGTCGTTGTGGAGGATCACGACGAGGCCGGCTTCGCCCGCGAAATCCAGGATGCGATCGAGAGCGGGATTGGTGAGGCTGGCGGTTTCGCCCGGGATCTTGGCGCTGACGAACTCCTTGTGAATGCTGAACTCGCCGATGCCGGTGAAGACGCCGGGAAACGTCGACAGTACGCGGCGGATGTGATCGACGCCGTACATATCGGCCGGGTTAAACCCGGTGATCATCGGATCGAAGCGCGATTGCTCCTCTTTCGAAAGCAAGCGATACACGCTCGCGATGTAGGCGTCCGTGAAGGAGTAGTAGTACAGCGGCGCGTCACTGTGCAGATAGTAGGTCGGCGCGAAGTCGCCGGAGTTCGC
The DNA here is from genome assembly GCA_963775345.1 of Vicinamibacterales bacterium. Classification (GTDB taxonomy): domain Bacteria; phylum Acidobacteriota; class Vicinamibacteria; order Vicinamibacterales; family JAMQPK01; genus JAMQPK01. The sequence continues at coordinate 77,467 of CAVZIS010000015.1, forward strand.
ATACGACCACTGTTGCTGCAGCGGAATCCCGAAAAGAGTGGATCGGCCCACGCGCTTCCCCATGATCTTCAGGAACGCGCGGACGTCGATACCCTGCTGGACGTAGTTGGTCAGGTGAAAGTGCGAGTCGTTGAACTCGTTGGCGCCACCCTGACTCTGTGCGTCGAGCGGACGCGCCCGATCGAAGAAGAGCACCAGCAGCATGAGCGCGAAGAAGGCACTGAGAACAGCCGCCGAACGTGACCAGGGTCTGCTCGTCATGTTCGCCTCGTCGATCAGAAGTTCATCTCGAGGTTGATGTGGAACACGGTGCCCTTGGCGCCGACCGGGTAGGGATAGGCCGTGTATCCCACGGGTGATCTGTTCACGTACATCCACTCGCCGTTGAGGCGAATCCCGCGCTCCTTCATCGGGTACCAGTTCTCTCCGCCTCGCACTTCCCAGTGGTCGCCGTAGCGGCCGAACACCTGCGAGGCGCCGAAGTACAGCTGAAGAACCTTGGGAACGGCCATCGCCGACGTCTGCAGCTGATAGCCATGGTCGGTGATGTCGGCAATGCCGCTGGTGTTGAGGCCGGTGAAGTTGCTCAACCAGCGCCAGTAGTACTCGCCCTCGACAGCCATGCCCTTGTACTTGACGCCCGCATCGAGGCTCGTCATCCGATAGTCCACTTCGTTCACGGTGATGCCAGGTCCAAACAGATCCGGCGTGAAGATGATGCTCCCGTCCGTCAGCCTGATCTGGCTGTTCTCGATACCTTCGGTTCCCGGCTGGCTTTGCTTTTCCTCGAGGCTGTGGGTGTAGTGCACGCCGATCCGCGTTGCGACGTTCTGGTGATCGTCGTAGTCGCCGAACGTGTTCCACAGGCCGAACTCGCCGGTCGTCGGCAGCCACTGGACCGAGTAGGACTGCGTGTCCATCCTGTTGTCGAGCTGCGCCGCGCTCACGCCGAGCGTGCTCAGGTTGTTGGCGAACATCGCCATGTACTTGACCTTGGTATGGAACTCGCCTTTGAGCCAGACGCCGGACGTGTACGACCCGCGGAAGAACTCGTCGGCAATCAGGCGGTCATCCACGCCGAGCCAGTACGGGAACTGACCCTCTGTGCTTCGCACGGAGGGCAGCGACGTGATGCCGACACCCACGCTCACGAACCGGTTGAAGGTCCAGCTCAGGTTGCCCGCGCCCACCACCTGCGCCGGATCGCCCTGCGATGCGTTCGACGACCAGACGTAGAGGTAGTAGCGCATCTTCGGCGTGAGGAACCACCCCGAGAACGGCGCGAAGAACTTCTGCAGCTGGATATCCTGGCGCCGCTGGATGGTCTTCGTGTTGCCGAAGGCGTCGACGTAGGACTCGTCCAGATTCCGCTGGTTCAGATACCGCCCGTAGCTGAAAAGCCGGAAATAGACCTGACCTTTCTCACCGTCGAAGAGCAGGAAGCCGACGTTCGGAATGTGCGAGAGCGGCTTGGGCTTGGTCGGCTCCTGTACCCCGGCGGGACCGGTGCCGAACTCGGCGCTGCAGCCGTCCGACACCCAGACGCCGGTCTGGTCATAGCCCCAGGTCCTTCCGAGCAGACACGGCGCGTCACCCATCGATCGCAGCAGGACGACGCCGGCCGACGTGTCCGCCGGGCATTGCGACCGTTCACCTGGTTTGGACGTGCACGTCACAGACGTCACAGGAGTCTGTGCGGCGGCTGGAGGGGGGGATGGGGGCTGCTGTGCGTTCTGCGCGGCGATTGAAGCCGCCGCGCACATCCAGAGGACGAAGGCCGCTACCAGATGGGCACCAAGAGGTTTCTTGGTCTCTCGTGCTGCTGCTTCTTGACTGACAGACAAAGTCATTTGGGAGGCGTGACGCACGTCGGGTGCCATGCGCGCGCCGTCGGAGGTTCGCGTGATAAGTCGTTGACAGCGAATGGGTCTTGCCGCGGCTTGCCCTGGTTGTCCTCGCGGCCGCTCCACTATTCCGGAGGGCCTCCGGTGCAACGGGGTCCGAATCAAGAGCGGCTCCTCATGTGGAATGGAGTCGGCGCGACGCGTCTCGATTGGCGGTTGAAGGCGGGAGTGAGGGAGATGAAGTGACTCTCCCTCCAGCATTACAAGTGGCGGGGTCGACGGGACTCGAACCCGCGACCTCCGGCGTGACAGGCCGGCGTTCTAACCAACTGAACTACGACCCCGCAGCATCGTCGATCGTCCATCGTCCATCGGCGATCGTCAGTCGTCCATCGGCGATCGTCAATCGCCATGGCCATCGTTATTCTCCAGACGATCGACGATCGACGATGGACGATCGACGATGATTGGGCGGTACAGGGATCGAACCTGTGACAGCCGGCGTGTAAAGCCGGTGCTCTACCGCTGAGCTAACCGCCCCCGTGCACTTCCGGGATTCTGAACGGTCGGCTGGCTACTGTTCGCTCCCAGTTACCTGCTTACAACGGGATCTTATCACGCCCTGATCATCGATCTTCGCGGTGATCCTATCCGAATGCCGCCTTCATGACCAGAAGAGCTGCCACGGCCGCCAGCCCTGCAGCAGCCCGGTATTCCTTGTTGCGGATCGCACGATCCAGGCTGAAGCGGCGATCGGCCGGCAAGGCGCGCGACTGCGCGTATGCGGCGTACTGTTCGCCGAACGCAGCACGCATCGCGGCTTCTTCGGTCCTGATCGCCGCCAGGATGCTCAACGAGAGATAGGCCGCGATCAAGATAGTGATGCTCAGCCGCCGGGCCGCGATCGCCGCACCGGCGCCGACAATCACAGACCCCAGATACAGCGGATGCCGTGTCAGTCGATATGGGCCCGAGCGGGTCACCTCGCGTCCTTTCTCCAGGTGCCCGGCGGCCCAGATGCGAAGCATTTCGCCGACGCCGAGCCACTGCGGCGCCAACCGCCACCGAGCGGAAGGTCGGCCGGGCGAGCCAGAGGACGACCACTCCACACATGAACCCCAGCGGAATCCGCCAGCGAGCGACCGCCCGGGAAAACTCAGGCATGTGCGCCGAGTCCGGCAAGACGTCGATCGACGAGCTCCATCACTTCCCGCGGGGAGATATCGAGCAGGCACCAGCCGGCGATGCGGCAACGCCGCTCGTAGTGGCAGGCGCATGAACGAAATCGGGAGACGGTGAGATCTTCGTCCACCCAGGGACCGTTGCGCTTCGGATCGGTCGGGCCATAGATGCCGATGAGCGGCGTACCAACCGCTCCTGCCACATGCATCGGGCCCGTATCTCCGGAAATCATCAACGCCGCGGCTTTCGTGAGCGACACGAGATCTGCCATCTCGGTCGGCGACGCCAGCGCGGCGGTACCGTCTGAAGCCGCAACAACTGTCTGCGCGATGGGCTCTTCGCCTGGTCCCCAGAGCACGAGCGAGCGCAGGCTGTAACGTTTGGCGAGACCGCGCGCAACTTCTGCGTAATACACCGGAGGCCACCGTTTGTTCGGCCACGCCGCACAAGGGTTGATGAGCGCGAAGCGCTCGAGCGGGCCGATGCCAAGCCTGGCTCGCGCGGCCGTCACGATCTCCGGCCTTCGATCGATGAGCGGAAACTCGATCTCGGGCATGCGTATCGCCAGAGCTCGAAGAATCGACAGGTTCTTCTCGATCACATGCCGGGCTGCCGGATCGCCTTCGATTTCCGTATAGAAGAGGCGCGCTGCCCTTTCGCGCAAAAGCGGCGCTGGAAATCCGATGACCCGGGTCGACCCGGAAAGCCGTGCGAGCACTGCGGATTTCAGCAGCCCCTGCAGATCGATCGCCACGTCGTAACCACGGCGCCGAAGTTGCCGGACGCTACTGACAATCGACCTCACGCCCGACGTCCTCACGGCGACGCGCGCATCGACCACCGGCACGAGCTCGAGAAGCTGTTCGTGCCGGGCATCGACCAGCCAGTCGATCTTTGCTTGTGGAAACGCCCGGCGAATCGCCGCCGCCGCTGGAATGGCGTGAACGATGTCTCCCAGCGAGCCGAGCCGCACGATGAGAATCTTCAAGAGCTCTTGATCCGGCTGACGAGATCCCGCGTGGAGTGATCCTTCGGATCGCCAACGATGGCGACGCGCCCTCCGTAGGACAGCACGGTCTCGCGCTCCGGCACGGTCTCCTCGGTGTAGTCGGTGCCTTTGCAATGGACGTCGGGCTTCAGCAGCGTCAACAGGCGATTGACATCCGGATCGAGAACGTCAGAACGTAGTCCACTCCGCCAACCGCCGCCAGCATTTCTGCGCGATCGGCGGCGCTCAGAATCGGCCGTCCCGGTCCTTTCAACCTCTCCACCGAATCATCATCATTGATGGCCACGACGAGGCGATCGGCCTCGTCGGCCGCACCGGCCAGGTAGCGCACGTGTCCGACGTGAAGCAGATCGAAGCACCCATTGGCGAAGGCGACCGTCCTTCCTGCCGCGCGGTCCCCGGCCACGAGCTCGATGAGCTCCTGCTCGTTAACTACGCGTCCCATGATCGTTCCGGACGGCGTCCCGAAGCTCGTCCGGCGAAACGGTGGCTGTGCCCCGCTTCATCACGACGAGGCCGCCCGCATAATTGGCAAGCCGTGCGGCTTCGCAGAACGAGGCGCCTGCGGCAATCGCGAGCGTCAGCGTCGCGATGACCGTGTCGCCGGCGCCGGTGACGTCGGCGACCTCGTCCGATCCGTAAATCGGCACGTGAATCGTCGGCCGGCCTGGCTCGAACAGCGCCATGCCGCGGCTGCCACGAGTGATCAGGACGGCGTCCATGCGGGTGCGTCTCAGCAGCTCGCGGCCGGCGCGCTCGAGAACCTTGAGGCTGTCGCCGATTTTCACGGCGAACATCTGCTCGACCTCCGACTCGTTCGGGGTGCACGCAGTCAGGCCTCGAAACTTCAAAAGGTCGTAGCGCGAATCGACCAGGATCGGCACGGGCCTGCGGCGCGAACGCGCGGCGATCCGCATGCTGAGGGCGCGCGCGAGCTCCGGCGTCACGAGGCCTGTTCCGTAGTCCGACAGCAGGATCGCGTCACAGTCGCTCGCCGCTTTCAATGCAGCACGTTCGAACTCGCTACGGCTTTTCGGGCCTGGCTCGCTCGACACGACGCGGTCGATTCGGACGATTTGCTGTTTCGCGGTGTGCACTCCGCCCGCCAGTATTCTCGTCTTGACCGGCGTGCAGTATCCGGCGGGATGAAGCAAAGCGTTCGTCTCGACGTTCCTCAGCCTCGATCGCATCCGCTTGCCCGCCTCGTCCTTCCCTGCGAACCCGATGAGGCGGGCGCGCCCTCCCAGCGCGGCAACGTTGCTCGCGGCATTTCCCGCGCCCCCGGGCACAATCTCGGTCGAGTCGTACTGAAGGATCAATACCGGCGCCTCTCGCGACACACGGGCGACACGGCCGTAGATGAACTCGTCCGCGATGAGATCGCCGACGACCGCCACGCGCCGGTCCGGAAACGCATCGAGCAGAGCGAGTAATTTAATAGGGTCAGACCCCATTTTTACGTTTTACGTAATAGCCAACTGGTTGCCTCGATGAGGCTGGCGGAAACGCGGACGTCTCTAAGGTTCGCTGGAGGACGGGTCGATTCAGTCTTTCCGTATCCCGTCTGTACCAGAATCGCCCTTGTGCCGGCGGCCAACCCCATTTCGATGTCGCGCCATCGGTCGCCGACGACAAAGGATTGCGCCAGATCGATCTCATGATCGCGCGCGGCGGTCAGTATCATACCGGGCTTGGGTTTGCGGCACTCGCAATCGACCCGGTACCGCTCGACCGAAGCGTAGGGAGAGTGCGGGCAGTAATAGTAGCCTTCAACTCTTCCGCCCGCAGCTTCGAACGCGCGCGATAGATGGGCGTGCGCTTCGGCGAGGAACTCCTCGCTCACCACTCCATTGGCCACGCCGTTCTGACTCGTCACTACGACAACCTTGAAGCCGCCGCGATTGAGTAGACGAACGGCATCGATCGTGTACGGGAACAACTTCAATCGTTCGAGCCGATCGAGGTAGCCCACGTCTTCGATCATCGTCCCGTCGCGATCGAGGAATACAGCCCGATGCCGGCTCACGAGCGAGCCTCCCGCAGAAACTCCCGGACGGCGGCATAAACCCGATCGGTCGAAATTCTTTTCATACACCGATGATCGATCGGACACTCAGACAGAAAGCAGGGCCGGCAAAATACCTGTGCCGACAACGCGGCGACGTTCTGGAGCGGGGCGTTCGTCGACTTGAGGGGCGTGCTGTAGCGTTCGTCGGTCGGGCCATAAATGCCGGCGACCGAAACGCCAAGTGCCGCCGCCAGATGCAGCGCACCGGAATCGTTGGCCACCAGAGCGCGGCAGTGCGAAAGCACGCCCATCAGCATCATCAGATCGGTCTGACCCACGAGATTGATCCCTCGAACGTCTCTGGCCGCCTCGCGATCTTCGGTCCGACCAAGCGACACACACAGCGCACCGGTCTCCCGGCTCAACATCTCGGCCAGCTGGGCGTACCTGTCCGGCGCCCATCGCTTCGCGTGGCCAAACGCCGCACCCGGTGCTATCCCAACCAGCGGCTGTCCTCGTTTCCACCCGCGGTTCTCGAGAAGCTGTGCGGCAGCCGCGATCGTATCCCCTGGCACCGCGAGCTCGGAGGTAAGCGGTCCCGTTTCGATGCCGAGTTGCCGAGCAAGGTTCGAATCGTACTCACCGAAATGAACCTTGCTCGCGCGGCCGTCGAATCGCTTTCGTCAACAACGCGCCGCGGAAGTCTGATCGATAGCCCCATCGCTCCTTGACGCCGGCTCGTTTCAGCAGCCACGCGGAACGGAAGGAATTGGGAAGAAGAATGCCGATATCCGCCGTCAGCCGGCCCGCGGCGTTCTTCGAATCGAGCACTTCCAGACGATCAATTCCCGAAACCACGCGAAACAAAGGCGCCACCGACGACCTGGCGGCAATCGTGAGCGTGGACCCCGAAAAATGCCGCCGCACGTCCCGAATCGCGGGCAGCGCCATGACCGCGTCACCGAGCCAGTTGGGAGCATGAATCAAGACGACCATCAGTCTTCGGACACCAGATCGGGCTTGGCCGCAGGGAACATCCCCGGCGCGGAGTCGAGCGCCGGCCCGGGCGCATCGCGCCATCGACGATGCATCCAGAGCCACAACTCCGGACGCCGCCTTACGTGCATCTCGAGCACATCGGTGCACCGCTGCGTGAACTCGCGAATGGCATCTGCGGAATCTGGGGCGGGCGGCTCGACCGGATGCTCGTAAATCATACGATACCGCCCGTTCGGCATCGGGAACGCAAACAAAGGGATGACCGGCGCACCCGTGCGCAGGGCCAGCGCCGCCAGCGTCGACGTGGTGGCCGCAGGGCGGCCGAAAAAATCGACGTAGACCGCGTCGGCGCTCGTCATGTGCTGATCGATCAGGATGCCCACCCCCCGGCCTTCTGCGAGCAGCCGAAGGGCCTTTCGCACTGCACCCCGGCGGTACAGGACGGAATTCCCGTTCGAGGTGCGGATCTGCTCGAGCAGATCGTGCAGCTTCGGATTATCGAGCGGCCGCGCCATGACCGCCATCGGTTCGAACTTCAACGCGTGCGCCAGCGCCTGTTGTTCCCAAAATCCGAAATGGCCTGTGCAGAACAGGATTCCTTTTCGTTGAGCGAGGGCGAGCCGCACGCGCTCCACGCCTTCCCACTCCACCCTTCGCATCTGGTCCTGCCTGGACAGAGAGGCGTACTTCAGCAACTCGAGCAGGAGACGGCCGAAGTGCCTGAACATCGATTGCGAAATCGCACGCCGTTCTTCGGGGGTTCGATTCGGAAACGCGATCTCCAGGTTCGTGAGAGCAATGCGTCGATGCACGCGATCGACAAGATAAAACATCAGGCCAAACCCTTCGCCCAGCTTCCGAACCATCGACAGGCTCAAGGGCCGCACGCAAAGCCCGACGGTCTTGACGATCAGATATTCGAGCGAGGTGCCTCATTCGGCGCGGATGTCCCGCAGCCGCCCGGCCAACCACTCCCGAAAGCGCGGCTCGATGGAGACCACCTGCGGGATTGCGACGATTGGCAGATCGCTGTCGCGGGCGGGCAATCTGACGGCATCTTTTTCGGTCGTGAGGATCATTTCTGCTCCCGACTCGCGGGCCTGGCTGGCGATGTCTTCGACGTCGCGACGCGAGTAGCCATGATGATCGTCAAAGGCTTTTCGGCCAGTCAGTCGCAACCCGGCGCGTTCCAGGTCGGCGAAAAACCGTTCCGGCTTCGCAATTCCGGCAATCGCGAACGCCGGTTTGTCGGGGAAAGGCCCAACCAGGCGCCGGCTGAACTCGAACGCGGTCGCGACCTTGAGCAGCTCGATCGCGGTAGCGCAGGGCTTCAGCCCTGCCGTCCACCTCGATTAAGAGGGCATCTGCTGATGCGGCGGCGTCGATGGGCTCCCTGAACCGCCCGGATGGCAGCGTTCGCACGTCATCGAGCGACTCGGGCGCAACGAGCAGGTCGATGTCGCGCATCAAATCGAAATGCTGGAATCCATCGTCCAGGACGTGCACTGTGCACCCCAATCGGGATTCCGCCAGCCGGCCCGCGATATACCGGCTCGGAGACACGAGCACCGAAGCTCGAGGAACCATTTGAGCAAGCATGAGCGGCTCGTCGCCCGAACGATCGACATCGCGTCGAATGGTTGTCCCGTCGCTCACCACGACCACGCCATCTGATGACGTCTTTCGCCGGTAACCTCTACTGAGAATCGCTGGACGCTCGCCCATCTCGAGCAGCATCCGGGCAATCTCGGCGGCCAGCGGGGTTTTGCCACTGCCGCCAACCGTGAGATTGCCGATGCTGATGACCGGCGAGCCGAGCCGGCGCCTCAAATGCGTCCGGCGCTCGTAGTAGCGTCGGCGCGCCCTGGCGAGTCGACTATAAAGAAGGTGAAGCACACCTCAATGGACGACGCGGAACGGATGCACCACGCCCATCGAACCGCTGCGAAGCGGCAGCACCTGCGCGATCGCGGCCAGGCTTTTCTCCTTGGCTCCGCGGTTGGACTCGACAAGCGCCCGGGCCGCCGCGCCCAATCGCGCTCGCCGTACGGGATCGGTCAGGAGCGACAGGAGCGCCTCTTCCAGACCGCGTGCGGTGCTCACCTGGATGCCCGCCCCGTGCGCGACGAACGCGTCGGCGATCTCCCTGAAATTCTCCATGTGCGATCCGAAGACGATGGGTTTACCGAACACGGCCGGCTCCAGTATGTTGTGCCCGCCGTTTTCGACCAGGCTGCCGCCAACGAACACAGCCGTTGCAATCTGGTAGACCTGGGCCAGCTCGCCGATCGTGTCGAGCACGACTACCTCGGCACGGGGCTCGGCGTCGATCGGCAGGTCGCTTCTCCGCGCCGTCACGAAAGCCTGGTTTTTCGCCAGCTGCAACACGTCGCCAAACCGCTCCGGATTGCGCGGCGCGATCACCAGCAGCAGGTTTGGCACACTCGCCCTGATGCGCCGGAAGGCCTGCAGAACGATCTCCTCTTCGTCCCCCATCGTGCTGCCCGCGACAATCACCGGGCGGCCCGCGCTCATCCGGAAGTACCGCAGGACGCGATTCTGGCCGCGCCCTTCGATCGTGATCGCGCCAGGCGCCTGCATCGAATCGAACTTCAGGCTTCCCGTCACCACGACACGGCCCGGCTCGGCGCCCATATCGACAAGACGGCGTGCCGATTCGTCGCTCTGCATGCAGAACCTGTCGACGTCGGCCAGCACCTTCCTGAAGAACGGCCTCACGAGCCGGTATCGCGGATACGAACGCGACGAGATGCGGCCGTTGACCATCACCGTCGCCACGCCAATCCGCTTGCACTGGCGCAGGAGGTTCGGCCAGATTTCTGTTTCCATCATGATGAAGAGTCTGGGTTTGACGAGACGAAGCGTCCGCCGGACGATGAACGACAGATCGAACGGAAAGTAGAACACGGAGTCCACATCGGGCACGTTGCGCCTCGCGACCTGCTGACCAGCGAGCGTCGTCGTCGACAGGAACACGCGCAGATTCGGATATCGCCGTCTCAAGTCGGTCACCAGCGCCCGCACGGTCAGGGCTTCACCCACTGACACGGCGTGAATCCAGATCGATTCTTCTCCGTCGAGATTGAACGACACCGGCAGGTACCCCATTCGCTGGCCGAGGCTGCCGATGTACTTCTTGTAGCGGAGCGCCTGATACGCGAGATATGGCGCTGCCACCACACCGAAGATCACAATCAGCAGGCTATAGAGGACGTACATGGCTGTCCGGTTTCGCGCGGGAGCGATCGTACATTAGAATTCCCTTTTTTGGGGTTCGTCATTTGGCCGTACGTCGTGGCGGGTTGCACGGGAGGACACAATGGCAGTGAAGGTCGGAATCAATGGGTTCGGGCGAATCGGCCGCAACATTCTTGCGAGCGTCGCTCGGCAACAAAGACATCGACTTCGTCGCGGTCAACGACCTCACCAGCGCGGCTACCCTCGCGCACCTGCTGAAGTACGACTCGGTTCTCGGCAACCTCGAGTCCAAAGTGGAGGTGCAGGGGGACGGCATCGCCGTGGACGGCGACCAGTTCAAGGTTCTGTCCGTTCGCGATCCTGCTCAGCTGCCATGGAAGGATCTGGGGGTCGATATCGTGTTCGAATCGACGGGTCTCTTCACCAATCGGGATGCGGCTGCAAAACACCTCACTGCCGGCGCCAGCCGCGTGATCATCACCGCGCCGGCCAAAGGGCCGGATATCACGGTCGTCATGGGTGTCAACCACGACAAATACGACCCCGGCGCGCACCGGATCATCTCCAACGCGTCGTGCACCACGAATTGTCTTGCACCGGTCGCCAAGATCATCCATGAGAAGTTCGGCATCAGAAAAGGATGGATGACGACCGTTCATGCCTACACCAACGATCAGCACCTCCTGGATCTCCCGCACAAGGACCTGCGTCGCGCGCGGGCGGCCGCTTTGTCGATCATTCCAACCACGACGGGTGCGGCGTCGGCGGTCGGCGAAGTCCTGCCCGAGTTGAAAGGCAAGATGGATGGCATCGCGATGCGCGTCCCGGTGCCCAACGTGTCGGTGGTCGACCTTGCAGTGCTGGTCGAGAAGAAAACGTCCAGTGATGAAGTGAACGCTGCGTTTCGCGATGCGGCGGATGGCGCGCTCAAAGGCATCCTCCAGTACGTCACCGAGCCGCTCGTGTCGATCGATTTCCGTAGAAATCCGCACTCCTCGATGCTCGACGCCGCTTACACGAAAGTGATGGACGGCGACTTCGTGAAGGCTCTCTCGTGGTACGACAACGAATGGGGCTATTCGAGCCGGTGTGTCGATCTGGTCGGCTACATGGTCGAAAAGGGAATCTGAGCCAGGATGTCCAAGCTCTCGATTCGCGACCTCGATCTCGGCGGCAAGCGTGTCTTCATCAGAGTCGATTTCAACGTTCCCCTCGAGAATGGCTGCGTCACCGACGACACGCGGATTCGCGCCTCGCTCCCGTCGATCGAATACGCATTGGACAAGGGTGCGACCATCGTGCTGGCTTCGCACCTTGGCCGTCCGAAAGGTCGGGCCAATGCGAAATACAGCCTCGAGCCGGTGTCAGAGGCGCTGGCGGCATTGATCTCGCGGCCTGTGGCATTTGGTTCAGACTGCATCGGCAATCCAGCGAACGCGGCGGTTGAGACGGCCGAGAGATCGCATGGCGTCGCCTTGCTGGAGAACCTGCGGTTTCATCCAGAGGAGGAAAAGAACGATTCGGCGTTCGCGAAGCAGCTGGCTTCGCTCGCCGAGCTTTATGTCAATGATGCGTTCGGGGCTGCGCATCGTGCTCACGCTTCGGTGGAGGGAATCACCCATCACCTTCCGCAGGCGGCGGCAGGGCTGTTGATGGAAAAGGAGCTCGAGTATCTCGGGCGCGTCCTGAAATCGCCCGACCGGCCGCTGGTCGCGATTCTCGGCGGCGCGAAGGTCTCGGACAAGCTCGAGGTCATTCGCAATCTCCTGACCCTCGTCGACTGCCTCGTCATCGGCGGCGCCATGGCATACACGTTCCTGAAGGCTCGAGGGGTGCCCGTCGGGCGCTCGCTTGTCGAAGACGATAGACTCGAAGCGGCTCGCGAGATCGAGGCCGGGGCGAAAGCGCGTGGCCTGCGATTCGGCCTGCCCATCGATCATCTCGTCGCCGAGCGACTGGAGTCCGGCTCGCCGCATGAGGTGCTGGACGTTGGTGACGCGGCAATCGGCGATCGCGTGGGCGTCGACATCGGATCGAAGACGGTTCAGTTGTACGGAAGCATGATTGAGGACGCGAAGACTGTCGTGTGGAACGGCCCGATGGGGGTTTTCGAGATTCCGGAGTTTGCGGCCGGCACGAGCTCCATCGCACGCGCGGTGGCCGGGGTGAAGGGCACGACGATCGTCGGCGGCGGCGATTCCATCGCGGCGATCAATCAGGCCGGTGTCGCGAAGCAGATTACGCATATTTCCACCGGCGGGGGCGCATCGCTCGAGTTTCTTGGCGGCCGGAAGCTGCCGGGTGTGGAGGCGCTCACCGACAAGGGCTGAGAGCCTTAAGCTCTCTAAGCCCTCAGCCTTAAGCCCTGACAGGGATCTAAACCAATGCGTCGACCCTTTATCGCTGGCAACTGGAAGATGTTCAAGACGGTTCACGAAACGACCGTCTTCGTCAAGGAGCTCCGCAGCCTGGTGAAGGACGTCAACGACGTGACCGTGGTCGTTGCGCCACCGTTTATCAGTGTGCACGCGGCCGGCGAAGCGGCCCGCAACACCAACGTCGAGGTTTCGGCCCAGGATATCTACTGGGAGCGCGAGGGCGCGTTCACTGGCGAAATCAGCGCGGGCATGATCAGAGAAGCCGGAGCCGACTACGTGATTGTCGGCCACTCGGAACGTCGAACGCTGTTCGGCGAGACCGATGCCATCGTGAACCGCAAAGCGCTCTCGGCGATCGCCGGAGAGCTGACGCCGATTGTCTGCATCGGCGAAACGCTCGAGCAGCGCGACCGAAACGAAACGACCGAGGTCATCGATCGGCAGATCAAGGGGAGCCTCGATGGACTCACCGGCGATCAAGTCGCAGCGCTGGTGATCGCGTACGAGCCGGTGTGGGCCATCGGCACGGGGCGGACGGCGACACCGGCACAAGCCGGGGAGGCGCATGCGCACATTCGATCGCGTCTGCGCCAGTGGTTTGGCGCACCTGCTGCCGATCAGTGCGTCGTGCTCTACGGGGGCAGCGTGAAGCCCGACAATATTCGCGATCTGATGGCTCAAGAGGACGTGGACGGCGCGCTGGTGGGCGGCGCAAGTCTCGACGTCCGCACCTTTTACGACATCATCGTCAAGAGCCGGCCTTCCTCAGGCCGGGCCCAATCGTACGTAGTGCCGGGCTTCAGCCCGGCCGTAGCACGTAGTGTCCGGCTTCAGCAGGACGCGCTGTATAATAGGTGGTTCCTATGTACTACGTAATTGTTGCCATCTACGTTCTGGTCTGTCTGGTTCTGTCGCTGGTGATTCTTCTGCAGCAAGGGCGCGGCGGCGACATCGCCAGCGCGTTTGGCGGCAGCAGCAGCCAGGCGGCATTCGGCGCGAGGTCGGGCGCGACGCTGCTGACCAAGGCCACGGCCATCGCCGCCGTTCTGTTCATGCTGGGGGCGCTGTCGCTGTCGATCATCGGGCAACGCGGCAGCGGATCGCTGCTCAGCGGAACACCCGCCCCGACGCCTGCCGCTACGCCGGCGAAGACACTGCCACCCGCGCCCGGCACGGCGCCGGCGGCGACGACTCCTGCGGCACCGGCGCCGGCGGCACCTGCTACGAAGTAGCGAAACACCACGCGGAAGTGGCGGAACTGGCAGACGCACCAGCTTGAGGGGCTGGCGGTAGCAATACCATCGGGGTTCAAATCCCCGCTTCCGCACCAAATGTTTACAGTGAGTTACGGCCAACTGCTCCGATTGGCCGTTTTGCTGTACGGCTTGTCCCGCACGTCTCACAGGTACCGGTAGCCGAACGTCCGGCTGTACGGCCTTGTGGGCGACGATCGGTTGTTGGGTGGCGGAGGAGGTCGGTCTGCGTGTGCGTTTTCGGGGGAAGCCTTAGGACCTCGGAAACGTGCCCCCACGTTTGCTGGTTGTCATCCGCGATCGCACGGGAGACGCGGCGTCGGCCCCGGTCCATGCAGTGCGAATTTGTAAATGCATCAAAGCCGTAAACGCCGACGGGCGTTTCCACCCTCAGCACATAATGCCGTCGCTTGCCCCGCTTTCGGCGACGCGTCTTGCGCGCTGCCGACGCTCCCGATACACTTGGTGGACGAAGTTTTCCACAGTGGCCTGCAGCCTCACGATCGTCATCCCGGCACTCAACGAAGAGCGCGCGATTGCAGGAATCATCGCGCGATGTCTCCAGGCACGTGCCGAGGTCGCCTCCGTCGCCGGTGTGGACGACGTCGAGATTGTCGTGGTGAGCGACGGTTCGGACGATCGAACGGTAGAAATTGCCCGAGACGTCGCCAGGAATGTTAGCGATGTCCGCGTGATCGTCTTCGAGAAAAATCGAGGCTACGGCGCCGCGATCAAGGAAGGATGGCGGCAGGGAAGGGGCACGCTGCTCGGGTTCATCGATGCCGATGGCACCTGCGATCCGGTCTACTTCGCAGAGATGTGCCGGGCTGCCATCGACGAGCGTGCCGACGTTGTCCTGGGATCCCGGCTCGGTCCGGACTCGCAAATGCCTCCGATCCGCCGTATTGGCAACCAGATCTATGCGCTGTTGCTCGGGTTTCTCTGCGGACGCCACGTCACTGATACTTCCAGCGGGATGCGAATCGTTCAGCGCAGCGCGCTTCGCCACCTCCTGCCATTGCCCAACGGACTGCACTTTACGCCCGCGATGAGTGCGCGCGCGCTGTTGAACGATCTTCGAGTCGTCGAAATTCCGATCAGGGACGAAGAGCGTGTGGGCACGAGCAAGCTGAGGGTCCTTCGCGACGGCGTACGATTCCTTCTTGCGATCGTGACTGGCGTGTTGTGTTACCGGCCCGAAAAGATCTTCCTGATGGGCCTTGGCGCCAGCCTGCTGACGACGTTCGTGCTGGGTGTCTACCCGATCGAGTTCTATCTAAAGAACGGCCGCGTAGAAGAGTGGATGATCTACCGGTTCATGGCGTGCTTTCTGGTCGGGTCTCTCAGCCTCCTGCTGCTGCTGGCAACGGCGTTGACGAATCAGATGGCCTACCTCGGATCGCGGCGGCCGCAAGCCGAAGCGTTCTGGTCGTCGCTCTGCACGGGCGTCCTCCGTCGTGGCTGGCTCGTCGCCGGCCTCGCGTTGTGTTTGCTGGGCGGCGCCACAATCCTCCTCTGGCCGGGCGTCGTCGAGCTGGTTGCGACGGGAAGCGTGACCTTGCACTGGTCGCGCTTGCTGACGGGCGCGTTCGCCCTGTTCAGCGTCGGACATCTGCTGGTTTTCGCGATTCTGTTCAAGGTTGTCTCGATCTGGAAGGAGCAGGGTTTGGAACGCGGGCAGACAACCGAACCTGCCGGCGTTGCACCCGCGCGCGACCATTCGCTCACCCGGGGCTCATCGCTGATGTGAAGTGGCCGAGTTCGACACCTACGTTGACGATTACGCCGACGCATTGCAGCGCGGCCTCAAGTATCGGGCGAAGACGCCGCCCACTTCGCGGCGGGCCGGGTGCAATGGCTGGCACGGCGCCTGAACGAGCTGCGGTTTGTGCCGCGAACGCTCCTCGACTTTGGTTGCGGGACCGGTTCGACCACGCCTCTATTCCTTTCAATTCTGGACGTCGCCAATGTCACGGGCGTTGACGTCTCTCGCGGCCTTCTCGAGAAGGCGCGCGTTGAGCACACTTCGCCGGCCGCGACCTTTGCATTTCAGACCGAGTACCGGCCGAGTGGCCAGGTGGACCTGGCGTTTACCAACGGGGTGTTTCACCACATTCCACCCGCGGAGAGACACGAGGCGCTCGACTACGTCGCGAGATCCCTTCGCTCTGGTGGGATTTTCGCGTTCTGGGAAAACAACCCGTGGAATCCCGGCACCAGGTTCCTCATGAGCCGAATTCCGTTCGATCGCGACGCGATCACGATCGCACCTCGCGAAGCACGGCACCTGCTGCGCAACGCCGGCTTCGAGATTCTTCGAACAGATTATCTCTTCTTTTTTCCTCGAATGTTGCGGTGGCTCCGCCCGCTCGAACGAATGCTCGTCATCATTCCGCTGGGAGCGCAGTACCTGGTGCTGGCGCGCAAGACGTGACAGAGCAGAAATTTCTGCTGCCCTGGCTCTCGGCGGCTGCCGTCATCACGGTCGTGAGACTGCTGCATGCGACCGGTGTCGACGACCTCACGATTCAGATTCAGGCGGCCCAAAATCTGCTCGACGGAAAAGGCTTGGTCATCTACTGGCGTGCCGCTGAGGATCTTTCCAAACCTCTCGCGCTGCATGGCCTCACGCTGTATTCTGCGGGGTACTCATTTTTCGCGGCGGCGATGATGGCAGTCGGCCTCACCCCGGCGGCGTTTGGGAAGATCTGGGGATCGGTGGCCACACTCGCGGGTTGGTGGGGCTGGGGAAGACTGGCATTCCTTTACATGGGCCGCCCCGACCGCACCAGTCGTGTCTGGCGATTCGTCTTTCTTTGGATAGCCGCTGCGAGCCCGGTGCTGTTCACAAGCGCATGGGGCGGCACCGACATCGCCCTTTGGGCCGCGGTCCCGTGGGTTCTCATGTTTCTGACGCGGGCACCGGATCAATCGGCACAGCTCGATTTCAAGCGTGACGCGCTCGCAGGATTTCTCATCAGCGTCTGCGTGCTGGCCCGCTATGCCAGTCTGTTTCTGGTTCCCTACGCTGTTCTCGTGATCCTCGCCCAGTCCCGGCTTCGAGGCACATTGGCCGCGAAACGGATCGCGGCGTTTGGATCAGGTCTGCTGCCCGGTGTGGCAATCCAAGGCTACGTCATTCTTTCAACGTTCACTGGCTCTCCTCCAGGTGGCGTTTCACTGGATGGCGAGCGGCTCGGCGCTATTGGCTCTCGGGCATGGGAGACTCTGCCGGAGCTCGCAGCGGCAAATGCGGGCGTGTTTTTCTGGCTTCCAGGCACGGTGCGATTCTGGGCTGCGTCCGGATACGAACTGCCCTCACTTCTCGTGGCTGGCATCGTGCTCGTCTGGATACCGGTTGCTTTGGTGACTGCCACGCGCCAACCGGTGACTTCCTGGATTTACGATCTGCGAGTCGTCGCCGCAGGCCTGCTCATCCTCCTGCCGGTCTTTCTCTGGATTTGCGGGCTGTTTGGGACCCTTGAGAACGTAAGCTACGTCGGCGATCCACGGTACTATGAGCCATTGAGACCACTGGCTGTGTGCATCGCCTATTGTCTGGCAACGATGGATAGTGCCGATGTCCACCGTCGACTCGCTGCTATCGCATGGTCGAGCCGCGCTTATCTGCTGGTATTCATGGTGATGACAGCAGTGGAGATCGGAGCCGCATTTGTTCCGACTGATCAAGGTGAGGTGTGGCGCAGGAAGGTACTCGGCGCGGAGCCGAGCCCGTGGCCATCGCTGCGGCTGACGCATGAGTTCTCCGAGGCTCGCAGGTTTGTCTTGGAGCAAATGAAGAACGATCCCGCCGCCGTCCTCATTACGACGCGGGAGGCCTGGTTCTATGCCGAACCGACCGTCGATCGGTCGCGAATCATGCGGTCGGAGGTGTGCGCCGATTCTCCACAGTCGACGCATATCAGCGGGCCGGTCCGGTTCCTCATTCTCGAGCCGGAGCAAGCCACCGATCCACAGCGAGTTCAGTGGCCGGACGGCGACTTCCCGGGCCGCGAGTGCTGGCCGCAACTGCCCGCCGTCGAGCTCGTTCGGCGCTTTCCCGGCGAATGGCTGCGAGTGTTGCAGGTGAACATCCGCGAGGGCGTGCGAATACCAATCCACCGCACCGACCTGCTCGCTAAGTGAAGGCAATGTCAGCCCGAATTACTGCGCGCCGATCTATCTGAGACTCTTCCGACTCTTTGACCCAACCGACTCTCCGTTTCAGGTTGAAGGGCGCACCCGCCGGAATGAGCGCGGCGGCTCTGGAAGCCATGGGAAGAGCCGATCCGAGCATTTTGCGTTCTCTTCTTGTCGATCCCATCGCGAGCACCAGCGACACATACGGGTGGTTGCTCTCGCGGCAGAATTGGATGCTTAGGTTCCCGTGCGAATCTCGCGCCGACCACACGGTGAAGCGGCACTTCGGTGTGCGAAGGATGTGCGAAAAAGTCCGAACGGAGCGCACGCACGTGGTCACGTGTGCGTACGCTCCGTTAGTAGAATCAATCAGTTAACACGTTTGCATGCCAACCTCTGAAGCCTCAGGAGCTAGTGGGCGCAAGCTCATCGGGGTTCAATCCCCGCTTCCGCACCAACTTTCGCTCACTCTCTGCGCCGCTGAGCTTCGGTTGGCAAGCTAAGCGAAGATTGCCGCCGTAGCCGCGGCGAAGGCCCTCATCATCCAGGCGAAGGTTGCCCGCCATAGCGCGAAGGTCCTCGGGATTTCGCCTTCGGATTCGGAGGGCGCTTTCTCGCCTGCCCACTGACGTTGTGCGAATGCAGCGTCCTCCTACAGTGCTGGGGGGCGCGCTCGATCGCGAAGCAATTCGATGAGAAATGAGGGGTTCAATGGTCCACCCCGTTGCTCTCAACGTCACGGTGGATCGACGCGAGCGGCACGACTGGAATGCAACTCGTTAAGGGCTCACCTGGCGACCTCACCGGGTAACTCAGTCGGTGCGGAGCGCCTTCATCGGCGCCAACGCGGCTGCCCGCGTCGCCGGTACGACCGACGCGACGAACGCCGCGAACGCGAGGGCTCCGGCGGCCACGATCAGAGCCACCGGGTCCCAGAACGCCACTGCGTAGAGCTGCGCGGACAGCAGATAGCCGGCGCCAATCGCCAAGGGCACTCCGAGGACCAGGCCCACAGCCACGCGCTTGAACACCCCGTGCAGCACGAGGCTCATCACCCGACCGCCATCGGCGCCGAGGGCCATGCGGACGCCAATCTCTTTCGTTCGGCGCGCCACCGAGTAGGCCGTCACGCTGTAGAGCCCGATCGCGGCCAGAACGAGCGCGACTACGCCGAACATTCCGGCCAGGCTCGCTACCGCTCGCTGCCGATCGAACGTCCTCTCCACCTGCTCCGCCAGGGTGCGGATATTGAGCACTGACAGGTTGGGGTCCGCCTCGGCCATGGCGCGCGACACCTGCGGCTCCAGCACGCCGGGCGGAATGTTGGTCACCAGCAGCACCCCGCCCACGTAGTGCGAGGCGGTCTCCACACGCTTCATCATCTCGTTGGCGTAGTTCACCCTCTGCGCGAGCGGGACGAAAAACATCGGCCGCATCGGGCGCTCGAGCTGAAACGCCGCGAACCGAGCGTCGCCCACCACGCCCACGATGCGGAAGGAATTGACGTTCTCCGGCAGGTTCAGCCCGAAGTGCTGGTCGAGCGGATCCTCCTCGGGCTTGAAGAAGCGCTTCACGAAGGCCTCGTTTACGACGGCCACGTTCTCGGAGGTCTCGTTGTCGGCCTCGGTGAAGTAGCGGCCCCGTACCAGCTTGACGCCCAAGTGCTGCAGGTAGTTCGTGCTCACACGGTCCCACGACGAGCCAGTCTCCTGGCCCGGCGCCGGCAGAGGCTTGCCAGCCACGAGCACGCCCTCGCCCCAGTTGTTCGTGAGCGGGTTGTAGAGCGCCAGCCCCGCGCCCTGCACGCCGGGGATGCGCGAGAGACGCGCTTCCACGTCGCGGTAGAGCGCGGTGAGCCGTTCGCCGGTGAACGACGCCGTCGGACGGCCCACGGACACGATCACGCGACCATCGCGGTTGAAGCCAAAGTCCTGCCCCTGCAGATTGCCCAGGCTGCGCCCCAGCATCGTCGAGCCGGCCACGAGCACCACGGAGAGCGTGGCCTGCACCACGAGCAGCGTCTTGCGGGCGAACGACGCGCGATCGCCGGTGGTGCGGCCGGTACTGCGCAGCGCCTCGATGGGATCCGTGCGCGTCGCGAACCACGCCGGTGCAGCCCCGAAGAGCAGTCCCGTCATGAGCGCCAGGCCAGTCGCGAAAGCGAGCACCAGGGGCGACGGCGTGGTGTCGATGGGCAAGGTGGTGGCACTGGCGAAAGCAAGGGAGAGCAGGAGCCGCGCGGCGCCCGTGGCCACGATCAGTCCGATGACGGCCCCGCCGATGGCGAGCAGCACGCTCTCCACCAGCGCCTCCGTCACGATTTGCCGTCTCGACGCCCCGAGGGCCAGCCGCACGGCCGTCTGTCCGCGGCGCGACACCGTGCGGGCCAGCAGCAGGTTGGCCACGTTAGCGCAGGCGATGAGCAGTACCATCGTGCACACGGCGAGCAGGATCTGCAGGCTGCGCCCGTACTGCTCCCTCATCACGCCCACACCCGCACCGGCGGGAACCACCGTGATCACCTGCTGCGGCAGCGTGCGCTTGATCTCCGCCATCCAGTTCGACGGATAGCCGGCCTCGTGCAGCATCCATTGCCGGAGCAGACCGGTGAGCCGCGCGTCCATGCCGGCGATGGTCGCCTCCGGACGCAGCCGGCCGATCACACGCAGCCAGGACGAGATGGGCTGGCGCAGAAGCGACGTCTCTCCGCCAGCGATCAGCGGCTCCTGCTGCAGCGGCACCCACAGATCCGGTGGATCGGCCTGAAGCGTCTCGCCGAAGAAGCCCGGAGGAGTGACGCCGGCCACGGTGAACGCATTCCCCTCGATCACCAGCGTGGAACCGACGATCGACGCGTCGCCGCCGTAGGTACCCTGCCAGGCGTGATACGCCATCACCACGACAGGGGATGCGGCCGGTCTGTCGTCCTCGGCCGAGAACACACGACCCGTGAACGCGTTCACGCCGAGCGTCTTGAAGTAGTTCCCGGTGACATAGATGGTGCGGAGCGGCCGCGGCGCGTTGTCCACGCCCTGGCGGCGCACGCTCAGGCGGTTCCTTCCGGCCTGGAACGCCGTGAGCTCCTCGAACTCCGGCACGTCGGCCTTGAGGCGCTCGAAGAGCGGGAACGAGAACATGCCCCAGCGGTCCTGGGGGCCGCCCTGCACACAGCAGTTGTCGCCGTCGCCAATCCGATACAGCCGGGAAGGGTCGACCACCGGCAGCGACTTCAACATCACGGCGTGAATCAGCGTGAAGATCGCCGTGGTGCCGCCGATCCCCAACGCCAGGGTGAGCACCGCGACGGCGGTGAACCCTGCGCTCGTCCTGAGCCCTCGGAGTGAGTACCCGTAGGTCCTGAAGGAAGCCAGTCATTCGCAACACTCCCAGCGTGAGTTGAGACGGGTAGCAACAGGCGGGAGTATCAAGCCATGTGCCGCTCAAAGGAAGCCGATTCGGACGATCGGGGCTGTCAGACGCTCGTTCCTGGGATCGAGGTTCCCACGGGCGGACGACGTAGAACATTAACCTCCTCGAATATCATGAGCAGGCACGCGCAGTCGCGCGGATCTGACCGATGTCCTCGATCGCAACCGACTCCCGCACGCGCGCGCTGGGGATGGCGCTCACGGCGCTCCTCGTCGGCTACGCGATCGCGACCAGCTTCGGCTTTTATCAGCCCGTCGCGCTCGGCGAGCTGCTGCTCGCCGTCGCCATCTGCATTGTCGCGGTCGGCGCGCCGCGCGTCCGCGCCGTGGAGTCGCTGCCTTCCTACGTCACGGACGGGGCGCTCGCCCTCGGCGTCGTGCTGCAGCTGGTTCCGATTTTCATCCGCCACGAGAGTTATCCGCTGATGAAGTGGGGCAGCGCGCTGGTCGCGGCGCTCGGGCTGCTGCAACTCGTCGACCGCGAGCGCCTGCGCGTCCCTCTGATGGCTACGGCCGCCATCGTTTTCGCCACGGTAGTGTCGCTGACCTTCTGGACCCACGCCAGGAATCCGCAGATCGACGTGTTCACGTTTCAGCAGATGAGCGCCGACGCACTTCTCCACGGCCACAACCCGTACAGCGTCCGCTATCCGAGCTTGTATCCGCCCGGCACGCCGTTCTACGGGCCAGGGGTCGTCGGCGCGGACAACCGCCTGGACTACGGCTTCCCGTACTTTCCGCTCAGCCTGCTGCTGGTCGTGCCCGCCTACGCGGTCGGCGGCGATGCCCGCTTCGCGCATGCGATCGCGATTGCGGCCTCGGCCGTGCTGATGGTGGCGGCGAGGCCCGTCCTGGACGACGCCAGAAAAACAGGCGGAGCCGAAGGGCAGGGGCGCCAGAGCGGATTGACGGCCGTCCTGTTCCTGCTCTCTCCCACCACATTTTTCATCGTCGAGCAGTCGTGGACGGAGCCGCTCATCGTGTTCACGTTTTCGCTGACGATGTTCTGCGCGCTGCGGTGGAAGCGTGCGCTGCCGTACGCGTTGGGACTGCTGTTTGCCACCAAGCAGTACACCGTGCTGATGGCGCCGCTGGTGTGGCTGCTGGTGGACGAGCCGCGAACGTGGAAGAAGTTCGCCGTCGTGCTTGCGAAGGCCGCGGCGGTGGCGCTGGCCGTCACGCTGCCGTTCTTCCTCTGGGATCCGCGCGCGTTCTACCGCGCCGTCGTCGCCTTTCAGTTCCTGCAGCCGTTCAGGCTCGACGCGCTCAGCTTCCTCGTCTGGATTCACTACAACATGCCGCAGCTGAAGATCGAGCCCTGGGCGCCATTTGTCAGCGTCCTGCCGGCGACCGCGTTCGCGCTGTGGCGCTGCCCCCGGACGCCGGCCGGCTTCGCGGCGGCGGTCACGCTGGTCTACCTGCTGTTCTTCTCGTTCAACAAGCAGGCGTTCGCGAACTACTACTACTTCGTGATTGCGACCGCGTGCTGGTCCGTGGCAGCGCAAGGGGGCCGTGAAAGCGCCTTTAGCCTGCGACCCGCCGCTTCTCCGCCTCGGACAGCGCCGCCGACTGCTCGTGCGCCTGCTGCAGCAGGTAGGCCAGCGACGGCATCGGATCGACGACAAAGAACATCTGGTAGGAGAAGACGCGCGGCAGGACGGCGATCAGCCACTGATTGATGCGCAGCACGAACCGGCCGACGGCCGCATTGTGAATCACGAGCGGAAACGGCCCCGGAATGCCGCGCGTCGCCGTCACGCGGAAGCCGCCCTGCTCGAAGAGACGCCGGAACGACGCGAACGTGAAGAGCCGCGTGTGCGTCAGGTCGAGGATGCCGCGCTTGCCGTAGTTGAACTGGCCGACGAGAAGCATGAGCCGGTTGACGACGAACCCGATGTTGGCGGTGCTGACGAGCAGCTTCGTGTTCGGGGTGAAGTTGAGCGCGGCGCGCAGCTGCTCGACGAAGCGTTCGGGCGAGGCGAGGTGCTCGATCACGTCGAGCAGCAGGACGTAGTCGAAATCTGCAGCGTCGACCGCCGGGAAGCCGTCGTTCAAGTCGTGCAGGAGGAACCGATCGAGCTCGACGCCGGGACCGAGCGGGAACTTGTCGACGCCGGTGACGCGGCATCCGCGGTGGCGGCGCAGCAGCGCGCCGACGTAGCCGCCGGCGCAGCCCAGGTCGAGCACCCGCGAGCCGGGAGACACGACCTCCGCCGCCGCCGAGTGCGGGCTCGGGTAATCGAGCTTTGGCTCGGTACTGGGCATTGCCGCCGGCGGACACGACGTCGAAGCGCCGGTCATAGAGCAGGCCAAGCTGCTGCGACCGGGCGACGAGCACTGCCCTGGTGACGTCCCACGCGTACTTCATGCCGTTCACGCGGCAGATCTCGTCGCCGTAGTAGGTCGGGATCGGCAGCTCGGCGATCCTGTGCCCGGCGAGCAGGAACTGGATGATGATCTCGGTGTCGAAGTGGAAGTCGTTGGTGTTGAGCTCGAACGGCACCGACACGAGCGCGGCGACCGAGTAGACGCGGTAACCGGAGTGGAACTCGCTGAGCGAGGCGCCCAGCATCCGGTTCTGGAACCAGGTCAGGATGCGGTTGCCGACGAACTTGTAGAGCGGCATGCCGCCGCGGCGCGCGCCGCCCTTTTCGAGCATCCGCGAGCCGAAGACGGCGTCGGCTCGCCCCTCGCGCAGCGGACGCACGAGATCGGGCAGGCACTCGGGCGCGTACTGGCCGTCGCCGTGCACCAGCGCCACGAAGTCGAAGCCGTGCTCAATCGCGAAGTGGTAGCCGATCTTCTGGTTGCCGCCGTAGCCCTGGTTGACCGGGTTGAAGAGCACGTGCAGCGGAAACGGCAGCGCGCCCTCCCGATGCACCCCGCTCGAGCGCTCGAAGGTCCGATCCTGCGACGAGTCGTCGAGCACCAGCACCTCGACGTCGTACTCGTCGGCGAGCGCGCGCGGCACGCGCGCGAGCACCTGGCTGATCGTCTTCTCCGCGTTGTAGGCGACGATGAGGATGAGCAGGCGCGGCTTACGCAAGGTACGGCACGTCGCCGGACTGTACCGCCATAGCGGCCGCCGGTGAAGGCCCGCAACATTATCTCACCGCAGAACTGTGTCAGGGGTGAGACCGGTGCAATTGTTCTTGGCACTCTGCCAAGGGCGGGATACAGTCTGCGGTTTCTGAGACATTCGCGCGCAAGCGCAGAAAGCAGGCCGTCATGTCCAGGGGAACGCCTGAGCAGGTCCTGAAATCGATCGTTGATGGAATCAACTCGGGCAATCTCGATGCGCTGATGACTCTGTATGAGCCAGAGGCCGCGTTTGCGTCCCAGCCCGGCAGCCTTGCTCACGGTTCAGCCGGTGTTCGTGAATCACTGGCTGCCTTCATTGCGATGAAGGGCACGCTCGATCTCAAAGTGACCCGCGTCCTCGAGGCAGGTGGACTGGCTTTCGTCGCCGGCGTCTGGTCATTCACCGGGACCGGATCGGACGGCAAACCCGTGACGCTGACGGGCCGTAACGGGGATGTTCTGCGGCGTCAAACAGACGGCTCGTGGCGCTTCGTGATCGACAACCCCTGGGGAACCGACTGAATCAATTCCCTTCTTTCCGAGCTCGACCAACCCATTCAATGCGAGTCCTGCGACCCGGGCCGGGGGTCGCGAACCCGAATGCGCAAAACGATGGGGGGCGGCGTATCCTCAGTGGAGCTTGACGACGATCCCCGCGGTGAATTCAGCCTGCCAGACCATATCAACGTGAAGCCTCGTGATGCAAAGGGCGGGCGCACACGCGATGAAGCTCGCCTCGGCGTCGACGAAGGTCGCGAACACGCGACTGTCCAGACGAAAGCCGAACGTGCGGAAAGGGAAGAGCTTGACGCCCCCACCGGCGCCAATTGAGAAGCGGATTTCGTTGTCGTCTGCGGCCGCGTAGCGGGTGAGCCCGAGGAAGCCGCTTAGGAACGGCCGGACTCGCCCGCCGTCGAACTCCTGCAACGCACCGCCCTGGTAGTGATCGACCGTGATGTGCCAGCGCTTTGCCGGAGTGAAGAGCCTTGACGGAGTAGAGAGGTGGCCCTTCTGATGAGTCAGAAGAGCCTCGACCTGAAGGCCGTGAGACAGTGGGATGTTCAACATGACACCAAGGGCAGGAGCGCCGTCGAGGTCGACCGACTGCTGGGAGACAATCTCGAAGAAGTCCCCACCGAATCGATACCCGCCGAACGGCGTGACCTCAACCTCCTGTGCATGGAGTGGCGAGGCGCGACCGAGTCCACAGACCAATACTGTAACGACGCCCATAAATCGAGGCCACCGCGAGGTCATTTGAGCTTGTCCGCCCTCTTGTCAGTCACGTTTTAGGCTGGGGATCTGGCCTAGCTGTTCAAACGTCGCCACGTGGCTGGCGCCGCACCGAACGCCTTCTTGAACGCGCGGGAGAATGCGGCCTCGGAGTCGTAGCCGACAGTCTCGGCGACCTGTGCGAGGGATGCGCTGGTGTCGCGGAGCTTCTGAGTGGCGACCTGCATGCGCCAGTTTACGAGATAGTGCATTGGCGGCACGCCGATGAGACGGATGAAACGGTCGGCCAACGCCGAACGGGACAGGCCGACTTCGCGGCCAAGGTCGTCGACCGTCCAGCGCCGGGCGATGTCGCCGTGCAGCAACGCGAGTGCCCGCGCGACGTAGTGGTCGCGCAAACCGGCGAGCCAGCCAGTCTGACCCTCCGGCATGGTCTCGGAGTAACGCCGCACCGCCTCCACAAACAGGAGCTCGGACAACTTGGCCAATACGGTCGCCGATCCCGGCCGGCCGGCAGCAACTTCATCCGCCGCATACTGAAACGTCGAGCGCATCCACTCCGCGGCCCCGCCTCTCTCGATTTTGAGCTTCAGTGCGCAGGGCAGCGTGGAAAGCACGGGATTGCCCTCGGCGCTGTGGCCAAGAAACCCGCAGACCATCCGCGTCCGCGCTCCGGCGCCGCCGTGACGGATGGAGGACAGCCCGCCGTCCTTGGACGGCTGGATGATGTCGCGGCCCGATACCGGTGGGATGGTCAAGTCGGTGCCCATCAGGTGCAGGCTGTTGCGGGGTAGCAGGGCAACCTCGCCGGCCTCGAGCGTCAGGCTCTCTCCACCCTCGCCGTCGACTCGAAGGAAAAACTCGCCTTCGACGACGTAGTGAAAAACGATCAAGTGCGACGCGGGCCCGAGAACGGGCGCGCAATGCTCGGGTCCGACCTGGGCAGCCATGCACCACGGCGCGAAGAACTCGGCATGCAGGAACACGCCGCCGGTCAGGTGCGACACCCTCAAGACGTCGGATAATGCGTCCATCCCTGTCTGCCTGCCGAGATCCGGTGCCTCGGTCATGCCTCCCGGTGGGCCAATCATAGATCCTCGACCGCCGCAGACGTACTGTCACCGCATCACCCGAGCGCGTTCGACGATTCTGTCGGCGCAACTCCGGGAAGGAGGCGAAAGATGACTGCGATCACCACAATTCCTGAGAGCCAGCGGTATGCGCGCTGCCGTTGAGGCGTCCAAGCGGGTGCATTGGGAGGTAGAAAAGGACGTCATCCGTGGGCGCCGCTTTGATGCCGCCCATAAGTTTCTTCCTGACGGGCTCTCCATGGCCGAGGCGTTCACGACGCTGTCGCCCGATGAAAAGCGGTTCGTGAGCCAGATCCAGGGCCGCACCTACGCCAACGTGTTTGGGCTGGTCGAGCGCTTCATCAATGCCAAGGTCCTCGAACTGAGCCACGAACACTGGTTCGGCGACCAGACTGCGCTCGAGGCGCTGGTTCGGTTCAGCGACGAGGAGTTGAAGCACCAGGCGCTGTTCCGCCGTATCGACACGATGGTCGGCGACGTTCTGCCAGACGGCTATCGCTTCGACGTCGACGCCAACGCCGTCGCCCACGCTGTGCTCGGCAAGAGTACATGGGCGGTGTTGGCGCTGACGCTGGATATCGAGTTGTTCACGCAACTCCACTATCGCGAGAGCATCAATCCCGACACCGAGCTCTCCGAACTGTTCAAGGACGTATTCCTCTATCACTGGAAGGAGGAAAGCCAGCACGCGATCCTCGACGAGCTCGAGTTGGTGCGCCACGACGGCGACCTCACGGCGGAGGCACGCGACCGGGCAGTCGACGAATTCATCCAGTTGGTCGCCGCGGTGGACGGCATCCTGCAAGCCCAGGCCAAAGCCGACGCAGCTTACTTCGCGGCGACGTGCGGCCGCGCGGTCGACGGGGTCGAGGCGGGGAAGATTGAGGCCGCATTCCTCAAGGCCTACCGCTGGCAGTACATCCACTCGGGCGCCGAGCAGCCGCACTTCCGGAAAGTGCTGTCCAGCCTGATCACCGAGAGCCAGGGCCAGCGCATTCAGACGGCACTCGCTACGCTACAAGCTGGTAGCCGGTAGCTCGTGCGTCCTTTCATTTCCCGGGTAGAAGACTCGATAACGCGTCAATCAGACGCTCTCCGAACGTCGCCGTCAACGACCAGGGGCTTGGTTGCCTGATGACGTGCAGCGCGCCACGTTTGTCGAGCACCTGGTAATCGCTGTGACCGTTCTTCGATCGGGAGAAGCGCAGGTCAACGACCGCATCACCGACGTGCAGATTGCGGACGTCAATCTCAGGAAGCCAGTCGGGCAGATGCGGATCGACGAGCAGGAGATTCAAGCGTCAATCGAGCGATGCGTTGACTGAAGTTCGTGATGTCGACATCTTCGTGCAGGCCGTCACTGACGAATCGGGACAGGCGCAGCTCTATCGTCTGTTGGGCCGTTGCTCCGCCCGGTCCCTGCGTAACGTAGTCGTCGACGGCATCTGGTGCGGCAGCGACATAATAGCCAAGCCACGAGTGCTGCTCGACATTCGACAAGCCGTTCGGCCAGGGCATTTTCCCATTGAGGAGGTACTCGTAGCGTGACAGCAACCGCGTGCTGTGCACGAAGAATCCGTGATCGGCTCTGCATTGATGAACCCATCACGACGGGTCGCTAACACGCTTCGATTCTGACTGACGTACAGCGTGTCCGGACGCGTGCGAAGGCGCACCAGGCCCTGAGGTTGGCGAACATCGGCACGTCTCATGGCTCTGTTGGCCCGCTAATGGTAGCGCAGGACTTTAGTCCTGCATGCTGTTCTGACACGCCGCTTGCATGAGCGACAATCAAGGGGCTTGGTCGTTGGCCTTCGGGCCAGCCTGAAAGGCGCACTGCCATGGCTATACGCGTCACCTCACCTGCGTTCGCGGATGGTCAGCCCATTCCGCAGAAGTATTCGTGCGACGGCGAAAACGTGTCGCCACCTCTCGAGTGGCACGGGATTCCCGACAGTGCAAAAAGCATTGCGCTCATTTGTGACGATCCCGATGCCCCGTCCGGCACCTTCACCCACTGGGTTTTGTACGACATTCCTGCAGCGGCGACCAGACTCAGCGAAGGAGCAGCGGATACGGGGAAGGCGGGGCTGAACAGCTTCGGGAAGATCGGATACGGGGGTCCGTGCCCGCCTCCCAGAGATGCCGCGCATCGCTACGTCTTTCGCGTGTACGCCCTTGATGTCGCGTCCGTCGGGAAGCCAGGCCTGGCTGGTTCAGATCTCTCGGCGGCCATCGAAGGCCATGTGCTCGCTGAGGGGGAGCTCGTCGGCAGATACCAAAGAAAGAAGACATAGATTAGGAGACCGCTAATGGCTGACGAGACGGGCAGCGCAAGAGACTTCACGAAAGGCATCGCGGCACACGAGGTCGGCGATGGCGCCATCGTGGCCGGACGCGTCGGCGATGAAGAGGTGCTTGTCGCGAGACAAGGCACCGAGATGTTCGCCATAAGCGCCCATTGCACCCATTATCACGGACCGCTCGCGGAGGGTCTGCTGGCAGGCGACACCATCCGCTGTCCATGGCATCACGCGTGTTTCAGCCTGCGCACTGGTGCGCCCGTTCGGGCGCCGGCGCTGGATCCGGTCGACTGCTGGCGTATCGAGCAACAGGGAGACAGGCTGTTCGTCCGGCAGAAGCTTGAAGCCGCGCCGAAGCCGTCGTCCCGCGGGGATCGAAGCCGATGGCCCGAGTCGGTGGTCATCATCGGCGGTGGCGCCGCCGGCCTGGCGGCGGCCGATGTCCTGCGCCGCGAAGGATATGATCGCCGCGTCTCCATTCTCAGCGCTGATGATTCGCCACCGTGCGATCGACCGAACCTGTCCAAGGATTATCTGGCCGGCACGGCTCAGGAGGATTGGATTCCCCTTCGCGCGCCGGAGTTCTACGCCGAGCAACAGATCGAGCTGTCGCTGAACGCTCGAGTGACGGGTCTCGACGTTGACGCTCGTCACGTCCAGATCGAAGGCGGACGCACGTACTCTTACGGAGCATTGCTGATCGCGACCGGCGCGGATCCAGTACGGCTGGTTGTTCCCGGAGCGGACAGGCCGCACGTGCGCTACCTTCGGTCATTCGCTGACAGCAAGGCGATCGTCAGCGGGATCGCCAACGCCAGGCAGGCGGTGGTGATCGGCGCGAGCTTCATCGGTCTCGAGGTGGCCGCATCGCTCCGTGCACGCGGTGTGAATGTCTCGGTCGTTGCACCCGAGTCCCGGCCCATGGAACGAATTCTCGGGCCGGAGGTCGGCCGCTTCATTCAGACCCTTCATGAATCGCATGGCGTGGGATTTCACCTCGGCAGGACAGTTGCGAGCATCGACGCATCGCGCGTCCTCCTGGACGATCAGACATCGCTCGACGCTGAGCTGGTCGTCGTCGGAATTGGCGTGCGGCCGGCGCTCACGCTGGCTCAGCAGGCGCGGCTCGCGATCGACCGGGGCATTGCCGTTAACGAGTATCTCGAGACCAGCGCTTCAGGTGTGTTTGCGGCAGGTGATGCCGCGCGCTGGCCCGATCCTCACTCGGGCGAGCGCATCCGTGTGGAGCACTGGGTCGTCGCCGAGCGTCAGGGGCAGACCGCGGCGCGAAACATTCTCGGGCATCGGGAACGATTCGACGCTGTACCATTCTTCTGGAGCCAGCACTACGACATCCCCATCAACTACGTCGGCCACGCGGAGTCCTGGGACGCTGTCGAGATCGACGGGCAACTGGAGAGTCACGACTGCACGGTGACTTACCGGCGTGGCGGCCGCAGACTCGCGGTGGCCACCATTTTCCGCGATCGCCAAAGCCTTGAGGCAGAAGTCGAGATGGAGCAGGGATAGCCGTTCAATCAGTGCCGCTTGAAAAACTGGATGGCGCGTTCGTGTCGACGGCCGCATCTTCGTGCTGGTCGCTGAAGCGGGAAAAGAATTCCTTCCAGGTATTCCGTTCTTAAGCAAATGTCGTCGAGATGTCCAAAGCCAGCACCACGCCCGAGCATGGTGCTGGCCTCCATCACTGGGTTTCGTTAGTAGAGGAACGCGTAGCCGGTCGTTTCGCCCGCCGGAAACCAGGCCTTGATCGGCGGCGCCAATCCGCGCTGTGCCTCACCGATGGTCACCGTGGCGGCGGAACCGTACTCGCCGGCCGCTGGACGCGCAACGTGATCGCGGTCAGATAAACTTTCGACCGCTCCCGATTCCGCACCTGGACAACATTCCGAGATGTGTCCGGATTGACCAGCTCGAACACGTACTCCCCGGCGCTCAGCGTGACGCCCGGCAGCGCCACAGCGCCGCTGAACCTGGCATAGGTCGTCTTCTTGAAGCCTGATGCCGAACCGGCCATGCCTGCCAGTCCCCACAGCACCGCGCCGCAAATTACCAATGCCCCCGTGCGATGAAATCGTGTCATCCGTGCCTCCTGGTATCTCTAACGTCACCGCTCGCCAAATACAACACCAAGGCGGCAATTTCATCATCCGGTCGACTATCGTTCGACGACTTCCGGCGCGTGGGTCTCCCACCATTGCTGTGCCCGCTCGTTGGTCCAGGGGGCTTCGCACGGCACGCGGGCCAGCTCGGAATCAAGGTGGAGTGCCGAAGAGGGTCGCCTGGCGGGATCTTTCTCGAGGCACATCATGAGGATCGCGTCGAGCTGTTCAGGAATAAACAACTCCGATCTCTTCGAGGGAGGTTCAGGTCGCGTTTGAACGTGGTGCAGGAGCATCCGCGTGGCGTTGGTCGCCTCGAAAAGCGTGTCCGCAGTGAGCGTCCAGTAGGCCGTGCAGGCGAGTGAGTAGAGATCAGCTCTGCCGTCGATGCGGCTCTCGCCCAGCACGATTTCCGGGGGCATGAAAGCGGGCGTGCCCTGCACGATGCCCTGGTTGGAGAGCATCGCGGCATCACGTCCAGACTGTTCTTTTACGACACCGAAATCCAGGATCTTGACGTAATCGTATTCCGTTCCCAGGCGTGTCACGAACACATTGGCCGGCTTGATATCCCGGTGCACGAGCCCGCGTTCGTGCGCTTCGGCGAGCGAGCGGCACGCCTGGCGCATGAGCATGATGACGCGCTCGGCTGGCTGGGGTCCGAAACGTTTGCCGATCTGGTGCAGATCGAGTCCATTGAGAAACTCCATCACGTAGTAGAAGCTGCCGGTGTCATTCACGCCGAAGTCGTACAGCTGCACGGTGTGCGGCGACCTCAGCCGCGAGGTGACCTGCGCTTCGCGCTCGAAACGCCGCACCAGCTGATCGCGCGCTGCACCGGGCGCGACGTCGTGGCGGATGAGCTTGACGGCCGCAGGACGAACGAGGAATCGGTGCCTGGCGAGCCAGACCTCGCCCATGCCGCCCGAACCAAGCGGCGTGACCAGGCGATAGCTGCCCACAGCCAGGGCTTCGTTCAACTGGTCCTCGTCGACCTCGAGCACGGTGCTCTTGCAGAGGAGGACCGCACGTTCCAGCACCGTTCTCAGCTCACGGATGTTTCCGGGCCACCCGTAGGATTCGAGCCGGCGCATCGTGTCGGGCGATACACCGTCGATCACCTTCCCCAGCCGCCGTGCGTGTCGACGCACGAAATGATCGACGAGCGCCGGTATGTCCTCCCGCCGATTGGTGAGCGGGGGCATGCTGATGGAGTTCGCAGCGAGCAATTGGAAAAGCGGCAGGACCCCGCCCGGCGGCGGCCGACCCGCATCCTGCGTCGTCGAGGCGATCAGCCGCACGTCAGGTATCCCCGGTTCGCCGCGGGTGGATGGCTTCGATCTCTTTCCAGCGTCACGAGAAGCGCCCGCTGAAGGTCCGGCGGCAGCTCGTGCAACGCATCGAGAAACAGCGTCCCGCCCGACGCAAGCTCAAACCTGGTCGTGATGAGAGACGTTTCCGGATTGCGTGAGCTCATCGCCTCGCCGGCATGTCGATACTGAGTGTTTATCTCGAGGCAACTGACAAAGATGAACGCGCCCGCGCGCCCGGACGCATCGTGCACCGCGCGCGCTGCGGCTTCCTTGCCGGACCCCGAGGGGCCTGTCAGAAGAAGAGGCTCGGTCATTGTGGCCTGACGTGCGATGGCATCGCGCAACGCCCGGACGACCGGACTTTCGCCGAGCAAGGGCCCTTCGACGCGATTGCGGGCTTCGTTCAGGAGCGCCTGCGCGACGCGCAGTTCGCGTTCGAGCGCCGCGGTTCGCTCTGCAACCCGGGCCTCGAGCGACGCGTTGGCCTCTTGCAACGCGGCAACAGCGAGTCGTCGCTGCTCGTACAGCCGTGCGTTGTGGATCGCGCTCGCAATCTGGTTGGCGACTATCGACACGAGGTCGCGCTCGTGCTCGCCAAACGAGCGCGACACAGGACTTTCGATCGAGAACACGCCGATCAGATCGTCGCGGATGAGCAACGGAATGGCGATCTGGCTCTCTGCGTTGGGGAGTCCGGGCACCGGGGTCGCCTCTCCAAGCTGTGCCTGCCGGCCGGACCTTTCCATCTCGCGCCGCTGTGCTGCAGCGTACGCGCGCTGCTGCCCCAGGTTGTTGACGTGCATCATTCGCCGCTTCTGCGCAACCATTCCGATGACGCCGGTCCCGACCTGTGCGCGGCCGCCGATTGCCTGATTCTCGTAGCCTCGGCTTGCTATGACTTTCAGCGTCCTGTTGTCGGGCTCGAGCAGCAGAATATTCGCGTGGTGAAACGCGAACAGCTCGTCCATCGTTCGCAACGCCACGTCGCAGATTTCGCCGAGGTCGAGCGTGGAATTGATGTCTGCGGACACGCGCTGCAGGATCTGGACCTCCAGGGTCTTCCGGGCGAGCTCGGTGACCTGTTGACTCGGATCCTGATTCGACATCACCAGCCCGATCCGTCAGTACTGCAGCCTCTCCACCGAGAGCACCCGGTAGACGTCGGCCGCGCGGAGCTTGAAAATGCCGGACATGCCGGTCATCGAGGCGATAGCCTCGATTTCCATATCCATCGCGTCGAAGATCGGTCCCTCGGTTTCGGATCGCTGAAATTCGAGCTGCAGCACCCAGTGGGCCTGACCTCGGATATCGAAGACGCAAACGTAGGCCCGGGGGTTCTCGCGGACATTCCGGATCGTCTTGCTGAAGAACTGGAATGAGAGCGCGGCGTGCGTCTCGTCCACGTAGTGGACCTGTGAAATGATGGTGGTGTTCGGTTTCCCGTCGGCCGAGCACGTCACCATCACCGCCGGTGTGCCGCTCGCGAGTACAGGACGGATCTCCGGTGGAAGGCGAGTCATGCGCATCTCAGCTTTCCACCGGCGGGATGAGGCGAGTCCCCGCGCCGGGTCCGGGCGTCTGCAGGTAGACCTCGAGCACCTCGAACTCGACGGCCAGCGACGGCTTCGAAACAAATGCGTTCAAAACATCTTCGGGCGCGTCTGCGAAGATTGGCCGAAGGCTCCTCACAAAGCGCCTGCGAATGCGATCGACGATCTCCACGTCGTCGTGCCGCACCGGACGGTCGCGGAGGTAGCGGCCCTTGAATTGATAGGTCTCGTGCGACGGAAACTCCTCTACCGTGACAGCCAGTTCCCCGTTTTCCTGCAGCGACTCGACGAGCCCGGGCGTGAACTCCTCTGGAATGAGCGCCGTCATGGTGCGCTGATCGGCGCCGACACTCCACCCGCACACCTTATGGCCGTAAGGCACAAGATTACGATCGCGCGTGCCTGCGAACGCGACGTTGGCATACTGCTCCAGGAAACGAACGATTTTTCCGGGGATCATCGTGTCACAGGCTATGAAATCCATTCCTCAGGGGTCAAGCGGCGCGAAATAACGCCGGGCTCTGAGTTCTGCGGTTTCTGGGTTCTGCGGTTCTGTGGTTCTGGGTGCGTGGTGGCGCCTGGCTTCAGGGCGCGTCTTTTTTGGTGGTCTCGCCCGAACCCCGAACCCAGAACCCAGAACCCAGCACCCAGCACCCAGCACCAAGCACCATTGCGCTGCGGTACAGACAAACATCGGGCGCGTCGCGGCGTCTGGAGAGAGAATCTATCCAAGAATCATCTAATATCGCTAATCGATAAATTTATCTTGTATATCGGACTTGATTTATCGTAGAACGATAAATGGAGGTCGAATTATGCAGGCGATAGGGAAGCGCTCCATGTCGTCGTTCCTGGCCGGGCTCATCAACGTCGGCTGGTGGCTCCTGGCCGTCTCGCTGGTGTTGATGCTGTGTCTGGCGGCGATGCCACTCTTCACCGACTTGTCCAATGCTGAGATGAGCATCCCGGTCTCTTTCAGCCTGGCTCCTGGAGCGGTTCGTCCCGTCACGGCCACGCCCGGCATCGCGAAAGCTGACATCCGCGATGCCGATGGCATGTTTCGATTTTCTCCACCGAGCGCGACCTTCTTGACGACGACCGCGTTGCTGGTCGCAGTGGCCATGGCTCTCGGGCTGTGGGTGCTGACCCAGCTCCGCGCGGTCTTCCACACGCTTCGCGATGGCCGCCCGTTCGTGCCCGCCAACGCCACCCGCATCCGTTGGATCGGCTATGCGGTGATCCTTGGGGAAATCGTCCGGTCCATCGTGCTCTTCGTCGGAAACGCCTATGCCCGGTCGCATTTTGCTGCCGACGGCCTGACCTTCGATACGTGGCCGAGCCTCAACGGCCTCGCGATCATCCATGGCTTGATCATCCTGGTGATCGCCGAAGTCTTCAGGGCCGGCACCCGCCTTGATGAAGACCAGTCGCTGACGATCTGAGGCGGCATGCCCATCCGAATCAAGCTCGATCACGTGCTTCTCGACCGGCGGCTCACGCTGACGGAGCTGGCCGATCGCATCGGCATCACGATCGCGAACCTGTCGGTGCTGAAGACCAACAAGGCGCGCGCCATCCGCTTTTCGACACTCGAAGCCTTGTGCCGGGAACTGGAATGTCAGCCAGGCGACCTGCTCGAATGGACGCGGGACGAAGCCACCGAGACGTCACGGCCCAGGCGACCGCGTTCGTAACAGGAATGTGACGACGTGGCGTCATGATGGAGCGGCCCAGTAGCCTGACCACCACGAGCAGAGCGATGAATCAAGACCGCCGCCATGTCGCCCACGAACTCGAAGAGCTGAAGGCACGCCTGCTGGCGATGGGTGGATTAGCGGAAGATAGTTTGCGCAGGGCCATGCGGGGCCTTGTCGATCGCAACCACCAGTTGCTGGCTGACGTCATTGCCGGCGATTCCCGTATCGACGATTTACAGATGGAGATCGATAATCGATGCTTCACCCTCATCGCCCTGCATCAGCCTGTCGCGCTCGATCTCCGAACGCTCGTTTCGGCGCCCAGGATCAGCGCCGACCTGGAGCGCGTCGGAGACCTCACCGTGAATATCAGCGAGGTTGCCGAACGATATCTCCTGCACCCGCCAGTCAAGCCACTGATCGATTTGCCGCGAATGGGCGACCTGGCGCTCAAAATGCTGCGCGAGGCCCTCGACGCGTTTCTCTCGGGAGACGCGAGTCTCGCCAAGACGGTGCTGAGACAGGACGACTGGCTGGATGCGCTGAAAGATCAAGTCTTCCGTGAGGTGCTTACTCATATGCTGGGGGATCCGCAGACGATCGAACCTGGCGTCGACCTCATTCTCATGTCACGCCACCTCGAGCGCCTCGGTGATCACGCCACGAGTATCGCCGAGGACGTTATCTTCATCGTCGAGGCGCGAGACGTCCGCCACTCGTCCACCAAACCGATCGCCGCGACGAATCAAGCCGGCGGCACGACGATCGAACGCCGAAAGGCCTCCCGCGTATCCCCCGTGTGAACGCGCTGATGACCTGACTTACCTGGATTCGGTCTTGCTCACGCCTTCGGTGGCGACTTTTTCCTCTGCGCGCGCTCCAGCGAGGATGCCAGACAAGCCATAGTTGCCCTCATGGCACGCGTACTGGTACATCGGCTGGTCGCTCTTTCGCATGGTCATCGACACTGTCCACGACCGCGTCCAAATCGTCGGGTCGTTGATCGTGTACTCGTAGAGAAGCGTGTCGGTGTCGACGCGGCGGAAGCGCTCGATCAGGTGCAGGTTCTCGTCTCCGCTCAATCCCAAGCCGCGCAGACTCAACGTGCCGGTGCCCTCGCTCCGGAAGTTCCTCGTTTCGACGACGAGCGTGTCGCCTTCCCAGCGGCCGCGTGAGTCGCCTCTCCACTGGCGAATGTGCGACGGAAGCGATGCCCGGCCGTCGAGCGGAACAATGCGGGCATCATGGACCATCTCGGTCAGCACCACCACGTAGTCGGATGTCTGGAAGAGCTGCACGAAGGCGTTGTAGCCGCCTCCTATGATCGGGGGCCCGGCGTTGAAGCCGAGGATGCACCGGTCCCAGGTCATGAGATCCTCAGGGCCGGCGGCAACCTTCGCCCTCGTTTCAATGGCTGCCTCTCGCTCCTTGCCCTGTGGCGTCAGCGGCGGCACCCGTCCATCGGGCGGATCCACGATCAATGAGGTGCGGTTGGTCGCCACCACTTTCGTCCCCGGATCGGACCAGAACTTGTTGTATGAGCCGGTGCTTCCGGGCGGAGGCGGCCAATCCACAAACTGATCGCGGACCGCTTGCTCTTCCAGCTTCGCTTTCTCCTCCGGGCTCAACACCGCTCTGTCGGCAAACTCCTTTGGCCGCTGAAGCGGCGTCAGAGTCGCAAAGCCCCAGATTCCCTGGAGGTCTGGCCGGCCGTCAACTAAACGGGGAGGCTTGGCGGCCTGAGAGCCTGTCTGCGTAAAGGCGGGAACCCAGGACAGCAAAACGGCGACGACGACCGCCAGCGCGCCGGGCGAAACGAGCGACGTCGGAAGTGAGTGTCGCATACACGCTCCTTGTACTTCAGGCAGAACGGGGCCGATGCGCCCGGAGGAATGAACGTATCTGCCGTACCGCCAGGGGAATCCGTTCCTTGGGCTCCTTCCACGGGAACATGCTCACTTCGGCCTTCGGCGCGAGCAGCGCCGCCTCCATTGCGACAGCGTACGGATGCGCCGGGATATCGTCCGGCAGGATAAGTACCGGCGTCTGGCACTTGCGCACGAAGTCGCGTGTCACAGTGAAAACGAAGTCGGCGTTCGTGCGGTACATCTTCGTCAGAAATTTGTCGACCATCTCCATCGAGATGTCGGCCCGGCGCTTGACCAATTCGGGACCCCAGCCCTTCATGTTGTTTTCGTAGAAAAGGTCGCGCATCTCCGGACGCGACCCGCTGGGCTGCGCCAGCACCGCCGCAACAATACGATCAGGTGCACGCTCCAGAAGGTTCCAGATGAAGGGACCGCCAATGCAGAAGCCCATCACCATGAACTTGTCGATGCGCAGGTGATCCATCAGACCGAGCTGGTCATCGGTGTATGCGTCCCACGGCCGGTCGATCTCGAGCGGCCCGGAAGACTGGCCACCATTGGCATTGCGCAGGTCCGACGCGATGCAGCGGTACTCCCCTTTGAACGCCTCGATCGGGTTGAAAGGATCGCCGCGGTGCAAGCCGGCAATCGTCGAGTTCAATCCTCCGCCGGCGATGAGCAACAACGGGAAGCCGGAACCGGCCACCTCATAGTGGATACGAACCGGGCCTTTTTCGTAGAACGACCCGGCAGCGTCTCCCTGCCCGGTCTGCTCAGCCAGCACGCGCGGCGCTACGGCCATCACCGTAGCCGCTGCGCCCGTTTTCAACATTTTGCGTCTAATCGGATCCACCATGACGTCCTCCTGGCGTGCGGCCTACAAATGGTAGTGGCGTAATCTCTCACTGGCCCGCTCTATTGCAACACGCCTCGTGACACGTCTGAATCACGGCAAATCGGCAAGGACTGGTTCTTCGCCAACAACGGGGAGAGCGCTAGAGTGCCGAGTTTGCACCGCAGGCAAGTCTGTCCGATCCACGAGTCGAGGGTAAATCCCTGCTGAGCTTGGACACGCCAGTGACACTGTGAGCAGACGATGAAGGGTTCAGCGATGTCCCACTGTTCAGGGTCGCGTGGCCCTTCATGACAGAGGGCGGTCATCCGCATGTGCGCCACCTTCAGCTCGGCACTTGTCGCAGGGCGTCCATCTTTGAAACAACTCGCGAAGCCTGTTTTTGAGACCCACGGTTTCACGGTCAGGAGAGCTGAGAAACCGCCTGAATGACTCCTTTGATGTATCCGTAGCCATACGCAAATCCCTGAAGCGTGCCCGGATCGTCGGAATGTGAAGGCATGTGATCCGGCATCAACATATAGGGATATTCGACTTCCTTCAGCGTAAGTGCCACCCGGACCATATCCATGTCCCCATTGTCCGGATAGGTCTCCTGGAAATCGTCCCTTTTGCCCCGGATATTGCGGAAGTGGATGTTGAAGATCTTCTTTCGCTCGCCAAAATAGCGGATGATCGGCAAGATTTCGTTCCGGGGATCCTGCAGCATCTCGGCTGTCGTTCCCAGACACAAATTCAGGCCATGGTACGGGCTCTCCTGAATCGACACAAATTTCTTCAACCCATCCGGTGTTCCAAGGACCTGGTGGATATGCCGGAAACCTGGCGGAGTCGGAACATCGTGGGGGTGGCATGCCATGCGAATCTTGTATTCCGTCGCCACGGGAATGACCCGTTCCAGGAAATAGCTGATCCGCTCCCACATGAGTTCAGCCGGCACCCGTCCCGCCTCCGTCACCTGGTCGGCGTCCTTGTATTCCGACAGCTTCCATGTTCTGGCGGTAGAGCCCCCGCGGCCGGGCGTCCGGGAAGTGCTGAGAATCGGGAGCAACGACAAATAGTATTTGACGGAAGGAATTCCAACAGCCGCGCAGTTTTTGATCAGCTCGCAAAGCGCTTCTATGTCGCGGTCACGTTCGGGAGACTTGCCCATCATGATCGGATTCAAGGGCGACCGTGCGAGACGCATGTCGTCCACCATATCCAGCGAGATACCCTGGGACTCGATGAGCTGCCGAAGCCGCGACAGCTTGTCGACGCCTCGATCATCTCTACTCACGTAGGCACACATATGGTCGACACCGTGGCGTTTGAAATACGCGAGCGTCTTGGCAGCGTCCGGGCTGTCGACTCCGAGATTGTCCTGAGTGCCCACGTGCATCAAAACTTGTCGCGGCGCAGTCGTGTTTTGAGCGAGAGCGGCGTGCGAAGTCGTTGGCCTGGTCACCAATGCCACGCTGGTTGCGGCGGTCGCGCCCAGGAAGTGTCTTCGGTTCATGTTGTTCCTCCAGCCGTACGGCCCAGTCGAAGATGTTTTCTCGTCCTACCAGTACAGCTTGAGACCCAGCTGCATCTGACGCGCGTTATTCCCCTGGCTGGTGATCTGGCCAAATGTATTCGAGCTGAAGTTGGTCACCGGATTTCCCCAGAGAACGCGATTGAAGACGTTGAAGGCTTCCACCCGGATATCCGCGCTCAGCGAAGACGTCAGCTTCAACGACTTCGCCAGGCTCACGTTTTCGTTCATGACCCAGGGCGTCCGCACATCAGGGTTCACACGAGGCGCATTGCCCAATTCGCCGACGGGCTGGGCGAACGCAGCAGGATTCAGATACCTGTCAACGCGCGGGTCGAACTCGTCGCCGGCTATCGGCGCGCGCCAATCGGCCCCCGTTACGTTCGGACGGTTGGTCAGATTGAAAATCGGAAGTGGCGCATTGCTCGTCACGCCGATCGGTCTGCCGGAGAAATAGGACTGAATGATCGCGACGCGCCAGCCGCCCAGAATCTGATTGGCGATCCCGTCGGTGAGCCAGCGGCGGCCTTCGCCGAAGGGCAGCTCTACCACTGTGTTGAGCTTAAAGCTGTGTGGAACATCGAAGATCCCGCGGCTCCACTCGAGCTCCGGCCGCGCCGCATCGAGGGAACCGCCGCTGCCGTTGAAGCTGTCAGCGTCGGTCGTGATCCGCGAGAACGCATAGGAGCCTTGCATCGCGATGCCACCCGAGAAACGCTGATTGATTTTCAGCACGGCCGCGTGATAGTGGGACCTGCCGGTCTTGTCGCCGCCACCAACCTGAACGTTCAGCCTGAGGTACTGCGGGTAGGCCCGCAGCGCCTGGGCAACCGTCCGCGACACCTGCACTGCCGGATTCGTGAAGTTCGGGTAGGGTATCGGAATGCCCGCCGCCACGGCCTGCGCCGACGTAATCTGCGAGTTCAGTAGCGTCACGCGCCTCCGTCTTGCCGTACCGGGCGATGAGGTCATTGACCACCGACATCGGCACCTGGTTGGGGTTCAAGAGTCCGGCCTGGAGGTGCGATCCGTAGGAACCGTTGTAATCGGCCTCCACCGTCAGGCCACGACGGATCTCGCGCTGCACCGAGAGCGTCCACGTGTCGTAAACCGCCGGGCGCGCGGCTTCCTGCCCGTTCCACCAGTCGGTATCGAGGTTGTTCGCAAAGCTCGGATCGATCAACGGTGGCAATGGATAGAACGGCAGCCCCTCGTCGAGGAAGAACGCGGGCGAAATTCCCGAATCCGGCGACGTGAATCTGATAGATCCCGGCGTGCCCGGCGTAGTGACTGCTGCCGCTGAGCACGGTCACACGGCCGAAGGAACGCGCGACGCCGCCACGGATGGTCGTCTTGTCGGTCGGCGTGAACGCGAAACTTGCGCGTGGCGAGATGGCCCCGTAGTAGCCCGGGATGAGTGTCCGCGTGCCCTCGCGTCCGGGCCCGTCGCCTGCAAAAATCAGCGCGCCCGGAAAACCGTTGACGGCCGGATTCGGCTTTGTCGGCGAGAAGTCCGTGTACTGATCCGTATTTTCGCGCGGAGGCCGCGTGAACTCGTAACGCGCGCCATAGTTGATAACGACTTGTCTGTTCAGCCGCCAGTCGTCCTGCGCGTAGAACGACCAGTACGGATAGATCTGCCTGATATAGC
Organism: Vicinamibacterales bacterium; assembly: GCA_963775345.1. Taxonomy (GTDB): domain Bacteria; phylum Acidobacteriota; class Vicinamibacteria; order Vicinamibacterales; family JAMQPK01; genus JAMQPK01. Next base: position 119,203 of record CAVZIS010000015.1, read on the forward strand.
GAAACGTCTCGGTGCCGCCGGTGTTGGCCACGCCGAGCAGAAACGATGCAAACGACGAGCCCCCGGCATTGGCGAGCGTCGTTCCGCCCGGGATGCCTGTCTGAAGAAAGCTGAACCCCGCGGCGCCGCCAATCTGCTGCTCGCCGACGCCATTGGCCTGCTGGCGGTCGAAGGTCATGCCCGTCTTGAACGTGTGATTGCCACGGATGAACGTGGTGTCGTTCTTGATCGACCACGCGGCTGATAGGTCCCGTTGAGCGAAGAGGCGCCCCAACTCGACAGCTCCGAGAAGCTGATGATGCCCATGTTCTTGTTGCAATCGATCGCGTTCGGGATGCAGACCTTGTCTTTCCAGTTCTTACCCACGTTTAGGGACCCGCCATTGTTGTAGAAGGTGTTCACCCCGAAGCTGAAGTGATTCACCATCGTGGCACCAACCCAGTCCCAGCTCGTCCGGTGCAGGTCGGCATCGTAACCCTCCCAGGTCGATGAATTGAAAGGCTCCGGCAATCCGACCGCCCGTCCTTCGGTCGGCTGGCTCAAGTTGTTGACCCGATTGAAGAGATACGCAACACGATGCGTGTTGTTGAGCACCTGATCGATCTTCAGGCTGTATTTGTAGGTTGTTTCCTGATTCGTCCCGCCGGGCGACTGAAAGTTGTTGTTCACATAGGCCAGCGTGCCCGGAGTGGCGCCGCGATTGGGAACGCACCATCGATTTGGCATTCAGTGTGTTGAGATACTGCAGGGCGACCTTGCTGAAGCGCTCAACGGGAATCCTGTTGCCGGGGAACGGGGTGCGGATGGAGCCCGTGCCGTTGGGATTGGGTCGCGTGGTCGCCGGATCGTAAATCACGATCATTCGGCCGTTGGCATCTACCCAGTTCGAGAAATCGCCGTTATACATCTCCGGCGTGGGAACGCTGAAGAGCGCCGCGTTCGACGCCTGCCGGTTGACAAAACCTTCATACGCCGCAAAGAAAAATGTCCTGTTCCTGCCGTTGTATTTCGGGAGCAGCACCGGACCGCCCCAGGAGGTGCCGAAGTTGTTCTGCCGGTAGATACTCTTTCGCGTCTCGAAGAACCCCTTGGCATCGAGCGCATCGTTGCGAAGGAAGTTGTAGAGCGATCCGTGGAATTCGTTCGTCCCCGACTTGGACGCGAACGTAATGCCGCCACCACCCGCCTGCCCGAATTCGGGCTTGAAGCCGTTGGTTTCGACCGAGAACTCGGTAATCGCTTCGACCGAGGGAGTCAGGAACGCCGTCTCGGTGGTATTCGCGTTGCGATTCGTGTTCACCGAAATGCCGTCCAGGGTGGCGCCGAACGCGCCGCCCTGCCCCCCGCCGAGCGACACGTTGGCGCCCGTGCCTTTCGCCTCCGGCACGATCGACACCAGGTCGAACACACTGCGCATCGCGCCGCCGACGACAAGGGGAAGCTGATCGATGAGCTCGTTGGAAACGTTGGTCGACACTTTCGCATCTTGCGTCTGCATCTGCTGGGTGTCGGCCACGACATTCACCGACTCCGACATCTGGCCGAGGTTCAATGTGACATCGACGCGCGCCGTCGCGCCCGCCGTCAGCCGGATCCCATCGATATTCGCCGACTGGAAGCCTGGAATCGACGCCTCGATGCGATAGATTCCGGGCGGCAGGCTCGCGGCACTGTAAGAGCCGGTCTCGGACGACACCAAAGTCGTCGTGGCGTTCGTGCCGACGTTAATCACCTTGACCGACACGCCCGGAATCGCGGCGCGAGACGTGTCCATAACGACGCCGGTAATGCTGCCGCGTTCAGACTGAGCGAAGCCGAAGAGCGGGCATTGCCAAAGCGGCGAGAAAAAGAGGACGGCTCTCAAGCATCCGGATTGTCATGGTTTGCCCTCCAAGGAATCTCTGACTCGCTCCACGTCTGAGCAGTCGCCGCTGGATTACGTTTCGGACGATACAGCAGCGATGACCGCCTTGATGTAGGCCAAGGCATACAAGTGGCCGGCGACTGCACTACCGCCGGGACCTTCGATGTCGACGTAAGGCATGTGATCGGGCTGCAGCATGCCGTCGTAGCCGACTTCCTTGAACACCCGCGCCATCTTCAGCATGTCGATGTCGCCGTTGTCTATGAAGGTCTCGCGGAAGTTGAGAAACCCTCCCTGGATGTTGCGGAAGTGCACGTTGTGAATTTTCTTGCGCGTGCCGAAGTACCGGATGATGTCGGGGAGCTCCTCGTTCGGATTCACGAGCATCTCCGCCACGGTCCCCATGCAGAAGTTCAGGCCGTGGTACGGGCTCTCCTTGATCGAGACGAACTTCTTCAGACCGTCGACCATGCCGAGCACGGGCTGAATCCCGCGCCAGCCTTTCCCTCTCGGCATGCCCGGGATCCTGCGGATGGCAGCCGATTCTTGACCTTGTATTCGGTCGCGACCGGCACGACGCGCTCCAGAAAATACGTGATGCGCTCCCAATAGAGGTCTTCGCTGACCGGGCCGGCGATCGTCAGCGGCGGATCCTGTTTTGCGCCCTCGTAGATGAATTCGTTGTAGTAGGACTCGCCGCGGCCTTTGGCGCCCTTGATCGAGACGGGATCCGGCTGGCCGGGCTTCGCGAGGCTGCGACTGGTGCGCACCACGCCGAGGAACGTGAAGTTGTACTTCATGTTGAAGATTCCGGCGCGCGCGCTGTTCCGGATCATCTGGCAGATCTCGTCGATTTGCCTGTCGCGATTCGGACCGGCCAGATAGATGTCGGGCATCTCGGCAATCGAAATCTCGTTCGAGCTCATCGGCAGCGACAGCATGTCGAGCGACACGCCATAGGAGGCCGCAAGATCGCGCCGTCTGCTCAGGGAATCGACCGACCAGGCGTCATCCAGCCGCCGCGATCCGACTCCGCCCGTCACGTTGTTGACGCCGTAGGTGGAAAGAAGCTTGAGACTTTCCACGGATGTGCCTCCGCCCGTGCCGACCTTGAACAGACACTTTTCGCGGCGTTGTCTCTGCGGCGGGCTTTCGGCGGCTCGGCGACTGCGCGAGCTGCGCCGACACCGTCGCCTCAGCGATAGCGCTGGCCGCCATGCCGCTACCAGTCAGACGCACGAATTCACGACGATTCATCGCTCCCTCCTGACCGAGTGATTAGAGGGCCACCCTGGTGTGCCGAGAGTTTTCCGCATGTTGCCCCCCTCTTCAACCAAGGAGCGAAACGGATCGAATGTAATAGAGGAGAACTGGAATTTACGGCAGGAACTACACCCTGTCTATCTAAAAGTGAGCAACTCTGCGTTCGAGAGGCTAGCATGACGCACTGAGTGTCATCCTCGAGAAAATGACGCTGGCATCCGAATTGCTCCTCACTGGACGAGGATCTTATGAACATCTCACTGTCCATGCTACGCCTGACTGTACTGCTGGTGTGCACTTTCATCGTGACAGGGTGGGCGGGGAGCGCGACGCGCGCCGCAGACAAGTCTGTCAAGTTGTCGGGATGTCTGATTCGCGGCGAGGGCGACGGTGCTGGATACTTGCTGGCGAACCCGCCGGCTGAACCGTGGTTGCACTCGTCTGGTAAGCAGGTCACGCCAACCACCCTGGGAACGAGCGGCGACTACGCGACAATCTTCTATTGGCTCGAGGGGCACGACGACCTGAGGACACATATCGGTCACCGGGTCGAAGTAGAAGGTGACCTGAGAGGCGATGTGAAAGACGGCGAGATCACGACAGAGCGGAAAGACAACTGGACAGACCTGACAGTCAAGGCAGACGGACGGACGCTGAAAGCGCACGTCCCCAACACGTCAATCTTTCCAGCCTCTAATCGGGACAAGGAGCGCAAGAGCGATATCCTGGTTCGCAGAGTCGACGTCGAGCGCGTGCGCATGCTCGCCGCTACCTGCAACTGAACCTGGTTCCGCGACGCTATTTGAGGTTCAGCGACATCGATTGGAAATCGAGCGCGACTTCAGCAGCTTGACTCAGCAGGTCCAGCCCAAGATTTCCATGCTGAAGATCGTTTCCAACCGGCCTCGAGAACACGTTTGCGGGCTGGAGCACGGTGTCCAAACCACCGACCTGCAGGCGAAGCTCCGGAATCGCGACAATCCTGCGTTCGGTTGAGCCGCCGATCTGACGTACCTGCCGGGTGCTCTTGCTCCCCAGAATCACCATCTCGGGAAAGGCGCGGGCGAAGCGCTCCCATAGCTGAGTGCCGGCCTGGTTGCCGGTGTCGAGCACAAACTCGAGCGGCTTGCCCGACACCAGCACGCGAGTCAAGGGAGTCACGCCATCGAACGCGAGGTTGCCGTGTATCCCCGCGGGGCGAGTTGGGTCGGGACCCAGTTGACAGGTCCCGTCCCGTGTCCAGCGGATCGCCTGCAGCGCAACGACCACCGGAAGGCCGATAGTGCCTCGTTTGCCTGGTACCTGTTCGTTCCAGGGAGGCTGCGAATCAGGGAACACGAGCACGGGCACGTCATGCAATTCAGCATCGCCGATTCGCATGCGATCCGCGACAGCCGTTCGGGTCGACGTCTTCCCGCCCTGGAAGTCCTCGGCGGTTACACTCGCGCCACGTGCTGAAATGCCAAGCATTCGGGCTTCGCTCTCGGACATCGCGGAATGGCTGAACGCGCTGTCGAAAAGCCATTCCACCGACTGACCGTTCACCACGACTGGCAGAACTACGCCATTGGCACTCACAAGGCATCGGAACGGCTGGCCTCGGCCCACTTGCACGGATTGATTGGGAGCCCCACGGAACGGCTCAAAGGCCTGTCGGGCGTTGCGGATGTCAGCTCGCGAAGGCGCTGCCGCCAACGCATCGTCGAGGACTCGAAGCATGTCGGACGACCGGCCGAGCCGCATATACAAATTCGCCAATGTTTCACGCGCTTCATTGGCAGCTTCTGCGTTCGAGGCTTCTCTGATCGCTCGAGTGAGAAAGGCCTCGGCGTCAGATGCGCGGTTGAATGCCGATGCGACCGCGCCCCGATACAGCGAGGCCGCGTTCCTTCCCTCAATCGCGTCGCGAAGCTCGAACCAGCTGCTGGTTGCGAAGAGTCGGCGCAACTCCACTTCATCGCGGTTTTGGGCAAGGGGCGACCACAAGGATCCGACGGCCAGGCAAAGCGCGAGGAATGGCTTCATTCGTATCGAAGGGCCACCACTGGATCGACGCGAGCGGCGCGCCGTGCAGGAAGCAGCATCGCGAGCACTGCGACGAGGACGAAAAGGACAACCGCACCGATGATGGTCACCGCGTCCAGTGGCTGTACGCCGAAAAGCAAACTGGCCACGGTGTGTGCGGTGCCGATCGTGAGCGCCAGTCCCAATGCAATACCGCCCGCGGTCATGAGCAGTCCTTCGTGGAGCACCAACCGCACGATGTCGCGCGGGACGGCGCCGAGCGCGATCCGTACGGCGATCTCGCGCACTCGTTCGACCACTGCCTGCCGAACGACGCCGTAGACGCCAATCATCGCCAAAGCAAAGGCGAGCGCGCTGAGAGTCGCGAGCGTCGATGCGCTGAACCGCCATGGCGCAATCGCGCTGTCGACCATGTCGTCCATCTTCCTCGCGCGTTCGACCAGAGCGGTCGGTTCGAGGCGGAGAGCCTCGCTCCGGATCGTCCTGGTAAGCGATGGCACATCTGCCGACGTGCGAACCATCAGGTGCTTTACCGGGTCTGCGGGCCTCTGGAGGTACGGCACGTACAAGTCAAAGCGCACGTCGGTGAGGCCTCGATATCGTGCGTCCTGAACCACCCCGACGACCGTGGACCATTGGGGCTGCCCTTTCGTGTCGGTCGGAGCGCCAGGTCTCAGCAGTCGCTTTCCGATCGCCTCCTGTCCTGGCCAGAGGCGTCGCGCAAGGCCTTCGCTCACGATCACGACTTGCGGAGCGTTGGCAGTGTCGGACTCGGCGAACGGGCGCCCGCGAACGATCCGCATGCCGATCGCTCGAAAGTAGCCGGGCGTGACGGCTTCATAATTCGCCGCTGGATTCCTCTCGCTGTCGCGGTAAGAAGGATCGACGCGCTGGCCTTCGACGAGAATTGGCGCATCGACGCCAATTCCCGTGTGCTCCAGCGGGCGCAGGAAGATCGCGCCTGCCGCCTCGACGCCTGGGACCGCTCGCACGCGTTCGAGGAGTGAAGTGTAGAACGCGGTGCGGCGTTCAGCGCCTGCGTTGGGGACAGTCACGTCGACCGTCAACACGTTGGTCGGGTCAAATCCAAGATCGAGGTGAAGCAGGTTCATGAAGCTGCGGCCAACGAGGCCGGCTCCCACAAGCAGAGTGAGCGCCACGGCGACTTGTGCGACGACGAACCCTCTTCTCAACGTGCGCGATCGCGTCAGACGAGAACCGCCGGTTCGAAGAGTGTCTGCAATCCTCGACTGAGACGCATGGAGCCCGGGGGCAATCCCGGCGAGCGCCGCCGCGACAAGGCATGCTATCCACGCAAACAACAGGGACCACCCATCGAAGCGCACGGTCTCGAGGCGCGGTACGGCGGTGGGCATCATCGTGACGAGCCCCGCGATGGCCCATCGCGCGAGCAGAGCCCCCACCAGTCCACCGAGCGCCGAGAGGACCAACGCGTCGATCAGCGATTCTCTTAGAAGGCGCCCGCGGCCGGCACCAATGGCGATCCGAACCGCAATCTCATGGCTGTGTCCAGCCGCCCGGACGAGCAGGAGCGTGGCAACGTTGGCGCATGCGATGACCAGGACAAGCAGCACGCTCCCCGCCAGTGCGAGGAGCGCTGGACGCGTCTTGCCGAAGATGTGCTCACCTAGAGGGGTTAGAACGGCTTCCATCCCCGGCGGAAACGCATCGCCATCGTTCCTCGCGATTAACGCCGACACCTCGGTGCGGGCCTGTTCCGGCGTGACATGACGCTGAAGCCGCCCTACCACGAACAAGACCCCAAACCACGGCTCATCCAGGGCATTGAGCTGAGGTGTACTCGCCGCAACCAGACGCGGTACCACCGGCACCCACAGCTCAGCTCCACGCGGGTATTCGAAGCCGTCCGGCATCACACCCACGACGGTGTAAGGCGTATCGTTCAGGATGAGCCGGCGCCCGACAACTCCAGGATCGGCGCCGAAACGGCGGACCCACGAAGCATGACTCATCACCACTACATTCGCGGCACCTCGTCGGTCGTCTTCCGGGAGGAGCGTGCGACCGAGCGCAGCGGGAGTACGAACCAGCGGAAAGAACGATGCGGACACAGCCGCGATGGGCAGCGTTGTGGGCTCACCATGCTCTCTGAGCACCTGGCTCCAGTTGACCGACCCGATCGCCGCAAGCGTCTCGAAACTTCGCGCGTGCTGTTGCCAGGACCTGAATGTCCAGTGCGAGATTTCGCCAACGGATGTCGGACCGGCCCGCTCGCGAGGCCAGATCACGACGATGCGATCGGACTCCGCGATCGACAACGGCCGTATGAGCACTTTATCGAGGACGGTGAAGACGGCGGTGTTGGCGCCAATCGCGACTGCAAGCGTGCTGACGGCAACCAGGGTGAAGCCGGGATTCCTTCGAAGTCCGCGAAGGGCGTGACGCAGGTCCTGGAAGATGCCAGTCATCCCTGCGACCTTATATATCATCTGCTCGATGACAATCATTCAATACGGCCTGGAGCCTCGGCTTTCACCTGACGAGTTCATCGATGTTCTCAGGCGTTCGACATTGGCCGAGCGACGGCCTGTGCATGATGGGCGGGCAATGGCGGGAATGCTCGCTCATGCCGGCGTGATTGTGACCGCACGAGATCCTGCAGGGCTGCTGGTGGGCATCTCGCGTGCGATCACCGACTTCAGCTATTGCACGTACCTGTCAGACCTGGCTGTTGACGAAGCGTTTCAACGGCGGGGGATCGGTCGAGAATTGATCCGGCGCACGCACGTGGCGGCTGGGCTTCACACCAGCCTGATCCTTCTCGCAGCCCCGAAAGCCAGAACCTATTATCCGCACATTGGTATGCAACATCACGATTCGTGCTGGCGAATACCACCGCAGCGGGAAACGATGCACACGCCAAGCTGATCACATCATCACGCGCCTGGCATTTCTCCATATGGTATAGTCGCGCACCTCGGAAAAGGAGGGGTGCATGTTAGGCGACAAGCTTGGCGAAGGAACGGGCAGGATCACGTCTCGTCGCGTGCTGGCGAACCCAGGGGGCGGTCCAAAGATGGAGACGAGCTTCGAATCGAGCGGGAAATTGCTCGGCGTGGACGAGGCCGAGACAGGCACCTACTGGTCGGCGGTGCGGCCGGACGGGACCCTCTATGGAGAGGGACAAGGCATCATCATGGGAAAGGGCGGAGAGGTTGCCACCTGGGTCGGATCAGGAGTCGGGACAATCAAGAAAGATGGAGCGGTGAGTTATCGCGGCGCGGTGTACTACCAGACCGCCTCTTCCGCGTGGTCGCGGCTGAACAGTGTCGCGTCGGTCTACGAATATGAAGTAGATGGACAGGGCAATACCCGCAGTCAGCTTTGGGAATGGAAGTAACGGCGCAACCTTCCGCGCGATCGCGCGTATCGGCCCGACCCGCTTTCCTGCAAGCTGACCCCGACGATTCGGATTTTCACCGGCATTCCCTCACCGCAGTCCTGAGCCACGGGAACGCGGACCTCTATAATCTGGCGGTGAATCATGGCTGAACCGCGCGCCTTCGATACGGCCGAGCCTGGCCGTGTGGTGCGCCACGCCACGGGCAGGACCGAAACCGGTTGGATGCGCTGGCTTCCCGGGTTGAGGACGCTCGCTCGATACGAGAGGGCCTGGTTGCGGCACGACATCGTGGCCGGCCTCGTCATGACGACCATGCTCGTGCCGGTCGGCATCGCGTACGCCGAGGCATCCGGGGTGCCAGGTATCAACGGCCTCTACGCGACCATCGTACCGCTCGCTCGCATACGCCCTGTTCGGCCCCAGCCGCATTCTCGTCCTGGGCCCGGACTCGGCGCTCGCGGCCGTGATCCTCGCCGTCGTGCTGCCGCTTTCGGCTGGCGATCCGCAACGGGCGCTCGCGCCGGCCGGAATGATGGCGATCGTCTCCGGCGTTGTGTGCGTTGCCGCAGGCCTGGCGCGTCTCGGTTTCATCACCGAGCTTCTCTCGAAGCCGATCCGCTACGGCTACATGAACGGCATCGCGCTGACGGTGATCCTGAGCCAGATCCCGAAGCTCTTCGGCTTTTCTGTCTCTGCGGACGGACCGCTGCGCCAGGCGTGGGGAATCATCGAGAAAGTCACGATGGGGAGCACGAACCCCGTGGCATTCGCGATCGGCGCCGGCACGCTGGCGCTGCTTCTGGTGTTGAAGCGGCGACCGCGCGTCCCAGGCATCCTGATCGCCGTGTCCGCTGCCACCGTTGTCGTCGCGGCGTTCGATCTCGGAGCACGTGCCGGGATATCCGTGCTCGGTCCTTTGCCGCAGGGGTTGCCGGCGCCAAGTCTCCCGATCATGGACATCGACAACCTGACGCCGATCCTGACGGGCGGCCTCGCGGTCGCTCTCGTTTCATTCGCGGACACGAGCGTGCTCTCTCGCACCTATGCGGCGCGTCTACGCATGAGGGTCGATCCGAACCAGGAGATGTTGGGCCTTGGCATCGCCAACCTCGCGGCAGGGTTCTTTCAGGGGTTCCCGATCAGCAGCAGCTCTTCACGCACTCCGGTGGCCGAGGCGGCTGGCGCCAGGACCCAGCTGACGGGGGTCGTGGGCGCGCTCGCGATCGCGTTGCTGCTGCTCGTCGCGCCCGAGCTGCTGAAAGATCTGCCGAATACTGCCCTGGCGGCCGTCGTGATCGCTTCGGCCATCGGCCTGATCGAAGTGTCCGACCTGCGCCGCATCTATCGCATCCAGCGCTGGGAGTTCTGGCTTTCGATGGCGTGCTTCGCTGGTGTGGCGGCACTCGGCGCGATTCCGGGCATTGCGCTCGCCATCGTGATCGCGGTCATCGAGTTCCTCTGGGACGGCTGGCGCCCGCATTCGGCCGTGCTCGGGCGAGTCGACCAGATCAAGGGCTATCACGATATCACCCGGTATCCGGAGGCGCGCCGGATCCCGGGCCTCGTGCTCTTCCGTTGGGATGCACCACTCTTCTTCGCCAATGCCGAGTTGTTTCACGAACGCGTCCTGGACGCTGTTGCGAGCTCACCGACACCGGTCCGCTGGCTGGTGGTCGCGGCAGAGCCGGTCACCAGCATCGACGTCACCGCAGCCGACGCCGTCGTCGAGCTCGACGACACGCTGCACGCTGCGGGTATCGAGCTGTGCTTCGCCGAGATGAAGGATCCGGTCAAGGACAAATTGAAGCGCTTCGGGCTTTTCACGCGCTTCGGTGAGAAGACCTTTTTCGCCACCATCGGCGAAGCGGTGAATGCGTATCTCGCGACTCGCCCCGTCGAGTGGGTCGACTGGGAGGATCGCACGCCGTAGGAATCGTTGGTGATTGGTGATTCGTCAATAAATCGCCAATCGCCATTCGCCAATCACCATCGATTCATGCTTCACCAGTTAAACCGAATCAGAAACTGCGTCGTACGGGAAAACCCGGACTGCGTCGTGATCGCGCCGAGAGTGGCGACACCCACGCGCGCCTCCGGTCCCTGGAACTTCGGATTGTTGGTCGCGTTCAGGATCTCGATCCTGAATTGCAACCTCGCCGATCCTTCGAGCGAGACGTTCTTCGCGAGCACGATGTCATAGTTGGTCCTGAAGTGGGTCCGGTTCCTCGGATCGGTCCTCGGCGCCGTGCCAAACGTGAACGGAGCCGCCAGCTCGTAGGCCGCCGGATCGATCCAGTTGTTCAGCCGGTCCAGCGTGTCGCCCTCCGTGGTCGGGTCGATCGCGGTCCAGTGCGGTCGCTGAATGCCGCCGAATGAACCGGTGTTATCCGCCTGCACGATGTTGATCGGCGATCCCGATTCGTACATGAAGATGCCCGAGAATGTCCAGCCTCCCGCCAGGGCATTTGCCAGCCCGGCAGTCGCCCAGCGCCTGCCCTCGCCAAACGGCAGCTCGACGATCGGGCTCAGGACGACACGGTGCGGGATGTCACGTAAGCTGCGGGAGTATTCAGCTGCCAGATTTCGGTGATCCAGCGGCCGCCCGCCTTGATTTGCGCCGGAAAAGTGGTTTCCCTGCCCGAATTGATCATCGTCGAGCCGGCTCCAGGTGTAATGGAAGCGGCCACCGATGCCACGGCTCATTCGTTTGTTGAGCTGCGCGACGATGGCGTGGTAGCGCGTGCGGGCGCCGCTGGTCTGTCGCTGGCGGATGTCTTCGAACTGCGGGAACGGACGAAGCAGCTGTCCGCGCGGGAGCGTCGCGCGTCTCGAGAAAGGTCCGGCCTCGGGAATGCCGAAAAACGGGTTGGGCACCTGCTGCTGCAGCGCGGGGCCCAGTGCCATTTGCTCCTGCGTGAGAGTGTTGATGTTCACGATGTCGGCTGAAGCGCCGCCATAGCCGAGATCGTCGCCCCGTGCGCCCACGTAGCCAATCGACACAGCCATGTCGCCCGGCAACTCGCGCTGGAGATCCGCCGAGTACCTGCTGCACGTACGGGGACTTGCGATCTTGCCAGATGTAATCGATGGGACCGCCGACCCCGGTGAGCAGACCCAGGCTGTTGCCCGACGGCTGAGCCAGGCCGTTCGGGTACGGGTTGTCGAGACTGACGGTTGGAACCAGATCGCTGGAGTGGAAGACCTCGTTCGATTGGGTGTAGCCGATCTGCCCGTAGTTGGCGGTGCCCGGCCCCGTGTAAACCCAGGGCGACCAGAACAGCCCATACCCGCCGCGAACCACGGTGCGTTCATCGAGCGTCCAGGCGAAACCGGTTCGTGGCGAGAACTTGGTCCCGGACGGATCACCCTGATGCTCCGGGAACCCGTCCTGCCCCGCGTAACGGAGCCCGCCCCGCAGATTCAAACCCGTGCGGGCGGCCAGCGGGCTTACCGCGTCCTGATCGAACGCGACCGTAAAACGATTCTCGGCTTCGCGCATCCCTGATTCGTACTGGTACCGCACACCGAAGTTCAGCGTGAGGCCGGACGTCACGCGAAAATCGTCCTGCACGTAAGCAGCGTAGTAGCGGGTAAAGGAGTCGAGCGGCGTGGAAACCGGTGTCGTGCCTGTCGGAATGCCGAGCAGGAAGGTCGCAAACCCGCTGCCCTGATCTGTGCGCGCTCTGAACGGATCGGCCTGCGTCCAGGACCTGGTGAAGTTGAAGTCACCGCTCGAGCGGCCGATGTCCAGCGCGTCCACGCCGATCTGCCGGAAGTCTGCGCCGTACTTGATCGTCTGGCGGCCAAACAGTGTTGAGACGCTGCCATTTGCCGCCCAGGATCCATACCGATTGTGGCTGACTGCCCGGTTCCCGAAATATCCCCGTGCATTGGGGTAACCTTCAATCGTCCCATTGGGGAATTTCTCAAAGGTGACGCCGCTCACGAAGCTCGCGGGAAAACCCAGGTCGGCCAGGTCGAAGCCGCTGTAGGGTAACTGGTTGTCATCGAACCGGGTCCAGCCGTACCGGAGACTCACCACCGTGTTGCTCGTTGGGACAAGGAAGTTATTCAATGCCACGACGTGGACGCGGCGCACTTCGGCTCCATGGCCCGGATCCGCAAATGGACTGTGTTCCTGCCAGAAGTGCTCCCACCCTTCATCCGTGTTTTGGTACAGATACATGCCGGTGAGCGACGCCTTGCTGGTCAGCTTGTGCTCGCCTTTGAAAACATACTGCTCGGCCTCGGTCGCAGCCGGCACCGTCACTTGTTTGTTCGCCAGGCCGTCTGCCGCGCTCCGCTGCTCGTCGGGCTTCGGAAGGTAGCCGGCGATGTTGCGCGCCACTCTGCTGATGCGATTAGAGGGGATGACGTTGCCCGGAAACGCATCGCGCTCAAACTGACCGTTCGGCAGTTGCCGGGTGGTCACGGGATCGTAGATCACGACGAGGTTGCCGCTCCGGTCGAAGCTCTGGGAGAAATCGCCCGCCAGTTCGCGATCGGTCGGCAGGTACAGCAGACCGGTCAGGCCGGAGTTCGTTCGGTACCCTTCGTGGGTCGCCCAGAAGAAGGTCCGGTCCCGCTGGACCGGCCCGCCAAACGATCCGCCCCAGTATCGGTAGTAGGTGTCCGTGGGCTTCGGACGGCCGGCCCGCTCGTCGAAGAAATTCTTCTCGGCTGACCAGTTCGGCCGGACCTGAAAGAAGCCGTTGCCTCTGAACGCATTCGTGCCGGATCGGCCCGTCGTATTGAACACACCGCCGCCGGATCGCCCCATCTCGGCATCGTAGGTGTGCACCTGGACCTTCACCTCATCGATCGCGTCAGTCGACACGAAGACCGAGGCCCGGTTCTGCAAGTCGGTAACCGACACGCCGTCGAGCAGATAGTTGTTGGCCCGCAGCGGTCCGCCGCCCAGAGAAAGCAGGGAGCCATTGCTCTGATCTTCGAGCCGGCTGAAGTAGGGGTTGCCCTGCGCCAGAACGGTGGGGACCGTTGCGACCGTCATGTAGGCGTTGCGGTTGAGCGCCGGCAGGGCTTCGAGCGTCTCGTTGTTGAGGACCTCGCCCGTCGATGCGTTCGACGTCTCGATCAGCGGCGCATCGCCCGTGATGGTGATCTCCTCCTGGACCGTGCCAGGCTCCATCATGAGGTCGAGCGTGATGAACTGCTGAGTCCCGACCGTGAGCCCCCTGCGTTCGAATGTCTTGAAGCCTTGCAGCACGGCTCGTACGGTGTAGGTTCCCGGCAATACCGCCGCGAACACGTACTCGCCGACCGCGTTCGTGATGGTCGTACAGGGAGATGTTGGTGCCCTCGTTGATCAGGGTGACGTCGACGTTGGGGATGACGCCGTTGGCGTCCCGGACGGCTCCCCGCAGCCCTCCCTGGAAGGATTGCGCCGCGGATCGGTCGGCGGGAAGGACCATCAGGCCCATTACCAGCACGCCGATCTTGACGTACGCGAACCGAGTCATAGTGCCCTCCTGTCCGCTGTCCGAATGTAAGCTCGGCGTCATCCTACACCTCTACGCGCCAGCCGGACGAAAATTCCATCGTCCTCGGAGAGGAGGCGTATAATCCAGCCCGGTCGAAAAAGGTTCCCGGTACCTTTTCCATGGAGGGCAATATGACGACTCCACTTTCTCGCCGCCACTTTATGACCGCAGCCGGAACCGCCGCCGCCACCTTCTGGATCCCCAAGCGGGTTTATGGATATAGCAAGGCCGAGATGCTGGCTCGTGTCGACGCCAGAACAGGCCTGGGAATGTCCAAATGGGATCTGGACACGCCAGCCCTGTGCGTCGATCTCGACAAGCTCGAGCAGAACCTGGCGACGCTGCAGAAAAGTCTCGCCGGCACCGGCGTGGCCAGCCGCCCCCATGCCAAAACGCACAAGTGCGCCGCCATCGCGAAGCTTCAGATGGCTTCCGGCTCAGTTGGGATCTGCACCGCGAAGGTCAGCGAGGCCGAAGCGCTGTTTGCCGAAGGCGTGCAGAAACTCATGATGACGACCTGCAACGTCTCGCGTTCGAAGATTCAGCGCGCGATGAACATCAGGAAGAAGAACCGCGAGTTCATTCAGGCCGTCGATAATCCGCAGAACGCGCAGGATCTCTCCGACGCGGCGAAAGCTGCGAGGCTGACCGCCGATGTCGTGATCGATGTCGCGATGGGGACCCGGTCGGGAGTGCCGCCAGACGATCGGGCGATTGCGCTGGCGCAGCTTGTCGACAAGCTGCCGAACCTCAGATTGCGCGGGATGCTTGCCTATGACGGCGGCGCACAGCATATCAAGGGGTTCAAGACGCGGTACGAGCAGACGCTGAATCGGTTCGAGCCAGCGGTCAAGACATTCGAGCGAATGAAAGCGTCCGGCTTGAACACGGAGATCTTCAGCGGCGGCGGCACCGGGACCTACAACATCATGACGAAGGTTCCGGGATTCAACGACGTCCAGGTCGGGAGCTACGTCTTCATGGATTGTCAGTACATCGATATTGGCGATGAGCAGAACGAGACAGTCTTCGACGATTTTGCGCCGTCGCTGACAGTGATGACGACTGTACTGAACGCGTATTTTCCGGGAAGGCTCACGACCGATGCAGGAAGCAAGGCATTCACGTTGAACAAGCCGGATCCGAGGGTGATTGGTGAGCCGGGATTCCGTTACACGGCCGGCTCGGACGAGTTCGGGTCAATCCAGTACGAAACCGCGAACAAGACAGTACAGCGTCGGCGACAAGCTCGAGTGATCGTGCCGCACTGCGATCCTGCCGTGAACGAGTACAACATCATGTATGGTGTTCGCAAGGACCGTGTCGAGGTGATCTGGCCGGTAACGGCGAGGGGGAAGTCGCGGTAGGCGGAAGCAGCCACCGCGCACTGAGCGACGGAGTCGGGGCAGCACCAGCAGCAAGTCGGGCGCCCGTGAGCAGGCTGGGGCCACTTGCGCTCATGGCTGCTCCACATCCATCACCCAGATATCGCCAAGATCATCACGCCACGGGAAATAGATGAAGTTCCCGTCGGTCGCGGGTGGTTGGATACCGAGTGTCCCTCGTTTTGCGGCCATCGACGGTCACCCAGTCCCAGAATGAAGTCGAGCGTCTACCGCGCGCGACCGGCTACCAGATGGTCTGAACCGGATAGTCGCTGAGCGGGCCGTCACCGGTGACCAGCCCCAGGCCCTCGGCCTTTGCCTGAGCGATCAGGATTCGATCGAACGGATCTTTGTGGAGTGCAGGAAGCCCGGCCAGGGCCGTGACGTGGCTGGCGCGGATCGGGAGCACGCGCGCAGCGGTCAGCTCCGTTGCCTGACGCCACCACGTTGCGAGGTCCGTGATCGCGAGCAACCCCTTCTGCGTCTTGATGACGACTTCCCAGTAGGACGCAACACTGACGACGTTCTCGCCGGCCTCGACGAGGCGGCGCGCCCGCGGCGACAGGCGCTCAGGCTCGCCCAACGCCCAAGCAGCGTCATGTCGAGGAGGTGGGCGGATTCGGCCGCGTCACAATTACGATGACTTCTTGGCGCCGAGCACCCCGGGTCGCAGCGTTGCTCGTCGGTCGAAGCACTGGGCATTTCCTCTGGCGCCTGGCGATGGGCGCGTCGGTACCGAATACGTGACCGTTATGTGAAACTCGTACTACGCCCGCCCAGAACGCTTCGGCCTCTTCATCGGTAAGCGCCCGTTACAAGCCTTCGGTCATCGTGAATAGCCCGCGCATGGCGCCGAGCGGGGAGGCGCGGCGCTTCGCACCGGCACCAGCTGCGCCACCGGGCGCCCGTGCCGTTCGATCACGACCGACTCGCCGTCCTCGACAAGGTCGAGCAACCTCGAGAGCTGTGTCTTGGCACCATGGACGCTGACGTTCATGAACCCAGTTTAGTCCAAATTTCGGACTAACGCTACGTGTTTGTCGATTGTGCCAAACTAGGCAACTGCTGATTGCCATCCAGATTGCGGGCAGTTGGTCGCCACGCCGGGCTTCTCCCATACGCGCACATTCTGAACGGCTTGCATTCCGGCACCGTAGCCGTGCCGCCAGGGCCAATCCGAAGCGGACAGCCGCTGCAGCGTAGTCCGTTTACCCACGCTCGGAGCAACTGGCGTTCATCGTTTTCCGGGCGGGAGCTACATATTTAAGTCTCAGATTGTCTATGGGATACGGAATCGAGTTATACGCCCACGCCCGCGCTCCGTCAATGCTGATCCAATTTTCAACCTCGCATTCATCGCCCGTAACGGACGCTATACTCTGCTCGGATATCCCATCCAGCGAAAAGGAGGCGACGATGGTCGCTGGGCGTCACACACGAATGTCGAGAGCTCTCTGGGCTGTCGTCGCCGTTTGCCTCGGCACAACCGCTCCCCGAGGGCAAGCATCTGATGCGACCGTGCAAGAGATTATCAAGAGCCCGAAGTTTGCGGCCGCTGCAACGTTCATCGAGAACGACTACGAGCGGTTTGTGGGTGAATTGATTACGTTGACCGAGATACCTGCTCCACCGTTCAAGGAGGACCGTCGCGCCAAGACCTACCTGCAGATGTTGCGCGACGTCGGCCTTACAGACGTGGAGCAAGACCCCGAGGGAAACGTGTTCGGTCTCCGCAGAGGTGCGGGGACGGGACCAATGTTGGCGGTTGTCGCGCATCTCGATACCGTATTCCCGGAAGGGACGAACGTCACGGTCAAGCGCGAAGGCACAAAGTTACTGGCGCCCGGAGTCGGTGACGACACCCGTGGCCTGGCGCTCATACTTGCCACCGTTCGCGCCATGAACGCGGCCAGGTTTCGGACGGCCAGCCATATTCTGTTCGTTGGTGGAGTGGGTGAAGAAGGCGAAGGCGACTTACGTGGCGTCAAGTATCTCGTCGAGAACGGAAGATACAAGGACGACATAAAGCTGTTTCTCGCAATCGATGGTGGGGATCAGAGCCGCATCGTGAATGGTGGCCTTGGCAGCAAGCGTTATCGCGTCACGTTCAAGGGTCCAGGTGGGCACAGCTATGGAGCCTTCGGGTTGGTCAATCCTGCATTCGCGATGGCTGACGCGATTCAGAACTTCGCCAGGATTCAGGTCCCGAAGAGCCCCAAGACGACCTTCAACGTGGGTGTCGTCGGCGGCGGAACTTCCGTGAACTCAATACCGGTCGAGATCTACATGGACATCGACATGAGGTCGGAGTCCCGCGCCGAACTGGAACGGCTGTCGGCAACCTTCATGCGACTCATGACCGAAGCCGTGGACGCTGAAAACAAGATTCGCTCGACAGCGCAAGGAAAGTTGACGGTCGATATCAAGCTGATTGGCGATCGCCCGTCGGGAGAGACATCGCTGGAATCACCGTTGGCGCGGAACGTTACTGCCGCTCTGAATGCTTTCGGCCTGAAACCAACCTTCGCGACGGCGAGCACAGACTCCAACATTCCGATCACTCGCAACATTCCCGCATTGACGATTGGTCACGGCGGCAAAGGGGGCCGGTCACACTCGCTCGATGAATGGACTGAGGTGGAAAAGCGATCGTCAGTAGAGGCGGGTCGAGTGATGCTCGCGATTCTGCTGAGCGTTGCAGGAATGCTGCCCTGAGAGTGACGTTCACGGTGTACCGTCCAGATTAATAAATAGCAAGTTGACTTTCATTTTATTTAAGCCTGCGGTTCCCCTGGGTGGACGCCTGCGATTGTGCCCGGAGTGTCGTAGAATGTGCGGCGAAAGGAGGACCTGTCCGATGAAACCCATTGCCGCCGTTCGTGAACGGCACAGGTCCGCCTGTCAGCGCTAGTCAGTCAGCCCACCTGCCAGAGACGGACCTTCTTCCGAACAACTGTTCTTCCTCTTTTTCGAAGGAGGCTCGACGTGTCTTTACTCGAACGTCTCGGCTGGGGTCCATTCTTTCAGGCACAGGTCGCATCCGACGATTCGGGATTTCGAATCGCCCGAGTGACCGAAGAACAGCGCGGCCAATATCGGATCGCCGGCGATTTCGAGGGCTGGGCTGAAGTAAGCGGGCGGTTTCGCCACGATGCGGAGTCCAGCGCCGCATTCCCTGTGGTTGGAGATTGGGTTTGCATCTCCGCCGAATCAGCCGGCGGCCCTGCCATCATTCATCGCCGTCTCGAGCGCCGTGGCACAGTGGCTCGCAAGGCGGCCGGTCGGGCGACCGACGAACAAGTCATCGCGGCAAATGTCGATACGATCTTTCTCGTGACTGCGCTGGCCGAGGATCTCAGTCCACGCCGCATCGAAAGGTATTTGATGATGGTGTGGGAAGCCTCGGCAACGCCGGTCGTCGTGCTCAACAAGGCGGACCTGATAGAGGATCCGGCTTCCGCCGTTGCGGCCATTCGCGCCCGGATCGCGTTGGCTGATGTCGTCGCTCTCAGCGCGTTGGCCGACGAATCGATGTCGGCGCTCGATCCTTACCTCGGGCCGGCGACGACGATCGCTCTCGTTGGCTCATCCGGGGTCGGGAAATCGACGATCGTAAATCGCCTCTTTGGTCGCGACGTGCAGAGTGTGGGCCCGATTCGCAAGAGCGATGGAACAGGACGGCACACCACAAGCACACGGCAACTGATCGAGTTGCCGGGCGGCGCGCTGCTGATCGACACCCCGGGTATGCGCGAGCTGCAGCCCTGGGCCGACGAATCGGCGGTTGACACCGTATTTGATGACGTCACACAGATCGCCCTCGGCTGTCGGTTCGCCGACTGTTCGCACACCCAGGAACCCGGGTGTGCGGTGGTGGAGGCGGTGGCAGCCGGCAGGCTCGATGCCGCTCGCTTGGATCACTATCGTCATCTGGTGCGGGAGGTGGCGTTCGAAGAACGCAAGCGCGACAAGGCCGCCGCGGCTCGGGAAAAGCGCCGCTGGAAGCGCATCACGCAGGTGCAGAGAGCGCGCTATCGGGAACGCGACCGTGACTGAATGCCGAACATCCCCTCTCGCCCGTCATCGGACAAACACCCGAGTTCGCAGCAGGCCGTCAACGTCTTTCGCCTCGACACCAATAACGGCGCCAGGTCGAAGCACATCGTACACGCGCCCCGTGCGAGGACCGCGAATCGAGAGAGCTCCCGGGCCGATATACCGGACCATGACGTCGCCGGGATGGGACGAGTGCGCAAAGCTGTCACCTGCTCCCAGGCTGAGGCTCGGGCGTGAGGTGCTTCGCGAATGCGTCGCCGTGTTGAGTAACGCGCGCTTCTGTCCGCAGCATGACATGATATTTATTCTCCTTCGACTGTTGAGCGTAAGGTCTCGCGCTCGGCGAACTGCTCGATGAGCGACGCACCACCCGACACTGCAAGCCATGTGGCACACCAGGCGAGCGGGCTCCATGTGAGTGAGAACGCGAAAGGAACGGCAATCCAGACGCTGAGGCAATACGGACAATCCATCAGCCGGCCGATCGCGCCGACGCCCGCGAGGGCGCGCAACCGAACGACGACGTCAAACGGACCATCTTCGCGTGCGACCAGATGCACGACACGCCATGTCGCCAGCACCGCGATCGCGAAACGAAACCAGAGCGGCCAGTCTGACATCGCAAGCTACCACGTCACATCCGGTGCTGGTGTGCCGGACGCGGGATACCAAGCGTTCCCGAATCCGGCACAGGGAGCCGACATCCTCCTACCCGATCTGGAGCGCGAATGCCGCCGTCTCGACGTCGTACGGATAGTTGTAGCTGGATCCGTCCGTTGTCTTCGACCACGTCGTGAGCGCGACGGCAAAGGAGCACCGTTCCAACACCGTCGTCGTCATGTCCGGATTGATTCGAGTCAGCATCTGCGCGAACGTATTCGTTCCGCTGTTGAGCGGCGGATCCAGCGGCTTGCCGACATTGGTCGGACTCAAAGGCGTCGGCAGCGAACCTGCGCCGCCGTTTGCCGAAGAGCCGTTGAGGCCGCGGATCCACCCTATCGAGTGGCCGAACTGGAATCGCTGGTCCGGCACATACGCGCGGTACTCGATGCCGAAGGTGGACCCGCCTGAGCCCACGAGGAACTGGCATTCCTCGTCCGAAGCCAGGCCGTTCATCACAAGACGCGTAATGTCGGCCTCCGGAGCGCGGTTGTCCCAGCAGAACAGATGCGTCAGCCCCGCCCACGGCACCTCGATCGTGTCATCACCGACGCTGCCACCGGGCTGGAACCAGCGCCGGAACTTGAATGCTTTAGCCACCTCCGTGCCGGGCTGGCCTGAGGCAGGCACCCCGAGCGGACGAATCCGCTCTCCCGCGGCGTTGAACAGCTCGAGGGTCACCAGGTGATTCGAGGCCAGACTCGCGAGGTCCGCTCCGTCCGGCACGTTCAACGAAGTGTTGGGCGTGTAGATGGAGGCATGATGCCGCACCGAGCCTGTCCATGCCTCGTCGCTCTCAAAGGGTATACGGTACAGGTAGTTTTCGCCGCCGACCGGAACCGGGCCGAGCGTATCGGGAACAATGTCGACACCGGTGGACGTCGTGACAGCCTTCTGCCACGTCAAGCCATCGCCCCCCGGATGCAACCCCTGGCCGTAGTAGTACCGTGGTCCCACGGGATTTCCAGACGCATCTGCTTTGGAAATACTCACGCGATAGTAACGGGCGCCGACCGACGGGTCCTTCATGCCTTCGCTGAACTTGAACGTCAGCTCGATGGTGCCGCCCAGATTCCGCAGGTGACCGGCACCCGTGGGATTGGGGAAAAGCAGACCGGACGTCGCCGCTGGCGGCGCCACACGGTCCCAACCAGTCGAGGTGGGAGTCGTGAGCTCGTGGCTCTCGGTCTCCCCGATCAGATCGAGGTAGACAAACGCCGTTCCGTCTCCGGTGCCCGTCTCCCCACAGGTGAACGCGTTTGCGTTGTAGGACGTCAACAGGGCGTTGTCGCCGGCATGGAACCAGATTCCTGCAGTGACGCCGTCGTAGATCGTTGTCGTCGTACCACCGATGGTCTGCTTGACGATGTACGCGTACTCGTCGTGGCAATTGGCCGTCGTCAACCGCAATCTCTCGCGCCAGCAGATGTTGAACGCGCCGTCGGGCTGAATGGTTCCTGTCGCCACCTTCACAGGCGTGCCGCAACTGCAGAGGTGTCGCAGAAGGTACGAACGGCTGTTGATGTACTGTGCCGCTTGATCAGACGGCACCGAGCGCAGCACCTGCAAATCACGAACGGCGTTGAGCGCGAGCTCGTTGAGCGCTCCCCCTTTGAAAAATGGCGTGGCCAGCGGATCGATAGGAGGCGGCGGCGGAGGCGGGAATGGACCAGGTGCCGGCGGGAATTTCGGCAGACGCTCGACGAGGATCTCGAGGTCTCGAATCAGGTCCTGAACGCGCCAATCGTCGATGAAGATGGGCCAACAGCAACAGGTCCGCCGGTAGACCTCCACGCTGCCCAGGCACACCGGCCAGCAGCGGTAAGGCCAGATCAAGAGATCGTTGACCGATGCTTGAAAACGGTTGGACACCGACCCGCTGAGCGTGCTGAACCGGGTTCGATTGCCGAACCGTTCGATTGGCAGACTCGCCGCAGTAATGAGCGTGTCGAACCACCAGGGCCGTCGCCGGCATACTCGCACGCTCCCGCTCGTGCAGACCCAGTTGAACAGGAATTGCGACCAGATCCCTTCGGCGAGCGCGAGGGTGCCTTCCTTCGAGACCGCGGCGAACTCCCCCGCCCTGTATCGCACCGCGCCATCGGCCGCGACATTTCCCTTGTCATCCGGATGGACCGAGAACAATCTGGTGTGCAGCCTTGAGGATGTCGGCCGGAAGCACGAATGATCCGTCCGCCGACACCGCCGCGGAGTGGATGACCGCTTTCTTTCGATCGACGGCCTGGACGACGATCGAAGGTCGTTCACCGGTCTTGAAGCCGACCAGTTCCAGGCGATACTGATCGCGTGTTTCCGAGTCGCTTGTCTTGGCTCTGTTCGCGGGCATGGTGCACTCCTCGTCAAAGTGGACGGTCTGCGCTCAGTCGCGCTTGAGGTTAGTGTTGGTGGACCTGGGAACGTTTCACTGGAGGGCAAATACACAATGAGCAAGAGTCTTGCGCTCGCCGTCGTCCTGGTCTCGGCGCTCTCATGCTCGCGCGAGCAGAGGGCAAACTCCGCCACTGCCGGCGCCCTTGACGTGGGCCCTGCCGCTCAACGCATCACGCCAGAGACCCTCGCCCGGCACATCGACCGGCTATCGTCGGACGAGTTCGAAGGACGGGCTCCAGGCACGGCGGGCGAGAAGTTGACGGTCCGCTATCTAACCGAACAGTTCAAGGCTCGGGGCCTCAAGCCGGGCAACCCGGATGGAAGCTATATCCAGAATGTGCCGTTGGCTGGCCTTACCGCGACCTCATCAGCACGAATCGTCTCGGGGACAACGACGCTCAACTTGCGGTTTCCCGACGACTACGTCGCTGTTACTCGCCGCATCATCCCCGAGGTGACAGTGGCGGAGTCCGACATTGTTTTCGTTGGTTACGGCGTCGTCGCACCCGAGTACGGCTGGGATGACTACAAAGAGACGGACGTGCGCGGCAAGACGATCGTGATGTTAATCAACGACCCGGCAGTGCCCGCAGCCGGGGACTCGTCGATCCTGGACGAGAACATGTTCAAGGGGCGGGCAATGACTTACTACGGCCGCTGGACCTACAAGTACGAGATCGCCGCCGAGAAGGGAGCGGCGGCGGCCGTGATCGTGCACGAGACGGAGCCTGCCGGGTACCCGTACGAGGTGGTGACGGCAAGCTGGGGCCGGGAGAATTTCGAGATCCAGAGCCCGGATCGCAACATGGCTCGAGTGCCCCTTGAAGCGTGGATTCATGTCGATCGGGCGAGAGAGTTGTTCAAAGCGGCAGGAAGCGATTTCGAGCGCCTCAAACAGGCGGCTATCCGCAGGGACTTCAAGCCGGTGTCACTTCCGGCGAAAGCGACATTCAAATTGACGAACACGATTCGTGAAATCGAGTCACAGAACGTCGTCGCCAGGATCGATGGATCCGACCAACGGGTGCGCGACGAGCATGTAATCTACATGGCGCACTGGGACCATCTCGGCCGGGATGCGTCTCTCAAAGGAGATCAGATCTTCAACGGCGCAGTTGACAACGCCAGCGGAACCGCAGGTCTGCTCGAGATTGCCGGAGCCTTTGGAGGTCTGAATCCCTCGCCGCGCAGGTCGATCCTCTTTCTTGCGACGACCGCCGAGGAATTCGGCCTCCTTGGCGCGAAGTACTACGCGGCGAGGCCGTTGTACCCGTTGGAGCGTACCCTCGCGAGCATCAATATGGATGCCGTCAGCCCATGGGGCCGCACGAAGGACATCACGGTCATCGGCCTCGGCAACTCAACGCTCGACGATGTGCTGCGTCAGGTGGTGAGCACAAAAGGCAGAAGGGTGACCCAG
Source organism: Vicinamibacterales bacterium (assembly GCA_963775345.1). Lineage (GTDB taxonomy): Bacteria > Acidobacteriota > Vicinamibacteria > Vicinamibacterales > JAMQPK01 > JAMQPK01. Next base: position 143,153 of record CAVZIS010000015.1, read on the forward strand.
GACGCTGAGCCGGAGAAGGGATTCTTCTACCGGTCAGATCATTTCGAATTGGCGAAGCAGGGCGTGCCGTCTCTTTATACCAAATCGGGTGTCGAGTACATCGGGAAGCCTGAAGGGTATGGCCGGCAGAAGCGCGACGAATACACAGCACGCGATTATCACAAGGTTTCAGACGAAATGAAGCCCGACTGGGATCTGACCGGGGCAGTCGAGGATCTGCAGCTCCTCGTCGAAGTTGGCTATCGTGTGGCGCAGGGAGATCGGTATCCCGAATGGAAGCCGGGCACAGAGTTCAGGGCGACGCGGGAACAGAGACTCAAGCAGAACCGCCCGGATCGCTGAGCGGTCACCATCTCCACTTCACCCTGACGCTCATTCGACGGCTGCCTGCCGGAAGCGGCCGAAGGTCGCAGCGGACACTTTACCGAGCCACGCTCTCGCCTTCCCGCCCACAAAGGCCCGCTCGAGCGCGTCGAACTTCACATAGGCGACCGGGACGAGCAGCAGCGTCAGCAGCAGGCACAACGACTGCCCACCGATGATCGTCACCGCAATGGCGGCGCGGCCCGTGCCACCGATCCCGATTCCGAGCGATGTCGGGATCAGCCCCGCGATGATCGCCGTCGTCGTCATGAGAATCGGCCGGAGCCGTGTGCGGCAGGACTCGACGATGGCCTCGCGGATCGGCAGCCCGCGCTTCCGCAGCACGTTCGCGTAGTCCACCTGCAGGATTGAGTTCTTCTTGACGATCCCGAGCAGCAGCAACATGCCGAGCGCGCTCCACAGGTTGAGCGTCCGATCGGTCGCCCAGAGGGTGAAGAGCGCGAACGGCACGGCAATCGGCAACGCCAGCATGATGACGATCGGCTGGAGGAAGCTCTCGAACTGCGAGGCGAGCACCATGTAGACGAAGATCATCGCCAGGCAGATCGCCATGATCAGGTTTGCGGTGGTCTCGTCCAGAATCCTCGACTGTCCCTGCAGCCGATACGACATCGTGGGCGGCATGTTCAGACCGGCGAGCATCCTGCGCACGTCGTTTGCCGCCTGGTCGAGCGCATGGCCCGGGTGCGACATCGGCGATCAGCATGACGGTGAACTGGCGGTTCGAGCGCGCCAGCGTCGTCGGTCCGAGCCCGCGCTCGAGGCGCGCGATGTTGTCGATGCGCACCGGACCTACAGCCGACGGAACAGTCAGCCGGCCGATTTCCTCGATGTCGCGCCGCTGTTCTTCGAGCACGCGCATCTTGACCGGATACTGCTCGGCCGATTCCTTGTAGAACGAGATCTGATCGTCGCCGGATACCGCCAGTCGCAGGGTGTTGCCGATGGTCGCCATCCGCACGCCAAGATCGGCGGCGCGCCTGCGATCCACGGCGACATGAACCTCCGGATTGGACAGGCTGAGGTTGATTTTGACATCGGTGAGGCTCGGGAGCTTCTGAGCCTCCAGCAAGGGCGCGCCTCGAATACTCGGCAATCTGCTCGAGGTCTGGGCCCGAGGATGTTGGCGGAGATCGCGAAGCCGCCCGTTCCTTCGCCGCTGCCGAGCGCGTTCCGTGATGTGACGCTGGGCCGGTAACCTGGAAATGCGGCGAGCCGCCTCCGCATTTCGTCCACCATTTCTTCCTGCGTGTTCGTGCGGTCGCCGATCGGCTTGGCCTGACAGAGCAGATGGACGTGCGTGGCGGCGCCGGAGCCGCCGGAGACGCCGATGGATGGCTCGATGTGTGCCACTCCTTCGATACCGCTGACGGCCTTGAGGAGCTTGAAGGCCACTTCCGTGGAGCCCTCCAGCGATGTGCCCTCCGGCGCGTCCAGGTGCACGATCCATTCGCCCATGTCTTCGTCAGGCACGAACTCACGCCCCACCATGCGGTTCAGCGGGAACATCAGCAGGACTGTGACGGCGGAGATGGCAAGGATGGCACCCGGATGATCGAGCGCCCAGTTTAAAGAGCGCGCGTACCGCTGATCAAGCCAGTGGAAGAAGCCCGTTTCCTTGGATTTCTGATCGGCCGCGGCGTCCGACAGCTTCAGAAAGCGGGAGCTGAGCATCGGGCGTCAGCGTAAAGCTGACGAGCATCGACACGAGGATAGCGAACGCCATCGTCCAGCCGAACGGACTGATGAACCGCTCGGCATAGCCCTCCATGAAGGCGATGGGCAGGAAGATGACGACCAGCGACAGCGTCGTGGCCATCACCGGCAGGGCGACCTCGCGCGTCCCCTGAATCGCCGCCTCGAACGGCGAGCAGTTCTTCTCCTCGATGTAGCGGAAGATGTTCTCGAGCACGACGATGGCGTCGTCGATGACGATGCCCACGGCAAGCGTAATCGCCAGCAGGGTCATGTTGTTCAGCGTGAACCCCATAATCCGCATCAGCGTGAACGTCGCGATGATCGATGCCGGAATGGCCAGTGCCGAGATGATGACCGCGCGGGTGTTCCGGATGAAGAACATGACCACAATCGCGGCAAACAGCGCACCGAACAGCAGATGTTCTTCGAGCGAGGCGACCGACGCGTAGATGAAGCGCGAGTCGTCCCGGACGACGGTCACTGTCACGCCAGGAGGGAGCGAGCGCTCGATTCTCTCGAGCGCCGTCCGGACACCCTCGATCACGGCGACGGTGTTCTCTCCCATTGCTCGGCGGATGTCGACCATCACTGCCGGAGTGTCCCCCAGCCAGACGGCGCTGGTGGGCCGCTGGAACGTGTCTTCTGCGCGCCCGATGTCGGCGATGCGGATCGGCGTTCCGTCCTTGGTGGCGACGACGATGTTGTTGAAATCCTCCGAGGCGTCGACGCGGCCGAGCGTGCGCAGGAGCAATTGTCCTTTCCCCTGCTCGATCGTGCCGCCCGGGATTTCCACGTTCTCGGAGACCACCGCTTCGCGGACCTGGCTCAGCGACAATCCATAGGAGTTGAGCTTCTCGATATCGACGACGATGTGGATCTCTCGTGCGCGTCCGCCCGTGACGCTCACCTCGCCGACGCCGTTGACCGTCTGGATCCCACGGGCGATCTGCTTGTCTGCGAGCTCGGTCAGCGTCCGCAGGCTCATCGAACTGGATGACACGATGAGCGACATGACCGGATCGGCGTCGGGATCGATCTTGGTGATGACCGGCGGAAGGAGTGTTGGCGGTGCTGTGCGGATAGCGCCTGCGACCTTCTCGCGGACGTCGTTGACCGCGTCGTTCAGATCGCGCTCGAGCACGAAGCGGACGATCATTCGCGCGTTCCCCTCGGAGATACGGGCCGAAATCTCGTCGATGCCCGGACACGCCGCTGATCGCCTGCTCCATCGGCTCGACGACCGACGTGGACATCTCGTCGGGGCTTGCGCCGGGCAGCGAAAGCGCCACGCTGACGGTCGCGGGATCCGCCCTCGGGAACAAGTCCACGCCGAGTCCCCGAAACGAGAACGTTCCGAGCACGACGAGCGACATCACGAGCATCGTCGCCGAGACCGGCCGACGGACGCAGAATTCAGACAGCATCGAACCTCCGATTACCGGGTCACCGCGACCAGCTCGCCGCCGTTCAATGTCTCGACATCGGTGACAGCGACCCGCTCGCCTGGCTTGACACCGCTCGTCACTTCGATCCGATCGCCGAGCCGTTCGCCCACCTGCAGCTCGCGCATTTCCAGTCGATCGCCGGCGACGACAAACACGCGGTTCACGCCGTACCGGTATTGCAGTGCGCTGAACGGCAAAGTCAGCACCTCGTCGACCTTGCCGCTCTCCACGTGGACGCGGGCGAATGTGCCGGGCTTGAGCGCGCCGTCGGAATTCGGCACGACGGCTTCGAACGGAAAGGCACGGGTGCCGGTGTTCACCGCCGGACTGATACGCGTCACCTTTCCGCTGAACGTGCGTCCGGGGTAAGCGTCTACGAGCAGGTCCACCGGCCTGCCGTTGTCGATCCATGGCGCCATGCGCTCCGGAATCTCGGCGATCACTTTCAGCGGATCGAGCCGCACGATGGACATGACCGGCATCTGCGTCTTGACCAGCTCCCCCAGGTTGATCAAGCGCCTTTCGACATATCCATCGAATGGCGCACGGATGTTGGTGTCGCGAAGCTCGCGATCCGACAGCTTCATCGCCGCCTCCGAGGCCTGAATGCTGGCGCTGAGGTTCCTGGCGTTCTGCAACGCTACTTCGTAGCCCGCCCGCTTGGTCTGCAGCTCGGCCTGAGCATCATCGAAGTTCTGCTGCGAGATGAGCTCGCGCCTGAGGAGCTCGCTCGCGCGCTTGAAGGCGCTGTCTGCCTGGGCGAGCTCGGCGCTCGCTCGCCGAACGTCGGGAGTGTTTTCCGGATCTGGAAGGTGCTGTGGATCCTTGGCGCCGTACCTGGGCGAGCGTGCGCGCAAGCGCAGCCTGCTGCTGCTGAAATGCGTACTGCTGCCTCTCGTTGTCGAGTCGAACGAGAACCTGATCGGCTTGCACGCGATCACCCAGATCGGCCAGGATCGCGCGCACCGTGCCATCAGCTTCCGACGATACCGTCACCTGATCGACCGCGGTCAACGTGCCCACCACGTCGACGGCCCTGCGAACTGAATCCAGCTGCACGGGCGTGACGGCGACCGGCTTCGGAGGGCGATCGGAGCCGCCGGCCTCGGCGATATCCGATCTCGAGCAGCCGCCAGCCAGCACAGAAAGGGTGACAACGAGCGCCGATTTCAGCATCGGGCGCAAAAGGACCGTGTGGCGCAGGCACGTAGGTAATAGGGGCATGGATGTGATCTACTGAGTATACGATCCCGCAGGGCGAATCCTTTATAACGGTCGCCCTGGTCGCCGCCGTATTCCTAACGCCTGTCTTCGGCATCGATTGCCAGCCGCAGTCACCATCTCCACTTCACGACAACACCCCGGAGATCGCGCCACACGGCAGGCGCGATCGACACTCGCGGCGGTGCTGCTTTCGCACCTGGCGATGCGCGATTGAGCAGCGCATCAATACCGACGCCCGCCCCGGCGCCTGCAGCCGCGCCGATGACGGCGCCGTTCAGCAGACTATCGCGCGTCTGCGCAAGGGCCTGGTGCTCACCGAACACCAACAAAGCGAAGACGACGCAGGCCAGCACAACGCTTCTCCACATAGCGAACCCCGCAAATTCGCTTGCAAACCTGGAGCCGGGGATTCTCTACCGTCGAAGATTCCAGCGCTTATCGTGCGACACGCCCGACGGCCTCAGGATGATGTGCTACGACCCTCTGGTCTAGTGCGGTAATAGCGCCAGGATGCTCTTCGTCACAGCCCCGGCCAGCATCTCGTAGCCTGCATCGCTGTAGTGCGTACCGTCGCCCGCCATCACCCGTTCCTTGCCGGCCTCTTCCACCAACCTATGCAGGTCCGTAGTGGGCACTCCGGCCTCCTTCATGACGGCGAGCGCCGCGACGTTGTACCGCTGCACGTCGGCTTCGACGCGATCGAAGCCCGCCTTTCGCTGCGCGTGGAGGGTGTCGATGATCGGAGTAGACGTCGCAAAGATGACCTTCGCATTCGTCCTCGTCCGAATCGCCTCGAGAATCGCGCGAAGGTTGTTCTGGTAGTCGGCGATCGGCACCTGATACTTCGTACCCGTCAACTTCAGGTCGTGCAACCCGGCATTGACGTGGACGATATCCGGCTTCTCCTTGATGACCCATTCGTCGAGGTTCTTGAGAACGTTCGCGCTGTCCTCGCCGTTCGGCTTCGGGCTGACGACAGTCGCTTTGCCGGCGAGCAGCTTGGCGACGAAGGGTGCGTACCCCAGGCGGATGGAATCGCCGATCAGCACCACCTTGGGCAGAGGCCTGTCCTGGGCCGCGCCCGCACTGCAGCAGAACAGTATCCCAAGGACGGCCAGGCACCTGGACGGCGCTCGCATCGTGATCCTCCGTGTCTACCTGAACTCGAAGATGATCGCGCGGGGCGAGCCGCCGGTCAGTTGCTCGTTCTCGACCGTGCCTCGCGGACGATACCGAATGCTGCCCGCCTTCACGTTCAGAACCTCGGCGCCGCCGCGATCTGTGGTGATACGGAATGTCCCGGGCGTCAGCCAGACGAGCAGTGTGTCCCGTTGGTACTTCACGGGCGTTGCTGGCCCAGTCGACGGCCACGTGGAATCCCAGACGCTGACGCGCTCTTCGACATGAGCCTGCCGGGCGCCGCTTCGCGGTGCGACGGGCGCTTGCGTGGCATCCTGCGCCGTCTCGCTCTTCAGCTCGATGAAGACGGCTCGGAGCGGCGGGTCGCTCGTTCCCTCTTCCACATGTGTCGTGCCCTTGCGCGTCGTCGAGATGTTGCCGGCGGGCGTCGTGCTCTCGCGCCTGGGTCCGTCGAATGGGGTGATCGCACGGCTGCCGGTCTGATAGTAGGTGCCGACCTGGTCGTAGACGTGGCGATGCAGCGGCGACGGCTGGCCCTTCGGCCAGACGATGTCCCACACGACGATGCGCTCCGTTTCGAAGAGCTTGGTGACGTTCTGACGCGGGAAGGCTGGCGGATACGACTGCTGCTGCGCAGCCGGCGAGAAGGGCACTGCAACCTGAACAGCGATGAGTGCTGCCACGAGCCGCAACTCGAAGGCTGGCATCGTGGCACGATTGTAGCGCGTCGGGCACAATCACCGAAGTCCGGCGGATCGCGTATGCTTTTCGGTCAAGGCACAAGACAAGAATGGCTGCGGGTTCGATTTTTATTAGTTACCGCCGCTCGGACAGCGGCTGGGCTGCGTCCAATATCTACTCCGATCTCATCCGTCATTTCGGCAACCGGGTGTTCATGGACGTCGAGTCAATCCCCGTCGGCGACGATTTCGTCCGTCGTTTACGCGATCAAGTTGATCGTTGCGACGCGCTCCTCGCACTCATCGGTGAGAATTGGGTGACTCCGGCGCTGCGCGATCGGAGAAACTTTGTCCGGATCGAGATTGAACGCGCCCTCGATGAGCGCAAGGCCGTGGTCCCGGTCTTGCTCGACGACGCCCGGATGCCGTTAGACACCGAAGTCCCGTATAGCCTCGACGGGCTGCTCAGCCGGCAGGCGGTCAGAGTCCGACGCGAAAGCTACCGCGTCGATTTACCGAATCTGGTCGAGACAGTGCGAGCCGCGGTTGGGACCGCACGACGTGTCAGGCGGTCCCGCGAGTGGATGCCAAGTTGGCTGAAGCAGGGGCAGCCAAACTCGGTCGAAGTCGCCTTCCTCGACCGGGTGCCCCGGGAGGTCCTCGACGAAATTCTCCGCCACCCTGAAAGCCTTCGTGTCACGACACCTCAAATGCGCCAACTGACGGTGATGTTCACCGATATGATTGGATTCTCGAACGTGTCTGAGCAGATGGGGGCGACAGGCGTCATGGAGTATGTCGCCGATTTCCTGACACCATTCACCGATGCGATCCTGCGACGTCGAGGCACGCTCGACAAATACATCGGCGACTCGATGCTGGCGTTTTGGAACGCGCCGGCTGACGACCGGACGCCTGAAGCCAACGCGTGTGCCGCTGCACTCGATCTTCGGGATGTGCTTGTGCGGATCAACGAGGAATTCCGATATCAGAATCAGATTCCGAGCGACCTGCGCATCGGGATTGCGACAGGGCCGTGCGCGGTGGGACCGATGGGCTCGCGGAGACGATTTGAATACTCGTGCTTCGGCGACACGGTGAATCGCGCATCGACGCTTGAACGCTCGACAAGACAGTATTTCGTCCCGATTGTCATGGACGAGGCCACCGCGCACGCGGTCGACCGGCGTTTTGCCGTGTTGGAGCTCGACACCGTCCTGGTCAAGGGAGCCGAGCGGCCGCAACGTCTGTATGGACTCTTCGGCGACGACGCCCTCCGCGCGGAACCAAGGTTTCAGGCCTTCGCCGAGGAATACACCGCGGCTCGAGCCGCGCAACTGACCCGTGACTGGAGCCGTGCCGTCGAGGCGAATTCAGCCGCGAGCGCCTGCTCGGTCCCTGGTGTCGACACGGCGTTGCTCTGCCAAACACAGTTGTCGGCAATCGAGCGGGCTCGACAGAGTGCCGGCGCTTCGCACCCCGTGGTCTAGGTGATAATCTGTAACAATTCTGGTCGGTTTCTGCGACTGGTGGTGACGCAAATGGTTGTGCGCGCCGTTTTCCTTTCTCTCCTTATCTTCTGTACGCTGGGCGCCGCGCCCGAAGAGGAACGGGAGGCGCAATGGCGGACGACGATCCGCGACGTTCTGCTGATCCCGAACCCGCTGCCGCCGCTGGCCCCGCGGACGCACAGCCGCTTTGAGCCTGCGCCGGGTGTCACCGCAGAACGAGTTGACGTACGGCACGCAGTTCGGGATGCGAGTGCCCGCTGTTCTCTACCTGCCACGGCCTCTTCCACCGTCGAAGATTCCTGCGCTCATCGTCGTCAACGGCCACGGCGGCGACAAATACAGCTGGTATGCGTTCTATGCAGGCGTGCTCTACGCACGCGCCGGCGCGGCGGTGCTCACCTACGATCCCACAGGCGAGGGAGAGCGCAACGGCGAACGGAAGTCCGGCACGCGCGAGCACGACAACGTTGAGCCACCGGAGGAGCTGGCGCGGCGCCTCAACGGCCTGATGGTGACCGACATCATGCAAGCCGTGTCCTACCTCGCTCAGCGCCCTGAGGTCGACGGCGGCCGCATCGCGGCCGCTGGATACTCAATGGGATCGTTCGTCCTGGCGTTGGCGGGCGCGATCGAGACGCGCTTGCGTGCAGCCGTGCTGGTAGGCGGCGGCAATCTGGATGGTCCTGATGAGTACTGGGACAATACCAAACCGATGTGCCAGGGGATTCCGTATCGTTCGCTGAAGCCGCTCGGCGATCGGCCCGCGGTGATTTACAGCCTCCACGCGTCGCGCGGCCCTACGCTGATCTTCAACGGCCTCGAAGATGACACGGTTCGCATTCCGAAGAACGCCCCGTCCTTCTTCGAGGACCTCCGGCTTCGCACGGCCCGGTTGGGTGGACGCTCAGACAACATCTTCGACGTGGGATTCGTTCCAGGCGTGGGGCACCGGCCTTTCTTTGTCACGTCGCCGGTGGCCGCCTGGCTCGAGCGGCAGCTCGATTTCCCCCGCTGGAGCGCGGCGGATATCGAGAGGATGCCGGCGACCCATATCAGTGAGTGGGCTCGAACGCAGCAGGTCGAGATGGATCCGCTCTACGCGAGCGAGCATCGCGAAGGGGGGACGCGCGCGCTGGGAACCGGCGTGCCGGGATTGAGCCGCGACGATCTGAGCGTCTTCAACGAAGACGCCTGGCGTCAGCAGAAGCCTCTGCTCGTTCACGAGCACTGGCGTCAATTGGCCAGGGCGCAAATCGCGCACTGAGGAGTGTCGCGCGCGGCGAGGTGTCCTACTTCTTGAGCTCGTTGTAAAGGATCTCGAGGTTCGGCTTCGCGCCGCCAGACTCCGAGGTGGCCGAAACAGCGTAGCCTTTGTATTTTTCGGGAACTTTGTATTCAGCTGCGGCCTGGTCCACGGTCCTCCCGGCTTTCATCCGGTCCTGCGCCCACGCAACGAATTCCTTATTGAAGTCGGCGTACTCCCTCAGATCGTTCCACGCCAGCACGGGTGTGTGTCCCGTGATGACCGTGTCGACGTTTTGAATGGTCGCGACTGCCTTCGCAAGCGTCTGAGGATGAGCGATGACGCTGCCTCCATTCGAGACGTCGATATACGGGAGCGCCTTCCACGCGAACATGTCGCCCGTATGCAGCGTGCGGACGGCGGGGAACACGACGAACGTGTCGCCGTTGGTATGGCCCACCCCAAAGTAATAGAGGTCAACCTGATCCTTGCCGCTGCCGACCGACAACTTGTCTTTGTAGGTCCTCTTCGCAACGAACTTCGATTTCTCCCCTTTGAAGCCATCCATCTTCATCATGTTCGTCCTGGTGTTCTCGTGGACGATGCTCTCGACGGTGGCTCCAAAGAACTCGTTGCTGCCGGTGTGATCGGCATGTGTATGCGTATTGATGATCGTGGTGATCGGCTTGTTTGTCACCGTCTTGATCTGATCGAGGATGGCCGGACCCCAGCCGGGCAGCTTCGTATCGACGAGGACGACACCTTTGTCGGTGACAAACACGGCAGTGTTGCCGCCGCTGAAGGCGTCGCGATTCGCCACGCCTGAGCCGGTGACGACGTACAAATTGTCCCGTACCTTCTCGATCCTGGTGGCGTTCAACGCGGCCTTTGTCGGGCCTTGCGGCGGCGCCTGAAACGCCGAAACGGCGATCGAGACGGCACCTGTCACAACGATGGCTGTAAGCACCGCACGTCTATGCGTGGACTTGTGTGTTTGCACGGTAAGCCCTCTTTAAGCGTCAGCGTAGGGTGATTGGAAACGGCTGTCAACCATAGGGCGTCTGCCCGCTTCCCACAATTTTGTTATCCTGTCGTCTTCGAGCATCCTGCGCCGCGTCACCGATTGGAGAAACGAATGCCCTGTAAGACACTCGCGTGCGCGATCGGGATCGCCAGTCTCCTGTCCACTGGTGGCATTGTCCGTGCGCAATCCTCGCTGCCGGCAGTCATTCCAATCTTTCCGCTCGAGGCGACGCTGCTCTTCCCGGGCGTCTCCCGGCCGCTTTACATTTTCGAACCGCGCTATCGCGCGATGGTGGCCGATGCCCTGAAGGGCGACCGCATCATCGGGATGACCATGCTGAAGCCGGGATACGAGGCCGACTATCAAGGACGGCCGCCTATTTATGAAATCGGCTGCGCCGGAGTGATCACAGACGTCGAAGAGCTGTCGGGTGGACGATTCAACATCGTGCTGCGCGGGCTCGTGAAATTTCGTGTCACGGGCGAAGATGACAGCCGGTCCTACCGGCTCGCCCGCGTCGATGCGATGCCCGAAGTGCTCGACGCTGCAGGAAAGATAGCGCTCCAGAAGCAGAGACAGCAGCTGGAAGAGCTCGTGACAAGGGGCGGAGACTCGAAGGTCCCGCCCGAAGTGTCGGACGAAGAACTGGTCAACATGGTCGCGCAGTACGTGCAGCTCGACCAGGACGAACGGCGGACTCTGCTCGAGCTCGAGAGCGTGCTCGCGCGCGCCCAGGCGCTCGTCGCCATCATCGAGCAAAGGGTCGCGCGACCTCGCTAGTCGCGAACCGGGACGCCGATCGCTGGTGCGCCTCATGCGGGTCGCCGCTCTTTATGACGTGCACGCCAACCTGCCAGCCCTGGAAGCGGTGGCTGAGGAGATTGATCGGGAAGGCATCGACCGGGTGATTGTCGGCGGGGATGTCATTCCGGGCCCGATGCCGCGCGAGACCCTCGATCTCCTGCTGAATTTCCCCATTCCAGTCCAGTTCATCTACGGCAACGGAGAGCTTGCCGTTCTGGCGCAAATGGCTGCGACCGATGACCCCTCCACCGTCACCTACTGGGGAACCACGACAGGGGAACCGCTTCCCGCGCCTCTCAGCGCGGCTCTGCGATGGAACGCGCAACAGCTCTCGCCACGACACGAGGAGTTGCTGTCACACTGGCCCGGGACACTCCGGCTGAACATCGACGGCCTGGGCCAGGTGCTGTTCTGCCACGGTACTCCACGAAGCGAAGTTGAATGCTTTACCCGCTTGACCCCGGAGGATCGACTCTTACCTGTCTTCGAGGGGCTCGATGCAGATGTGGTGATCTGCGGTCATACGCACATGCAATTCGATCGAAAGGTCGGAAGCGTCCGGGTCGTGAATGCGGGCAGCGTCGGCATGCCATTCCAGCGGCCACCGGGAGTTTACTGGCTGCTCCTCGGACCGGGCGTGCAATTGCGCTATACCGCCTACGACGTGATCTCTGGCGCCGAACGCGTGCGATCGACGCCGTACCCGCAGGCAGAGGAGTTCGCAGCGCGTAATATGCGTGACACTCCCAGCGAAGCGGACATGCTCAAAGTGATTAGTGCAATCTCGTTGAAGTAGATCATCGCGATTTCACAGGCTCAACTGTTGCTCCGTTGCGAGGTCCAACTCTCCTGTCGCAGGCAACCCTTCCGCTTCCTGAAACCGGCGGAGGGCGCCCCGGGTGACGTTGCCGATGATGCCGTCCACCGGCCCCGGATGAAAGCCCCGGTAGAGCAATCGCAGCTGCGCGGACCGCAAACGCAGGTCGGGAAGACCGTTCGCGGTCAGGTCGTCGAATGCGAAGCGAAGCTTCTCGTCGTACCGGTTCCTGGCGAAGCTGCGTCCGTTGTAGCCGCATGCGAAGGTTGTCCAGTCCTTCGTCCGAAGCGCGTGATGAAGGTGCTTTCGCAGAATGAATCGCACCATCGGGCCCAGTTGATGATCCTCGGACTTGGTCATCTGCTCCACCATATCCTCGACGTCGTCGAAGCCGAGCGACTTTGCATGCGAGCCGAGCACCTGACCGATGCCCCACGACGTGCTGGAGAGGGCGGCTTCGCGGTCCAATGCCAGCGCGAGGCTCAATCGCTGGTATTCTCCGTGTCCGCCGGCATACCCTCCAGGTTGCGGGCTGCTGATCTGCGGTGCGCTGGCCCTGAAGCGCCCTTTCGTCAAACGATTGAAGATGTGGCGCTCATAGAGAATCTGCGGCCTCCGATCCGCCAGAAAACCCCAACCTCCCGTCTCAACCCGGATGACCGCCCAGAGCTCGGCCAAACCGATGCCGAGCTCATCGGCAGCCTCCTCGCAGCCAGACAGCGTGAGAGGCGATCCGTCGCCCTGAAAATCCATCGTCATGGCGTATTCTAAATGGCAATCAGCGCAACGGCGGCCAGGCAGACGCCTGCCCCGACCCACTGCATGGGCCTCACTCGCTCGTTCGAGATGAGGCGTGCAAGGACAACCGTGGCAATCGGATACAGCGAAGACAGCACCGCCGCCACATCCAGCCTGGTGTGCTGACGTGCCAGCACGTAGAACACATTGCCGCCCGCATCCAACGTGCCGGCGAGCAGCGCCACACCATTGGAGGATGGTGAAGGCAAAGGAATTCTGAAAATCACCATCAGCACGATCGCGGTGGCCGCCGTGACCGATCGCGCCATTGCGAGCGGCGCGAACACGAGGTCGCTCTCAATCTGACCGATCAGAATGAGGAACCCACCGAAACCTGTTCCAGCCAGAAGAGCGAGCTTCAGACCTGTCGTGGAGGCTTCGCCCTTGCCTGGCGCCCGAGTGACGAGCCAGATGCCGCCAACTGCCAGGGCGAAGCCGAGAAGCTGAGTACTACCAGGAGGCCCGATGGTGAACGCGGCAAAGATCACAGGCATCACCGCGGTCACCACGGCGGCTACCGAGGCCACGACGGCTGTGTCTCCAATTGCGAGACCTCGGTAGAGTGAGGCGATGCCTATCGCGCTCGCCAGACCAGCGAGAGCCGCCCATCTGAGATCCGATGCCGATGGCAGCGTCTCCGACAACAGCGCCATGATTCCAAGCAACAGGAGGCCAGCCACAGCTGAGAGCGCCAGCACCTGAACGTGATGGCTTCGTCTGGCGGCGATACCCCCTGCAAAATCGCCGCTGCCCCACACAGCGGCTGACACGAGGGCGAGGAAAATACCGGCAGGCAGCAAAACAGGGCCGATCAGCGAATCGCGCGAAGGTTGATGTCCATCGATTGCATGCGCACCTTCATTCGTATCCCGGGTATCAGGCTCAAATTCCTACTCGCCGCTCGATTCCGAAGCAGCCAGCCGTGAAGGGGCGAGTCCTCGCACCCACGCTTTCAGCTTCCCGGCGCAAGGCGGAAGAGGATCGCAAGCGAGCAGGTACAGCACAATGGTCGTCAGGACGATGAGGCAGTAACTCAGCAGGACCGCGCGCATGCGAAGGGTGAGGTAAACGAAGAGAATCGGATACCAGAGCGCAAGAGACAGCGTCAGAAACGAGATGCGAAGGAGCGCATCGCGAACCCGCCTCGGATTTCTGAACCCCTTCTCCACGCGGCGATAGGCCTCTTTCTCATAAGCCTCGATCGGCACCTTGAAGACTGTCTGTGTCAGCATGTACAACAACCCGCCGCAGAACACGGCAATCAGGAGTCGGGGCGCCACCTCGCTGCTCCACGAATACACTCCCGCCCAAACGAAGTACACGATGATGCTGAGGTTGGTGAGCTGGAGGGCAAGCCAGACGTTGGTCCTGCCCGTCAGCAACTGAAATCTGCGGCACAGGCGCTCGGTCAGGTTCAAAATCGCCGAATCGATATAGGTCATCTTCCTCGACCGCGAGATATGCGGGCTCAGAAAGAAGAGACGCGTCGAACGCGAAAAGGTTTCAGTCTTACATGCCTTCCCCTTTCATCATCAGCCGCATGTGCGTTTGCGCCTGGCGGAGACCGCCTTCGCCGGTCTGCCAGCCGATCTGGCCGTCGTTGTTGGCATCGAGCCCGGTGGCGATTTGCTGGGTCAGATACGTCAGCTCATCGACGAGTGCTTGAGCGTCGCCCACCGTCTTCGCCGCAAGGAGCTGCCTGTTGGTCGAAATCGCCTCATCGGTCCACTTCACAACGTTCTCGAGCGACGCCGTCACGTGCGCGGCATGCGTCTTCACATTCTCTGACGCCCCCTCTGACTTCGCCGCCAGTTGAACATGCTGGAGCGCCCCCGCAGCGGCCCGCTTGATGCCGTACCCGGATCCCGGAATCTCGATTTTCACGTAGTTGGTCGGCAACCGCGCGTAGGCGGTCTTCAGCAACGCCTGCGTCTCCGGCCCCGGATCGAGCGCGTTCAGGACGTAGCCGCCGTAGAGAATGAAGTCGTTGATGCGTCCTTCCAAGTCCGCGCGCTCGACCTGCTCGAGAGCGACCTGCGCATCCGCAAGGGCCGTGGGCAGAAAGCCTTTCATCTCGGGCGTGTCCTTCCAGCTCGTCATGACATGGCCGATATGGGCATGAGCGGGATTGGCCGGCGCCTGTCGCGCCGCGAGTATGGCTGTGCCGAGGACAACCGCTGCGAGCATGGCCAACCCCAGGGTCGCGGGATAGGTGTTTCGCATTTCTGCCTCCAGCGTGTGAATCTCCAGCGTGTGAATGACCTATGGGGCTGATGTTACAGAAAAGGAGGGAGCTTGTGCTATCTTCACCGTTTCAGGAATTGAGCGGGGCGAGGCCCCCTCGCGACTCAAAGGAGATGCGGAGATGAAGAGAGGTCTATTCGTTCTTGCCGCTGCGGCAGCAATCGTGGCGGGCTCAGTTCTCGCAGCGCAGAATCCTCCGGCACAGGGGGGCGGTCGCCAGGGTGGACCCCCAGCGCCGATGGGGTTCTTCGTCACGAGCGTCGGCCTTGATGGCGGGAACCTCGGCGGGCTTCAGGGAGCCGACGCGCACTGCCAGAAGCTCGCGGGTGCGTCCGGGGCCGAGGGCGCGGGCAAGAGGGTCTGGCGCGCCTATCTGAGCACACAGGGTGACAAGGCTGTCAACGCGCGCGACCGCATCGGCGCGGGCCCCTGGGCCAACGCTCGCGGCCAGGTTGTGGCACGGGATCTCGCCCACCTGCACGGCGACACGGTGGAAGTGGCGCAACTCGGCAACAACATCAGCAAGGCGACGGCCCTCAGCGAGAAGAACACCCCGATTCTCGGCGCCGGAGACATGGGGCCCGAAGGCAAGCCGCTCAACCAGCACGATATTCTGACCGGGTCGACCACGGCCGGCCGCGCGTTCCCAGCCGGAGAGGATCGTACCTGCAACAACTGGACGAGCAACTCTACGGGATCCGCCCAGGTCGGACATCACGATCGCACCGGCGGTGGCAACACCTCGTGGAACGCCGTGCATGCCAGCAAGGGGTGCAGCCAGCCGAACCTCGTGGCAACCGGCGGCAACGGCTACTTTTACTGCTTCGCCGAGAAGTAGGCGCAGGGTTCTCTAATTTTCGGAGGGATCGCGCCAGACGAGAAACGGATCGAGCGCGGTCCCTCCCCACCATCTGCGATCGGGATCCAGCTTCGAGATCGCAAAATGCAGGTGAGGCGTTCCCTCGGGCGCGTTGCCGGTCGTCCCTACCAACCCAATCACATTACCCCTCCGAACCGTCGTGCCTTCCTTGAGCCCTGGCGCATATCGGTCGAGATGGGCGTAGTAGTAGACATATCTCTCTGATGGATCGAACTGGTAGATCGTCAGGCCCCCTGCAACACTCGTGAACAGCTTGACGATTTTCCCGTCCTCGACCGCAAGGACCTCGGTTCCTCGCGGAGCGAGGATGTCAATCGCTTCGTGACGCCGGCTGCCGCGAGCATCCTGAAAGCTGGAAAACAGATCGTCGGACGCGATGCCGCGGACCGGAATCGTGAGCGATCGAGAACGAAGATTCGCCAGGTCCGATGTAGAAACCCTGGTGTCGGCCGAAATGGTCGCTTCGGTTCCTGACTTGCCCGGCGTCAACGCCGCTTCCGGTGGCACTGTGTCGACCGGATCCACCTTCGGCACCGACCGATCGGCGAGCGATGCCAGCGGAGATCGATAGCCCGGCTTCGCCCACTCGAGCGTCTTCGCGCCCATCCACCAGATGAGAAGGATGAACGACAGAGCGACCCATGGAGCGACGGCCTCCGCGTCGAGCGATCGCCTTCGATGTCGAAGCGTCATTGAATCGTGACGATAGTCCCTACGCTCACCAGGCGTCCAAGCTTCGTCGCGTCCCAATTGGTCAGCCTGACGCACCCGTGAGACTCAGTACGGCCGATCGTCGATGGCTCCGGCGTGCCGTGCAGGCCGAAGTGCTCCTTGCTGATGTCCACCCATACCACGCCGACGGGATTGTTCGGCCCCGGCGGGATTTTGGCTTTGGCGTGTGCCGGATCCGCATCCCAGAACAGGTCGGGGTTGTAGTTGAACACGGGATTCCACGACACGCCGGTCACTTTCCAGGTTCCGATTGGCAGTGGATCCTTCTCGCTGCCCACAGTAAGGGGTGCATGCAGCAACGTTTTCCCCCCGGCGTCGTGCACGGCAAGTGATTTTGTGCTGCCGGAAATGACGACCTGCACAGAAGGCTTCGCGCCGGCAGTTGCCGTCGCAGCCGGTGCGGGTTTGTCGTTCTTCGACGGAAGCTCGAACGGTTCGACGTCGGGCACCTTGATCACGTCGCCGGCCGCCCATGCGGCGCCTGGATTCAGGCGCTTCAGCAGCGCGGGGCTGCTGTGAAATTTCTCCCCAAGGGCCTCGAGCACCGACGTGTACCCGAGCGATGGCAGCTTCGATGCCTCCATCATGTCGGTGGGCATCTTGTCGATGAATGGCCCGGCGACGTCCTGCTGGGTGATGGTGTAGCTGACCAGCGGCTCGGGCGCCACGCGAAGCGCCGCGAGCGTTTCTTCGTCCACGATCCCACTCGATCGAAGGCTCGACGATTTCTGAAATTCAGAGAGCGCGAGTCGGGTCTTCGGTCCGCTCCGGCCATCGATCTCACCAGGCGAAAAGCCGGCGCGATCGAGAGCGACCTGCACTGCAAGGTCCTGATGTGCGTCCAGCGACTTGCTTTCAACGGGCTGTGTTTGCGCAGTTGCAACAAAAGAGGGCATCAACACAGCAATCGCCAGTATGTATGCCCGGTGTACAACCGGCGTCTGTAGGTTTCTCATGCAGGTCTAGAGAGCAAACATCGTTCCCTGGACCTTCGATAAAATGTGGCCGTTCATGACCGAAACTGGCAGCAAAACAGGCCCGATCGCCCAGGAGCTGACCTCGACCGGCGCCGTCCTGTTTCGATGGCGCAGCTACATGCCCCTTGTGGCTTATTCCGCTCTTCGTGTTCAGCATCCTCGACGATCGACCGCCGACATCCTTCGGGTGGGAGCTGTTCTCGTTCGTGGTGGCCCTCGTCTGGATTGCTCTGCGCATCTTCGTCGTCGGAACCGCGCCGCGCGGGGCCTCTGCTCGTGGAACCCGAGAGCCCACAGCAGAATCTCTGTCGACGCTCGGGGCGTACTCAATCGTCCGCCATCCGCTGTACCTGGCGAACACGCTCGTTGCTGTTGGTTGTTCTCTCCTCTCCGGGACGTGGTATCTGCCGGTCATTGTCGTGTTGCTGAGTTTCATCTACCACGAGCGGATCGCCGCCCGGGAAGAAGTGTTTCTCGAACACACCTTCGGCGACGGCTTTCGCTCATGGGCGAACCAGGTGCCTGCGATGATTCCGGCGTTTGGCAATTACCGTCCTCCCGGCACGCCGTTTCAGCTCCGGAAAGTGTTGATGCAGGAGTCGCATGGCGTTGTGCGCGATCGGCACCGCGTTCCTGATACTCGATACATTGGAGGATTCGGTACGGCTCGGCCGTTTTCGCGTCGATCCGTTGTGGCTGGGAATCTTCATCGCCACGCTGGTTCCGTTTCTAATCGTCGTCATTGCCAAGAAATCCGCCTCGCCCGCCACGCCGAAGCCGTAGGCGAAGGCGGGCAAATATAATGAGCCGGATGAGAGTTCGGCTCGGGTCAGAACGGTTGATCGATTCCGGCTCGCTGAAGCGTCAACGCGTCGGCGTGGTCTCGAACCCTGCATCGATGGACGCGGGGTTCCGGCACATCGTGCGTGCGATCGCAGTGGAGCGTGACGTCAAGCTCGCGGCAATTTTCGGTCCGCAGCACGGCTACCGCGCGGATGTGCAGGACAACATGATCGAGACGGCGCACGGCCACGACCCGACTCGCGGTGTGCCGGTGTATTCGCTCTACTCGCGAAACCCGTGAGCCGACGGCCGAAATGCTCGAAGGAACGTCGATGTGCTGGTGATCGATCTGCAGGATGTCGGGTCGCGCATTTACACGTTCATCTACACGATGGCGAACTGCCTCCGTGCCGGCAGGAAGCATGGCGTGCCCGTGATCGTGACAGACCGGCCAAATCCGATCGGCGGTGACAGAATCGACGGACCGGTGCTGGTGAAAGGTTTCGAGTCGTTCGTCGGTCAGTTCCCGATCCCGCTGCGCCACGGCGATGACCATCGCGGAGCTCGCGAGGTTCTTCAACGAGTCGTACGGCATCGGCGCAGACCTGACCGTCGTTCCGATGGAGAACTGGCGCAGGCCGATGCATTTCGACGAGACAGGCCTGCACTGGGTGATGCCGTCGCCAAATGTGCCGACGCTCGACACCGCCGTCGTGTATCCCGGCACGGTGCTGTTCGAGGGCACAAACGTCTCGGAGGGACGAGGGACGACGAGGCCGTTCGAGCTGATAGGGGCTCCATGGGTAGATCCCGAAGCGCTCGCAGAGAAGCTCGCGGCGCATGGCCTGCCTGGTGTGCACTTCAGGCCTGCCGTGTTCGAGCCGACTTTTCAGAAGCACGCCGGAAGTGCGTGCGGCGGATGTCAGATGCATGTGCTCGATCGGGCACAGTTTCGCGCCGTCGAAAGTGCGATCGCGGTACTGGCAGAGATTCGCGATCAGGACCCGGCCAAATTCGAATGGAAGCAGCCGCCATACGAATACGAGCGCGACAAGCTGCCGTTCGACATCCTCTCGGGCTCCAGCGAGTTGCGTCAGCAGATTGAGAGTGGGATGCCGGTCGAGGCTATCGGCAACGGCTGGCGCGAGGAGCATGAACGCTTCGAACAAGCGCGCCAGCCCTACTTGTTGTACTGAAAAGGCGGGATCTAATTGGACAAGCACAGACGCGCACAACTGATCGCCCGATACAAGGACGGCTATCGAGTCGTCTCGGCCGCTCTGGACGGTGCGACCGACGCTGAGCTCGACTCGAAGCCTGCTCCAGGCAAATGGACCGCGCGGGAGATCGTGCATCACCTGGCAGACAGCGAGATGACGTCCGCAATCAGGCTCCGCCTTCTGCTCGCCGAGGAGCGCGCCGCCATCCGACCGTACGACCAGGAAGAGTTCGCCAGGAGAGCTCCACTACGATCGACCGATTGCCAACTCACTCATCGCGTTTCAGGCCGCGCGCAACTCGACAGCCGAGCTGCTGGATCTGCTGACTGACGCCGAGTGGGCAAGGAGGGCACGCATCCCGAGCATGCGCGATATGGGGTCGAACGCTGGCTGGAGATCTATGCGGATCACGCGCACAACCACGCCGATCAAATCATTCGCGCACGGGCATCGGCACGATGAATCCGTCGTTCAGCTGCTCTGTCTCGATCATCGCCTCGCCAGGACGAGTCTTGTGGGCGTTCTTCGACGCCAAGGCTCTCGCCTCGTGGTGGCAGACATCGCGGTCGGTCACCATCCCGCGTGTGCTCGGTGCGTACGCCGTCGAGTGGGAGCCGACCGAATTCAAGGATGAGATGCTCGGGAGACTCGGCGGAGCGTTCCATGGCACGGTCATGGACTACAAACGCGACCGCGAGTTCTTCGTGGCAGAGGCATTCTGGCTGCCGCCAGACGGAAATCCGATCGGCCCGATGGCCCTCGAAGTGAATTGTCAGCCGCAGCGGACAGAAAAATCCGCAGATCACGCTGGTCAAGGTGACGCAGCGGGGTCGGAGGATGGGGACCGGTGGAAACGGTATTACGAGGTGATCGCGCCCGGATGGGAACGCGCGCTGCAGTCCCTCAAGCGGTATCTCGAAAGCACGTCCTGACGTTCCGTGTCTTCGTAGATCTCGCGTTCTTCGTGGATCTTCGCGTTCTTCGTGGATCTTCGTGTTTTCGTGTTCTACTCGAACCTCTGGACGTTCACGAAATTCTGCTCGGCGCGCTCGAGACTGGCGTTCGCGCTGACGAAGACAACCACCGACCCGTGCGGAACGAGGCCTCTGGTTCGAAGCTCCGCCTTCAGGAGCGTACCCGACGTATCGACATCCTTTCCGATACCGGTAATCAGCGGCACGACTCCACGATAGATGGTCAGCTGACGCGCGACAGCGTCGGTCTCGGTCGCGGCGAAGATGGGTGTCGCCGGCCGCAGGGCAGACAAAACGCGGACCGAGTTGCCCTGCCGGGTGATTGCGACGATCGCGAAGGCGCGGCTGCGATCGGCCAGCGTCACCGCCGCTTCGCACAACGCCTGCGCATGGGAGTGCTCGCGGAACGTCGACAACCGGCACGACGCGGCCCACGGCGCCGCCGTTGCCCGGACCAATGCGCTCTGCCTCGCGGATGATCGGCGTCGAGGGTCTCGACGGTTTTCACTGGAAACATCCCGACGGCGGTTTCGCCCGCCAGCATGATGGCGTCCACGCCGTCATCGACGGCATTCGCTGCGTCGCTGACCTCCGCGCGCGTCGGGCGCGGTTCGGCTCGCATCGACTCCAGCACCTGGGTGGCGACGATGACCGGAATACCCGCTGCCCTGGCTTTTCGCGTGATTTCCTTCTGAGACGTCGGAACCCTTTCGAGCGGCATCTCGAGTCCGAGATCACCGCGCGCGACCATGACCCCCTGTGCCATCTTCAGAATGTCATCGAGGTGATGAAGGGCCTCTGGCCGCTCGATTTTCGCGATGAGCGGGACAGACGGAGAGCCCATCTCCTCGAGAATCTTCCTGGCGTGCCGGATGTCGTCAGCGCTGCGAACGAAGCTCAAGGCGACCATATCAATGCCCAGAGCGGCGCCAAACCGCAGATCCTCGATATCCTTGGCTGTCAGCACCTCGGCGCTCAACTCGACGCCTGGCGCATTGATGCCCTTGTGTTCCTCGAGGAGCCCGCCATCGAGCACTTTCGCCACAATCTCGCTTCCGTCGGCCCGCTCGACTTTCAACTGAATCTTCCCGTCATCGAGAAGCAGCAGTCCGCCCGGCTGAGCCTTGCGCACGAGCTCCGCGTACGAGGTGTAAATCCGCTCGCCGTCCCCCTCCCCATCGCCTGCGACGATTCGGATCGTCGCGCCGTCGTTCAGTTCGATGGAACCGCCGCCTTTCAGCCGGCCCGTACGGATTTTCGGCCCGCTGAGATCCTGAAGAATCGACACGACTTTCGCTGCACGTGACGCCACTCTTCGAATTCTCTTGAAGGTCTCGGCATGCGTCTCCGGCGTGCCGTGCGAAAAGTTCAAGCCGGCAAATGTCTACGCCCGCTCCGATGAGACGTTCGAGAACGTCTTCGCTCGAGCTGGCCGGGCCGATGGTGGCAATGATTTTCGTGTGCCGCACCCGCTCACAGCTTACATCGCGCCAGTCGAGCGCGTACAATCGCACGGTGTGACCAAGATCGGCCCGTTCCAGCGCCAAACGAGTGCTCGTGATCGGAGAGCCTCGATTCCACCTTGTCTCCGGAAGACGTGCTGGCTCCCGACGGCATGTTGATTCTGATGGAGGACGGATCCCGATCGGGCCGCAGAGCGCTCGCCGGCGATTTCGCGCTTCGGGCATCGATCGGCGCGCGACGGTCATCTCCGGCGAGCCCCGACGCATGCTGCACAAGCTCGCTGGTCCGTTCGACGTGATTTTTTGCGATGATGCGGACCCGGCCCTTCAGAAAGGCTCGCGACATTGCTGGCGCCCGACGGCGTCCTGATACGGCAATGACCAGAGTGAGCCGACAGCAGGACATCCGTGAGACGCTCGATCGGATTGCGGCACTCAATCCTTCCCTCAATGCCTTCATCACCGTATTCGAAGCAGAGGCGATGGCCCAGGCGCGAATACTCGATGACGAGCTTCGCGAAGGACGCTCGCGCGGCCCTCTGCACGGACTGCCGGTTTCCATCAAAGACCTGATCGACGTCAAAGGCGCACCGACCTCGGCCGCGTCGCGCGTCCGCCAGGGCCACATCGCTCAGGCCGATGCCACCGTCGTCTCGCGGCTCCGTGAAGCCGGCGCCGTGATCATCGGCAAATGCAATCTGCACGAATTCGCGCTCGGCACGACAAACGACGAATCGGCTTTCGGTCCGGCGCGCAATCCGCACGACACGGCGCGGTCGCCTGGCGGGTCGAGCGGTGGCTCCGCCGCCGCCGTTGCCGCGGGGCTCGGATGGGCGTCGGTAGGATCTGACACGGGCGGATCGATTCGGATTCCGGCGGCCGCGTGCGGCATCGTCGGACTGAAGCCCGCGTTCGGAGAGATTCCGACAGCCGGCGTGGTCGCGCTTTCGGTCTCGCTCGATCACGTGGGACCGCTTGCGGCAACCGTTCGCGACGCGTGGATCCTGTATGGCGCTCTCAAAGGAACCGGCGACGTCCCCGACGCCCCTGCGCCCCTGTCACAGCTGCGGCTCGGCAAACTTGGCGGCTATTTTGCCGATCTGCTTGATGGCGATATTCGCCGGGTGTTTGCGGACCGCGATAGACAGATTGAGTGCGACGCGGGGCCGCTGATTCGGGATGTCCGGCTCGCGCACACCGGCGACATCGCGCGAACGTACCTCGACGTTGCGCTCACCGAAGCCTTTGCCTATCACGCGAAGACCCTCGACAGTCACTCAGCCGAGTATCTCCGCCGGCGTTCGAGAACGACTCGAGATGGGAAGGAACATTCCGGCCGACGCCTACATCGAAGCTCAGCGGATGCGAGGAACCCTGCGAGCAGAGGTGGATGCCGCCTTGTCGGACTGCGACGCGCTGGTGCTTCCGACCTTGCCGATTCCAGCTCCCAGAATCGGCGCGCAGAAGCGTCGATATCGACGGCAGCGAGCAGGTGCTGCGCCCGATGATGCTCAGGCTCACTCAGCTCTTCAATCTGACCGGCCATCCAGCCATCTCACTGCCGTGCGGCAACACGGCCGACGGACTGCCGTGTGGCCTCCAGCTCGTCGGAAGGCGGCACGGAACGGTCGACCTGCTGCGGGTCGCCCTCAGCTGCGAGACGCACGTGACGCCCACATGCACATTGACCTGCCGCGCGCCCGTAAACAATGAGAGCAGCAGGCTGACGACGCTGACGACGAGCCCGCCGAAGAACGCCGGCCAGAAACCGTCGACGTGGAAGCCGAGACTCAGCAGGCCCGACACCCAGCTCGTCAGCCGCAACATGACGGCGTTGATGACGAAGATGAACAGGCCGAGCGTGACGATCAGAAGGGGAATCGACAGCAACTTCAGCAGCGGCCTGTACGCTCGCGTTCAGAACACCAAAGACGAGCGCGACAAACAACAGCGACCACCAGCTTCCGCGATGCTCGATCCCGTCGACGAGCTGAATTGCGGCCCATAAGGCCGCCGCGTTGATCAGCAATCGAAGCAGGAAGTGCATCGGAGAAAATCTATACTAATTGAAGTGATCGCGAAATTCTTTCATGCGTGGGAGCGTCGCCTCCATGCGGCCAGCAGGGACCGTGTGTCCAGGCCGTTCGACTGGGGACTCGACTGGATTGGGACCAACGGTCATCCACCCGGCACGCCACCGGAGCGGATTCTGCTCGATTGGGCCTCCCACGCAGTCGCCGACAGCCCGCGCTTCTTTGATGCTCCGGAAACATCCAGACTACACCTTCATCGCAAATGCCGAAGGCGCGACCGGCGCATTGTCGTTTCCGAGCGCCCTGACGACACCGCATCCCGAAAACAACGTCGTCTACGCGCGCTATTTCGGAGCTCCGACGACCGCCAAGACGGCGCGCGGTCGTCGTGCTGCCGCAATGGAACGCCGGCGCGGACGGCCATGTCGGGCTCTGCCGCCTGCTCAATCGATTCGGAATCAGCGCGCTGCGCCTCACGCTGCCGTATCACGACGCGCGCAGGCCGGGCGAGCTGAGCCGTGCCGACTACATCGTGAGCGCAAACATCGGCCGGACGCTGCAGGCATGCCGCCAGGCGGTGATGGACGCCCGGCGATCTGTCAGCGTGGCTGCGACAACAGGGATACGAGCGGATCGGGATACTGGGCACGAGCCTCGGCTCGTGTCTTTCGCTGCTGACGGCTGCGCACGAGCCGCTGATCCGCGTTCAGGCGCTCAATCACATCTCGCCGTACTTCGCCGATGTGGTCTGGCGTGGATTGTCGACCGCTCACGTCAGGGCCGGGCTCGAAGGTGCGATCGACCTCGAACGGCTTCGGCAGATGTGGCTGCCCATCAGCCCGCACATGTATCTCGACCGGGTGAGGGACAAAAAGACGCTGCTCGTGTACGCGCGGTACGACCTCACGTTCCCCGTCGATCTTTCCAGAAGTCTCGTCAGCGAGTTCGACCGCCGCGGCATTCCGTACGAACTGGTCATTTTGCCCTGCGGCCACTACTCCACTGGCGTTGCGCCCTTCAAGTATCTTGACGGGTTTGTGCTCGCGAGGTTTCTGGACAGGAACCTGTAGGGAGTTGAGAGAGAAAAAGAAGAGAGAAAGAGAGAAGCGCAAAAGAGGCAAGAACCACTTCGGTCCCCTCCCCCTCTCTCCTCCTCCTACAGGTAATCCAGCAGCGTCAACAACGCCTGGTAGATGACGGCGGCAATTTCCTGGAACAGCGGACCGATTTCGCCGGTCTCGACGGCATCGGCAACGGTGAGAGGATCGGAAAGAAGCAGCCAGATCAGCGCGGCCGCAAAGATCGCCGCAACGATCGCCACGCCGGCGGACAGGCTGACGCTGAGGCGCGAGGAGCGCATGTTCCTACAGTCTGGGTAATAGCGGCGTGGCGTCCCCTAGTCCGGCCGCGACAAGCTGCGGTGTCACGACCGCCGACTCCGACACGATCGCCGTGGCCAGCCGCTCGGGTTCCAGGTGCATCGCGGCCGCCTGTCGCGCGGCATCCACAGTGACATCGCACACTTTGGACGTGAACGTATCGAAATAGTCGTCGGGTAGCTCGTAGAGCACCAGTTGCACCATGGCTCGCGCGATTTGATCGGCGGTCTCGAAATTTCTCGGATAGCCGCGAGTCAACGCCGCTTTCGCGATTTCGACTTCCTCGACCGTTGGCGGCCGATCGGTCCGAATCGCATGAATTTCCAGTAAAGACGTCTTGATCGCCTCGGCGGTTCCTTCGCATCTGCACGCTTGTCTGCAGGATGAACGGTCCGCGGCCCCGCCGGAAGTCGAACGTGGTCCGCGCGCCGTAGGTCAGCCCCTTTTCCTGACGGAGCTTCATGTTGATTCGGCTGACGAACTGGCCGCCGAGAATCATGTTCAGCACGATGAGCGGATGGTAGTCGGGCGTGTTTCGCGCCAGCCCCACCTCGCCGATCCGAATCTCGCTCTGCGCCGCCCCGTTCTTGTTCACCATGACCATCCGGTGCACGGGAACCGGAGGTGGCGGCGAGATCGCGCCATCTTCGGGAACATGAGGACGGCCGTCCGCCCAGGCGCCGAGCACATCGGACGCCATCTGACCGAAGGTGTCCGATCGAGGTCGCCGGACGCGACCAGCGTCGTACTCGCCGGGCGATACAGGTCTGCATGGAACTGCTTCACGGTGTCGACGGTCAGCTGACGCAGCGATTCCTCGGTGCCCAGCGCCATGTGCGCGTAAGGGTGCGTGCCGTAGACCACCTGCATGATCGCGCGATCCGCGATCGCTGAGGGCATGTCGCGAATCTGCACGAGCCTCGTCAAACGGAGCTGTTTGATGCGATCGAAGTCGCCGGGGTCGAGTCGGGGCCGAACGACGCAGTCAGCAAGAAGCGACAGCGCCGGGCGAGCGAACTTCGACAACACCGTCACGGTAAAGACGGTCGCGTCGGCCGACACATCCGTCTCGAGATGGGCGCCGATCCTCGCGAACGCCCCGTTGATGTCGATCGCCGACATGTTGCCGGTGCCCTCGTCCATCATGTCCGCCGTGATCGCTGCGAGGCCTTCGTACCCTTCGAAGTCGGCGGCCGATCCCACCGGCAGCACGAGCATGAAGGTCACGACAGGAAGCGTCCGATGCTCCGCCGACCAGAGGGAAAGGCGATTCGACAGGCGATCTTTGGATACGCGTGGGAAGAGGAACGACAGCGGAGGGCCCACCGGGGGGAGGCGCGACGCGATCCGCGCGAATAATCATGAGACGATCGCAGGTGTGGAGTGCGGGAGACCGAGGGACAACTTTCCCTTGGGGACCACGCTCAACGCCACTCGATTATCGGTGCGAAGATATTTTCGCGCGACCCGGTGTAAATCGGCGGCCGTGACGCTCTCGTAACGTGCCAGGTCCCGCTCGAAGTACGCGGGATCGTTCAGGAACACGCTGTAGGCGTTGAGCTGATCCGCCTTGCCCCCGAACCCTCCCAGCGTCTGCAGCCGATAAACGAACTGCGCCTCGACCTGGGCGTGCCCCCGCTCCATTTCGTCGGGTGTCGGGCCGTCGGCGAGAAGCCTCGCCAGCTCTTCGTCAATGGCGTGCTGGAGCGTTTCGAGCGTGTTGCCCGGGGCCGAGGTCGCAACAAGCTGCCAGAATCCACCAAGCTCTCTGGAATTCTGATAGGCCATCACTTCGCTCGCGATACGCCGTTCGTACACCAGCGCCTTGTAGAGCCGCGACACCTTGCCGTTGGCAATCAAATCCGACAACAGATCCATTTCCGCATCGCCGTCGGTGAACATTGCCGGCGACAGCCACGCCAGATACAGGCGGGGCAGCTCGACACGGTCTTCGAGCACGAGCCGGCGCTCCGACGTTATTTCGGCCGTGCGTCTGCAGCGGAGCGGGCCGTGGTCCGGGATCAATCTCTTCGAAATGCGCCTGGACCCGGACGAGCGCATCGGCTGTGTCGACGTCGCCGGCGACCACGAGAGAGGCATTGGAAGGGTGATAGTAAGTGCGGAAAAACTGACGGACGTCTTCGAACGTCGCGGCGTTGAGATCGGCTGTTTCGCCGATCGTCATCCAGTGATACGGGTGGTTCGAGGGGAACAAGGCGGCCACGATCGCCATCGACGCGAGGCCGTACGGCCGGTTTTCGTAACTCTGCCGCCGTTCGTTCAGTACCACTTCGCGCTGTGTTTCGAACTTCTTTGGCGTCAGTGCCGGCAGCAGATATCCCATGCGATCCGATTCCATCCACAGCGCGAGATCGAGCGCGTTGGTCGGCACGACTTCCCAGTAGTTGGTGCGATCGGGATTGGTCGAGCCGTTCAACGCGGCGCCGGCTTCCTGCAGCGGATGGAAATAGCCCTTGTCGTAGTGCTGCGATCCCTCGAACATCAGATGTTCGAACAGATGCGCAAACCCCGTCCGCCCGGGGTGTTCGTTCTTCGAGCCGACGTGGTACCAGATATTCACGGCGACCATCGGGAGACGATGGTCTTCGTGAACGATCACGCGGAGACCGTTCTCCAACGTATGCTGTGTGAAGGGGATATGCATAAAGGGGCCGGACCCCTTCACACCGCCGGGACCGGCGCCCTCTTGTAGCTTGCGATCGATACCTCGGCAGCCACCCGCTCGGCTGCCGCAGTGAAGGCCCTGGCGGCCGGAGAATCCGGGTCGCCAAGCACGAGCGGCACTCCGTTGTCGCTCCCTTCCCTGATCGGCTGATAAATCGGAATTCGTCCGAGGAACGGCACAGCCATGTCCTCCGCCATCTTTTGTCCACCGCCGTGACCGAAGATGTCGGCGTCGTGGTTGCAGTTCGGACACACGAAATGGCTCATGTTCTCGATGACGCCAAGCGTCGGGATATTGAGCTTTTGATACATCCGGATGGCTCGCCTGGAGTCTGCGATCGACACCTGCTGCGGCGTGGAAACGACGATAGAGCCGGCCACCGGGACGGTCTGGCTCAAGCTCAGGGCGACGTCGCCGGTGCCGGGCGGCATGTCGACAATCAGATAGTCGAGGTTGTTCCAACGGACCTCGCGAAAGAACTGTTGAATGGCGCCGTGAAGCATGGGCCCGCGCCAGATCACCGCAGAATCCTCCGACGTCATGAACCCCATCGAGATGACCTGGATGCCATACTTCTCGGCCGGGATGATTTTCTGGCCATCGGTCTTGAGCTGATCCCTGATGCCGAGCATGATCGGCACGTTCGGGCCGTAGATATCGCCATCGATCATGCCGACGCGACTGCCACACTTGGCCAGCGCCATCGCCAGGTTCACCGCGACCGTCGTTTTGCCGACGCCGCCCTTGCCGGCACCGACCGCGATGATGTTCTTCACGCTTTCGACCGGCGCCCGTCCTGCGTCGGGAGCAGCGACGGCACGAACGCTTGCCGTCATCTCGACATCGACGCGGGCCACTCCCGGGAGCGCCGATACCGCCGCAGAAGCCTGATCGCGCATCTGATCCTTCACCGGACAGGCGGGAGTGGTCAGCTCGATGGTGAACGACACCCGGTCGCCCGTCACGCGAAGGTTCTTGATAAAACC
Source organism: Vicinamibacterales bacterium (assembly GCA_963775345.1). Taxonomy (GTDB): domain Bacteria; phylum Acidobacteriota; class Vicinamibacteria; order Vicinamibacterales; family JAMQPK01; genus JAMQPK01. The sequence goes on from CAVZIS010000015.1 coordinate 172,278, forward strand.
CAGCGTGACAATGTCCTGATGCAGATCGGGATCCTTGACGATTCTCAGTGCCTCGAGCACTGACGCTTCGGTAACCATGGTTCTATTATGTCAGAGTCATTCGGGGTTCCTGGTTCCGGTTCCAGGTTCCGGGTTCCAGAACCCGCAACCGGAATCCTGACAGGAACCTTGAACAGCAACCTGGAATGGGAAACCGGAACCGGAACGGGGAACTTGGAACGGGGAACCCGGAACCCCCTGTTAACTGAGGACCACCCTCACCTCGACGCGCGTCAATGGCGCCGACGGAGCGGTGACGGACAGGGAAAACCGGTCACCGTCCTGCACACGAGGGGGCACGACCAGCCGGACCGGATGGCGCGCGAGCGCTTCACCGGTCCCATCGCACGGCTGGCATGGGTCGGACCAGACTTCACCACGGCCGCCACAGACGCCGCACACCTTTCGGATCGGCACGTCGAGGGGAATCGTGACACCGTCGAACGCCTCGCGTGGCGAGAGGTGCAGCTCGGCCAGGAGCTGACGCCGTCGCTCGCCTTCAATCGACGCAGCCATGAACCCTTCGCGCATCCGCTCGACTGCCGCGTGCAGCGACGGAAAATCGATCGCGACTTCGTCGGCGAACCAGGCGTTGCGCCGCGCGATCGGCATCGCCAGCACGCGTCTGGCGGCACGCCCGTCATCGCGAGGGCGAATCGAGTAATTCCTCATCGAAGTCCCCGATATGTTAGCATCACGCCGCGGGATGGAGCCGAAAGAATGTCCCATGTGCGGCACGATGCGGCTGCGCGCGCGACGATCACGTGCCGGCACTCCGACAAACCTTCGGGAATGGATCTGTCCCGAGTGCGACTACTTCGAGGAAGCCGACGAATCCTGATTCGGAGATTCGGCCCGGACAGGGCCATGAGGAAGGGTGCCTAGCGGGCGCCGAGCGTCAACAGCACTTCTTTGCGGAGCGCGTCTTCGAACTCTTCGAAGTTGAGTGCGGTCTCACACTCATCGCACAGGACCTCGAACACGGCCGGACGGCTCTCCTCGGACACTTCAACGCGCGAATCCTCCAGGTGCACGACGTGCATCTGAAGCGTCTTCACGAGAAAATTCTGGCTATTTCCACAACTCGGACAGGTCAGCGTCAAAACCAGCTCCTCTCGACGCGTGGATTGTACGGGATGGCTTCCAGGGAACGCAACGAAAACTTAAGTTTTTGTGTCGTTCTACGAAGATCGGCAAAAAACCGTTATAAAATGCGCTTCATGGCCGAAACGGTCACCACCACGCAGGGAACCTTCGAGATCCGCAGCGAGGCTCACGGCCCGCACTGGGTAGCATGGCTCGCTCGCACCCCCGAGGCGGCACCCGAGCACGCGATTCTGCTTGTCGGGGAAACGCAGACCGAGGCTGAAACACGCGCCCGCCAGTGGGCAAAGCGCCTTTAATCTTCCTCCAACTGCGCGAACGCAATTTCACTGGTGACCGATGAAGGCACCGCCGTTGCGCGCCCGGTCACGTGATCCGTCAATCCGCAGTAAATTCCCTTCGCCTCCAGGGAGACGACGGACAATCCGGGATCGAGCGTCCGGTGAACCGCCGCCACGCATCCACACGGCAGCGACTTGAACGCCTCGAACTCGAATTGCGCCGTGATCGGCGCACCGGGTTGACGAGCCACGTTCGGCATTGATCCTCCACCCATTTAGACTCTTTCCTGGCCGGTTTGGTTTCGAACTCTTCAGACGAGCCCCGGGTACCAGACGCGTGGCGGATCGAGGCGCGCAAACGGCGTCACCTTGTGCTGCTGGAGCGTCGATGCGCCACGCTGACTCATGATGTGCTGGACATCCGATGCCACGTGCGGCGAGAGCATCTGAGATCAGCATGCGGTGACATTGCCACCAGACGGCTTCGGCACACATCACCGCGACCCGTTTCGCCGCAGCGAATGCGAGCAGCTCGTCGATAGCGGCGGAGAATTCCTCGGTTTGCATGTGATCTGCGTAACCGCGGAAAGAGAGGTTCCGCCAGCCGCTGTTCGTCGAGTCGGCTCGCGGTTTTCTCAAACCACCGAGCGACGCGAAGTGGCGGTACTCAACGCCTTCTTCTTTCAAATGCGCGTCGAGTGTGTCGCGACGGAAATGTGGATGGCGCCTCGATCGGGGAATCGTGCGCACATCGGCGAGGCCGGTGACACCGTTGGCATGAAGCAGTGCGACGAATTCCTCAATGCTTCGGGTGGAGTGGCCGATGGTCCAAATGGGCCTCGCCGGCATACACGATTCTTCCTTCAACCACCGTGCCGGGATAGAGGGCACGCGCTGCGGCCAGATACATGGCGAGCTGTTGTTCGTGCTGTGGAACGGGTCTGCCGGTTTTGAGCTCGAGGACACTAAGGCTTCCGTCCGGCTGTCTTATCAAGCAGTCGAACGAGCCTCTGAAGATCGTTTGAGAGCCGGCCAAACGAACCGAGAACGGAACCTCGAACAGGGCATCACCGGTCTCGAGCGCGTTGGCCAGATCTGGCTCTGCGCAGAGGGCGAGGTAGGCGTGGCGTGCCTGGTTCATGAGCGTCTGTGTGTCCCCGGCCTCCGCCGCCTCGTCATGCCTTAGCAGGCGGGCAAGCGCCCCGGATATGGCGCTCTCTTCGGCCCCGTTCGCGAGGCTGACGCCGAAGTGCTCGAAGAGCCGATGTACGAGGGTGCCCGCGAGAGCGCTTGTCCGGCTTTCAGCAGTGCTTCCGTAAACGTTCTCGACCTGTGTTACCGCAGGAGACGCTGTGACCGCAAGGCGAGGAAGCGCGAACGGATCGACCATGGGGCCGAAATTGTCCAGGGGGTCAGATCGCAGTTGTCTGCTGGATTCGGCCGTCTCTGGCAGAAAAATGGGGTCTGACCCTATTTTTGGTGCTGGACACACACGAAGCCGATGGGTCTGCCCTGACACCGCAGCCCAGTCGGTCGCCGCTGGCGCCGGCGAGAGGCTCGCGACCTCGAACACCGCTCGCAACGAAGACGGCAGGACGTCACCCAGGCTGCCGCCGAACGCTCTGAACCTTCCTTCCTTGACTTCGGACACCAGATACAGACGGTCGCGGGCGCGCGTCACTGCCACGTAGAGCAATCGCTTGGTCTCCTCACGATCCTTCGCCTTGGCGTCTTCATCGGCTTCCGACTGAAAATCACCCACGCTGAGCCACCCTTGCCCGCTTGTCGGTTCGGAGACCACCCGGATGGCGCTACGGCGGCCGCCGGTGCCCCGGGTCAAATTCACGACGAAAACGACTGGGAACTCGAGGCCTTTGGCTGCGTGGATCGTCATCAGGCTAACGGAATCGCCGGCGTCGATGACGGCGTTCGATTCATCTCCCTCACTCAGACGATCGAAATGCTCAGCCATCCTGGACAGGGTTGCATAGCCGCTGTTCTGCACCCGCCGGACCATGGCGCGGATCTTCTTCAGGTTCTCGCGAGCCTGGCGAACCCGTGGCCCACGCGTTTCGACCAGATAAGCCGTCTCCTGAAGCACCATATCCAGGATTTCCGCCGGAGGAAGGCGATCGACCAGGTCAAGCCATCGGATCATGCTGCGGCGCGTGTGCTCGAGCACGACCCGATCTTCTGTTCCAAGCGCCGCAAGGCCTGGATGACTTCCGCACAGGGCGGCCGCCAGACGCGGGCCGAGCGTCTGCAGCGCCGGATCCGAAAGACGTACGAATCTGGACCGCAGGAACGCCGCAGCGCGGAGATTCGAGTCCGGTGCAGCCAGATACCGGAGCAGGGCAAGCACGTCTTTGATTTCATCGGCCTCGAAGAACCCGAGCCCCTTGTAGACGTACGCGGGGATCTGCTGGCGCTCCAGCGCTTTCTCGAAATCACGATGGTTGTCCTTGGTGCGAAACAGAACGGCGATGTCGCGAGGCGTCACCGACCTCTGCTGGCCGGTCTGCGAGTCTGCGATCGGCTCTTTCGAGTCGATGAGCCGCCGAATCTCTGCCGCCACCGCATCGGCGCATTCGATGACTGTCGGGGCCGCCACCAGGCCAAGCGAATCGGCCGACCGAATCGGAGAATCGACGGGAAAACGATCCTGCTCGCCGAATCGGAACGCATCCCGCCTGCCCTCGTCCTTCTCGATCTCGTGGAACAGATCGTTGGCGAAGGCGAGAATCTGCGGCGCGGCGCGGAAGCTCTTGGAAATGGCCCGGCGGGAATCTTGCTCAGCTCTGAGCTGGTCGACGAAGGCTGCCGCTTCGTCCATCACGGCTACGTCCGCGTCGCGGAATCCGTAAATGGACTGCTTGCGATCGCCGACGAGGAATATCGACGGATTGAGCGGCGCTCCCTCGGCGATGCCTCTGCCCTCTCCCCACGACCGAATCAGCAACGCAACCAGGGTCCACTGCGCCCGGCTCGTGTCCTGAAACTCGTCAAGCAGCACGTGGTGATACCGACCTTCGAGGCGATATCGGCTGCGGGCGAACTCTTCCATCTGCGCGAGAAGCATCAGCGCACTCGACAGAATCTCCGGAAAGTCGAGCAGTCCATGTGAATCCAGCGACTCGCGATACGCGCCGAGCGCAATTCGATATGCACGACGTACCCCTCGTGACAACACGACGTTGAGGTCGCGCCTGAAGCTCTTCAAGGCCGCCCGCCACGTCCCGACCAACAGCGAGGACATCCCTGCGGTGAATTCTCCAGGCGTCCACCGACGCGCAATCCTTCGCGGAGTATCGATCGAATCGCTGGCGAGGCTCTCCGTCCTTGTTGAGGAAGTGCGCCTCCACGCGGTCGAGGATGCCGCGCGCGAGTCCGGGCGCCGGCACGATACCGTCGGCGATCATCCGTAAGTCCGCGGCGAGGAGCGCCCATCGGCGGTGGTGAACCGGCCCATTGACGACAAACGCTCCGACGCCTCCTGTCAAGCCATTGAACACGCGCCTGAGCCGTTCGAATGCCTGCTCACATGCGCGCTCGGCGGTCAGGTCCCCCGGACCACTTTCAAACGCGCGGTCGAGCACATCGCCGACGATCAGGCGGCGATCCAGCATCGTGGCGAGTGCATCTCGAAGCCGGTGTTCGCGAAGCTCGGCAAAAAGCAGCCGCACGTCGGCGTCGGAACGGGAAAGGCCACGGCTGACGTCCAGCGCGCGATCCAGGGCTTCTTCCATCAATCGGAGCACCTGCGTTTCGTCGGCCGTGTCGAAACCCGGGTCCAGATTGGCTTCGAGGGGAAATTCGCGAAGAAGGGAGAGGCAGAACGCATCGATGGTGCTGATTGCCACGTCACCCGAGCGCTCCCGCAGATCGCGCCACAAGCGCCGATCGGCACCAGCCGACCCGGCACGCCTGCTCAACTCATGCAGGATGCGGCCGCGCATTTCGGCCGCGGCTTTCCGGGTAAAGGTGATCGCCAGGATATTTCCAGGGTCGACTCCATGGCTCAACAGATTGAGATAGCGATCGACGAGCACGTGCGTCTTGCCGGTACCCGCCGACGCCTCGAGAACGACGTTGTAGGCAGGGTCGACCGCGCGTGTGCGTGCTTCGGCGTCGGGAAGATCGGCGATCGTCCATCGTCCATCGTCCATCGTCGGCGATCGGCCATCGTCCATCGGCGATCGGCCATCGTCCATCGTCGGCGATCGGCCATCGTCCATCGGCGTCGATCGGCCATCGTCCAGTGAGGACGATCGTCCAGCGGACCCTCGTCCAGTGAGGAACGAGGCTCGTCCAGTGAGGAATGACTCTCGTCCAGTGCGGAACGACTCTCGTCCAGTGCGGAACGACTCTCGTCCAGTGTGGAACGACTCTCGTCCAGTGTCGATGGACGATGGACGATGGACGATGGACGATCGTCAGACGTCGCCAACGTAGTCCTTTCGGCAGACCGCGGCGTGGGGACAACGCATGCACATGATCGGATCGGCCGGTGTCGGAGGAAACTCCCCCCGCTCGATCCGATCGACAACGTCAATCAAGCGTATCTGCGCGTCGAGCAGTATCTCATCCTTGTTCTTCCCCCGGGCGAGCATCGGCACGAATTGGCGGTCCTGACCAAAGGCGATGTAACCCGCCTGTCCGGGCTCCCAATCCCTGCCGGTTGTTTCCCGCAAGTGTTGCGCCGTGCAGATGGTGTAAATGGGCAACTGCAATGCCAGCTTCCTCTCCGGCGCGCGGCTCAGCTTGTAGTCGATGATGCGGAACGTCCCGTCTTCCAGGAGATCAATCCGATCGGCCTTACCGCGCAACGCAAGGCGCCGGGTTCCAGTCTGAGTAGCGATCTCGAACTCGCCACTGAGCGGATACTCCAGCCGCCTCTCGACGACCGGCATGTTCCACTCGGCTTCCAGCTGAAAAACCGCCTCGGCGAGCCCTTCATCGGCAGCCGATCCGAGCAGGCGGGTCCGCTGAACAGCAGCTTCGCCCTCGGGAAGCTTTGCGAGCAACGGCTCGATGATTTCAGCGAAGAGCTGACGAGCCTGCGGAAGATTCTCCGGGGCAATCGCCCGGCGTCCCGTTCTGCTCCACGCCTCGAAGAAGCTCTGAAACACGTCGTGGACGAAGATTCCGAGCTCTTTCGGATTCAGCGTCGCTTCGTCTTCAGGATCCTCCTGAAGCTCGAGCACGCGCTCGGAGAAAAACCTGAACGGACATTGCAAATAACGCTCGAGCGAGCTGATGCTGTGCGCAGAAGGCCGGTAGGAAACTGCAGTCCCGTGAAACTGGCTGCCAGCTGGGTCGGATCGCCCGAGGCGGATGGAAAGCCATGCAGCCGCCTCATCTCGAACGGCAGAAGCGACGACAGGATCGCCCGTCAGGGCGTCGCTTACGAGCATTCTGCCTGCCCCAATTTCCTGTTCGACCGTTCGAAGCGCGAGTCGATCGGCATCCTCGAGAAACACGCTCGGTCCGATGATGGAGTCGTTTTCGAGTTCGAACGTCGACAGGTGAACCTGACGGTGCGCGAGGGTCATCAAGTCCTCAAACGACGCACGCTCTCCGGCAAGCGCCATTCTCTGGTCGGGCCAGTCGAGCTGGCCGAGCAGCGAAGCCGGATAGAAGATATTTTTTGGCGCGTGCCGCGGCCATTCGCCTTCAATCAGGCCGACGAGAAACACCTGATCAAATTCACCGTAGCGTGCCGCTTGCGCATCAAGAAGCTGGACGCCGCTGGTCCCCGTCCGGGGCGCAAACGTCTGGCCCTCGATCCACCGGCGGATCATCCCGGCGACTTCGCGGAACAGGACCGGAGAATCATCCCACTGCTCATAGGCTCTTCGCAGCCTCTCGATCGCAGGCACGACTGCCGACCGTGCGCGCAGATGACGTTCGCGCAGGGCGTCGCCTGGAGGCGGAATTCGCTCGTGCCGCTCGAGGAATGCCGCGAGCGCTCCGAGCTGAAGCGACGGCCGTTCGAGTCTGGTCAGTGCGTTCAGTTCGTCAGCGGCATCCGCCGCAGCCCGCGCAACATTTGATGCTCCGCCGAACTCCCGCAAACGCTCTGCACCCCCAACGTACCCCCCTTCGCTGAGGGTACGGTTCAAAGTGGCAACCTCCGATCGCCGAATTGCCACACCGTCCACCTGAAACGAAAAGTGTGGCGAAGCGAGCAGCGCCACAACCGGTTCCCTCGTGAAATTCGATGCAACGAACTCGAATACCAGATCCAAGGCGGCTGCGTACGGTTCCGACGCCAGCGGAAGCGCATCAAAGCTCTGGTACGGAATCCGTGCATTGGCGAATACCTCACGCGCCAGGTACACATACGGCAGTGGTTGCTTGAAGACGACGGCGTGACGATCGAGGAGCGAGGCGTTCGCTGTTTTCAGAGCCACGGCAATCGATGACAATTCGTCTTCGCGGTCCCTCGTCACCGAGAAGCACCGGCTCTTGTCCCGGATCGCAAGGACCGGGTCCGTGTGCCGCTGCGAACCGGTCGCGGCATCGCCGGGTAGCTCCCCTTCCTCGAACCCGGGCATGAACTTCTCGAGCCGTTCGAGTAAACCGGCAGCGATGGTGGAGCGTGTGGCAACGATGTCGACCTGCTCGAGATGCGGGAGCCGCGTCAGCAGGTCGAAATCGGCAGGCCAGAGGCCCGATGGATCGAGAGCGCGTTCTCCGACTGTCACGATGACCTGCTTCAGCGGCCGAACGGGTGCGACTTCGAGAAGGCGGGAACGGAGGACGTATTCGTCCACCGCGCAAGTGGCATCCCGCCGTGCCTCGTATCCCCGAAAGGCAGCCGCAAGAAATCGCGTCTGCCTCAACAACCGCTCGGCGCCCCGGTCGCTGTCTGCGTCTCGCTGGAGGTCGTGGACGAGCAGCCGCTCGAAGTGATCGATCGACGATCCACGACGTCGAAGCTCATCGTACAGCCCGAGCATCTCGACCAGCAGGCCCGCGCGCAATCGGAACGGGGCCCCCGTTCCGGAAGACGCCGCCTCTCTGGCGGCCGCATTCAGCAGCACTTCGCGCTCGAGATCGCTCAACCTCGGCGGCGGCACCGGAAGCCGCGCGTGCATGACGTCATACCATTCGGACCGGGTGAGGATCAGCGGCAGGCAGACCGCCCGATCGATCGAAGAGGTGTTCCCCAACTCATGGTTCTCGATCGTGCGCCGCAACTGGTCGCCCGCGGCGGCGCTGGGAACAATCACGGCGCAGTTCCGCAGCCTCGACACGTCGGCGTGAGCGGCGAGCCGCCGGATGATTCCCTGGAACGCGCGAAGATCGTCAGCTCTGAAAAGGCGGGTCTTGCGTGGGGTAATCACCGGATCTGCGGAAAGCGCACGGCCGCTTCCATGTCCTCCTGCGCCTTGGCCAGGAGCATCATCGAGCCCGCCGCAGCGGAAGAAGCGTCCCAGGCGAGCGCGAGCTCGCCCGAGACGGTCGCTTGTCTGCGCGATTTGACAGCTGTGTCGGCAAGATTGACCGCGCTCATCAGCAGCGCGTGCGCCGCCTTCAGCTCATCGGGAACGGACACCACAGAAAGCGTCTTCAGATTTGTCGCCAGGCGACTGCCGAGCGCCATGAGCGCCGCTGCGTCGGATCCGGCAAGCCGTTTGATGCCGTCAAGGTCTCGTTGCGCTCGCACCAGGCCATCCACAATCGGCGCGATCACCCGTCTGTAGGCGCGAAAACTGCCGGCACGCTCCAGCCACTGGTCGCGAGCGAGACGAAGCCTGCGCGCGGCGTCCAGCTGGAGCCGTACCTGTTCGAGCAGCGCGTTGATTTCGTCCGGGCGCCGACGGCCGAACTGAGCATCTCGTTGCGCGGCGGTCTCGAGAACGCGTTCGATCGCGCGTACATCGGCGCGAACTGCAGCCTGGGTCGCCTGCCTCAGCAGAGTAGATGTCAAAGCGCCGTACCGCCGTCCAGTTGCCGCTTCCTCTCTGATCGTCTCGAGGACCGCCTTGCGAGTCGGCTTGGCCCATGCCGCCGGAAGCACATGCCGAGGATTGTCGAGCGCCGCCAGGACGCCGCGAAGAATTGAAACTCGATCGGCTGCGATGTCGGTGGCTTTCGCCACCGCGATCGCGTGTGTAATCGCTTCTGATGCGCCTGGCGCCCGCAGCACTACTACGTCTTCGCTTCGAGTCGGTGTGCCTGGACTAGGGGCCACCAGGTCCAGCTCGAATGTCGTTTCCCCTGCCGCGACCCTCAGGCCCGAGATCGCTTCGTCGAGCAGGCCAAGCATCTCCCTGACGTCCTCTGCCCGGTACCCATGATGGTCTCGGGGCCAGGAGGCGAGGCGGCGCCTGGCGGCGACGGCCATGTCGAGCCTGGTCTTCGGCTCGTCGGCCAGCACGACGGCATTCAGCGTCGCGGCGATTTCGCCGGCCAGAGCTGCGTAGTCGGCCTCCGCTCTCGTCGCCCTGTAGTGGGCAACCCGGGCGGACTCGGCGTACTTCGTTGTCGCGGTCCAATTCACCACCGACACCGGCAGATTGACGACATGGAGATCCGGATCGCGGCCGTCCGCGGCGTCCAACGCGCCAATCGGCATGGAAAACACCAGACGATCGCCCACACGGGCGTACTCACCGTAACTGACGACAGCCGTTCCGTCGCTCAGAAACACTCGAAAGAGCGTCACCGATTCGGCAAACGTCTGCGAGGCGCAGGTGAGCCACACCCACGCCACGAGCAACATGCATTTTCTGTTGTGCATGGAGGGGTTCAGGGTATCACAAGAGGATGCCCGCATTGCCTCGGCCCGCACGGCCACGCCGGCCTGCATCGCCGAAGCCCGCGGCACGAAGGCGTGTGGAAAACCTGTGGATGAGTGGTGAATTTCCTGTGGAGCAAAGGACAACAAAAAAAAATTTGTGGGGAGATTGCGTTTGAAGTGGTCGCCCAATATTAAACACCTCCGGCCTTCGTACTTCGTTTCGCTTGTTTCGCGTTCCGCAATACGTAGAATCTCCGCTGCTCTTCATCCGAAGTTTTTCAAAGTTTGACAGAACGACGTGCGGCATCGCATTGAACGAACTATTGCTGGCCGTCTCTTCGTCATCGAAGTGACGTGGGTGGCCGAAAAGCGCTGGCGGGCGCATATTGCCAGGATTCCAGGCGTTCCCACGGCCATGATGCCCTTCTACGGGGAGACACCGGACGAAGCCGCAACTCATCTGAGCGACTGGCTCAGCCGCGCCCATCAGCATCAGGCGAATACGGTATAGTAGGGGCTGCGCTGCCCACGCGCATGCTTCGCCCATTCACGAAACCTCCCGTCTTCGCTCTCGTGCTCACCGCGCTCGTGTCGGGCGCCGTGGGGATGGACACATGGGCGGATAATCAGCTTCCTCGCATTCGTTTCATCGCAACCGGCGGCACCATTGCCACCCGCGGCAACACCCGGTTGAGCGCCGAGGAGGTCCTGCAGCTGGTGCCCGGCCTCCAGCGATACGCTCAGCCCGAACCCGAGCAGTTCGCCAATATCGCCAGCACTGCGATGACGCTCGATCAGTGGGTGCAGCTCGCCAAGCGGGTCAACGACATTTTCAGCGCCGATCCTGACCTTATGGGAGCGGTCATCACGTCCGGCACGGATTCTCTCGAGGAGCTGGCATATTTCCTTCACCTGACCATTCGAACGACAAAGCCGGTCGTGGTGGTGGGAGCGATGCGGAATGCGGGAGCACCGGGCTACGAAGGGCCCGCGAACCTCCTGGATGCCTTTCGCGTGGCTGCGGTGCCCGACTCGCGAGGCAAGGGCGTGCTCGTCGTGTTGAATGACGAGATCAACTCGGCACGTGAAGTGTCGAAGACCGATGCGCTGCGCGTTCAAACGTTCCAGAGCCGTCCCTACGGCATTCTCGGTGTGGTCGATCCCGACCGCGTGGTGTATTACCGTGAGCCGCTCAAGCGTCACACGCAAAAAACCGAGTTCGAGGTGGCAGCGCTCACCGCCCTTCCGCGGGTCGACATCATGATGTTCTATCAGGGTGCCTCGAGCGATCTTCTTCGAGCCGCCGTCGATGCGGGCGCGAAGGGAATCGTCATCGCCGTGGCCGGAGCCGACCTCACCGGCGGGTCGCTCGCGCCGGGCATCTCCTATGCCGAGCGCCAGGGTGTCATCGTTGTCGCGGCGACGCGGACAGGGAGCGGCCGCATCGCGGCACTGCCGTCAAACCGGCTGCGCGATGGCATGGTCGGTGGCGAGGATCTCACGCCGTTGAAGGCCCGCATTCTGCTGATGCTCGCGCTGACCAGGACGAACTCGGCCACCGAGATTCAGAGGATGTTCACCGAGTACTGAGTCTGCTCACCCGCTATGGCGGATGTGCACGATATCGCCGTCCTCGACGATGTAGTCCTTGCCCTTCACGTGGAGCTTCGCGGTCTCCTTGAGATGCACCTCGGCACCATGACCGGAGCCCCGCAAAGCACCGGCGGCCAGGAGGTCGTCGCCCTTCATGACTTCGGCGCGGATGAACCCTCTGGCGAGATCGCTGTGGATGGCGTGGGCGGCGTCCACGGCCGTTCCACCTCGACGGATCGTCCATGCGCGGACCTCGTCCTCTCCGACGGTGAAGAAACAAATGTAGCCAAGCGCCTGGTAGAGCAGCCGTGTCAGCACATGAACGGCAGGCTCTTCGACGCCGAGCGCATTGAGAAACTCGGCACGCTCGGCGGGGTCTCCAATCTGCGCAACTTCGGCCTCGAGCCTGGCGCACAGCGTGCACACTTCGTTGGCGGGGCCGGTGATTTTGTCGCGGGCCGCTTCGAGCAACGGCAGGTTGGGAAAGTTCGACTCTCCGCAATTGATCGCCGTGACCATGCCCTTGAGCGTGAGGAACTGAAGCGATCGAATCTTCTTGAGATCGGCTTCCTGCATCGGATGCTCACGGAGTGACTTGCCGCTCTCGAGATAAGGCTTGAGGGTCTGGAGCAGCGCCGCTTCGTCGCCTCGCTCCGAATCGGGTTTCTTTTTCTGCTCCTGCGCGATGCGCTCGAGGCGGAGGTCGACAAGGGAAAGATCGGTGATCGCGAGCTCGAGATTCATCACCTCGATGTCCCGCAGGGGATCGATCGAGCCACTCGCGTGGAACACGGTGGGGTCGTCGAACGCGCGGACGACGTGGCACAGCGCGTCCATATCCTTGAGTTTGCCGAGCCACTGCTCTCGCGGCCTGGCATCTTTTGGAGGGGCCGGCGCCAGCGTGCATTCGATCTCGGCGTACTTGGTTTTCTTGGGCTGGTAGAGCGCCGACAGCTTATCCACGCGCGGGTCGGTCACCTTGACCATGCCGACCGGGTACTCACTCGGGCGGGTGATCAGTTGATCGTAGTGCGTTCCGGTGAGCAATGAGAACAACGTCTTCTTGCCGACCTGCGGCAGACCGATCAGCGCGATTTTCATTGGAATCCGATCTTACCTGACCTGTGATACCCGACTTGACGTGCGCGACATGCACGTGAGCCGCACGCTTCCGCGTTTGACCATGATGGGACGCTGCGCTACGATGGAACGCTAGCGGTTTCTCTCCAAAGTGGGCCAGTAGCGCAGTTGGGAGCGCGCATGAATGGCATTCATGAGGTCACCGGTTCGATCCCGGTCTGGTCCACCACTTTCCATTTCTTTGCGGCACACCCGCGGCACACCTGACCTCCGCATCACACGCCTGCACCACGGTCCCGGAGGCTCGCGCATATGGGGATCGTGATTCTGTTGCTGGCGGCGATTCTCGTGACGCTCCTCGGCGCGTGGTCACTGATCGGATGGGTGGCTGCCGCGTTCCTCGCGCTCGTCGTCGCGTTGCTCGTCCTGGTGGTGTTCGTCATCGTCTTCGGGGTCATCCCCGCCAACGTGCTGAGAATCAGCAAAGACTTGCTCGTCGCCGGGTGGAAGGGTCAACTCCAGTCGTGGGCGGATGTGAAAGCGCGGGTGCAGTTCCGATGGTGAATCTGTTCTTCTGCATCAGCATCCCCCTCACAGTAGCGAGCGAACCGTCGCCAACGAAGTCATATGCGTCGCTGCGCATTCTGCAATTCAGCTAAGGCCGAGATCACCGGCGAAGATATTTGGAGCTTGTGGATCGGCAGACTCTACGGACCGCCTGCGAAAGATCGCTACAAGTTTCGCCAACGAGATGCCGAGGGTCGCACGCTCAGGGAATGGCACGGTTCGAAACTTGAGCACAAGGCGCGCGTCGTGTGCGGTCGATGCAACAACGGGTGGATGAGCGACATGGAGAATCTTCACGCGAAACCCACCCTAAAGGACATGATTCAGCACGGGACCCGCCTCTCCCTCCTGCCGCTTGGGATTATGACGATTGCCGCGTGGTCGTTCATGAAAGCCGTGGTTGTCGACCACATGCACACAGCGCGGAAGCCGTTTTTCTCGCAGTCGATTCGCCGCGCATTTATGGAGTCTCGGATGCCGCCCGACGGGACGCAAATCTGGATTGCCGCGTTTAATGGCGCTCCGGACATGCGGGGCCATGTGACGACCTTCTACCATCGAGGGCGGCGGCACAGTCTGCTCGAGGGGTTCGAGTTCTACGTCGCCACCTACGTCGCCACCTATTTCATCGTCCAGGTGGTTGGAAAGCGCCGCGTCAAGGGCAGAGCTCGGCGGCGTCCGTTCCCCTTTCTCGACCAGGACCCTGTGTGGGATGACTTGGCGATCCCAATCTGGCCGGGCGAGGGCGACCCGATTGAGTGGCCTCCGCGCCGCGCCATCACCCGCCCCACGTTGGAGCGATTTACTGACCGCTTCAAGCGTGTGAGATTTCAAGTGACGTAGCGTCGCCGCTTCAGCGATTCGCAACCCTTTCTTATTTTTCCAACGACAGCCGTCGACTTCGGCATCTGCAAATCCCCAGAGCCGCGTGAGGACGCGAGTCTCGCATCGTAAAATGCCGTCTCACATCATGCGTGCATAGTTATGCGAACTGTGCTATAATCATTCGTTGGCCTCCCAACACCGGCGCCAATAGGGGCGCTGGTCTCACAGAGGAGCGTCCGAATCATGATCGTCAAACTCCTTCCCAACGACACCGGCCATCCACCTGGCAAACTCGCCGACGCGGAGTTGCACTTCGATGAAGGATCGCTCGCCGGGCTGAAACTCGTGGGGTTCGCCGTGTGGCAGCGTGGCAGCAGCAGCGGGAAGAACGTCACGTTCCCCGCCCGGTCTTACAGCGTGAACGGCGAGCGGCGCAGCTTCGCGTTGCTGCGGCCCATCGGCGACATGGCGGCGCACGAGGCGGTGCGCCAGCTCATTCTCGACGCGTATGCGTTGCACGAGGCGGAGCGCGACACGCTCTCGGCGTAGTTCACCCACCCCCGCCGGAGGCGGGGACCGCTCGCCTCCGGTGCTCTCACCACTAGGAGCGCACATGAGCACTCGACCAGGACCAAAGAAGCCCCGTTCACGAATAAGAAAGCCCCGTCCTCCACGGCCACCCGATCCGCTGAAGGTCGCGTTCGAGGCGATGCCGGCGGACGAACAGCGCGCCGTGCTCGCGCGCCTTCAAGACCTGCTCGAATCGCAGGAATGGCGGTTCGCGAAAACGATGGCCAGCAATCCGCATTGGTATACGTTGCGGAACACCTGGGCGAACGATGACGACTTCATCTGGGTCGTGGAACACATTCGCGCGCTCGGCTATCGTGCGAAATGGACCTCGCCGAAATCCGGCAAGTCGACCTGGTATATCCAGAT
This sequence comes from Vicinamibacterales bacterium, assembly GCA_963775345.1. Classification (GTDB taxonomy): domain Bacteria; phylum Acidobacteriota; class Vicinamibacteria; order Vicinamibacterales; family JAMQPK01; genus JAMQPK01. Next base: position 187,455 of record CAVZIS010000015.1, read on the forward strand.
CGATCTGGGCCCATTCTTCTACTGGAGCCTTGGGTGGCCTGTTGGCGATCTGTCGTGGGGCTGGAAACGCCTGCAGGCGGCGGGCACAATCTTGGTAAATCGCAAGCCCTTGGAGCCCACGTCGTGAAGGTTCCGACGCATCCGGACTGGCCCGAGTTGTTGGGACGCGCCGCCGACATCGTGGAGAGCTACGAGACGCTCGTCACGCTGCGGCAGTTGTTCTATCGCCTCGTCGCCGCGGGCCTGCTGCCGAACATCACGAATGCCTACAAGTCCCTCTCGAAATACACGGCGGAGGCGCGACGGGCGGGCACGTTCCCGGCGCTCATGGATCGCGGCCGGAGCATCCATCGCGATCCGACCTTCCGCAGTCCGACCGAGGCGCGACGGTGGCTGCACCAGATCTATCGCCGGGACCGCACCGACGGCCAGCCCTACGCGATCTATTGGGCGTCGAGAAGGCGGGCATCGTCGAGCAGCTCCGCGCGTGGTTTGGTGCATTCGGACTGCCGGTGCTCGCGCTCGGTGGCTATAGTTCGCAGAGTTTCGAAGCGGAGGTGATCGCGAATGCCACCGCCGCGCAGCGTCCCGCCGTGCTGCTGTATGCCGGCGATCACGATCCGAGCGGCGAAGACATCGACCGGAATTTCATCAAGCAGACGAACTGCTGGCAGGAGGTGCGACGTGTCGCATTGACCGCCGACCAGGTCCAGCAGTATGCACTCCCGCCGCAACCCGGCAAGGACACCGACAGTCGCGCGGCGGGGTTCGTCGCGCGCCACGGCCAGTTGATCCAAGTCGAAGTCGACGCGCTGCCGCCGGAGATTCTCCGGACGCTCTATGCCGACGCGATCGCCGAGTTCTGGGATGCCGACGCCTATCGAGCGGCCATGAAGCGGGAGCGGGCCGACCGGCGCGCGCTTCGACGGCGCGCCCCGTGACGAACACGCCAGGTGTGCCGCGGGCGTGCCGCCGACCTGGCGGACGGGGGCCGATTCCTGACAGCGCGGTGTGGTGACCCGATGATGGGCACTCATGAGGTCACCGGTTCGATCCCGGTCTGGTCCACCATCCTCCAAGTCGTTGATTCTAAACGACTAACATTGCCATCCCACTCCGTAGATCGAACCGCTGTGACCTTGTTGCGGGCGCCTGGGTACGTGGCGTTCTGCAGCGGTCTCCTGAACCGCCGTAGAAGGGCTGTCTGAGGAGTGTTGTCGGCCACCGATCAGGACACTCCCGAAATCTCTCGCCCAACGACTGTCTGGATCCCATTGCCCGTGCACGCGTCATGCAACCAGGGAATCGCGACATACGATGGTGGACGGCAGACTGAGTTTCGATTCGACGCCTGTCAGCAGGTTCAATCCCAATTCCACGGCATTGCTGACGGTGCTCGCAACGAGGCGCTGGGCCATGCGTCTCTCAATAACTCCCTAATCGAGTCTACGGCTTTCAGGTGCTCCGATGCCCACGACAGCCACCGTTCTGCGGTCTCTCGTTCCTCGGAAGCGACAGACCCGTCGCACAGACGGCTTTCCACCGCGTTCACGAATTCCACGCTGCGCTGGTGCCTCGCCCACCGAACAGCGGCGGTCCGCAGGCGCCGGCGCCGCAACGTTTCACTGTCTTGTTGCTGCTGGGCGAGACGGTTCTTCTCGTCCTGAATGACCCAACGCTCCTGTCGTTCGGAATGGAGGGCGCGCGCGCGTTTTGTTTCCAATGCACGTCGAACCAGGTTGACGACAAAGCGATTCAGTGAATCCTCAATGCGTCGCGACGGGCTGTCAGAAACTCCGGCGTTGTGATAGCTCGAGCCGATTCTCAGCATCAGCCGACCAGACGGCTCCAGATCGACGCGGGGGCCGTAGGTGTGCTTGACCGTCACCTGCTTCAGGCGCTCGACCAGTGCAATCTGAAACGCCTCACCCAAGACCGTCACGAACGTCTCGTTCTTCTCTGAGACTCGGATGGCGAAGCCGCGTCGGTCGAAGGCTGCGAGCAATGCCTGCATGATCCGCGACGCTCGTGGTAGCGACGCTTTCGACACGGCGATGTCCACGTGTCCGGCGCCGGGCTTGACGAGCTTCGCCTGATACCGATCCTGCCACCGCACCACACCGTCTTTCTTGACTTCCCGTGAAGCCTTGCGAGCTGCCGAAGCTGCCTGCTTCACAAGCCGATGCGAAACCACCAGATCTTCCGGAACGGTAATCCGCCAGGCCAGATCTTTTTCGCGCTCGACTTCGTGCGGCTCATCCAACTGAGACTCGACCTCGCCAGGCTGAAAGACGATACTCGTCGAGGTGTTAGCACTGGGACGCAGCGGAATTCGCCGCACGGCGTGGCCGTGTTGTTTCTTTGCCCACCAGCCTCGTGGCGGCACGGGAATCTCGTATCGCGCGCACAGCTTGCCGAGGCCGCGACCGGACAAGCCTAGCCGCCTCGCAACGTGCACGATGGGCTCAGACCAGACTTGCTCGTACAACTTCTCGCGCGTGAGTGCGATTCGTTCGTTCGGCATCCGCCGATATTAGAGTTTCGGCCAGCTCAGCGACCGCCCCGTGAGGCTGCTATGGCTTTCTCTTCGTGGGCCCACTCCTGAAGAATCGAAAAGTATTCGACGAGCGCCGCACGGATCTGTCGCTGTTCCTCACTGAGCGCGGCAGTTCTTTCGGATAGCGCTTCATCGACCTCTGCCCAGCGCCGCCTCTCGAGGTCGATTGCTCGTTCAACGTCAGCATCTTTGTCCATTTATTGCCTGCGGCTATTGTCAATGAATCCGCGTACACGCGCTAAGCTCTGCCGAGAGTCTTGACACTACATTTCTATTATTGTAGAAATGTAGATATGAAGGCCATCGAGCCAAACGTCACGCGCTTCGCTGACATGTTCGCCGCCTTGGGGGCTGAGCCCCGGCTCCGCATCGTGCGCCTTCTTCTCTCAGCACACCCCGACGGCATGGTCGTCAACGAGATACAGGCTGAGACCGGTGTTGGTGGCTCGACGTTGTCGCACCACCTCGAGAAGCTCAAGAACGATGAGCTCGTGACGGCGGAACGTGAAAAGGCGTTCATCCGGTATCGCGCGAACGCGGAGGCGCTCGAAGAGCTCCTCGGATTCCTGTACGCCGAGTGTTGCACCAGGAACAGAGCCGTCGAGCCGAAGAGAATCGCTGCCGTCTGCAAATGATGGAGAGAGCCATGAGCACTGACAACGTCAAGGACATCGTTCGAGAGAAGTACGGTCAAGCGGCGTTGCGTGCGAAGACCGGATCAGCGACGTCGTGTTGCGGCGGTCCCGCCAATGACGCCAGGCAGAGCGGTGTCGAGAACCAGAGCAAGGCGTACCCGTAGCCGAGTCCGCGGGCAATGTCGGGACGCCCCGCCGCGATCACGGCGAGGAATGCGTTCTCCTGCTGGATGGGGAATGCCCGGAGGCCACACACGCCCACCATGGCGGCGAACACTACCGCCAGCAGCAGTCGGGCGTCGAGGATGGCGCGAACCATGGTCGACTCGGGGCAGGCTTCGTCGTGTTCCGGAGAACGGCGGAAGCCGCTCAGAGGCGCGCGGATTCACCGACGTCGAGCGTCGTGAAGGCGGCATCGTCGATTCCGGCAGCGGACCGCGCACGGCCGAGCGCGGCCACCGGCTCATTCGGTCCTTCGGTCGTCAGCCGAAACGTGCCGAAGTGCATGCCGATGCTGCGGCGAGCGCCGACGTCCATATGCGCCTGCACGGCCTCCTCAGGATTCATGTGAATGTCCTTCATGAACCAGCGCGGTTCATATGCGCCGATCGGTATCAGCGCAAGATCGATCCGCGGAAAACGCCGGCCGACCTCCAGGAAATGGGGACCGTACCCGCTGTCGCCTGCGAAGTAGATCTGCTGCTCGTCGATCGTGATCATGAAGCCGCCCCACAACGCGCGATTGCGATCGAAGAGCGTGCGGGCGGAAAAGTGCTGCGCCTGGGTCGCGGTGATCTCTATCTCGCGTCCAGGGGTGACGACCGGGTCGAGCGTCTGCGCACACCGCATGGCTGACATTTCAGCTGGCATGCGCTGCCACCAGTCGAGTTCGGCGATCCGAGTCACGCCGGCCGATCGCAGCAGCGTCGCGTTTCCCTGCAGTGTCACGATGCGCGGATGATCGCGGTGCTGCAACGCCCGCAGTGTTTCCAGATCGCAGTGGTCGTAGTGATTGTGACTCAGGAGTACGTAAGCAATCGGAGGCAGATCGTCGAAGCGAACGCCCGGCTGACGCACGCGCCGTGGCCCTGCCCACCTGAACGGTCCGGCGCGTTGCGCGAAGACCGGGTCGGTGATGATGTTGCCGGCGCTCGTCTGAATCAGAAAGGTCGCGTGACCGATGAAGGTGACGACGATCTCGTCGCTGCTGGTCGGCGGAGGCGAGGGCCGTTGCACGACTGGCACCTGCGCAGGCCATGGGGCGTAACGCTCGAACAGCATGCGCGGCGCCTTCCAGAACGGCTGTGCGTCTGCGCCGTTCGGGTTGAAGAACCGCCCGTTGTCGAAATGATCGCTCATCGCTTCGCTTGGATGCCTCTCGTCACTCACGGGGTTCCTCTCTCGTCACCACAACGTGGCACCGCGCGGCGCTGAAGGCGATCCAGCAGAAGGCGTTCTCGTGCGAATACGCCATCCCGCAACCGGCGATGGGCACCCTCGATTACGACAAGGTCAACGTGCAATACACGCCGGGCGGCGGCGGAGATCCTGCTCGGCTGCGACACGATCCACGAGTGAGCGGTTCGGGTCGCTGCAGCGCCGAGCGCGATCAGCCAGCCGACGACCGATGCGCGAGCCGCCCCAAATGCGTCCATGCGACCCTTCGACCCTCGGAGAGCCGCCCCTCGGCAAACCCGCGCACGGAAACGACGCCGGGCCAGGAGCGGAGCCCCTCCGCCTGCCCCCGGCGACAGGCGCGAGGCGCCCCGAGCGGAGATCAGCGTGGACGATGCTGCTGGATGAGCTTCCCGAACCGCCGCAGACCGATCGCGTCGGCAGCGGACGGCGACACGGCGTTCGCGAGCGTGAGCATCCTGAGCAGCCCTCCGCCCATGATGTGGGCGCGACGTCGCTGGCGGATGGTGGCGAGGATCTCGCGCGCGACCACGTCGGGCTCGCAGAGGGCGACGCCCATCTTGCGCCACATGTCGAAATATGGGGACTCCGACTCGGTGTTGGAGGGCACAGGCCCGAAGAAAGAAAGCACCACGTCGGTCCCGGCAAGCTCGCGATTGGCGCCTTGCACGTAGCTCGCCAGCGCGCCGCGGGTCGCCGCGTAGGCGCTCATGAACGGCAGCGCCACCCGGCCGTCCATGGCGCCGCCGAGGTGGACGACCACTCCGCCGCCGGCTTGCTTGCGCAGCCCCGGCAGGAATGCCTGGGTCACGAAGATGGGCCCCTTCACGTTGACCGCGAGCAGCGCGTCGACGTCGGCCGGCGTGTAGTCCTCGATGGACTTGCGCGGCGAGATGCCCGCGAGGTTCACCACCGCATCGATCCGGCCGAGGTGCTCGAAGGCCGCCGCCGCCAGCTTCTCGAGGCTCGCCGGATCGGTGACGTCCGCGCGCAGGTAAATCGCCGAACCGTCGCTCCGGCCGGTCAGCGCCGCGGCGTCGTACTCGCGCCGCGCCGCGAGCACCATCCGGAAGCCCTCGGCCGCGAGGAGCCTGGCCAGGGCGTGACCAAGTCCTCCGGTCACCCCGATGAGAACGGCGGTGGGCGCATCCATGCCCCGCTTTGCTGCGGCTCCGCCGGTGATCACAGGGGTCTTTCCATTCAGTCTAGTCATCTCGTGTTCCTTTCGGTGAATATTAGTTACTATAAAAGTATCTATTGTCGAGCAAAAAAAAGCTAACCGGACCTGGCCCTGATTTTCGACACCACGTCCGCCAATGTCGTCTGCCTCAGATCCCTACGGACGGCCTCCTGAGTGCCAACCAGCACGTCGCTCATGACTTCCTTGATGTTACAGCTCACGACACACTCCTTCGTTTTGGGATAGGCATGGATGGCAAAAGCATCTGGAGGGTTTACCGCAGAGTAGATGTCTAAGAGGGAAATACTCTTTGGGCTTCGTGCCAGGCCATAACCACCCGACCTACCAACAGTCGTCTTAGCCAGCTTCGCCTTCGAGAGTTTAACGAGGATTCTCTTAACGAAAACCGGGTTCGCATTCACGCTGCCTGCGAGAATTTCCGACGTGAAAACTCCCTCGTGATGTGCGATTGCCGCCAGTACGTGGACGGCGATCGAAAATTGAGTGTTTACGGAAGCCATTTATGGATACTATATTAGTATCCATATTGGATGCAAGAGCAAAATGCATAGGCGAGTGAGTGTCGCTGGATCGTCGGCGCCTTCGTAGCCTGTGGAAGTTCGATACGGGCAAATGGCCTGTTTCGTAACTGTTGATAGGGGACGCTTTAGGAGCTGGCTCGCCAGGCTGGACTCGAACTAGGCGGCTCTCTGGAAGTCCTCGATTTGGTGCATCCAGCTGGTCAGTGGGTTCCATCTGGGACAAATCTGGGCCACCAAATTTGTTTTCGAGGGTTCGATCGTCGTCAAGTAGTTGAAGGCGGGGCTACTTACGCCGGTTCGAACAAACCGCTTTCCGTCGAACGCGATTCCTTCCGGAAAGAACAGCTGCTGCAGGCGTTGCCGTTGATCGAGTGACGCCTGCGCCCACAGGTCCGAAGCGCGCGGCAGAACACGCTCCGCAAACGCGAGAATCCCTTCTACGTCGAGTTCTTCCAGCTCCGAGGTGTGTCGGTCGATCTGAGCCAGCGTCAATTCCTCGCGCAATCGGTCGCGCTGGCGTTCGTACGTGTCGAGGTCTATCGTCTTCGCGAAGATGAACGCCTCGTCGAGCCGGTCGAGCTTCTGGTGAATCGCCTTCACTCGGCGCTCCTGGTCGGCCGTGTCGTTTTTGATCGCGGCCTTGCGCTCGTGCCAGACCCGCAACACTGACTCTTTGATAAGCCGCATGTAGCCTGGTGTTGGCTGGAGTCCCTCCAGCTCCTCGACGAACAACCCTTCGAGCTTGGTCTTGCTGATGTTGATGGCCCGACACTGCGGCCGGCAGTGGTAGTACGCGAAGCGGTCGTTCCGGCCCTTCGACCAACTGGCTGTCAGGCCGCGACCGCAAGCGTGGCACCTGACCAGTCCTCGCAACGGAAAGTCCGGGCGATTCCGTTCACGCGGCGCCACGATCCGAATTCGTCCGTTGAGTACGCCCTGAACCCGATAGAACAGCTCTTCGCTGATCAGCGGCTCGAAGTCGCCACGCCGTACGTGGACGCCGTAATCGGGCACCTCGAGGATGCCGATGTACAGCCGGTTCTCGAGCATCACGTCAAACGCTTGAGGACTGACCTTCAGCCCACGCCGAGTGCGCAGCCCCAATCGCGTAATCTCGCTCAGAACTTCCTTCTTCGTAAAGCGACCCGTTGCAAAGGCCTCGAACGCGCGGCGGACGAACGGAGCCCGCTCATGGTCTTCAACAAGGCTCTTGCCAGACCATCGAGGTGCGTTGAGGTATCCGATAGGTGCGAGGAACGTCCAGCGCCCGAGCTCCAGCGCGGCCCGCATGCCCGCACGCGTGCGGTCCGACCGGCAATCGTTGTCGAACTGCGCGAACGCCGCCAGCACTCCTTCCATCAGCTTCCCGGTCGCGGTGTCGTCAATCGGTTCTGTCGCCGATCGTAAGGAAATCCCCAGCGACTTCAGGTGGGCGCGCAGCGCGAAGTGGTCGTACTTCTCTCGGGCAAAGCGCGTGTCAGGTTGAAGACCACGACGAACTGGACCTTGCCCTTGTGAGTTCTGCAGTACCGCAGCAGCTTCTGCAGCTCGGTCCGATCTGCGGTCTTGGCGCTTTCGCCTTGCTCCTTGAATCGTTCGAGAATTTCGAAGCCTTGGCGGCGGCAGTACTCCTCGCACGCTTGAGCTGTGTCGCGAGGCTCAGATTCTCCGCCTGCCGCGGATCCGAGACACGGACGTAGATGACCGCCCCGACCATGGGCTGAGGGTTAGACCCATTCTCCGGCACGGGCAAGGCGCTCGAGCGGGTCATCTGCACCTATTCTCGAGTCGGTAAGTTCTGAAGGAAGATGTCGACGAGGATGTGCGCCATCGCGTCTGCACGGCGACGAACGAGCTCGATCTCCTCATCTGACAACGCACACCCTTCATCTCCCAGCAAATCACGACAGCGCGCGATCGGAATCGCACTCCCGTCTGTTGCTGCTCGATGGCCGTCTTTAGCGTCGTCCGCATTGGACGCGGGATCACTCAACCGGGCCATCACGCAAGAGCGGGTCCTGGGCTCCCTGGAGGCGCGGTCAGCAGCCCGAAGGGTCGGCGCGAAGCGCCGAGCCTTGACGGCGCCGAAGCGAGCCCGACAATCGTCGACGTGATGGCCCTCGTCGTGTCATCGCCGCATGCTCCCTGCTGAAACACGGTGGCAAGCTTCCACGTTGGGGCGCAGAGACGAACGTGAACGACGTGTCCTGCTCACAATCGACGCTGTCGCCCTGGAGGTATCAGCGAGCCTTTGGGGGCGCCGAGATGGAAGCAGCTCTACGCCGGGCGGCGTTGAGGGGTGGCCTGAGACCGGCCACAGGCAGCAGTCATCGTTTACTCGCTGATACCGTCAATCGATCAGAGACGACAACTGGCAGTGTGCACGAGTTCTGCGTTTGATTTGCTTCGTCCGCAATCGGCGTGAGCCTGGGCTCGACGACGATGGGCGATTTCGCGCGGGTGGATGTGCACGCCGGCGAGAACGGGCAGGACACATGGCTGCTGGGAGCGCATGTGCAATGACGGATTGCTTCATTCCACCACTCGCTTCTCGCGTCAAGAAACATGAATCTGAACTCAAAGGACTCATTACGTGCTGTCGCATGCTGACGTCTGCGTGACCCTCCAATGACGTCTCCAGCTTCAGCCGCAGATGGGCAAGCCGGACGGTCGTATACTGGACATATGGCGCAGCCCACCGTTCCGCCTCCCGGTTTCGAAGACCTCTCGCCAGACGAGAAGCTCGAGTACATTCAAGCGCTCTGGGATCACTTCTCCGATCATCCTGAGAATGTACCCGTACCTGACTGGCATCGCCAGGTCGTCGCCGAACGCCTCGCTGCGCATCGACGCGGCGAAATCACGTCGCGCCCGTGGTCGGAGATCCGCGACGAACTCCTTGCTCGGCTCCGCACTGCCCGCTGAATGCGGCGACTCGAAGTCTCGTCCGAGGCCGAGCTCGAGATTTTCGAGGCCGCGCTTCGATACGAGCGCGAGCGCATTGGCCTCGGTGTTCGCTTCGAAACGCAGGTCAATACCGTCTTCGACAGACTCGTCGACAATCCGTTCCAGTTTCCCGTAATTGAGGAAGGCGTTCGCCGAGCAATCGTTCGCGTTTTTCCGTACGCCGTGTATTTCACATCGGAAGCCGATCTCATTACGGTGCTCGCCGTACTTCACATGCATCGGCACCCTGACACGTGGAAACGACGACGCAAGGATACCGAGTGAGAAACGGCTTCTTGCGCAAGCCGTAACTCGACGAGGAACCACCAGGCATAGGCAGTTCGTTCAAAGTGAACGACGCAGATCGAATCGGCGCGTGAATTCGATGCGGACTTCGGCGTTGAACGGGCGGCGAACCGCGCGCGCAATCGCGCTGGAACATTGGCGAGATAGCGTGCCGCTTATGATGACGCCGGCAGCGGCAGCCGTGGAGTGAACGACCCTCCGGGGCGCGCCTGGGGTCAGGAGGCGTGTACGGGAGGGGGGTCGTTCACCGCAGTGCAACGTGGCATCGACGTCTCGGCTACCTCGCGCCGGTCGGTCGAATGGCTCTGACCAGTTATCTGACACATTCCGTGTTGTATTTCGTGCTGTTTACCGGGGTCGGCTTCGGTCTGTACGGCGAGGTCGGTCAGCTTCGTGCGTGGCTCTCGCCGTCATCATCTTCACCGCGCAGATGACGTTCAGCGGTTGGTGGCTCGCGCGGTATCGCTTTGGTCCGGCGGAGTGGGTGTGGCGAACGTTGACCTATCGTCAGAGGCAGCCGATGCGTGCACGCGTGCCGACTCGGATCGCGTAACGGCATTTTTGACCTTTAGCGATACGTAAACGAACCCTCGCTCGAGTCGAACTGGTAGTCGCGGAGGGGTGGCGCACTCGTGCCTTACGCGGACTCGGCTGAGGCTGTCGAGCCGATGCAGCCAGCGATCAGTCGGTTCGACCTCGCACAAAATCTGGTCCACCATCTCCAAATCGCTGATTTTAAACGCCTGAGATCAACGACCCAGATCGTTGGTCGAACGCCTCTGTCCACCGTGGCCGGTCGGATGCGACGGCGCTCAATCTTGTGTGCCGGGCATGGCAATCGTGCGCGTGGTATGTCAACTGAACGGGAGCGAAGCCGGTCACGGCCCATTCTTCCTGGCGTGCGCTGCCCGTGGACCTGCTCGCCGCGACGTTCTCGACATTCTTCATGGTGAGTTTCATCCCCGATCAGCGATCCTGTGTACTGGCGGCTCGCGCCAAAGTCGTTTGGAATCTCGATGGTCGGCTTCGCCTGCTACTGGCTCTGTATCTCAGCTCACAAACAGGTGCTCCAGAAACTGGCCGTGTTCTACAGGTTTGCGAACCAACGGGCGAAAGACTTGAACCAAGTGGCTGCTGACGCAGGTTCAAGCAATAGATGCATGGTTACGAAGAAGCCGAACGTCATCACATATGGCGGCCGGAATCCTCCTCTGCGCCACGCAACATACAGCAGTCCGACGACGATCGCTTCCATGCTGAACAGACTGAGGTTAAGCGCCACGCCGAAATCGTCGACGCCAGGAATCCAGAACAGCAGAAACCGCTCGAGGGCCGGTTCCAGTGCGATCAGAACAGTGCAGGACATGTACTGGGCGTGTACCTTGACGTTCTTCTGATAGATAGTCTTCAGCGCGAGAGCGAGGGCAAGAACGAAGAAGAGCATGGCGCCCATATCAAGAAACGCAAACTGCAAACGAAGCGACTCCGATACCCCCGGCGCATTCCGAAAGGCTTTCACGAGCATGATCTGAACCATGTGCAACCCGCTGAGGACCACCACGGGGGCGAGCAGCAGCGCGCCCTTACCCAGTCTGCGGTGCAGCTCGAATTTCCGGCGGCTGATGAGCCATGCCTGGACGATCGGAACGGCCATCCATAACGTCGCACTGACTCCGTGGATCATGTGTGAGGCATCTGTCTGGCCGAGACGCGTGAAGAACGACGGCCAGAACCCTGCCATGGTCACGGCGAACGCGACGGCAAAATACAGATAAGTGTGTTGATAAGGGAGTGTTTTACCGCGCTGTCCGGTCAGCGGAACAGGCCGCTGATTGTGCGCCTGTATCGTGCTTGACGGCAGCAATGGCGGTGCCTCTGTGGTCGGCGTCAACGAATATCGGCTAGGCGATGTGCTCGGGGGCCCGCGGGGGCGCACATCGAACCGTACAGGATCCGTTTGCCGCGGCGGTCAGCCTGGATAATCGGCCCATGCGGGCAGCCAGTCAGGCCCCGTCGCGTGGGCGATGACATGAGCTGAGGGTTGGTGGTTTATGCCGCGCGCCTCAGGCCTTCGATCTGCCGCAGCCAGCTGATCAGTGGGTTCGAACTCGCACAAATCTGGCCCACCATCTCCAAGTCGTTGATTTTAGACGACTGAAATCGCCAACCCACTCCATCGATCGAACCGGCTGCTCGCTCCGCGTGCAGGATCGTTCTCGTCGTCGTTCAGTAAATCCTTCAACAACGAAGTGATGGCGCTCGATCTGCAGAGCAAGAAGCTGCTCTGGAAATACACGCCAACAGACCGTCAGTTCCCGTTCTACTCGTCGGCGGCGATCGCCGACGGCAAAAGCGGTGCTCGGCGGACGCGACAAGATGGTGCACGCGCTCGAGGCGAAGACGGGCAAGCCGCTCTGGACGTTCACCACGCGCGCCCGCGTCGACTCGTCGCCGGCGATCGCCGACCGCGTATTCGTCGGCTCCAACGACGGCCGCGTCTACGGGCTCGATGTCGCCAGCGGCAAGAAAGTCTGGGAATACGAAGCCGCCTCGCCCGTGACGTCCTCCCCGGCCGTCGCCAAGGGCAAGGTCGTCGTCAGCACGGCCGACGGCCAGGTCATCGGCTTCCGATAACCCCAAACGCCAACAGTTGACAACCTCTCCCAAAGGGCGGACACTTTTTTCCACTTCCATAGTTAGTCGATGCAAAGACAATCTGATGAAAAAAGCTCAGACGAAGAGCAAGAACAAGTGCTTCCGGGCACGCTCGAGATGTTGATTCTGAAGACGCTGTCGACCGAGCCGATGCACGGCTACG
>CAVZIS010000016.1:0-187316 GCA_963775345.1 Vicinamibacterales bacterium
CGCCAATGGCGCCAATTGCTTACGGGCTTCTCGTCGTCCGCGAGAGTCCCCGCCAGTCCTCAGTATTCCACCCCGTCGTGGAGACATTTTGGAGACGGCCTCGGCCGCAGAACCACGAGACCCGCGGCCTCATGCGGGCGCGGTCTGGAGCGCCACGTGCACCGAGTCGGACTCGGGAACCGAGAAGTTGAGCTTCTCGACGCCGATCACCCGACCGGATCGGTCCTTCATCAACACGACCTCGTCGCCAGTCTCTTCGGCCACGCGCTCGCGTAAAGGGTCCGTAAACCAGACCGTCAGCGTCTGTCCTTCCCGGTCATGGAATATCTTCACTTCGGCCATACTCGAACGCCTTCCTTGATCGCGTCAGATTAGATTAGGGCGCTGTCAGCCGTCCACCTCTCGCACTTTCGAGGCCTGCTCAGGATTCACTTGCGCTACGGCCCACAGGCTTGTTCGGCGCACCTGCGTGCACGTTGTGTCTCCGAGGCTTCGCCACGGCCGTTCGTCTGCTCAACCCAATTCGAGCACCGTCGCTTCGTCCTGAGCATCGAATTGCACAATATCCTCGTGGCGGAACCGAAGCAGCTGCGCCACATCCTCCGTTCGACAGTTGCCCAACCGAATCCATATGAACTTCGGCGGACCGCCACGCAACACAGCCAAACGGTGAAAGTCTCCGTCTTTGCTGACGATGATGCACCCGCGCTCGCGCGCCAAGTCCCAGACCATGTTATCGGGTGCACCTCCGCGACCGAGTAAGCGAACGTGGAGTGACCCCGGAAACATGTCGGCGAGCGACTCACACAGCTGCTCCGCGAGTGGCTCATCGAAGAGCAGCCGGGTCATCTCATGCGGCTGGCGTGCTGACCGTGCGTCGTTCGCGTTCCGCCGCGTAGGCGAGGCATGCCCGAATATCCTCGCGCGTCAGCTGCGGGAAGTCGCGCAGGATCTCGTCCTCGGTCATTCCGCCGGCGAGGTATCCCAGCACGTCGCCAACCGCGATCCGGGTTCCATGGATGCATGGCTTCCCGAATCGGACGCTCGCGTCTACAGCGATTCGCTCGAGCAAATCCATGGCCGCAGTCTACGGTAGTCGAGCTCTGGGGCAAAATGCCGCTTGTCGGCCCAACGTTTGAGCTCAGCCGCCTGCGTAGGCTGGCGAAGCCAGGCGTAGCAGGTCGGCTGGAGCGAAGGGTTAGGCCTCAGCGCGCAGCTTCACTGGCCGCCTGTGGCCAAACAAGCCTAAAGCGCTGGCAGAGGATCGGCGTGCTTTTCTTCAAAGTTGCCCCCCAGTCGCGAGCAAACCCTATTGAAGTACCAGGTATGAGCTTCGCGCCAGTACCGGAGACTTCCATCGCCTTCTCCTTCGTAGGCGGCGAACTCTTCATCTATGGTCTGGAATGGCACGAGATCGACGGATGTGCGCTCAATGATGCCCACCGGATTGCCTTTGCTGTCGAGGATAATGCTCAGATCGCCTGCCTTTGGAAGTGGCTCATTCAGCGAGGTGTACTCCACGGGCAGGCTAGCCGTAGCTCTCTTTTGCCCGCAAGTACCGAGTGCTGCCAGTTCATCGGCGATTTCTCCTTCGCCACCAAATCCGAAGGCATCTGGTTGTACCCTCCGCCTCGGATCGTGCGCAGCGAGGGACTGAATGAACTCAGCCCAATACGCTTTGCATTTGGTTGTGTCAATAGGCATCGTCGACCTCATGCCGGTGGATGCGGACATTCTTGGCTTCAGCAACCGGTGGTACCGGCCGCGATCGAAACGGCGCGAACCTTCGATATCGCCGGACACAGCGTGCGAGTCGTCACGCCCGGCGCTCTTCATTGCGACGAAGCTGGAAGCGTTCCATGGACGCGGCGCTGACGTTTTCGCCAGCCACGATCTCGAGGACATCATTGCCGTGATCGATGGGCATCCTGAGATTACGAGCGACGTCGCCGCCGCGTCAGCCGACGTACATGACTACATTGCCTCGGAGATTCGAGCGCTGCTCGACAATCAAGACTTCATCGAGGCGCTCCTCCCGCTTCGGGCAGACATCTCAGGTGGCGACCAACGGACCCTGTATTTTGGCGTGGCTGTTCGATGTCCAATGCGGCGTGATCGAGGACGCGCGTTTCGAGCCGGCGCGACCGGACGGGCTCGGCACCTTGTCACCCGCGCTCGAGGCGCGCCTTCTGCGGCCACCGCGATGAGATCCCGATCGAGTCCGATGATGTCAGCGAGGCTCTCGAGAGGACGACCAGAAACTGGTGCACCAGCTTCGGTCGAGGCGTGCGTTTGGCCCGCTGCATCTGAATTGGTACTACGGCAGCCACAAGGTCCTCGAGTCGTCAGAAGCCGCGGTCGTCCCGCTCACCGGTCACGCCGCGGTCCGGCGCGGCTTGCCGGTCAGCGGCGCCAGACTCAGGCGAAGCTTGAACGGCTTCAGGAGACGATTGAGCGTGTCCTGCGTTGGATTGTGGCGAGGGTTAATCGCGCGCAGCACGTTCGGACTGGCCATGTGCACTTTGGCCGCGAACTCCTTGATACCCATGGCGCGGATTACCTTCCCAAGCGCAAGCTGTAGGTCCACGCCTTCGTCGATGGACGCCAGAAGGAACTCGCGGGCGAATGCCGCATCGCGAAGGTCCTTCGAGAGCCCGATGTTCCAATCTTCACTTCGTCTTGCCACGGCGTGTGTCCTCCTGATACGCCTTCCATGATTCCTGCGCCCGGGCCACGTCTGCCATCGGGTGGACTTGTCACCACCGAGCAACAGGAGCACGAGTTGCGCACCGTCCTTGCCGAAGTAGATCCGGTACCCGGCCCAAACATGACCCGCGCTTCCCAGACGCCGCCGCCCACACTCTTGTGGTCGCCAAGATTCCCGGTCGAGAAGCGGACACCCTCGCCTGAATCCGGGCACGCGGCGTGACGTCCAGCGTGTCCAGCCACTCGCGGTACGGATTCTTGCCGTCAGCGGTCAGGGTACTCTCGGACGTCCACAGTCTGCGACCCGTCCTAAATTATCTCATACGATAACAATACGGAACGGGCCGAGCCGGACGACTCACGCGAGGGGCCGGCCGAAACCGAACCCGACTGCGACGATTCGTGGGCGCGAGAGAATTCGAACTCGCCCTGGTTCGGGCCAAGCTACTGAAGTCGTGGAGGTTGGCGGCGGCTCCTGGCGGCTGCTCCGACAGGCGCACGAAGGGAGCAGCGAAAATCGAACCAGGCAACCGCTGCGATGGAAAGACTTGGAGTGTTTCGGAGTGGTTGGCTGGGTGTCAGGGACGATTTTCGAACTTGGTTGCTGTCACCGCCAACGATGAGTAGCCTTCGCGTTCCTCGGTCGTTAGCACAGGGGGAGCAAAGGGTCGGCCCTGTCGCATCGGCGTGTCCTCTTGCAGCCTAGTCCGCCGGTCGCCCGAAATTTATTTCGCACTCTAACTCACCACACTAGTCTGTCTCCTGCTTATCCGGTTGTTTCAGCACGCCACTATTTGTAGTGTAGGCGCGTGCCGCGCCCGTCGTTTCCGAAGAATTTGCGCGACTTTCAGCGTCAATTCGCTACCGAAGAGGCCTGCGAGCGGTATCTGGCTGCGTGTCGCTGGCCGGAGGGTTTCGGATGCCCGCGCTGTGGACACCGGCGTGCGTACACCGTGGCGAAGCGGCGCTGGCAATGTGCCAAATGTCGGCATCAGGTATCGCTGACGGCCGGAACGATTCTGCACAACACGAAGACCCCTTTGACGCACTGGTTTTGGGCCGCGTATCTGATGACGACCGATAAGCGCGGTATCTCCGCGCTCTTGCTCCAGCGCCAGCTCGGTCTGCGCCGATATGAAACCGCCTGGATGATGCTCCACAAGCTGCGCCGAGCCATGGTCAATGCGGCACGTGAGCCCCTCCATGGGGACGTCGAAGTCGATGATACCTGGATTGGTGGTCCTCAGCCGGGGATCAAAGGGAGTCGGCAGTTGAAGGACCGTCGCGCGGTCCCCGTCTTGGTCGCCGTTGAGACACGCGGTGACCGTTCGGGCCGGATTCGTATGGTGGTCCTTCCGAACTTCACGGTGACGACGATGACCGCCATCCTCAAGCAGAACGTCGCACCAGGCTCGACGGTTTACACCGACGGTCTCGGGGGCTTCGCCGGCCTGCCGGCCGCTGGCTTCAGGCACATCGCCCCAAGCAACCGCTGAGACGCGCGCTGCGCAAGGGCGCCAGCTCCGTCGTGCCGCTGGCGGACCGCGCCATCGGGAACCTTCAGCATTGGTTGATCGGCACCTATCACGGCGTCAGCCGCGCGCAGCTTCAGGCGTACTTGGACGAGTTCGTCTTTCGGCACAATCGGCGGCGGCAGCCCATGGCGGCCTTCCAAACGCTGCTCGGCCTGGGCACCGGGCGCACGCCGACGCCTTACCGTCACATCCAGGGCGGACGCGACATGCTCAAGCTGCTTGAGGACGGCTGATCGCAACATATGGTGGTCTGCTGAAACAACCGGATAAGCAGGAGTCTGTCTAGATACTGAGACTTCTAGCAACGGCGCAAGGCTCGGGCCAGGGCGAGGACGACCGTCTTTACAAGAAATCAATTCCCGAAAAAATTGGAGATGCGGCACTGACTCATGGGTAGCTGGCGCTCATCGGATGGTACGGCGCGTAAAGGCTCGTATCCCCCCAGCAGAACATGAAGTCACTTAGGCCGTCCGACAAGCCTTGCATGTCCCACGCGAGCATCGTTCGATTGAATTTGCTGACAGGAGACTTTCCAAACCGATGAGAGAGCTCTCGGCTCCAGTGACTTTTCGATTAGCTTCCAGACGCCATCGTAGCCGGCCGCCGCGACCGTACCGATAATGGCTCCAGGCAGATAGTATTGGCTGGTGATGTACCGGCAATGCAGGTAGTGGCTGGCCACTGCCAACGCTATTTCGCTGTTGCCATTGTCCCGCAGTTCGTATAGGTACGTCGTTGCGTTGAGATTCACAACACTCGCGGTGTACCCACCGTTGTACTTATCCAGCGCTTCTTGGGCCCAGTGGTGCACATCGCTGTTTCTGAAAGACATGGCCCTGATCTCCTTCCAGAGCTAACGTGCGCGTCGCTCAGCGAGTCAGCGGGATCACCGAAAACACCGTACCCCTGATTCCGACTTCCGGCCCAAGCCACTTAACGATACACGTGCAGCCGCCACCCTCCTTCTCGTAGGCCTCGGCCGCACATTGGATCATGACCTGCTTGCACGACACGGCGTTGTCAATATGGACCACAGCACGGCATACCAAGCGGGCTCGATTCGACGTGCGGGGCAGCGCCTGTTGCGCGCGTGTCACGTCCGAAGCCGAAAGCGCCAGAACGCCTCCAATCAGACTCGCCGTCAGCCACGACAGACTGCGTTTTCTCGATTGAACCGACGATATCAACGTTTGCATCTCTGACTCCTCTCCTCAGTTCACCGTGATGCATGCTGATCCATGGGTGCCAGAAGGCTCGGTCGATACATCACCTAACAACGTCTTTCGTGGTGAACTCGGACAGGAAGTGCAATTGCCGGCACGGCTCCAGGACGTAGACAAGCGGTTCTCTCGAATCCGGATGGACTTAATGGTAGGGACAGCCTTGGCCATTCGCCTGCGGCGATTCAACCTTGTATTCGCCGCATCTGTGCGGCAATTGTCCGGCCGGTTGCGGCAAATACGGAGCATAATCGCCGCAGGACATGCGGTGAATGCCGCTTATTCATGAGCTTCCGGACTGGCCGAAGTTCCGCTGGGAAGACGGGCGCCTGGCAGCCCCCTTGGCCGCCGCCCGGCACCTGCAGGGGCGCCTGGTCGGCCAGATGGAGGCGCTCGGCTTCAGGGTCAAGGAGGAGGCCGTTCTCCGCACGCTCACCGAAGACGTTTTAAAGAGCAGCGAAATCGAAGGCGAAAAGCTGGACGCCGATCAGGTCCGCTCGTCGGTCGCTCGCCGGCTCGGAATCGACATCGGCGGGTTGAAGCCTGCGGATCGTCATGTCGAAGGCGTCGTGGAGATGATGCTGGACGCGACGCAGCATTATGACGAGCCGCTGGCAGCGGAACGCCTATTCGGGTGGCACGCGTCGCTGTTCCCCGACCGGCAGGAGCGGGATGCATCGAATCACGGTCGGCGCCTGGCGTGACGACCGCACCGCACCGATGCAGGTCGTATCCGGCCCGGTGGGGCGCCAACGCGTGCACTTCGAGGCACCGGTCGCCGAGCGGCTCGAAGAAGAGATGCGGCGGTTCCTCGAATGGTTCAACAGCGACGTGACCACTGAGCCGGTGCTGAAGGCGGCGCTTGCGCATCTCTGGTTCGTCACGATCCATCCGTTCGACGATGGCAACGGCCGGATTGCGCGGGCGATCGCGGACATGTCGCTGGCCAGGTCGGAAGGAAGTTCGCAGCGGTTCTACAGCATGTCGGCGCAGATCCGCGAGGAGCGCGGCGAGTACTACCGCATCTTGGAGCAGACGCAGCAAGGGACGATGGACGTCACGGCCTGGATGGAGTGGTTCCTCGGTTGTCTCACTCGCGCGATCGAGGGTGCGCAGGCTGCGCTCTCAAGCGTTATCGAAAAAGCGCGATACTGGGAGAAGCTGCGCGACGTGCCGCTGAACGAGCGTCAGCGACTGGTGATCAACAAGCTGCTCGAGGGATTCGAGGGGAAGCTGACGACGTCGAAATGGGCGGCGCTGACGAAGAGCTCGCAGGACACGGCGCTGCGTGAAATCCAACAGCTCCTCGAGCGAGGCGTGCTGGTGCGGAATCCCGCAGGCGGGCGGAGCACGAGCTACTCGCTTGCATCGGTTTAGAGGTGCCCGTGAACCGTGAAAGCGGACACGTATGGCTAAGAAAAATACCCAACCTCCTCCCGTTGAGCCGGGTACTAGTGGAGCGTATCCGCTGATTCGGGCCCACTGTAGCGCAGGTCTTCAGACCTGCCCGCTCGGCATGCAGGACTAAAGTCCTGCGCTACCATGAGCGGGCCCACAGAGCTGTACCGAATTGGCGGATACGCCAACTAGCAGGGTGCTGAAAAACGACGGTTCAGCACCTGATTTCCTTGGTCGTTGATGGTCATGCCATCACGGCGAGGAGTCCGATCCATCGGTCGCTCGCGTCTCAGCCGCGTTGCGCCACGAGATTGCGCCAGCGCACCAGGTTGTACGCGGCGGCGCCGAAGCTAAACAGCCAATCGACGAGGCGTCCGCCGCGATGCCGCAGTTTGCGGAACAGCGCGACGGTCTTCATCCAGCCGAAGGCTTGCTCAATGAGCTTGCGCTTGCGTTGACTGCCCGCGATACCCGGGATGCCGGGTCGTCCGCGCGTCGATCGCGCTCCCGCCGCGTGGCCGAATTCGTACTGTGCGACATGCGGCGTGATGCGCAGGCGCGGACAGCAGCGACCCAGGCGCGCGTGTCGAACACTTTGTCGGCGCCGACGGTGACGCGCCGCGGCGTCAGCGGCAAATCGCCGAGCATCCGGATCGCGGCCTCGCGTTCGGCGGTGCCCGCTGGCCGCGGTCACGGCCGCGTCGACGATCAAGCCGTGGCGATTCTCGGTCAGCAGATGGCCGAGATAGCCGAGTTTCGCTTCGCGCCCGATCGCTTTCTTATAGAGCCGCGCATCGGGATCGGTCGTCGACTGCATGCGTATCGTTCCGTCGCGTCTGCCCGTGGAAATTCACGGTCGGATTCTTGGGATCGTCGGGCGGGCGCCCGGCGCCGCCCTTCGGTTTGAAACTCTTGTGACTGGCCCACGCTTCGAGCAGCGTGCCATCGACGGTGAAGTGCTCGTCGGACAGCAGGCCCTCGCCTCTGATCGCGGCCGAGCACTTCGGCAAAGAACGCGTCGGCGACGTCGCCGTCGAGCAGCCGGTCACGATTCTTGGTAAACGTGGTCGCGTCCCAGATCGGATCGTCCAGACTCAGCCCGACAAACCACCGATACAAGACGCTGTAGTCCAGCTCCTCCATCAAGAGCCGCTCGCTGCGGATGCTGTAGAGCATTTGCACCAACAACGCCCGCAACAATTGCTCCGGCGGGATCGATGGTCGACCGGTCGTCGAGTACAACCGATCAAACCGCGCCGACAATCGCGGCAGCGCCGCGTCGGTCATCCGCCGAATCGGTCGCAGCGGATGGTCCGCGCGCACGCGGGCCTCCGGCGTGATGTAACTAAACATCGACATCGTGACGCGGATCGTCGCCTCGCATCGGCACGCTCCCTTCCAGATGGTCGGGAGCATGGTAGTACGACGGGATCACCATGTCGATCCCCTTAAAGCGACTTTTGTCGCGGTAGGGACGCCGGTCAACCCGACGCCCCCCGCACAGATCCGTACGTGCAGGATTGCTGCATACGGCTCCTACCTTGGATGCATGGCGTCAAACCGCACGTTCGGATGTGGATGCAGGATCTTGGCGCTCGGAATCCAGCAATCTACCAACCGCCAGAACCGAGTCCCACGACATCTGGTGCCGCTGACTCCGTCGTCGGAGTGCGCGGTACCACCGCCAGATGACCTGAGCCCGAAAGCTGTTCAGACTATCCATGTTGCCGGGAACCGCGTGATAGTTGAAGTAGCCCTGTACAACGGACCTCAACCACCTCCCGACGTCGACGACCGGCGCGTGCCAGCGTCGCCGAAGCTCCTCCTTCAGCTCTGCGAGCTTGGCGGAGAGGCGTTTGCGGATGGTCTTGCGTTTGACGATGAAGCGGCCGGCCTTCCGGGTCGTCCCACACAGGTGCGTGAAGCCCAGAAAGTCGAACGTCTCCGGCTTGTTCTCGCCGCGCTGCTTTCGGTTGTCGGCTGCGTGGCGCCCGAATTCAATCAGGCGCGTCTTGTCCGGGTGAAGTTCCAGCCCGAACGACACGCAGGCGGTCCCGCCACTCCTGGAGGAACCGCTCGGCGTCGGTGCGATGCTCGAAACCCAACACAATGTCGTCGGCGTATCGAATGACGATCATGTCACCCGTTGCCTGACGTTTGCGCCAGCGTCGGACCCAGAGATCGAAGACGTAGTGCAGGTAGATATTCGCCAGCAGCGGTGACGCCACCGCGCCTTGCGGGGTACCGACCTCTGTCTTCGACCAGATGCCGTCCTCCGATACCCCGGCTCTGAGCCATTTCGGATGAGGCGATGAATACGCGTCGGTCGGCAACCGGTGCTCAACAAACTTGACCATCCATCCGTGATCGATGGTGCGGCTGGTAGGGACAAGCCTCGGAGCGGTAGCCTTGGCGGAGCCTCGCTGGAGCTGACCCTTTCGAGCCAGTGCCCTCACCGAGCCGGCGTGACTCCTTGTGCCCGTCCCCCCACGCAGAACCCGGCGTGCAGATTTCCCGCACCGGGCTCCCCAGGTCGCCCTCGCGACCAAGCCCCGTCAGACAGTCGCGTGACGAGTCGCCGCGTACGGCAGCTCGAACCACGAGCGGCTCGTCAGGTAGCACCAGTACAGCCGATGGCGCTGGCTGCGTCTGCGCAGTACTCGAATCCATTGCAATTGAACCTCGCGCCGGATGGCGTCGAGCCTCGGCTTGCAGTGGTGCAATCCGAAGTACTGGTAGAAGCCACGCAGCATCGTCGTCAACTGACGCTGCTGGTCCCGTCGCTTCCAGTGCCGATGCGTCGAGAGCCACTCCTTGGTGCGCGCCAGAAACTTGCGACAGCTCTTCCGGCTCGGAAGACGAACGACTGCGAAGGTGTCGCGGCGGTCCGTTCCGCATACATGCGTGAAGCCCAGAAAGTCGAACGTCTCCGGTCTCTCGCTGTATGTCGCCTTCCTCTCGGCGGCGAAGCGTCCGAAGAGCAGCAGCCGTGTTTTGTCGTCGGCCAGTGCCAGGTTGAATCGCGCGAACCGCTTCCGCAGGTATCGGTCGAAGCTCTCCGCGTCCCGCTTGTATTGGAAACTCGCCACAAAATCATCGGCAAACCGAATCAGGTACGCCTCACCCCGAAACCACCGCCGCACTTTCTTCTCGAACCACAAGTCGAGCACAAAGTGCAGATATACGTTGGCCAGGACTGGGCTGAGCGGGCCGCCTTGCGGCGTCCCCGCCTCCATTCGGATGACCACGCCCTCGTGCATGACGCCGGCCCTGAGCCACTTACCAAGCAGGCGCAGGATGACGCCATCGGCAATACGGTGCGCGACCATTCGCATCAGCCACTGATGATTGATGTGGTTGAAGTATCCGCGGATGTCAGCCTCGTAGAGATGCCGCACTTTCTTGGTGACCAGCGTGGCCCTCAGGGTACGCAGCGCGTGATGCGCGCTCCGTCTTGGCCGAAATCCATACGAGCAGTCCAAAAAGTCCGCCTCGAACACCGCTTCAACGATGCGCGCGACCGCACGCTGAACCAATCGGTCCTCGACTGTGGGAATACCCAATGGTCTCGTCCCGACTTTGCCGGGGCCTTTCGGAATCTCCACCCGACGTACCGGTGGCGCCCGATAGGTGCCCGCTTTCAGCCGTGCACAAATGTCCTGGACTCGTGTTTCCAGCTCGCGCTCGAATTCCGTCGTCGTTTCCCCGTCCACTCCGCTCGCACCGCGCCGGTTCATCTGCCGCCAGGTCTCAATCAGAAACGCTGGCGTGAGCAGATGCGCCAACGAGGTGAAGCGCAGCGTGCGGTCGGCCTTGGCCTTGGTCGCAATCTGTTCCAGTTGTGTAGACATCCGCGTCCTACTTCTGAGCGTAGGGGATGTGTCCCTGGCCCAGCTCCTCGACCTGCTCCGCCGCTTCCCCCTGTGCGCGGCTTTCCCGCGCGCCGAGTACCTACCAGCGGATCCGACTTCCACGACGGCGTCGGCCTTCCTATGGATGGTCCATTCAGTCGGCCTACTCAATCGATCGCCGGTCAAGACCGTCGTGGATCTCCCAGGTTCCGTGACGCTTCCTTTTCTGTCCGTGCCGTGCTCTCAGACCCCGCCGGAGTCTCCGGTCCCCTCGCCCTGTGCGGGAACCTACTGGTGCCTTCCAAGTTTTCGACCTTGTCGGCCTCCGGGTTACCGAATCACGAGGCTCAATCGCTTCACTTGCCTTACGGCCCGGACGTCGCTCGGCCTACGCTTAACTCATGTCGTTACCTCCATGCGCCCAAGGCTCGATTCCAGGTGGAGCGGCTCGTTCTCCTTGCCTGGGCGGGAATTGCACCCGCTGGAAGCGCCCGGCTTGGCCTGGCGCACCGAAAAAGTCACGAATGTCTGCGTCGAGCACCCAGTTCACCCGCTTCCGCATGATCCCCACCCAGAGCGCGTCCAGCGCCTGGTGCTGACTACGCCCGGGACGGAACCCATACGAGAACCCC
Source organism: Vicinamibacterales bacterium (assembly GCA_963775345.1). GTDB lineage: Bacteria > Acidobacteriota > Vicinamibacteria > Vicinamibacterales > JAMQPK01 > JAMQPK01. Next base: position 11,343 of record CAVZIS010000016.1, read on the forward strand.
ATGAAGTCCTGTTCATAAATTGCGTTCAGGACCATGACGACGGCGTGCTGAACGATCTTGTCCTCCAGGGCGGCAATGCCCAGAGGACGCTGCCGTCCATCGGCCTTGGGGATGTAGGCTCTCTTGGAAGGCTGCGCACGATACGTCCCGATGGTGCACGCGGCTGTGTAGATCCCGCAGCCGCGCGTCGAGGTCCGTCTCGTATTCCTTCCACGTCACGGCGTCCACGCCAGGCGCAGCGTCCCGCTTGAGCGCGTGGAAACTGTCCCAGAGCAGCGCCACCGTCGCATGGTGAAGTAGCGCGGTGAACTGTATCCGTTTGTCCTTGCGTGCGACTTCCCGCACACCGAGCAAGCCGCTCGTCGCGCTGGATCCGGCTCTGTGTCCGGGGCGCGGTCGTTTGCTCGATGTTCTCCTTGGTCGGTCGCCTTCCCTCCACGCCCTCCGCGAGCGGTTGTCCGCCGTTGTTCGGGCGCTTCGTTGGTAGTACGCGACCGTCCGACTCCCCACCGACGTGCATGTCAGGCGTGCGGCTCATAGCCTTCCCTGACCAACCCACGTCCGACCGACGACCGCGGGTGTCGATGGGGTCTCCCGGTTCTCGCGCGTGGAGTTTCCATGCATGCGCGGGGTCTCAGACTGCGCGGAGTCGGGCAGAGACTCGCGATAACGCCCCTGTCCATATGGCCTTCCGCCTTGCTGAACGACGTCGGCACTCCGGTCGCGATTATTTCGCAGCTCAATACCCGGCCTACATGTGCCCCTGTCAACGCTTCGATGGCAACCTCGCGGTTGGCCATGCATGACTCGGGGTCAGGATGGATCGCTACTCCCTTCCTGTGTGACTCTTGCATTCACGACTCCACGCCGGTTTATCCCGGCGCACTCAGCACCCTGCTAGAGCGTTTTTGGGTTGTACGTAGTACGGCCTTCGTGGTACTTCTCCCTCAGGAGGAGCCATGGCGCCCTATTCAATGGACCTGCGGAAGCGCGTCGTGCGGGCGTGGGATGCCGGCATGGATGCCGAGAGCGTGGCGACGAAATACGAGGTGAGTCGGGCCTGGGTGCATCGGCTCATCCAGCGGCGGCGGGAGACCGGCTCGATCGCGCCCCGGAAGCAGACGAAGTTTCGCCGCCGGGTGTTGGCCGACCAGGAGGCGCGGCTGGCGGCGCTGATCGTGGCGCGGCCCGATGCCACGCTCGCCGAGTTGCGCGAGGCCCTGCCGACATCGGCGGCGTTGAGCACGCTCTGGCAGGCGATTGATCGGCTGCGGTTAACGGTTAAAAAAAACGGTACACGCCGACGAGCAACGACGGCCTGACGTCGTCGCGCAGCGTCGCCAGTGGTACGCGTGGCTGCCGATCCGCGACGTGCGCCAGTACGTGTTCCTGGATGAATGTGGCGTGACGACGGATCTGCTTACGGCGCTACGGCCGCAGTCCCCGGGGCCTGCGGCTCCACGATCACACGCCCTGCGGCCACTGGCAGACCCATACGGTGATCGCGGCGTTGCGGCTCGAGGGCGTCGGCGCGCCTGCCGTCTTCGACGGCCCCATCGACAATCCGAGTTTCCTCGCCTATGTCGAACAAGTCCTCGTGCCCACGCTGCGCCCGGGCGACGTCGTCGTCCTCGATAACCTCGCCGTCCACAAGCAACCCGAGGTCCGCGCGGCGATCGAAGGGATCGGCGCCCACCTCCGATTTCTCCCCCCGTACAGTCCCGACTTCAATCCGATCGAACAGGCGTTCGCCAAATTGAAAGCCTTCCTGCGAGCCGCCCGGCCGCGCAGCTTCGATCAGGTCAACGCGCTCGTCGCCACGGCGCTCGGCTTCTTCACACCCGCCGAATGTCGAAATTACGTGCGACACTGCGGGTATCGCGTTACTACACCGTAATCGAAATTGCTCTAGTCTTCGCGGCTGAGGCGCGACCGGCGGCGCCACAGGTACAGGATGCCGATGATGATCGCGGCGGCGGCGAGACCGATGGTCGTGTAGTCCATGTCTTATCTCTCTCAGGGCGAGTTTACCTGAGGCGGGTCGTCTTTCGGCAAAGAACCAACCCACCTCGGCGCGCCCTGGCGTTCTGACAGCGGAAGAAGCGTTCGGCCGCAGATCGCGGCTTTGCTTGAGCCGAGGCCAGATCGCTGGTCGGAACCTACCAGACGTCGATCAGCAGTCGTTCGGTCATGACAATGATACGGCTCGACCGGTTCCGCCCTGGTTGCCGCCGACGCGACGTGCGCCCGGTCCTTGGCTTCCCTACCTCAGGACCGCAGCCAGATTCCTGGGAAATCTCGATGTGCGCCACATTGAGCAGCAGAGCGAACCGCCCGCTCGATTCGCGACTCGCGCAATCGTGATCGACCAGTTTCGCGAATGGCGGGCTAGCTCGTAAGGAACACGATCGTAGTCATCGGTGAAACTGCTGGGGCGCTCCTGCAAGACAACGAGCGTTTGCCGCCACGCTTGTTGGCGACGGCGAACGGGCGGTGACCCGAACGCCGACCTGCTTCATAGCAAAGGCCGGAATAACGTGTCGGCTAACCATCAGGAAGAGCCACGCCATGATCAGGACGGACACTTGGATCCATATGAGCCGCGCAGTGGGTACCAGTAGCGCGACGTAGAGCCAGTATACGCTCGGCCAATATCGCTGCCGAAGCTCGGGGGCGATGTCGGCGTTCGTTTCGACCCAGCCGCCAATCCAGATGAGTGCGAGAGCAACAACGGTGACGTCGTACACGATGATGTGGGGGTTGACCAACACCGTCGCCAGAACAATCGTTCCCAAGCGCACGCTGACCGGACCGGCCGAGCGCCACACCCGGACGGCCACAATGGCTACTCCGAGGCTGAGCATGGTCCATGTTGCTGTACTCACTCCCGCAGGCATGAGGTCCGTCAGTGCAGTGAACGAATGCATCTGCCAACCTTTGGGTTCGAGCAGGTCACGATGGGCGGACAGATAAGGCAGTGATTCAACGAATCGCACAAGGACGGTCGGGCCAAACGCGGTCAGAATCGCGGCGAGTTGAACGACTGTAGCGGTAGCGCCGCCAGCTACGATTGCCCACTCCCGTGAGGCGAGCATGACGACCGCCAGGATCAGACCGAATTGGGGCTTGAGGAGCAGTAGGCTAAATGCCACACCCGCCCAATACGGTCGGCCGCTTTCCAGCGCAAGCCAAGCTAACCCAAATGCCATTAACACCACGACCGTCGTTTGCCCGTGAAGAACCAGATTCCAGAACGGCGGAAATGCGGCGGCAGCAGCAATCACAAACTGGACATCTCGAAGGACCTTACGGTTCGGTCGCCAAGCGAGCCAAAGCAGTGCCGCGTATCCCGCAGTTGTTATGGCTCCCCAGAGGAGAGCAGCCTTCCCGTAGCTCCAGCCGGCAAACGGCGCAAGAGCAATGCCGCCTGTGGCGGTACACCGGCAGGTAACGTTCCGGTGCAGATTCAGGAACAAGGCCGATTTGTCTGCGATAGGACGCGTCCGGGTCATGGAGGGCATCCAGAGGCCCACTGCGCGCGATGTGGCCTAACGTGAAGAACTGGATGAATCTGTGCCTTTGAGCGGGCCAAAGACGCTGCGGACGTGGGGCCCGCGAACACGATAACCGCCGCCGTAGCCGAAAGCACGACGGCGAGTATCACTGCGTGCGCTCGCGCTTCTCGCGCACTAAAGACCCAGAAGGGGCGACGAGGAAAGGTACGGACCGGTACGGCGTGATTTCTACCAAATGCCCTCCCAAGAATCAGGCACGCTGACAGTCAATTGTCGAGATGCCGCGACTGATCCATCCGGACTGGTCATGTGAGCCCCCGTTCCGCGGGACTCTGCCGAGCGAGAGTGCTGTTCACGGATAAGAAGGCTCTTGCCCGAAGTGCAAGGCTCATGCACAAGTGCCAGTTCTGATTTGTTAGCCATTCTCGGGACGCGGTGGCTGAGACATCGGACGTCTGGCCGGGGTGAGATGAAATTTCTGGTCGGACCAGATTGCTTTCATGCCGAATATGCAGTCGACGGTCCAGCTACAAAAAGGCACCCTGAAACCTGGCGCCAGTCGGTCGATTTCGCGATTCTGTCGCCGACCAGCGCGGCTGGCACACGATTGCCCATCACGACATGACCGGCTGGAAAGCGTCAAGCACGCGCCTTTCACTTGCCGCAAGAGGACGGATCGTGAAGCTATCTGTTGTTATTCCTGCGTAAATGAACTTCGGACGATTCGCGAGATCGTCACGCGCGTAAGGTCCATCAGCCTGCCGCTGGATCTCGAAATCGTGATCGTCGATGACTTCTCGACGGACGGGACGCGCTCCATCCTGGAGGAGCTTGGACGGCTGAGCGGCGTGCGAATCGTCCTTCACAAGCACAATCGTGGAAAGGGCGCAGCGCTGCGCACTGGATTCCACGAAGCCACGGGCGACGTCATCCTGATACAGGACGCCGATTGGAAGACGACCCCGCCGAGTATCCAAAACTGCTTCAACCAATACTCGATGGAAAAGCAGATGTCGTGTACGGCTCGCGCTTCATGGGAGGTGACTGCCATCGGGTCCTTTCCTTCTGGCACACGCTTGGAAATCGTCTGCTCACGATTCCTGTCGAACATGTTTACGGACCTGAACCTGTCGGACATGGAGACGTGTTACAAGGCATTTCGCCGCGAGGTGCTTCAGTCCGTGGATCCAAGGAAGAAGGTTCGGATTCGAACCGGAAGTCACCGCCTGGCTCGCCGCGCGCCGCTGCCGGATTTACGAGGTGGCCATTCCGTACGCCGGACGAACGTACGAAGAAGGAAGAAAATCGGCTGGCGCGACGGCCTCCGCGCGATTTGGTGCATCGTCAAGTTTCGGCCGAGCCGTTTGCGCACGAGCCGGTCGAACCGCTGACAGGACGCTGAGACCGACAGGGACGCTTGCACGCGGCCGGGACAGCCATTCCATCGGCCTGAGGAATCGCTGGGACAATCAGCCAGGAAATGTCCAAGAAGGCAGTTACTTTTCGGTCGCCCGCTTTCGCCGACGCGATGGCGCTCGTAGCGCACGCATGCGTCTTTGCGTTGCTCACGTGGTGGAGTTGGCGTAAATGGCCAGACCCGATCGTCGATTTCGGACGCGAACTCTACGTTCCTTGGCAGCTCTTACAAGGCAAAGTCCTCTATCGCGACATTGCTTCGCTCATTCGGGCCGCTGTCGCCATACGTCAACGTCTCTGGTTTCAAACTGTTCGGCATTTCTCTTACCACGCCTCATCGTCCTCAATCTGATAATCCTGGCTGCCGTAGTAGCCGGAAATTCACCACCTGATTCGCATCTCAACGGATCGGATCACCGCAAGCGTTTCGACGCTCTTCCATTCTATTGCTCTTTGGTTTCTCTCAGGACTTTTTGGTGGCGGTAATTACAATTTTATTTGCCCATACGCGCACGAAGCGACGCACGGAATCGCGCTCAGTATCGCCACCTTGATTGCGCTTTACCACGGCTTGGTTGGGCGTCGCGCCTCATTGTTCGCCGCCGCCGTGTGGATGCTTCGGGCTGCTAGTGCTCACGGAGCCCGAAACGTCGCTGGCTGCTTTTGCGGCAATCGTTATGGATGCACAGCTGCGGCCTTTCTCGGATACGACGATTCCACGGATCTCTCACTCGAGGCTCTCTGGCGTTCTTGTCCGCTGCCGCGGCACCACCGTTACTTTTCATCGGCTGACTTTCGGATGCACATGCCCGACGACGACGCGCTGCGCGCCGTCGCCGGCGCATGGACCACAACGTTCGCAACACCGATCGCGCAGAACATCTTCTATCTTCGGAGTATGGGCCTCGACGACACGGCGGAAACGCCGGTCGAATGCTTCTGATGTTCGCGGGGTTCCTGACCTTTGTCACAGGGGCTGTTGCCCTTTCTTGGAGCGACCCTCCAAGGACAGCCCGACGTCGACATTTTCTGTACCGTTTCGCGCGTCTGTTATTGTTGGCGAGCGGGATTCTCTTGGCACGATTTACTCGAATTTCCCCGTGCCTTCCCCCTCGTAACACTCGCTGCGCTGGGGAAGCTGACCGAATCCTTTTCTTAAAGCGGCGCAGCAACCGCGACTCCGCAGTTCGGCTGCTGCCCCTCCTCATGTGGTCCGCCTTTTCGTTCACACTACTCGCCAAGATTTGGCTCAACACCAGGTTCGTTCATTACGGCTTCTACCTCGCGCTGCCCGCAACCACGATTGTGATCGTGACGCTTTTTTCGCTCATTCCAGCCGCTCTCGACAGGTGGCAAACGGCTGATGCAGCGCGCAGCGCTTCCAGTTCATCATGGGTTCGGTGTTAGTAGGAGCAATCGTTCCGGTACCTGGCGTTGTCACACACGTGGTATCAAACCAAGGTCGTCACAATCGGGAGCGGCGGCGACCAGTTTCTAGCGTCGGCACGAGGTGTGCCTGTGCGGGAGGCGCTACGTCAACTACAGCAAATCACACCGCACGATGGAACGTTGGCGGTCTTACCTGAGGGCGTGATCCTCAATTACCTCTCACGCCGCGAATCGCCGCTGCGACTCGTAAATTTCATGCCACCCGAACTCATTGCATTCGGTGAGCGCACACTGTTGGACTCCGTCCAGAGTCGGCCGCCCGATGTCGTCTTCCTCATCCAAAGAGATACGAGCGAGTACGGTTACCCGCTTTTCGTACAACGGCGAGTTATGGCAAGAGATCGTTTCGTGGGTGAAGGACCGTTATCGAACAACAGCTGTTTTTCGCGCGGATCCGCTGAAAACTCCCGGTTTTGCAATAGAAGTCCTTGAACCGCAGCGACGTCAGGCCCTTTCCGCTTCCACAACAATTCTGGTCCTGACCAGACATTCCATCTGATCGCCACCAGACATCCAGTGCCGGTGCCACCGTATCCTCCCCAATCGTCGGCCAATTGGTATGTGGGTTTGCGCACAGGTCTTGCACGCTTCACCCCGATTGCGTTGTCTCTCTCGAAAGCTGGTTGGCTGTCTACTGCAATCCAAACATCCCGGGCAAAGCGTCGCGCGGCGTGAAATAAAAGATGGTGCCGCCCGGATGGGCCAGCGCAATCTGAGAAGAACATGACAGCAGTGACCGAGTCCTCCAAATCATCCAACCCTTCTCCGCGGTCGTTAGAGAGCAAGTTGACCACACGTGAAATCGTTGAGATCCAGATTCTGCGTCTGGTCAGGCTGGCTCTTCTCGTGGGTGCCGTGTACATCATCTCGACTGACGAGGGCGGACCCGGACCTGTGGGGACATGTGTTGTTCGGACGCGACATCGTGACCCAGGGGGAACTTCACACCGCCGATCCGTACTCGTTCACGAGCGATCGACCCTGGATCAACCATGAGTGGTTGGCCGAGGTGCTGCTGTATCTTGCCTTTGCTGCAGGCGGGAGTCTCGGTATCGTCGCACTCAAAACGGGCATAGTCACTGGCGCGCTCGCGCTGATGTTACGGTCCCTGAACCGCGCAGCCCTCAGACCCATCCACCAGGACGCGTTGATAGGGATAGCCATCGTTGTCATGTTCTGGCGGCTACACACGGCCAGGCCCCAGGTCTTCTCTCTGTTGTTGTTCGCGTTCTTGCTTCACTCGCTGAGAGCGGCCGACCTGGCAACAGGAGATGGCTGTTGGAAGTCCCGGTCATCATGGCGCTATGGGCGAATCTTCACGGAGGTTTCTCGTCGGGCTTGGGGTCCTCTTCTTGTGGCTTCTCGTGCGGGTGCTTCAAAACAGGGATGCGAAGTCCAGCGGCGCGTTAATGGCTCTCGGGCTGCTGTCTGTTGGCGCGACGCTCCTAAACCCTACGGTTTTGGCTTATGGCAGTTCCTCTGGAGCACGGTCGGGCTGTCGCGCAACATGGCCGACTGGAGGCCGATGCTCGCACATGGTCCGATCATGTGGGCGCCCTTCCTGGTGGCCGCCTGTATCTGCGGATTCATGATGCTTAGAGCAGGAGCCCGCCTGGACTGGGCCTATCAGGTCATCGTCGTAGCTCTGTTCCTTGGTGCCATGCGTGTGAGTCGCCTGGATGCGTTCTTCGGCATCGCCATGGTGATGCTCGTTGCACCAGCATTGAACCGTTCCGGCAAAAGCTCTCGATTCGACGTCGACGTCCGCCGCTTTCGCCTTCCGGTATCGCCCGGTCTTTCTGGGTGTCGCGACGATGATTGTGCTGACAGGCGCAAGCTATGGCATCAAATCGGGACGATGCATCGAAGTCCCTGGAGATCCCGAATCGGTCACGATTGAATTTTTAAGACTCACGCTAAACGGGCGCGCGTCCTCACCTATTTCAGCTGGGGTGAGTACGCAATCTGGCACTTGGGTCCGGATATCCTCGTATCGATGGACGGTCGCCGCGAAACCGTCTATTCCGAAGACCTCGTCGAGCGCGCACCTCCGGTTCTACGAGAACAGCCGGAGGCGATGGCGTTCGTCACAGACGTCTGGATCCCGAATTTGTCTGGCTGCCATCGGCGCAGTGGTGGAAACACTCGTCAAGGATGGCTGGCACCCTGTCTTCCGGGGACCGGTATCAACGATCCTCGGCAGGACGCCTGGAACTGACCGTTATGAACCGGCAGCAGGACATGCTGACGGGGCTGGATGCTTCGAATCTGGAACAAGTGAGTTGAGGAGGCAGCGGCACTCACTGGTGCGACGATCGATCCGGTGCTCGCCCAGAGGCAGATTCCTGGCTCGGGTCTCGAGTCCTCGGCGCTCGTCGTTCATGCTGCGGGCGGCGCGCTGCAGCTTCTCGATCAGCTCGTGATTTCCGATCTTCAGGCTGCGTGTGGAATGACAGCGAGGCGCCCTGGACTTCGCGTTTCATGATCGGGGCTCATCACAATCGCGGCCTTCTCACTCTGGCCGCGCGACGGGCGTGTCCAACAGATGGAATTGTGGCTCGATCACGCTTTGGAACGGAATAGATCCCTGAGGATTGCTTTGAGTAGCGAAGGGTTGACGTCGAGAAGCAGCTCAAGGTGAGCGAGCACTCGGCAGAGTTCGGCTATGGTTCGACAAAATATCCGCTGCCATGTTCTGGTCCGCAGAAACGACGCGGTAAAGCTGGGCTCTGTCCGGACCACGCAATGATTGTCAGGATTCCTGGCGCAAGACAGGAGTCTTGACCCCGAGAATGTGAATAGTTGAGTCAAGTGTTTTCACGAAGGCAAGTCTGCCTCCTGTAGGAATGCGGCGAGGGCGGCGTCAAGGCGATCGGATGCATGCTGAGCGCGCATCGAGCCCAGGCGTTGCAGGCAGCTCGCGGATCGGAGTCCTCGCGTACACAGGCGCGACAGAACATGGCGATTCTGAGCAGCCTGCCGGGGGGAAGCGGTCCCAATGGCTGTGCGGCAGGCGTTCGATGAGGCCTCGCAGCCGGCGGTCGTGGCTCGTTGATCCGACCGAGTAGGTGACGCGCGTGCGACCGTCGAGCTGCGTAGCCAGATGCAACTGATGTTCGATAGATGGGCACGCCTGGGTGAGGCGACCACTCCCTCGGTCAGGACGGGGGTGCGGAAGCGACCGGTGAGCGGCCCATTGAGGACCAGGGGTTAGCGCAAACTCCGCCTGCAGAATCGACAGATGACCGCTAGCCTGCGGCGCGGTCGCGGGCGCGAAAGGGATCGAGGGAGGCGCGAAGCCATTTGCGCGGCCGGCCTCCTCAGTCGACCGGATGCCAATGTCCAGCGCCTCGAAGGTGATCCCTGCCTCGGTGGTGACATGAATCCTGAATTTGAACTTGTCTGGCTGCTGGGTCGTCGACACTATCTGAACTGCCGGACTACCCCCGGTTGATGAACTAAACCCTATCTTCAACCGTGACCGCAGATTCTTCCGCGCGATCCATCGTTGTCGGCAGCTGTGCGGGCGTTACTTGCCGCGCCGAGTGCGCGCAACATTGGGTCAGTCATTTGCTTCAGTTCAGCCGCTGGACGGTGGGCCGTATTGCGCAAGCTAATCACGCGGCCCGCACGAAGGCTGTGACTCACGCCGCCCAGGACGGCCGACGGCCACGAACTGCTCCGTCAGCAACGCTGCATTCTCCATCGCAGCGCGTTGATCGATTACGCGCTTGCTGGCGAGACAGAGCATCGGCCACGGCCTCGCGATGGGCGAGGCCGCGGAGCTCCTGGCGGACATCACAGACGCGGGCGCGCAATCGGGGGCACATTTTGCGGCCGGGCGCGGATGGAAGATCCTCTTCAGTCCCCGCCCATCGACGCGGCGGCGGGCCGTTCTTCTGATGCCACGGTCACGAACGAGTACGGCGAGTTCCAGATGGAGAAGAGGCTCCGCTCGGGCAGAAAGGGCAAGTCTGCTCCGAAGTAACGCGCGAGGGCGCGCGTGCCGTTGAGCGGCGAGATCTCGGGGTAGAGCGCGGCACCCTGTGAGTCCGGTAATCGGTATGCCGAGAAGACCGACATCCGCTCGATGAGATCCGTCCGCTTCGGATCGAAGGAGTCCAGCTCCATCGCCGACCCATGATCGCCGACGATCATCATGGCGGGCGGCGAGTCCGCCTGAGTCGAAAGCGTTTCTACCAATCGCAGCACTTGATCGGCGACGAACCGGGCCTGCTCGCCGTACCCCTCGGCGTAAGCCTTCTTGAAACGAGGCTGAGAACGCACCGCCGGAGGCAGCCACTCGCCGTCAATCAGTACAGATCCCCGAGCCGGCGTGAGCGGCCGGCCGTGACGGTCGAACACGAACGGCGGGTGCGGAGCAATGATGTGTGCGACAACCAGTTTGGGGCCGGGCATCGAGCGCGTGCGCTCGATGGCGGCCAGCGAGTCGAGAACTTTCCGCTGCCGTGCCGCAATCATCCAATAGTCGATTCCCAGGTCTGCCGCTGGACCCAGCCGCAGCGCGCTGAACTCGATCTCGTGGGGGTCCCGATAGCTGCAGGTGCACACATCGGCGAGCGGGAAGCTGTCGGTGGCCGTGTAGTCGGAGCCGATCGCCACGACGGTGTATCCCGCCCGTTTCGCCAGCGCCATCAACGCGTTGTACTCGATGAGCTTCTTGAGCGGGCGTCGATCGCGGCTCTCCTCGCCCATGGTCGTGACGATCTCATCGAGGTACGACATGTTGAGCATCGACGAGATCGCAAGAAACGTCTGGGAATAGTTACTTCGGCTGTGATCGGGTACGTAGAAGCCAGCTGTGTCGAGCGCCGTCACGAATCCGCTTAGGTCGACGCCAAACCGGTCGCGCAGGATGTCCGGGCGAACGAACGAGTCGAGGATGATCAGATAGACATCTCGCTTCATCGCATTGCTGCTGACAACCGCTGGTGGCGAGCTGAGTTGACGAACCGATGCTTCCCACCGTGCGGTCGGTTTCACAATCGCCTTGATGACGGGAATCATGTTGAGGGCCAGCAGCACGCCGGCCGCGATCGTGAGCGGGATCGGGTTGCGGCGCACAGAGATGCGCCACGGCCGGATGAACACGGAGGCCAAAGCCACCGCGGCGATGATGTAGGCCACGGCGAACCATGTGGCGCCGCCAAACACGCGCGGCCTGAAGCCGAGCAAAGACGACACGGCATCGTACCAATTCCACACCAGCAGGATGACGCTGAGCCAGGCGGCACGGGCCTCGAGCGTCCATCCGAGAAACCCGAGAAGCCAGAGCGCTGCTACCGTGACAACGATGACGGCCGCCAGGGCTCGGGCGACGATGGCGAGATCGATGGGATAGATCGCGGCGTTGGCGCCGACAATGATCGCAACCGGGTATACAGCAAACGCGAGAGTATGTGCGATCGGCGGGAGCAGGCGCATGAGTCTCCTGGACGATTCGTGCGTGGAGCGATTGCGATTGAGCATGTCCATTGCGAGCGTTGCTACGAGCGCGAGACGGGTACCCTCCGCACGTGATAGAGAGCTCGACGTCCGTTGTGCGTCCGCTGCACCGCCACGACCTCGCAGCGCTGTTGAAGCAAGGTCTCGAAGTTGGACAACGTGTAGTCGTCGTAGACGTCCTTGCGCAGCGCCAGCATGTGGCGCACCATGTCATCGGCCTTGTCGACCCACTCGATGACACCTTCGGGCGCGAGTGCGAGCAGTTGATCGAGCACGAGCGACAGCGGCACGCCCCCGGTGATGCGCAGGTGATGAATCAGGGCCAGCGCCAGGAAGCAATCCGAGCGAAGTCGAGTCAGCAAGGGCCGGCGCTCCTGCAGTGCCCATCCCATCGCGGGTGTCGGATTCAGCAGGTTGGCGACCACCGGTGATATCGCATCGCCACTCGAACTTCTGCGATACAGGCGGTCGATCGACGCTGAATCGATATCGAGCGCGACAACGTGGGCCCCGGCATCCCGCGCAATTCGTGTGTACGTCCCGGTATTACACCCAAGGTCGACGACCTGCCGCCTCTGTCGGCAACCGAGAGCCGCCTTCACAAAGGCTGCCTTTGTCGTCTGGTCCTCGTCGGAGTAGCTGTGCGATTGTTCGTATCCCGACCACTCCGTCGCCGCGCCAGACGGCTTCAAGCCTTCGATGAGCGACGCCAGTCTGGTGATATTGGCGATCAGCGCCTTTTTCGGATAGTGCACCGGTCGGACAGCCGATTTCACGGTCTGGCTTGTGCGCGCAAAGCTTCGCTCGAGACTGAGCTGCGCCAACACGTTGGCCATCACGCCCGGCCGGAGATAATCCCGTGGACGCAACAGGCGCGCCGTTTCATGGACGGGCAACTCGCCCAGTGTGCCCCGCAGAATCGCTCGAATGTCGACGTCCCGGTACGCCGCCACCAGCAGCGGAAAGAGAAAGCTGCGACAGAACTGTCCGTAACCGGCCCACACGTCGCCATCCACGTACCGCTCGAGCGACGGGGGATCGATGTGGCGGGGATCTCGGCCATCGAAGAGGATGTTGAAGGCATTGGCGTCCTTCAGCACCATGTCGTGAGCGAGCGCGCGCTCCACAATGCGCAGTGTGACGAGCGCGGCGTCTCGTAGCATCTCGAAGCTCCACTCGTAGGAGTACCAGACGAACGACACACGGCGTTGACGAAGAAGCGCGCCTCGAAGCTCGTCGGATGGAAGACCCACATCCTCGCCGCGAACGAGCTCTACATCCAGGAGGAGACCCTGCTGTACGAGCTCACCCGTCAACCCACAGTCACGAGCTGCCGAATAATCTTGGATGGCCTGAGGTGAAAGCGTGCGGTAGACCCAGCCATCGTGATGGAACACCCTCCCTGCTGGATCTTTGAAGGACCCGCCGTCGTACTCGATCATGCGCGACCGTCACCTGCGGAGGGGTCGCTCGCCGTTGCACGGTCTTTCCCGGCGGATAGGCGGAATGTGGCGCGGATCTTCTCGCCATACAGCTTTGCAAGGACCAGGAGACCGGCGACGCCGCCGGTCAGCAACTGGACGAGCACTCCGCCCGTTCCCGGGTCGATGTAGGCGTATGCGGGAGAAGCGGCAAAGACGAATCCGCCAAACAACGTGACAATTGCGAACTTGTTCATTCTGAGGCTCCGGAGCCGACGAGTAGGCCGGCTGGCGTGACCACGAACATTCGACGAACTTGCATCGACCGTATGAGAATGCAAGAACGATGAACGCCTTTTTGGGTGAGTATCAGCAACTTACCCACTGCTTCCGAGACACATCTTGTTGGCGCCAGAAAAATGTTCTGGCCCCAGCAAGACTTTCGTGCGGTTTCGGATTGGGGAGTTCGGCCGACTACTCTGCCGACCGGTCCCGCGTCACGTGGCTCTCGCAGCCGTTGTGGGACGGCATCTCCATAGCAGCCACATCATTAAGGGTAAAGTCAGCGGGACGCCGCCTACACGAGCGACTGGCAGCACGAAAATCACGGCCAATACAAGTGCGGCGATCCCCGTTCCCCATTTGCCAGAGACGAAGCTTTCATCGAGGAGCCAGAAAAAGGCAGGCGCAAGTAACACCCCGTCATAAACGAGGACATGCGGACTGATAAGTACGCTCGCAAACAACAATGCAGCGATTCGTCTCGTCCAGAGCGTGTTAGCGCGCCAGATCCGGGCGGCCAACCACGCAATACCGATACTTGAGACAAGCCACACGGCGAAAGCAGTGATACGCGGCATCAATGTCGAAAGCGCCGCGTGAAGTGCGTGAGTGTGACGCGTGTCCACTGGTTCGAGCGCAGCCGGGTTATCGGCCATTGCGAGTGTAGTCGTGAGATATGCACCGACAGCATCGGGTCCACACACGAGCAGGGTGATTGCGCCGTGGAGACAGAGACCTGCCAGCACGCCAGCGATGGTTTTCCATGAACCCGAGAACAACAGCACGAGGGCAAGGCCCAGCCCGAAATGCGGTTTTACGGCAACGAGACTGAAAAGGATACCGGCAAGCATCGGGCGCGCTCGTTCGAGCGCCAGCCAGGCCGTTACAAATCCGAGCAGTGGCCACACGCTCGTCTGTCCTAGGACGATGAGCGCGATGAAACATGGAAAAAGAAATGCCCCCAGGAGGACATGTGGTCTGCCAAGTGCGGGGCACGAAGCCGCGACCTTGTCCATCAGCCAGGCATAGACAGCAGCTGTTGTCACCGCCCAAACACCAAAGGCGGGGACAAATGGAATCCAGGCAAATGGAACGTAAAGCAGTGGAACAAGCGGCGGATACACAGGGGCGTAAAGGTATTCGACGAGCCTGGCACAAGGGCGACCTGCGGGGCTCGTGAAACGCCGCCGAGCTTAGGTACATGCATGCCCGACTGACCGGCGCGCGCGACGACCGAACGTGTAGAAACTCCATGAAAAGTCACCGCTGAGGCGGCTACGAGGGAAGAAGAGACGATCGGGTTCCGCCGACAACTCCAACGGAGACATCGAGCGCGAACGTTATCTCGGACGCTGAGCGGAGGGGTACGCCGTCGAGCCTGCATGGACGAGCGCAAACGTTATCGCACTGACCAGGTCAGCTGACAGCTCTTGCGTCTAACATCTGGTCCGCTGGAAATTCTGGTCCCGACCAGACTTCTCATCTTGCCGGGACCAGACATGAAGGGCCGGAAAAGACTCTTTCGTCCACCAGTTCGCGTTCATTCCCTGCAACTCACTCAAATCAAAGCACTAGGCCGACACGCATGGCTGAAGAGCATTTGGTGGTACGGCTGCTGCTACCTGCTGGCCGACGCGTCATCGCGTCATCGGAAATTCAAATTGATCGCCGACAAGCGTTGGCGACAAGCCGGGCTCCCGCGCGGGGCAGTTCGGTGCGATCTAACAGACCCGCGCATGGAGAGTAAGCATGAAGAATCTCATCGTTCGTTTCGTTCGTGAAGAGGCCGGTCAGGACCTCATCGAGTACGCCCTGATCGCCACCTTCGTCAGCCTCGTGGCGTCGGCTGGCGCCACGGTGCTCGGCACGTCGTTGGACAACTGGTACAGCGCGGTGTCCGCCGACGTCGACGGCATGGCGGGCTCGGCCAGCTAGTAGTACAGTCGGTGCGGGCGTGCGCAAGCGTCACGCTCGCGCGCCTGCCTCACAAATTCAGTTGATGCCTGTTTAGAGCTTTGCCAATGAGCACTCTCAGACGGTTGCTTTTCGAAACTGACGGACAAGACATGATCGAGTACGCCTTGCTGACAACTCTTATCGGCTTTGCCGGCGCCGCCGCGTGGAACGCGATGCAGATCGCCCTGGGCAATGCGTACGGCGGCTTCAACGATGCGGTTTGGGACAACTGGGAGCCAGCCGATCCAGTGGGAGGCGGCTCGTGAACGTCATCATGTCGCAATGGTTCGGTGCGTTCGCGCTCGCGGGCGCGGCCTGTTGGTTCGACGTGCGCACGCGGCGCATTCCCAACTGGCTGACATTTCCAGCGGCCGCGGCTGGTCTCGTGGCTGCCACGCTCGCTCATGGCGGGCAGGGCACTGTCTCGAGTGGCTCTGGTCTTCTGGTCGGCCTGGCGCTGTTCTTTCCGCTCTTCGTTCTGAGAGGTCTTGGCGCTGGTGACGTGAAGCTGATGGGCGCCCTGGGCGCCTGGCTTGGCACGTCTGTGATTTTTGGAGTCGCGTTCTACACGACTCTCGCAGGAGGAGTACTCGCGCTTGGATTGATGGTTGCGCATGGCTATGCGCGCCAGGCGGCGCGGAACCTCTGGCTGCTGCTGACGCACTGGCGCGTCTTCGGCCTCAAGCCACTCAACTCACTGACGCTCGAGACCTCTGCGGGTCCGAAGCTTCCTTACGCGCTGCCGATTGCGACCGGTGTGGCGCTGACATTCTGGTTATGGTGAAACAACTACTTAATCGTCGTTTCCGTTCCGAGCGTGGCGCCGAGCTGATCGAGTTTGCGCTCGTGCTGCCGATTCTGTTGCTGGTGTTCGCAGGCATCGTGGATTTTGCGCTGATGTTCCAGCGCTATCTCACGGTCAGCAACGCCGCGCGCGAGGGCGCACGCATCGCCGTGCTGCCCGGCTACGACCAGACCGACGTGCAGAACCGGGTCACGCAGTACGTCCGCGAAGGAATTGGTGACGCCACCGCCGCACCGACTGCTGTGCTCGCGCCGGTCTCGATCGATCCAGACGGCGCCGGTGCGACGCCCGCGTTTCCTGCGGCGCAGGTCACCGTCACGATGACGCATACCTATCTGTTTCTCGGCCCGGTCTCGGGACATGCTCGGCGGCGGGTCCTGGTCGTCTATCACGTTGTTTGCACGCTCGACGATGCGGATCGAGTCGTGAGAAAGGTTTCTGGAGGAGAGAGATGAATCGTAATGCGCGTTTCGCGCTCGTTTTAACAGTCGCACTCGGCGCCGCAGGCGCGGCGAGCTTCGTTGTCTATCGCGTCGTGTCGGCCATCCCGGTTCGCGAAGTCGAGGTGGCGAGCCTGCAGGCCGTCGTTGCGGCCCGTGAGATCCCAGTGGGCACAATCGTCACAACGGACCACGTGAAGCTGGTGCCCTGGCCGGCGCGAAACCCCGTTCCGGGCTCGTTCGCCAAGATTGATGGCGTCGTCAACAGGGGCGCGATCGTCCAGGTGGCCGAAAACGAGCCGCTCACCGAAGCCAAGCTCGCGCCGCTGGGCTCGGGAGGCGGGCTGCCGCCGACGATTACCGAAGGCATGCGCGCGATCTCGGTGAAGACCAACGAGGTCGTCGGGGTCGCCGGATTCGTCATTCCCGGCACGCGCGTGGACGTGCTCGTGACCGTGCGGAAAGGAAACGACGACGAGCCAATATCGCGCGCCGTCGTGAGCAACGTGCAGGTGCTGACCTCAGGTTCCCGATTCGATCAGGAGAAGGCGAGGGCCGAAGGCAAGCCCATGCAGGCGACGGTCGTGACGCTGCTCGTGACGCCGGAAGACGCCGAGCGCATTTCCCTCGCCGCCAGCGAAGGGCAGATCACGCTGACGCTGCGTAATCCGCTCGACGTCGCACCAACGACGACCAGCGGCGTGAAGATGGCGAACCTGCTGGGTGCACCGGCGCCGCCAGTTGTCGTGAAACGTGTTGAAGGACGTCGGGTCGTGCAGGCGCCTCCGCCTCGCACCAGCCCGCGCCGAAGATTTACACCGTCGAGGCCATTCGTGCCGCCAAGCGGTCTGAGGAGTCAGTGAAATGAGTGTTCGTATTCGTGTTACGCGTTCCATTCGGCGTCTTGCCCTGGGCTCACTGCTTGTCTGCCTCATCGGTTCGCCGATTGCGGCGCAGGAGGGAGATGCTCCCGCAGCGCAGGCGAACGACAAAAGCGGTTTCGAGCGGGTGGTCCTGACGGCCGGCCGTTCGACGGTGCTCAACACACCGTTCGACGTGACGCGAATTGCCGTCACGAATCCGGCTGTTGCCGATGCAACCGTCGTTCAGCCTCGCGAAGTGCTGATCGACGGCAAGAGCGCCGGAACGGTCAGCCTGATTGTCTGGGGTGGAAACAACCGCCGTCAGTACGACGTCGTGGTCGATCCCGGCGTGACGACGCTCCAGCAGACGTTCCAGAAGCTCTTTCCGGGCGAAGACCTTCAGGTTGCGATGAACGAAGAGAGCATCATCCTGACGGGCAATGTGTCGAGCAACGCCGTCATGCTGCGCGCGGGAGAGATCGCAGAGGGGATGTCGAGCCAAGACCAGCGTCATCAATCTCCTCCAGCTCCCAGGCGGATCCGAGAGCCAGCAGGTGATGCTGCAGGTCCGCATCGCCGAGGTCAACCGCAAGGCCGTCCAGGAGCTCGGGGTCAACTTCTTCGCCACCCGTCCCGACTGGACCGGCCGCGTGACCACGCAGCAGTTCTCGGCGCCCGACTTCGACGACGAGAAGGATAGCGGGCTGGTCTTCAGCGATTTTCTGAACCTCTTCTTCTTCAATCGGAAGGAAGGCCTCGGCGCCGTCATCAAGGCGCTCGAGCAGAAGGGCCTCTTCCAGTCGCTCGCCGAGCCGAACCTGATCGCGTATAACGGCCAGGAGGCGAGCTTCCTCGCGGGCGGCGAGTTCCCGGTGCCTGTCGTGCAGGGCGCCACCGGAGCGGTCTCGATCATCTTCAAGGAGTTCGGCGTCAGGCTGACTTTCAGGCCGACGATTGCGGGCGACGTCATTCGCCTGAAGGTCCGCCCCGAGGTCAGCTCGCTCGACTTCAACAACGGCATTACGCTCGAAGGCTTCCGCGTGCCGGCGCTCATCACCCGTCGTGCCGAGACGGATGTGGAGCTCCGCGACGGGCAGTCGTTCGCGATCGCCGGCCTGCTGAACAACATCACGCAGGAGGACGGCGCCAATATCCAGTTCCTCAGCAAGATTCCCATCATCGGCTACCTGTTCAAGAGCAAGGCCGAGCGGCTCGAGCGCACTGAACTGATGGTGCTCGTCACCCCGCGGCTCGTGCGTCCGCTGGATCCGGACGAGGTTCCCGCGCTGCCGACGCAGCCGCTGCGGTTCCTGCCGGCACCGGCTGATGAAAAGCCTGGTACGTCGTCGTCCACTGGTCGCAAGTAGTCGCTGGAAAACGGGGAATTCCGATGATGAATGAAAGACAGCGGCTGGCGAACGGCGAACGCGGAGCAGTTCTCGTGCACGTTGCGATCGCCATCCTGGCGTTGATCGCGTTCAGCGCCCTGGCAGTTGACTACGGGACGTTGTTGGTGAGCCGGCGGCAGGCGCAGAACTCCGCCGACGCCGCCGCGCTCGCCGGGGCAATCTCGCTGGCGTTCGACGATCCGGCCGACATCCCTCGGGCCCAGGCGGCAGCAGAAGCCGCCGGCGAGGCGAATCAGGTCTGGGGCGCTGCGCCGTCGATCGATCTTGCCAGGAGTCCAGCAGATGTGAGGCTCGTCACGTGCCCGCCCGGGCCCGGGGCTGCCCGACACGTGTATCCGCGCCGACGTCTATCGCAGACGGATCGGGACGCCGGTCGAATGCGCTTCCGACGTTTTTTGCGCAGATCATGGGCATCACGAGCCAGGACGTGCGCGCGACGGCGACCGCGGCAGTCGCATCGGGGAATCAGGTGAAGTGCATGCTGCCGTTCGCCATCATGGATCGCTGGGACAGACAACTACGACCCCACGCCTGTGACGGCATATTTCCCCAACGACGGCTTGACCGGAACAGCTGGATGGACGCCGAATGACGACTATCAGCCCACGATGTCGCCTGCTGATGTCTACATTCCGCCCTACGACGGCAACACGAACCACACGGGATGGACGGCTCGACGTCGGACTACGGGCTACAGATCATTCTCAAGGATCGGCAGCTCCGGGAACTATCTCTTCAGGCTGGTCGCAGCTCGTTTGCCTGAGATGGTCCTGCGAATTGCGGTGGCAACGACATCGGAGACTGGCTGAAGACCTGCAGTCCCACGGCGGTCGGCATTGCCGCAAGCGACGCGATCCGTGCGCCGTCGGTGATGCAGCCACACGGTTGCATCGATGTCAAGACGGGGGTCGCTGAGGGGCCCGTGAGGCAGGGTGTCGAGGACCGTTGTTGCACAGGACGACTCCGCGCGTGTGGAACCCGACAGCAGATGGTCCGGGCTGGCCCCGGCATGGGAGCCGTTACCGGCGGACAAGGGATGGCGAGCCCGCGGATACGCGGGATGGCCGTCCTCGACATCGACCACTATTCGCGCGGGTTGCCCGGGCGGCACGATGCGTCGGAAAAGTTGCGAACATCATCGGCTTCTTCCTCGAAGGCATGTGCGGTACGGTCACGGCCGCCTGGACGCCGGCCTGGGCTGTGATGACCCAAACAAGGATGTCGTCGGCCGCATCGTGACGGTCCCTGCGCAGTATGTGGGGGGGGTTGGCACAGTCGAGGATGACGCGTCGTTCATCCGGAGAGTGTTGTTGGTACGGTGAGCACACAAATGACCACACGTCTGGTTCCTGAAGTTCTCGTCGTCGATCCGCTCGATCGCGGGCTCGAGCAGCTCCTGAGCGGGTGCGGCATGCGCGCGACCCGGGGGACCGCGGCTGACCTGGCAGCGCTGGTACACCCGACCGCTCAGCAGCCTCACGTCATCGTCGTGGATACACGGGGCGCGCGCGCCATCCCGCCGTCGATGGCGGCGGTCAAGCGCCAGCACCCCAACGTAGGGTTTCTCATCGTGGCCTCCGAGTCGGACCCGTCGGTCATGCTCGAGGCCATGAGGGCGGGCGCCAACGAATTCCTCCACGAGCCGATCACCGCAACGGCGCTCGAGCAGGCGATCTCGCGCCTGGTCGCACATCGCGCGTCGCCGGCGTCCGCAGGCGGCGAAGTATTCGCGTTCGTCGGCGCCAAGGGCGGCGTCGGCACGACCACCGTGGCCGTGAACGTGGCCACGGCACTGGCAAAGGTGGCGCCGTCGCAGACGCTCTTCGCGGATCTGCACCTGGCCCACGGCGATGCGGCGCTGCTGTTTGGCGCGGAGCCTCGCTTCTCGATCGTCGACGCGCTGGAAAATACGCACCGTTTCGACGAAGCGTTCTTCCGTGGTCTGGTCACGCCCACGAAATCCTCCGCAGCGCTGCTGGCCTCGTCCGATCGAGCGCTGGTCGAAAACCCAGGCATGCAGAAGTTCCGGGCGGTGGTCGAGTTCGCGGCCCAACTGTATCGGTATGTCGTCCTCGACGTGCCCGCTTCAGATGTCGCCGCTCTCGATGCGCTCGACGCGACGTCGCGCATCGTCGTCGTGACGAACCAGGAGCTGTCCGCGGTGCGCAATGCCAGCCGGCTCGCTTCGTCGCTGCGACAGCGTTACGGGCGCGATCGGATCCTGGTCATCGTGAACCGGTCCGACAAGCAGGCGGAAATCAATCAGAGCGACATCGAGAAAGTGGTCGACTCGAAGGTCACGCACATGATTGCAAGCGACTACCGGCTGGCGCTTCAGGCGCTGAACAACGGGCGGCCGCTTGCGCTCGACAACCACAACAAGCTGGCGGCGGGATTCAGAAGCCTGGCCAAGGATCTTGCGAAAGTCGATCCCGAACCTCAGCTGACTGCGTCGGGCGGCGGCCTCTTCGGCCGGCTGACCGGCCGCTGATCAGGAGCGAAAGACAGATGAGTCGACCACGCGACACGAACCGGTTGACGTACGTCACGCGAAGTACCAGGAGATCAAAGCGAAGGTCCACCAGGACCTGCTGAACCGGCTCAACCTCGAGCGGCTGACGCGCGTGAAGCGCGAAGATGCAGAACCCGAGATTCGGGGGCTGATCGTCGGCATGCTCGAGAAGGAATCCCACGCGACGCCGCTCAGCCTGTTCGAGCGCGAGGCGCTCATCTCCGACGTCATCAACGAGCTGTTCGGGCTCGGGCCGCTCGAGGCGTTCCTGCGCGACCCGTCAATCTCGGACATTCTCGTCAACCGTCACAATCAAATCTACGTCGAGCGTGAAGGAAAGATCGAAGAGAGCGACGCCGTCTTCAAAGACGACAAGCACCTGATGCAGATCATCGAGCGCATTGTCAGCTCGGTGGGGCGGCGGATCGACGAGTCGAGCCCGATGGTGCGACGCGCGCCTGGCCGACGGCTCGCGCGTCAACGCCATCATTCCACCGCTGGCGCTCGACGGGCCCGACGTTGTCGATTCGACGATTCCGGACCGATCGGCTGGGCGCCCAGGACCTCGTCGATCGCAACTCGATGACGCAGCCGATGCTCGACTTTCTCAAGGCGGCCGTCGGCGCGCGTCTCAACATCATCGTGTCTGGAGGAACCGGCGCCGGCAAGACGACGCTGCTCAACGTGCTCTCGAGCTTCATTTCAGATCGCGAGCGCGTCATCACGATCGAAGATGCGGCCGAGCTGATGCTCCGCCAGCGCCACGTCGTGCGGCTCGAAACACGCCCCGCCAACATCGAAGGCAAGGGCGCGGTACGCCAGCGCGAGCTGGTCATCAACGCCCTCCGTATGCGTCCAGACCGGATCGTGGTCGGCGAGGTCCGCGGCGAGGAAGCGCTCGACATGCTGCAGGCCATGAACACGGGGCACGACGGCAGTCTCACGACCGTTCACGCCAACAGCGCGCGCGACGCGCTGTACCGGCTCGACATGATGGTGGCGATGGCGAACCTCAACGTGCCCGACAAGGCGATTCGCCAGCAGGTGGCGTCGGCGGTCAACGTGATCGTCCAGGTCTCGCGAATGTCGGACGGCACGCGCAGGGTCACCGGTATTTCTGAGGTCACGGGGATGGAAGGCGACGTCATCACGATGCAGGAGCTGTTCCTTTTCGAGCGCACCGGAATCACGCCGGAAGGGCGCGTCACCGGAAAGTTCCGCGCCACGGGGATACGGCCCAAGGTCAGCCGAAAAGATTGCGTCGACCGGTGTCCAGCTCCCCACGACGATGTTCGAGCACATCAAGCTGGTGGCTTAGGAGAAACCGATGCTGTTCGTCTCTGTAACTTTTGTCGGCGTTCTCGTCCTGGTGACCGGGGTTTACTGGGTCATGTTCGAGCGTCACCGAGACGCGCGAGCAGGGCAAGCTGCGTAAACGGCTGCGTTCGGCGGCCGGCGCGAAAATCGCCAAGCGGATCGACTTCGTCAAGGAGGTCGAGAAGCTGAGCTCGGTGAAGTCGCTCGATACAGCGCTGGCGCGCATGAAGAAAATCGCCGGCTCGCTGCAGCGGCAGCTCGCTCAGGCAGACATGCAGATGACGGTTGGCAGCCTGCTGCTCGCTTCGGCATGCCTGTTTCTGGCGGCGTGGCTCGCAATCGGCTGGATCACCGGGCTCCATTGGCTCGGGCTCGCCGTTGGCGCCCTGCTGGCGTTCGTGCCGTTCATGGTCGTCCGCTTCAAGGCGAAGCAGCGGATGCGAAAGTTCGAGGAGCAGTTTCCGGAGGCGATCGAGCTGATCGCACGTGCGCTTCGCGCGGGGCACGCCTTCACAACCGGGCTGGCAATCGTTTCTGAAGAAGCGCCGCAACCCGTCGCCGGCGAGTTCCGCCTTCTCTACGATCAGCAGAACTTCGGCATGCCGCTGGGCGACGCGCTCAAGGCGTTTGCCGAGCGCATCCCGCTGCTCGACGCCCGGTTCTTCGTGACGGCGGTACTGACGCAGCGTGAGAGCGGCGGCAACCTCTCGGAAATCCTGGGCAACCTGGCGAACGTGATCCGCGAGCGCTTCAAGGTGAAGCGCCAGGTGCGCGTCATCTCCGCGCACGGCCGCATCACGGGCTGGGTGCTGTCGGGGCTGCCGCCGTCGCTGGCGGCTGCGTTCTTGATCACGTCACCGAACCACATCATGACGCTCGTGAGAGATCCGATGGGCATCAACATGATTTTCGGCGCGCTGTTCCTGCAGATTGCCGGAACGCTGATCATCCGGAAGCTCGTCAACATCGAGTACTCGAGGAAGAAACGATGACGCTCGAACTCATGCTCGCATTCGGCGCCCTTTTCGTCTCGCTCGCTTTCGCGGCAGGCTACGCCACCTTCGAAGTGCTGGGCCGGAGGGCTCCGGTCAGGCAGCGGCTTCACGCGACCGGCGGGGCAAGCGTTCTCACGACGAATCTGCCGCTCACCGTCGGAGAGCTGGATCCGCAATTCGTGCGCGCGAAGCGATTTCTGCCGAAATCGCCAAAGGAGATGTCGAAGCTCCAGCGGCGGATGGCACGCGCCGGCTATCACGGAACGACGGCAACGATCGTTTACTCGATCTGCGAGCTCGCCCTGCCGGTGATTCTCGCGCTGGCCTGCATCTATTTTCTGGGCACAAGCCGCGGCTTGCTCATCGGGGCGTTGATGGCGGTCATGGGCTATATGCTGCCTGGTTTCTGGCTGGCGCGGCAGACCACGAAGCGAAAGAAGCTCATCGCAAACGGCCTGCCCGATGCGCTGGACCTGCTGATCGTCTGCGTCGAAGCCGGCATGGGCCTCGATCAGGGCATCGCGAAGGCGGCCGAGGAGCTGGCCGTGTCGCACGCGGCGCTCTCGGAAGAGCTGGGGATCATCACGACCGAGATTCGCGCCGGCAAGCCTCGTTTGGAAGCGTTCAAGAATTTCTCCGAGCGCACCAAGGTCGATGACGTGCGCCAGCTCGTGTCGATGCTGGTGCAGACCGATCGCTTCGGGACGAGCATCGCCCAGGCTCTTCGCACGCAGGCGGAGGTGAGCCGGACCATGCGCCGTCAGCGCGCCGAGGAGCGCGCCCAGAAGCTCGGCGTCAAGCTCGTCTTTCCGCTCGTCTTTTGTCTGTTTCCCGCGATGTACGTCGTCACACTCGGCCCGGCCGTCATTAAATTCGTGAGGTTCTTTGCCGGGATGAACCACTAGCCTCACGCAAACTCAGAAAGAGAGAGAAGTAACTCATGGACTTCACCACTATCGGTCTCACGGTCGCTGCGCTCGTCATCGGCATTGCTGTACATGCAGCGCCGCCGCGCCCGTCTCAGCCGCGAAGACTAATCACCTCGGATGCAGGCCGGGTCCTAATCGGACCCGGCTCAAGACGGATTTATTGAAATGACTTCCAAACGTCTCGACATCCCTGTCGTGCTGCCGCACCCGGCCGCGCCGCAGTCACTGGCGGAAACCGGCCTGTCGCTCGACCTGCTGCTTCAGCTCACGTTGAAGCACATGCACTTTGCCGGCGAGCTGACGGGCTCTGAGCTCGCGGCGCGCCTTGGCCTGCGGTTCACGGCCATCGAGCCGGCGGTACACGCGCTCAAATCGCAGCACCAGATCGAAATCGTCGGCGGCACGATGGTCGGGCCAGCGTCGTATCGATACCGAATCACCGACGCCGGCCGGACCCGAGTGACGATCTTTCTGGAGCACAATCAATACGTCGGCTTCGCGCCGGTCCCGCTCGCGCACTATGTGGCGTACCTGCACGACTGGAAGAACGTCGCGCCGCGCACCGCGACGCGCAGCCGGGTCCGCGACGCCTTTCAGCATCTTGTCCTCGGACAACGTGTGCTCGATCAGCTCGGCCCGGCGATCAATGCCGGTCACTCGCTGTTCGTCTACGGCCCGCCTGGCAACGGCAAGTCGGTCATCTCACAGGCGATTCGCAACCTGCTCGACGGCGATATCGCGATTCCGCATGCGCTGGAGGTCGAGGGGCAGATCGTGCGGCTGTTCGACCCCGTGAACCACGATGCGCTCCCGCTTTCCGAAGGCGACGGCCTTGCAGACGATGCCGCGCCGGATCGGCGATGGGTGCGCTGCCGGCGCCCGCTCGTGACGGTCGGCGGCGAGCTGACGCTCGATTCGCTCGAGCTGAGCTACAACCCGACATCCGGGTTCTACCACGCGCCCGTGCAGGCGGCGGCAAACGGCGGCGTGCTGGTCATCGACGACTTCGGCCGCCAGCAGGTCGAGCCGCGCCAGTTTCTCAACCGCTGGATCGTGCCGCTGGAGAGCCGCGTGGATTTCCTCACGCTGCAGACCGGCCAGAAGTTCGAGCTGCCGTTCGACGTGCTGCTCGTCTTCGCGACGAACCTGCGGCCATCCACGCTCGTCGACGAGGCATTCCTCCGGCGGATTCAGTACAAGGTGTTCGCGGAGAGCCCGACCGTCGAGGAGTTCCGCGGAATCTTCGAGCGCTGCTGTCTCGAACGCGGTCTCGGCTGCGACGACAGGCTCGTTGACGGTCTTCTGAACGACTATTTTCGAGCTCGTGGAATTCCATTGCGCGGTTGCCACCCCCGCGACCTGATCGATCAGGCGCTTTCGCTCGCAGAGTACCGGGGTGAGCCGCAACAGTTGACGCCTGGATCTCCTCCGAGCGGCATGTGAAGGCTACTTCGTCACAGACGAGGAGCCCGCTCCGGTGTTCGCGTGAGTGTATTGACGGAGACGCGTACGCGTGCGCGTTGGTCGTCGGTCTGGCTGCTGCAACTGTCCACGCCGCCGATTCGACGCCGGCCCTGTCGGTGCGCATCACGTCGCCGCTGGGCCGCACCGGCCTGCCCGGCGCCATTCGCATCGTCGCGCAGGTCTCACATCCGCCGCAGGTTGACCTCGGGCCGGTCAGGTTCTACGTGAACGACGCGCTGGTGGGTGACGATGCCGAGGGCCCGCCGTTTGCCGTCGAGTGGACGGACGCGAATCCCTTCGAGCCGACCCGAATTCGCGTCGAAGCGAGTGACGTTTTCGGAAACGTCGCCTCCGACGTGATCGAGCTCGCTCCATTCGAGATCGTCGAGGCCACGGGCGTTTCGAGCGTCCTGCTCGAAGCAACCGTCGTAGACAAGGCAGATCGCTTCGTGGGCGGCCTCGATGCCGCCTCGTTCCGCGTCGCAGAGAACGACGAGCCCCAGACGATCGACCTGGTGCGCGTCGAATCGCTGCCAGTGACCTACGCGCTGCTGGTGGACGCGAGCCAGAGCATGCATGCCCGCATGGAGTTCGTTCGCGTCGCCGCGAGACGGCTCGCCGATTTCCTCCGGCCGAACGATCGCGTCATCGTCGCGCCGTTCGCGCAGTCGCTCGGAGCCATCACCGGGCCAACCGGCGATCGCGAGACGATCGCGGGCGCCGTCTCGGCAATCTCGTCCAGAGGAGGCACGGCGATTTCCGACGGCCTCATCGAAGCCTCACGCCTCGTGGCAAGTGCTGAAGGACGGCATGTCATCGTGCTGATTACCGACGGATACGACGAGGACAGCCAGGCGAAGATAGAGGACGCGCTCGTGGCGGCGCAATCGGCGCACGCCGCGGTGTACGTGATTGGCATCGGCGGCGTCGCCGGCATTTCGCTCAAGGGTGAACGCGCGCTCAGAAAACTCGCCCGCGAGACCGGCGGCCGCGTGTTCTTTCCGTCGCGGGAAGAGGAGCTGCCTGCCGTGCACGAGCTCGTCGCCGACGACGTGCAGCAGCGCTATCTGATTACCTACTCGCCTGCGAATCAGACCTCTGACGGCGCATGGCGGCGCATCGCGCTCTCGACCTCGGACTCGTCGCACCGCATTCGTACCCGCGCCGGCTACTTCGCGCCGTCGCCGCCGCCGGTGCGGCCGTCCCTCGAGTTCACGGCGACCGACGAGAACCGTCAGTTCGTGGATATGACGCTCGACGATCTCGTCGTCTTCGAAGATGGCGTCCCTCAGAAGGTGGACACGTTCCAGGAGGCGGTGGCGCCGGTCTCGATCGTGCTCGCGCTCGATGCCAGCGGCAGCATGGTCAAGGCCGCCGACGCGGTCAAGGCGGCCGCGGCGTCGTTCGTCGAGGCGCTCAGGCCCGAAGACAGCCTCAGCGTGCTGCTGTTCTCGGACAGCGTCGGTCTTCGCGCACGACCTGACGACCAAACGGCAGCAGAGCATCGCCGCCATCGACGCATACATTGCCAGCGGCGGGACGGCGCTCTACGACGGACTGACCGACGCGCTGATGCGCCTGAAACGGACAGAGGGCAGGAAGGTCGTCGTCCTTCTCTCGGACGGACGCGATGAGGACAATGCCGGGACGGGTCCGGGAAGCGCGCGAACGCAGAACGACGTGTTCGCTGCGCTCGAGGAGACCGACGCGGTGATTTATCCCATCGGCCTCGGACCTCGTGTGGATCGCGCGCTGCTGGAGCGGCTTGCCGACGAGTCGGGCGGCCTGGCGTATTTTCCGGAGGACGTCTCGAGCCTGCGCGACGACTACGCGCGGGTCGTCGAGAGCCTTCGCCGCCGCTATGTCGTCAGCTATACGTCAACGAACTCAAAACGTGACGGCGGTTGGCGAGCCGTTCAAATCAAGATCCGCCAGCCAGAGACGACAGTCAGGAGCAGGGGCGGCTATTTCGCACCGGAGCAATAGCAACTATGCAGACAAGCGGACACGGCAACGACTCTTGGATGATTTTCCTGATGATCGGAGTATCGATGGTCGTTGGCACCATCCTGTTTGGCGGTCCGGCGGACACCGTCAAGGCGATGAATGCCTTGGTGGGTGACTTCGTTCAGGAGGCGCTGAAAACCGTCAGCGCGTGGTTCTAATGACACTATCAGATATTCTCGGCCGTGACGTTTCCCTGGAGTGGCACGAAGCCGTCGCGCTTGTCCGCGGCGTGGTCGAGCGGCTGCTCGAGAAATCCAGCCAGGGGAATGTCGTTCCCGAATTGCATCAGATAGAGATTTCACCGAGCGGACAAGTCGAGTGTCACCGGCGGAACGAATGCCGGCGAGCCGGTCCGCCGCCTGGGTCAACTGCTGCAGGCGATGCTCGGATACGCAGAATCGCCAGTTCAACTCCGGCTCGTCGTCGTGCAAGCCACGGCGCCTAGCTCCCGCGTTCGGCTCGATTCGTGAGTACGACGAGGCCCTGGGGTACTTCGAACGCCCTGGCCGCGACTCGGTGCTCCAGGCTCTCTACACACGGGCGGCGGCGGCACAGCCCAGCGCCGACGCGCGTCACGTTTCTACGCTGGACTCAATCGCTCCGCTGCCGACGCCAGACCGGCCCGAGAAATCCAGGAAAGCGACCGTGGCGAAATCGAAGCCTCGCCGCCTGCGGCTCATGGTTGGCGGCGCTCTCCTGTTGCTCGTGTGCGCCGGCGGAGTGCAGTACGCAAGAATCGCCGGCATCGCACCGCAGAACCGCAAATGCGTCGGCGATTGCGCGGCGCGCATCCGACGCAGTCGGCGCCGCCGTTGTCACTGGTCTTTCCGCCGTGACCGAGCGGGCGGGTCTTGGACGCCTCGTCCCGGCAGCCGAGGCTGGCGTGGAGCCTTCCGCCCCTCCCGTTGAAACCCCCGTGAAAAGGTCAAGGGTCAAACAGGCGCCGGTCAGCCTGAACTCGACGGTGACACCTTTCGAGGCGTACGACCTGGACGCTTTTCCGGCCGCTAATCGCAGCGACTCCTCTCGACGACGATCCGACCGATCTTCCTCGCGATGTGACACCAGAAGCAGCCACAAATGAGGAGCTGGAGATCTATTCAGCGGAATCTGAAGCGGTGTCGCCTCCTGTCGCCGTAAGACCGCAGCTGCCCACGGAGCTGCCATCGGGCGTAAGCGCGCAACATCTCGGTCGTATCGACCTGATTGTTTCCCCGGCCGGAACAGTGGAATCGGTGAAGCTCGTGGGGACTCCTCGCAGCGTGCACGACTCAATGCTTCTGAGCGCGGCCAAGACGTGGCAGTTCCAGCCTGCGTTGAAGGATGGCGTTCCAGTCCGGTACCGCAAGACGGTGTGGATTGCGGGGAGCGTTTCCTGAGGAAAGTACTTTCGTAGGCCCGAATCGGGCGGTGCCGCCGCGGCGTCGCCTGACGCGTCACATGACGCTCGGGCGTCATCGGCAGACCGGGCCGAATCCGTAGAGCCTTTCTTCTCAATACTTTGCGGGCGTCCAAAGTACGGTCGGCCTCTTGCAGTCCTGGTGGCCATCATGCAAACAACCACCGAATCTCCTCGTCTTGTTGTTGCCAGCCGCGCGATGAACGAACTGATGTCGATGGCCGAGCGTGCGGCCCAGAGTGCGGCAAAAGTTCTCGTGACCGGCGAAAGCGGTGTCGGCAAGGATCTGATCGCGCGCCATATTCACAGTCATTCCAACCGGCGGCAGGCGCCGTTTGTGGCGGTGAACTGCGCCGGTCTCACCGAAACGCTGCTCGAGTCGGAGCTCTTCGGTCACGTCAAGGGCAGTTTTACCGGCGCCTATCGCGACAAGCGCGGCAAGCTCCAGCTCGCGCACCACGGCACGCTGTTTCTGGACGAAGTCGGCGAAATGAGCCTCCGCATGCAGGCGCTTCTGTTGCGGTTTCTCGAGAACGGCGAAATCCAGGCGGTGGGTTCCGATCAATCGCAGGCGCGCGTCGACGTCCGGGTCATCGCGGCGACCAACCGCAACCTGAGCGACCTCGTTGCGGCCGGCCAGTTCCGCGAGGACCTTTTGTACCGGTTGCGCGTCATTCATCTCCACGTGCCGCCGCTTCGAGAGCGGCCCGAGGATGTTCAGGCCCTCATGACCCATTTTGTCGAGCGGGCCGAGCGGCAACTGACCTTCACCGATGGCGCGCTCCGCGCCTTCCAGCGATACCGCTGGCCCGGGAATGTCCGCGAGCTGATGAACGTCGTCGAGCAGCTTCTCTGGTTGGCACCCTCCGGAACTGTCGAGGTCGAACACCTGCCGATGTCCATGCGTACGGGACCCGGCTTGATGGTGCCGCTCGACGACCGGCGCCGTCAGGTCGCTGACGACCTGTACGATGCGCTCGTCAAGCAAGGCGCGTCTTTCTGGGAGCACGTCTACCCGATGTTCCTCAATCGTGACATCACGCGCCACGATCTCCGCGAGCTCGTTCGTCGAGGCCTGCGCGAGTCGCGCGGCCGCTACAAGGCGCTCCTGAAGCTGTTTGGCATGTCGGGGCGCGACTATCGGCGCTTCATGAACTTCCTTGCCGCGCACGAATGCGGTGTCGGGTTCCGCGAATTCCGTGACGCCGGGCCGTCCGGTGGTGACACATCCACCGAGAAGCCGGCGTTTCCGGCCAGCCCGGATTCAGTTGAATTCGCAGGGAAGACCCCGTCGCGGCCTCAATAGGAGGGCCGCTGGATTCCCAGCCGGCGCATCTTTGACTGCAGGGTCGTCCGTCTAAGGCCAAGCCGGGCGGCTGCACCGGACGGCCCTGCGATGATTCCCCCCGAATCCCTCAGGGCGCGAAGTATCGTCTCTCGTTCGGCATCGTGGAATGTCGCCTCGGATTTCGCGGTCGATGCGGTGGCTCGTGGCCGCTTCGGCTGAACGTCCTGCAAAGGGATGACGAGGTTCGGCCCCGGTGACACGATTACGGCCCGCTCGATCACGTTCTGCAGCTCGCGAACGTTGCCCGGCCATGTCCATCGTTTGAGAGCGTCCATCACGCCGTCCGAAATGGAGGGAAGCGGTCGGCCCATGCGTCGAGAACACTGCCTGGCGAAGTGGAGCGCGAGAGCAGGAATGTCCTCCACCCGCTCGCGCAGCGGCGGGACTACTATCGGAAACACATTGAGGCGATAGTACAGGTCGCTTCTGAACGTCCCCTCGTCGACCATCCGCTCGACGTCGCGGTTGGTGGCAGCGACAATGCGCACGTCAACCCGCTGGGTTCGCGTGCTCCCAAGACGCTCGAATTCGCGCTCCTGGAGGACGCGAAGCAGCTTGGGCTGGACGTCCATGGGGATGTCGCCGACCTCGTCGAGAAACAGCGTACCGCGGTGCGCCAGCTCGAGCCGGCCCACCCGGGTTGCCGCCGCCCCCGTGAACGCGCCTTTCTCGTGGCCGAACAACTCGCTCTCGAGCAGTGACGCCGGGAATGCCGCCACACTCATTCGGACGAAGGTCCGTTCGCGACGCGTGCCGAGGTCGTGGACGGCGCGCGCGATCAATTCCTTGCCCGTGCCTGTCTCCCCGAGGAGCAACACTGTGCTGTCGGTCGGCGCGACAGTCTTCACTGCCGTCAGCACCTTTTGCAGTGCAGGACTCGCTCCGACGATCTCCGCGAATTCCTGACGCAGCTCGCGCTCGAGGTATTGCTTCTCGTCGGTGAGATGGGTGTTTTGCTGCGTCGACTTCCTCATAGGCGCGGGCATTCTCGACGGCAATCGCAATCTGTGCCGCTGTTTGCCCGAGCAGCGTGCTCTCTTCCTCTGAGAATCCCTCCTGTCCGGCTCTGCCGACGTTCAACGTTCCAAGCTTGCCGTTGCGGGTGGCGAGCGGCACGCAGCATGCCGACTCCAGACCAGTGCCTTTCATCATCGGGGCCGCGATCGGCCCGAACACTTCCAAATCGCCGCGGCGGAATACTCCTGTCTGACCCCGCTGAAATGTCAGGCCTGCGGCCGATCGATCCAGCGGAAGCGTCATATCCGACCTGATAAGGCCATGCGTTTTGTCGTGGATCCATTGAAGGCGCAACTGGCCGGACTCCCGATCGTAGAGCGCAATGCTGACGTGATCGTGCGTGATGACGCGTCCGACGGCGTCGGAAATCGCCTTCAGCAGCGCCGGGGAAATCGAGATGCAGGACGAGGACATTGTTGACCTCGAGCAGAAACCGGAGGCGATCCCGTTCGTCCTGAAGCTCGCGCTGGTAGCGTTGTGCCTGGTCGAAGTTGATTCCGTTGTCCACGGCAATGGCGACGGCGGCAGCCACCTGCTCCATGAACGCGAGAACGTCATCGGTGTAAGCGGTGGGAGAAGAGCTGCCGAAGCTGAGGACTCCGACCCGCCGGTGCGCGGTCGTCAGGGGCAGCCAACACGTCATTCTTCGCCCGTGGCTGCGGATGAACTCGAGCACTGGCAGCAGCTGACCTTCCTCTGGGATGGGGATGACGGCTCCCTTTTGTGTTTCCCAGACGGTCGCCGACGGCCCACGCTCGGCGACTGCCGGCGACGCAAGTGCAGAAGGCACGACGATATCGGCCGGCTCCAGCACGACCAGACGCATCCTGGCGCTCGGTTCGTCGTGGAGGATCAGCGCCAGATAGTCGAACGGGACGACGGGATGGAGGTTGTCGGCGAGCACCTCGAACAACTCGGCCAGCGTCTTGTGGCCAGCCAGCGTCTTCGAAATGCGCAGCAGAGCGTCGTAACGTAAGAGATGAACGGGGCCGAGCGCGGCAGATTCTGCCATGACTGGAAAGACGGTACCTCAGCCCAGCATGTTCGATCGCAGGGAAAGGTGTGTCAAGTTTACGGCACGAGCGGGGCGGCTGACCCGATGAAGCGCGCGTGCAGCGAGCGTACGGCTTCGGCGATGGAGCCGGCCGGCACCATCCAGGTGATCCGAAACGAGGACGTGGAAAGCGCGCGCGGATCGACGCCTGTCTCGCTGCAGAGCGGAAAAACCGGCCCGGACGTTTGCGTACGTCGCATTGATTCCTGCGCCGATCGCGCTGACGGCGCCAAGACCATCGACGAATCTGAGCTTGTCGCCAAAGCGCGCGGTCAGGCGTGCCCGTACTCGCGCTTCATCGTGAAGGTTCTCGCGCGAGACAACCAGGGTCGCGTGAGCGGCGTCAGTGGAAATATGAAGCTGCTTTCCCGCAACATGGTTTTCGTCGAGCGCGGCGACCAGTTCCGCCGGCTCGACGTCCGCCTCGAGCACGAGCACGTCGTGCTCGCTCGCGACTCCCACCACTGTGCCTGGCAGTCGCGGCGGATTCCGTCGCACGACCGATCCGTCGGCTGACGGGTCGGATCCCGGGAGCGCGCTGCCGGTGGCGCGCGCATAGATGGCGATGCCTCGTTCTTTCGCAAACTCCACCGCCTGAGCGTTCAGGACTTTCGCGCCCGACTCCGCCAGTTCCTGCGTTTCCTCGTACGACAGGGTGCCGATTCGGCGGGCGTCGGGGACGACACGGGGGTCGGCCGAGTAGATGCCGTCGACATCGGAGCAGATCTCGCAGTAGTCGGCGTTC
Source organism: Vicinamibacterales bacterium (assembly GCA_963775345.1). Classification (GTDB taxonomy): domain Bacteria; phylum Acidobacteriota; class Vicinamibacteria; order Vicinamibacterales; family JAMQPK01; genus JAMQPK01. The sequence continues at coordinate 45,152 of CAVZIS010000016.1, forward strand.
AACGCTGCCGCCATCGCGACAGCCGTCGTATCGCTGCCGCCCCGGCCGAGCGTGGTGACCTCGCGGCGGTAGGACACTCCCTGAAACCCCGCGATCACGACGATGTTGCCCCGCGCCAGCTCGTCCTGGACACGAAAAGGTCGCACTTCGATGATTCGGGCATCGACGTGGCGGTCGTTGGTGATGATGCCGGACTGGCTGCCTGTAAAGCTGATCGCGCTGCCGCCCAGCTCGCGGATCGCCATCGAGAGCAGCGCCATCGAGATGCGCTCGCCGGCGGTGAGCAGCATGTCGAGCTCGCGGCGATCGGGGCTGGCGGAGACTCGCTTGGCCGCAGCGAGCAGCTCGTCGGTCGTATCGCCCATTGCGGAGACCACGACGACAACGTCGTGACCGAGCTGCCGCGTTCGCATGATACGGTCGGCAACCTGTTTGAGCTTGCCGACGTCGGCGACGCTGCTTCCTCCGTACTTCTGTACAACGATGGCCATCCCGGCAGTCTATCCCGACCGGTACGTGCGCGCCATTTGCCGCTGTCGCCAACAATCCGACGTTCGCTGTCGATCTGCGACGCTGAGCGGTGACTTGAACAGGAGTTAGGAGGGAAAGATCGGGCTGGTATTGGAACAGGAGGTTAGAAGTTCAGGAGGATTGGTTTTGCAAATGCACTCCTCGGAATCGAAGTTCACGCTTGTTCGGCTTGCGTCGTGACGCGGCAGTGGTTTTGCCCGTCTCATCTTCGTAACCCTTGGAGTAAAGAATCGTCAGTGAGTAGGATGGCGAGAAATCTCGCAGTAGATTGTCGTAGACGCCGTTCGCGATCCAGTGACGCCCGCTGAAGCCCTCGAAAAACTCAATCGGGATCGGATGCAAGGCGTTCGGATTGTGGTATACGGACATCCCGTGGCCCCACTCCTCCGGAAAATCGCCGACGAGCCAGGCGAACGCCTACCCCGACGGGATCTCCTTGTTGCCGTGCTTGTGCGCGGCGATCTTGACCGTCTCGACTCGCACCGCCTCGCCTGGCAAAGAGACGACCCGATGATCCATGCCGTAGAGGTACTGAAAAAGGGGCGCATCACTCATGCGCGCCGGACTCCGATCAGCGAAATCCTCGATCGCGATAACGAAGGGCTGTCCGGCGACATGCGGTAGGTCCCAGGTACTTCTTCTGCAGCTTCAAGTAGAGCGGGCTCCCGAGACGTATCGGTATCACGTTGTTCATCTCGTGGAACTTCACCTCCGTTTCGTCGGCGCCCTCCGCGGCCAATTGTTCGGGCGGCTTGGCGCTCGGATTCGCCGTCACGCCCTCGATCCACACTTCGAAGCCGTTGCGCTCGAAGCGGAAGTCCGGTGCTTCCTCAGGCCGCGTTACCGTGTACGGACCGAAGTGTCCCACCGAGAAGAGCACGAGCTCCCAGACGCGAGCATCGAAGCCGGCCGTCTGAAATTCCCTGATAAAATGGTTGTCCGGATTCGGGAATGCTGCCCACACGTCGCGGAGCAGATCCCTCGCGGGCGCATGTCTTGCCTCCAAGATCAGGCTCTTGAACGACTGATGCTGCGCGTCTTCAGGAACGACCGGAGTAAGCAAATCGCCATCGGCCATCGCAACCCCTCTAACTCATTGTTCCCGTCCCGCCAGTGTAGGGCGCCATGGCGTAACCGCGGTAACAGCAAGCTCCGCCCTCACGTTCCTGAAAGACTAGAGTGCTTAGCTGGCGGCTTTTAGCGACAGCTCGAAATGCAAACCTTCCGCACGCTGTAGATGGCCGATCACTTCGAACAGATTCCGTGCTTGTGGGTTGCCTTTAGGGCCTAGCATGCGCATCAGGCTCTTCGCCGGTCTGCGTGTGCGGCGGCTCAGTTCCTCAAATCCGATCGTCGCGTTGATGTAATCGCGCAGGATCGCCTTTCCCCGTGTCGAGGTCGCCGGCCAGGAGACACTCGACACCTTCCCGCAGGAGCTCCTTGCGGTACTTCCGATCGCGCGCGATACGTGCCTGCACCGTTTCCTTGAACTCTCGCGTCAGAGGCATCTCACTTCTCCCGTGGCTTTCGCTTCTTGTAGTCTTCCCACCGCTCTTGCGCAGTCGCGATGTCGCGATCTTGGCGCTTCTTCGTCCCGCCGCCGAGCAGGATGACCACGGTGTCGCCATCCTTGCCGAAATACACGCGGTAGCCGGGACCGAAATCGATCCGGTATTCGAAAATCCCCGCGCCGACCCCCTTGACGTTCGAAAAGTTCCCCAGCTCCATCCGGCGGACAGCCGTCGTCACCTTCGCGGCGGCCGTCGCATCGAGACCGCCAAACCAATTGGCGAACGGGCTCGAGCCTTCCCGATCGAGATACTCGAGAACCGTTACCATTTCAGATGGTAACACATACGTTACCATTGTGACAGGGAGGCGCAGATCCCGTCAACTCGGGATTCTCTTTCTCAGCGCCGGTGTCCTGACTCGGTCGAAAAACGCAGCCCGCACGATCGAGCAGCTCGATGAACGTGCTCGCGCGGTCGTCGGGCAGCTCGATGATCAGGCTTGGACGACGTGCCTGGCGACCGGGCCGCGCAGCTTCCCGATCGTGCTGAAGGTGATGTTCGGGACCGCCGGGCACCAACATCGAGCTGCCCGCCCGTCTTTAGGTCGTCGACCCCGAGCATGATCGGGGTGGCCTTCACCACCAGGGCCATGCCGATCATCACGAAGAGTGCGGTGAGGTAGATGGGCGCGCCAGCGGAGTGAGGCGACGTGCGCTTGCATTGAAAGCTGATTGCCACCATCCTTTCCACCGATTTCGGCCGTGTGGAATGCCTCAACTGCTCTCACTAAGGACGTTCACCCCTGTCACGTGGAAGTGCTTCGCGGCTTGCAGCATGTGGCGGTCGCTCGTGTAGACCTCCTGGAAGGCATGCTCCTCGGCGCAGGCCAGGTGGAGCGCGTCACCAGATCGGACGAAGACCGTGCTCGGAAGATCGAGGACGGCTTTGCGGGCTTTTTCCAGCAGCTCAGAAGTCACACCAAACCATTGCCACACACCGTTCTGCTCATCTTGTTCGAAGTCTTTCAAGATCGCCGTCATCTCGCGGCGAGTCACGTGGCGCTCTCGGACGTGTCGCTTGAGGATCGAGGCAAACTCCAGCCGGGCCAGTTCACACGAAGCGAGGCCGTCGGCGCCATACGCGACTTCGCGGACCCGATCCGCGCCTGGCTCATTGAGGTAGCACTTGGCAATGTACGCCGCATCGAAGTAGATCACCGATCCTCGCGCAGCTCGGCCTGGTACACCGCAGAATCGACCGGGACCTTCGACCGTTTGCGTATCGCCGCCTCGCGGTTGGGGAGAGGCCGGCCGGTCACAGACGCGTCAAATGGCTGGAGAGCTGCGACTCGACGACCGCGATCCGTGACGACGATCGGACCCCGACTGGCAGCATGGCGAACCCACCGCCCGGTCTTCAGGTGCAGTTCACGGATGGAGATCGTCTTCATGTGCACATTGTGACACATTTCCTTCCAACGGGGGATCGATTGTCACGTCACCGGCAGGCCGTGGCCTCTATCCAGATCGGATGTCTGCCTGGTGTGTCCCACTTCGGAAAGATCAGGTCGGCAGCCATTAGGAACAGAAGGTTAGAAGGCCAGGAGGTACTCGAGCAGGTATCGCCTTCCCATAGTTCGTCAGGGTCTGGGCGTTGGATTCATCGCTTCTTCGATTGCAGGCGCGGCTGGCGTCCGTTGCGATGTAGATCCCGGAATGCGCGGCCGATACTACGCCGCGCGAGGGCCTTCAATTCGTCCTTAAAAGCCGGTTCACGCAGCAGTTCCCGCGCAACTTCCGTGGCAATCTTTTCGATCGTGAGACTGATAGCGGTATAGACAACCTCGTTCGTGCGCTGTTGCGCAATTTGTTCAAGTATGGTCATGCGTTCCTTTTGGCCGAAAGCATAAGGTTAGCATGCCAACCCGCCAAACTGTTTGGGTTGCTCCTGAACCATGCGCGACGCGTCCTCTATTCCTTTTTCCTTTTTCGTTTTTCCTTACAGCTTGCTCAACACCGTCCCATGCGAAACTGCCCTGGCGGAGGAGAAACGATGCGACCGACAAGGCCTCGAAGCTGGTTTACCCGTTTGACAAAATGGACCGCCCACGCCTCGGGGCGCCCGATGACGTTCGTTCTGGCGTTGTCGATCGTGGGCGTGTGGGCGCTCCTCGGGCCGGTCTACGGCTTCAGCGATACCTGGCAGCTGGTCATCAATACCGGGACGACGATCGTGACGTTCCTGATGGTCTTCCTGATTCAAAGCACTCAGAACCGGGACGGGGAGGCGATCCAGGTGAAGCTCGACGAGATCATTCGAGCCATCGGCACCGCAAAAAACGAGGTGCTCGATCTCGAAGAGCTCGAGGAAAAGGATCTCGATGAAATCAGAAGGAGCTACGAGGAGCTTGCGCGAAAGGCGCGTGCGAAGAAGCAGGGATAGCGCGCATCCAAACGCGTAAAGCTCACGTCAGAATCTCTTTCTTCACCACGCCGTGGACGTCGGTCAGCCGGAAGTGGCGGCCCTGATATTTGAAGGTCAACTGCGTGTGGTCGATACCCAGGCAGCGGAGCACGGTCGCATGCAGGTCGTGCACGTGCACCGGATCCCGTGTGATGTTGTAACAGTAATCGTCCGTCTCCCCGTAAGTGATGCCCGGCTTCACGCCTCCCCCCGCCATCCAGACAGTGAAGCACCGCGGATGATGGTCGCGCCCGTAGTCGTCCGCGGTGAGTTTGCCCTGGCAGTAGACGGTTCGCCCGAATTCACCGCCCCAGACCACCAGGGTGTCCTGCAACAAGCCGCGCTCTTTGAGGTCTTGAATCAGCGCGGCGCAGGGCTGGTCGGTATCGCGGCACTGGCCGACGATGGATTTCGGAAGGTTGTTATGGTGGTCCCAGCCCCGGTGAAACAGTTGAATGAAGCGGACGCCGCGCTCGGCAAGACGGCGCGCGAGCAGGCAGTTGGCCGCAAAAGTGCCGGGCTTGCGCGGAGTCGGGGCCATAAAGCTCGAAAATACGTTCGGGCTCCTTCGAGAGATCCGTCAGGTCGGGCACCGAGGTCTGCATCCGGTAAGCCATTTCGTACTGCGCGATCCGCGCGGCGATCTCGGGGTCTCCCGACTCCTCCATCTTCATCTGGTTCAGCTTGCCGAGGTAATCGAGATACCGCCGGCGAGAGTCGCTGCCGAATCCCGCCGGGTTCGAAAGATAGAGCACCGGATCGCCGGTCGAACGGAACTTCACGCCCTGATATTTGCTGGGCAGAAATCCGGTTCCCCACAGGCGGTCGTAGAGCGGCTGGTCGCCAGCTCTTCCGGTGCCTTGCGACACCATCACCACGAAGGATGGAAGATCGTCGTTCTCGCTTCCGAGTCCGTACGAAATCCAGGCGCCGATGCTCGGCCGTCCCGCAAGCTGCGCACCTGTCTGAAAAAACGTGATGCCCGGATCGTGATTGATGGCCTCGGTGTGCATCGACTTGATGAAGCACAAGTCGTCCACCACTCTTGCCGTGTGCGGCAGGAGATCGCTGACCCACGCGCCAGACTGTCCATGCTGCGCGAACTTGAACATCGGAGGCGCCACCGGAAAGGTGGCCTGCGTAGACGTCATGCCGGTCAGGCGCTGGCCCATGCGGATCGACGCCGGCAGCTCCGAGCCGCGCAGGTCGTTCAATCGCGGCTTGTAGTCGAACATGTCCATCTGGGACGGCCCGCCGGACTGAAAGAGATAGATCACGCGCTTGGCCGTCGGCGCAAAGTGGGGCAGGCCGGGCAAGCCTTCCGCGGCGCCGAGATCTTCGCTCAGCAGCGTTGCCAGGGCCGCGGCGCCGATGCCTCCGCCGGCCACGCTGAAAAACTGCCGGCGAGTCAGCCGCAACTGAGTGTCGAGCTGCGGATCCATGCTTCACTCCTTGGTGATGGTCTCGTCCATGTTCAGGATCATGCTGGCAAGCGTCGAGTAAGCCGCCAGCTCGCTGACGTCCAGCTCCTCGTCTCTCGGTGACTCTCCCTGATTCAAATATGTTCGCGCTGCTTCCGGATCGCGCTTGTAGTCGTCGAGATAGCTGGAGAGCGCTTCCTGCAGCAGACCGGCCTCGCGCGACGTCGGCTGCCGGGCAGTGGCGATCCGGAACGCCAGGTCGATGCGTTCTTCCGGGCTTCCGCGACGTTCCTTCATCACCCGCTCGGCGAGCTTGCGGGACGCCTCCAGATAAGTGACGTCGTTCATCAGGTCCAGCGCCTGCAGCGGCGTGTTGGTCCTGGTCTCGCGAACGACGCAGGCTTCGCGGCCGGCCGCATCGAAGTTCATCTGCGAGGGAGGCGGGCTCGAGCGCTTCCAGTACGTATACAGGCTCCGGCGGTAGAGCTTGTCGCCTTTGTCCTGGACGTAGTCCTGTCCGGAAAGCTCTTTCCAGAGCCCTGCGGGCTGATAGGGCTTCACGGAAGGACCGCCAATCTGCTCGACCAGCAAGCCAGAGACAGCCAGCGCCTGATCGCGAATGATTTCCGCGGACAGGCGGAACCGGGGCGCGCGCGCCAGCAGCCGGTTCTCAGGATCCTTTTGCAGGAGCTCGGGAGTCGCTCTCGAGGACTGCATATAGGTCGCGCTGGTGACGATCAACTTCTGCATCGCCTTGATATCCCACCCCGTCCGCATGAATTCGGTCGCCAACCAGTCGAGGAGCTCCGGATGAGTTGGCCATTCTCCCTGTGAACCGAAATCCTCCACCGACCTGACCAGTCCGGCGCCGAAGTACATCTGCCAGAAACGATTGACCGCCACGCGCGCCGTAAGGGGGTTCGTCGGAGAGACCAGCCAGCGGGCATACCCAAGACGGTTGTTGGGGACACCCGGAGGCAGCGACGGCAAGATCGCCGGCACTCCCGGCGTCACCTTCTCACCGGGTTTATCGTAGGCGCCGCGAACGAGCAGGAATGTATCGCGAGGCGTGTCGCGCTCCTGCATCACCATCACGGTCGGCAGGCTGTCGACGAACTGCTCCTTCTGTTTTCGGACGCCGGTGAGATCCTGCCACGCCTGCCGGACCGGCTCCGGTGCGTGGTTCTCGAGAAAGTAGAGCGTGATCTTCTCGGTTTGCGGCTCACTTCGTTTTGCCGCGGGGATGCCCGCGATCTCGGTGATCGATTCGCCGGTCGCGACTATCGCGGCGTGCCTGGGCGACAGCGCCACGTTGTAGACGCGCACATCGTCTATCACGCCCTGGAAGCGGTTGTCCGGGCCACCGCCCCCGCCGATCCGCATGGGATCTCGTGTCTGAAAGTTCTGATTCACGTCGTCCAGATAGACCGTCAGCTCCTGTGGCTGTCCATTCACATAGATCTTGATGCCCTCGGCCATCCGCGATCCGTCGTAGGTCATCATCACGTGCTGCCACCGGTTGAGCTCGATGGGCTTCACCGTTTCAACCCGCGCGCCGTCGTCCAGCCAGCGCAAGATCAAGTTGGCTTGAACCTTTCCGTTCTTCAGGTAGAGACCATAGCCGGCCTCTTCCTCGACATCTTTCGTGCGGGTAATGACGGCGCCAGTGTCGGCGGTCGGATAGATCCACGCCGCCAGCGTGAACCTGTCCTGAAAACCGAAGGCCCCAAGGTTGCCGCCAGCAATGAAGCGCTTGCCATCGAAGCTGGCCCCCTGGCTGATGCGGCCCGGCGCAAACCGCGGCTCACCCTCCTCAAACGTGGGTGCAACGGACTTCTCGTTGGCGATCTGGCCGCCTTCCGAGGCGTAGCGCTGCGATGGCACAGCGGGTTGAGCCACAGTCTGGCTCGTCAGATCGCCATCCAGCGGAAAGTGAGCGACGAGATCCTGTGGAATCGACCAGTGAAGCGTCGTGGATCTATCGAGCCGCACTTCCCACTCACGCTGCGCCCTTGCCGATTCCGACCGCAAGCTCTCGAACTTTTTTTCAGCCGCCGCGACCTTCCGGCTGATGTCGTCGAGCTGAGCCTGCTGCGCGAGGGTCGGCGCTTGAATCATCGGAGCCGAGTTGCCGTACTTGTTGGCTTTTCCTCGTTCCGGAATGTTGTTGAAGTAGGCGAAGAGCTGGTAGAACTCCCGCTGGGCGAACGGGTCGTACTTGTGGTCGTGACATCGAGCGCAGCCCACGGTGAGCCCCATGAAAACGGTGGACGTCGTCTCCAGGCGATCGACGACGTACTCGACCGCATACTCTTCCGGAATGATGCCGCCTTCGCCGTTGCCCCGGTGATTCCGGTTGAACCCAGTGGCAATCTTCTGGTCGAGCGTGGCGTTCGGCAGCATGTCGCCGGCGATCTGCTGCAAAGCGAACTGATCGAAAGACAGATTGCGGTTGAACGCGTCGATCACCCAATCGCGCCACCGCCACATATATCGTTCGGCGTCGGTCTGATATCCGTTGGTGTCCGCATAGCGCGCGGCATCCAGCCACCGGACTGCCATTCGCTCTCCATATCGTGGGGATGCGAGCAGGCGATCCACGACTTTCTCGTACGCGTTCGGCGATCGGTCGCTCAGGAACGAATCGACTTCGGCCGGGGTCGGAGGCAATCCGGTGAGGTCAAGGGTCACTCGCCGGATTAATGTGGAGCGATCGGCTTCTGCGGCCGGGGTAAGGCCTTCGCGCTCCAGCCGCTCCAATACAAAAGGATCGATACCATTTCGCTGCCACGTGCGGTTCTTGACAGAGGGCACCGCTTGGGGCCTGGGCGGGTTGAAGGACCAGTGGTTCTCCCACTTCGCGCCCTGGTCGATCCAGGCTTGAATCAGTTCGATCTCGCGCGCGGTCAGCGTACGTCCAGAGGCGATTGGCGGCATTCGCCTGGCCGGGTCGGAGGCGGTAATCCGGCGCACCATTTCGCTGTTGGCGGGGTCTCCGGGCACGATGGCAAAGCGGCCACCGAGATCCTGCTTGGCGTCGGCCTCGAGGTCGAAGCGCACCTTCGACCGCCGCCGCGCCCCATCTGGCCCATGGCACGTGAAGCATTTGTCGGAAAGCACCGGTCTGATATCCCGGTTGAACTCCACGACCTGCGCGCCGATATCGCCCGGCTGTGTCCCGGTGACTGTCTGTCCCGGCAGCGGCGGGGCCGACATCAGGAGTGCGGCGAAAGCGAATGTCGCGACGCGCATCATTCCCTCCCGGCTCGAGAACCCAGTGGATCGCCGAATCTTACTCTATCGGCGCCCGGCGGAGGTGGCCGTGCCGCTCGAATCGGGCACCAGCGCGCGGATCATGCCGTCCTGCCTCGACGTCAGGAACAGCTCCCCATCGCGGCTGCGGCTGATATGCAGGTCCGCCCTGGCGGCGGTCGCGCCGTTGGTCGCCTCGACGAGCTCCCGGAACGTCACATACGTGCGGTTTCCGCCGGCGTCACGCACATAGAGTTGGACTTCTTCGATGGGTGCCACAGTCTGTGGAATCCCATCATCGGCCTTCTTCAGGGCGGCGAGATCGGTCACAAAAACGCGTCCCCGGACGATGTCGCCAAACACAAACTTCCCGCGGAGCGCGGGAATGCGGCCGTGGTAGGCGAATCCACCCGTCACCGCCTGCCCGTCGTTGTGGTCGTACATCGCGACCGGGTAGGTGAACTCGTCCCTGGTCCGTCCCTCCATGATTTCGGCGGGCAGCGGGAACAGCTGGTTGAGAGCGCCGCCGGGGCGAGTCACGCCGTTCTCGAAAAATCCTTCGCGCTTCATCCAGCCATAGTTGTTGCCGTTGCGAACGATATTGATCTCCTCGATGTGGTTCATCCCGATGTCCGATGCGAACAGCGTCCCGTCGGTCAGGTCCCAGGACAGCCTGTGGGCGTTCCGGAATCCGTAGGCATAAATCTCTCCGAGCGTCTTCGGATCGCCGTCAGCAGCGAACTTGTTGGTTTTGGGAATTGTGTAGTCGCCCAGCCCCTTCATTCCTCCTGACACAGACGGACTGCGCGGATCGATGCGTAAAATTGCGCCGATGACCGAGTCGAGCCGCTGCGTCTGGCCCGGATTGGCTGCATTAGGGCCCCCGCCATTGCTGAACCCCAAATCGCTGCCGCTCGTATAAAGGAGGCCGTAATCAGCAGAACCTGGCTTCGACGTCGGGTCGAACTCGACAGCGCCGAACGGATGGGTCAGGTTGTTGACAACGTGGGCGACGCGCAGAAGCTCGCGTCTGGCGCCATCGAACACGTTCGCGGCCGGGTTTGTCGCGCGCCACTCGGTGATGACGTTGTGGTAGGTCGCATCGGACTGAGTGAACCCGGGAGGAACGAAATGAGGTGTTGCCGGGTTGCCAGGCGCCCGTTCGCCGTGCACCGTGTAGAACAGTCCATTCCGCGCAAACTCCGGGTGGAAATCGAATCCAATGAACCCGCTTTCCAGTCTGTTGTAAACCGCGTGCGGAAACGCGTCGCCGACGTTGGCATAGACTGAGACCTGGTTATTGCGATCGAGCAGATACAGGAATCCGCGCGAGTCGTTGGCGAACCGGCGGCCGTCCGGAAGGTCTCGGACGAAACTGACGCGCGCCCAGCCGGCGGGCGTCACGTCCTGATCGGCGGGCCGCAGGCCGCGCGTTTCGGGCAGACGTGCGACGTCCCTGATCTCGACCTCTATTCCACGCTTTACGATGGGGGCCTGGACAGGATTGCGAATCTGCGCGTGAATCGCCGTGCAAAGCGCGAGAGACAGAACCATGACGAGCGGCTGAGCACGCATGTACACTTCGAATCTTACGTGATGCCTGTTGACAAATGGAAGATCTAACGCGCGGCTCGCTCGTCGGTCATCTGCTGAAAACCACGGGTTTCATGCTCGTCACGATGGTGTTTCAGACCCTCTACTTCCTGATCGATCTGTACTGGGTGGGCCGGCTTGGCAAGGAGGCGCTGGCGGGCGTCGGGATTGCCGGGAACCTCATGTTCGTGGTGTTGGCGATCTCGCAGATGCTTGCGGTCGGCACCACGACGGTCATCTCCCATGCAGTGGGCCGGAAGGAACGCGAGCAGGCGCAGCTCGTCTTCAACGAGTCGCTCATGCTCTCTGTGGTGATCGGCGCGTTGTTTCTGACGACGGCGCTTGCCCTTCGGCAGATCTATGTGAATGCTCTCAGCGCGGACTCGACAACGGCTGCGCTCGCCGCCGAGTACCTCGCATGGTTCATTCCTGCGATGGCGCTGCAGTTCGGGATGGTCACCATGGGCGCCGCGCTTCGCGGCACCGGCAATTTCAAGCCCGGCATGGTGGTGCAGACCGCCACCGTCATCATCAACATGGTGCTGGCGCCGGTGCTGATGTTCGGATGGATCGGCGGTCACCCTCTCGGCGTGGCGGGCACCGCCGTTGCGTCACTCATTGCCGTCAGCGTCGGTACGATCTGGCTTGCGACGTATTTCATTTCTGCCGCCTCGTATCTGAAGTTCAAGCGGGCGGACTGGAAGCCGCAGCTCGACCTCTGGTTGCGCGTCCTTCGGATCGGCCTGCCGGCCGGCGCGGAGTTTGCGCTCGTGGCCGTGTATCTCTTCATCGTCTATACAGTGACACGGCCGTTCGGCGCCGCGGCACAGGCGGGATTCGGGATTGGGCTTCGCATCATGCAGGCCGGCTTCATGCCGATCGTAGCGCTCGGCTTCGCGGTGGCGCCGGTGGCGGGTCAGAATTTCGGAGCACGAGCCGCCGACCGCGTGCGCGCCACCCTGCGGCACGCCGCGCTCATGGCGGCGATCGTCGGGGCGGGATTCACTGTAATGTGCCACATCATCCCGGAGCCGATGATTCGGCTGTTCTCCTCCGATCCGGACGTCATTGCCGTTGGATCGCAGTACCTGCGAATCATCTCGTGGACGTCGGTGGCATCCGGGATCATCTACGTCAACGCGAGCATGTTTCAGGCGATGGGGAATACCATTCCACCGCTCATCGCGTCGTTTGCGCGCCTCGTCCTCGTGGCTGTTCCGCTGTTCGCTCTCTCGCACCTGTCGGGGTTCGATCTCCGCTGGATCTGGTATCTCTCGGTCGGCGCAACGGCTGCCCAGCTTCTGATGAACGTGCTGCTGCTGAGGCGCGAGTTCCGCGTGCGCCTCAGCTTCGCGTAGGGTCAGAAACGGTAACTCGTTCGAACACCAATCTGAGTCAGATCGCGGTCGGCGAGGTTGCCGAACAGCTTCACATAGGAAATGCTGGGACCGACGGCGAGGCCGCGCCACACGGTGAAATCGACGCCCCCTCCAAGCGAGAGTGCCACCGACGTCTCGTTGCGTCGCGGTCCCGTACCGATCCCTCGCATGTCGTCTCCGAGGAGTGACCTTGGATCGCGCGGGCCGGGAATCCGTCCGCGTGGATTCCCCTGGAGGTTGTCACGAACAAGGGCAAAGCCGCCGGATTGGGAGATGTTCGCGACGCCGCCGCCCCCTTGAACGTAAGGCGTCAACCATCGAGCGGGGCTCGGGAACTCTGAAACGAAGTTGGTCAGAAAGGCCACACCGCGCCCCGAGCCGCCTGTGTCGTCGAACTGAAGGTCCGGCAATGCAAAAGCCTCGAATTCGAACCCGATACGCGGCGTCAGCCGATAACCGACTGCGCCGCCTGCTGCAATGTTGGTTTCTCCTTCGCCGAACGTGCCGGCATAAAAGCCCGAAATGCGTGGCCCACCATCCTGGGCAGCCGCATTGCTCACCAGGCCCAGTATTAATAAAGGAAGGGCGATCAACCGGAGGATCGTAGCCATCGACGTAGTCTCCTTTGCAAAGACAAGTGACTCTTGTCTGCGAATGGCTCGGCCGGAGTGCAAGCCCGGTGCCCGTGCAAGGGAGCTGAAAAGCCTTCGGATTTCGCATGGGGGCTTGAGATCGTCCCCGGTAACGCGGTCAGGTGTTCTGTCGAGCGGACTTCCTGACACAGATTTTTCACAGTTAGGCGTCCATTGAGTTTACCGTTACAGGGACTGGACCGATTTTCAGATCGTGTCATCCGGTCGTGACACCGGATTTACAAGCGGCGACTAGGCTGTGGCCGCGAGGAGTGTCATCATGCACGCGTTTCTGCTTGCGTTCCTGATTCTCACGATCACGTTTGCCGGGCCCGTGCCCCTTGGTGCCCAGCAGGATGCCGCGACTCTGGTGGGGGAAGTGACGGATGCCTCTCGCGGAGTGGTTCCCAACGCCATGGTCTCGGTGACCAATACGGCAACCGGGATCACCTCCACGACCCAGACCAACGATCGCGGACTCTACAACGTGCCGGGCCTCAGACCCGGCGAGTACGTGCTCGTGGTCGAAGCCCCGGGGTTCAGCAAATTCATCCGGACCGGGCTGATCTTGCAGGTGGCGCAGGTGCTGCAGCTCGACGCGAGCCTGCAGACCGGCAGCATCCAGGAAACGGTCGAGGTGACCGGCGCCGCACCGATGCTGGAAACGCAGACATCTTCGCGAGGCCTGGTGATCGACGAACGAAAGATTCTCGATCTGCCTCTGAACGGTCGCGACTACAACCAGCTCGCGTTGCTCTCCCCGGGCGTCCTTCCAGGCACACCGAGGCTGGCGAGCGTGAATTTCAAAGGCGTGCTGAACGTCAACGGCAACCGCACGTTCAACAACGTCTTTCTGCTCGATGGGGTCGACAACATCTCGTATTCGAATTCCTTCCGCGGTGAAAACGTTCAGCTCGTCCAGCCGTCGATCGAAGCGCTGCAGGAGTTCAAGATCCAGACCAACGCGTACTCGGCGGAGTACGGCCGCAGTTCGGGCGCGGTCGTGAACGCGACCATCAAGTCGGGTACCAACCAGATGCACGGCAGCGTCTTCGAATTTCTCAGGAATGACGCGCTCGATTCCAATAACTACTTTTCCAAACTGCTGGATGCGCCCAAGCCGAAGCGCAAACGCAATCAGTTTGGCGGCGCAATCGGAGGGCCGATCGTTCGCAACAGGACGTTCTGGTTCGCTGATTACGAAGGGCTGCGCGACGAGGAAGGCATTCCGCGCACGCGTCTGGTACCGACGGCCGCCGAGAAGGCCGGACAGTTCAGGTCGGCGGTCAACGATCCGTTTGCGGCCGGCCGGCCGGAGTTCGCGCGAAATGCGGCGGGGCAGTGGGTGATCCCCCGTGAACGGTGGGATCCGGTCGCCGCCCAAGTCGTGGCGCTGATTCCCGATCCAAACGTGCCGGGTTCCACTATTTACGCGTCCACGCCCGTCACCGAGATACGACAGGACCAGTTCGACGTGCGCGTCGATCATCAGTTTGCGCAGAGCATGAACTTCTTCGGCCGTTACAGCTTCGTGGACACGAATACGTTCCGGCCGGCGCCGCTTCCCGGTCTGGCCGAAGGGTCCTTCAACGATGCGTTTGGATCGAATCTGAATCGGTCGCAGGGGCTCGCGCTCGGATTGACCTGGATCGCCAGCTCGTCGCTCGTCGGTGATTTCCGCTTTGGCTTCGCGCGCGGGAACTACTACACCTATCCGCCGTTTTTCGGCGAGAACGCCGCGGCCGATTTCGGCATTCCAAACGTTCCAAGCGATCCCGCGATCGTGGGCGGCCTGCCGAAGATGAACATCCAGGGGTTCGACGCTGTGGGCCGTCACACCTCGACGCCACAGTTCCAGACGCCGCGATCGTGGAATCCGCGCGTGACGTTCACGCTGAGCCGGCAGTCGCACCTGCTGAAGTTCGGCGGCGAGTTCCTGCACGTTCAGACGAAGATCAACGATCTGAACGCAACGATCGGCCGGATGAACTTCGAGAACCGGTTCACCAACAACGCTGTCGGCGATCTGCTCCTCGGCCTGCCATCACAGCTGGCGTTGACCAGCTACACCGTGATGGACCAGGGGCAGGATATGCAGTTCTACTTCATCCAGGACGACTACCGCATCACACAGAGGCTGACGCTGAATCTCGGGCTCCGCTACGAGTTCGCGACGCCTCCACGCGAACGGGACGATCAGCTTGCCAACTTCAACCTCGAAACCGGGCAGATGATGTTCTCCGAGGATGGAGGTCTGTTCGAACGATCGCTGATTCATCCGGATCGGAACAATTTCGCGCCGAGATTGGGATTTTCCTATTCGCCGGCCGACCGCTGGGTATTGAGGGCGCGCGTACGGCATCTTTTACAGCCACACCGTCCGGCAGGGCCGGGAGGGGATGCTCGGGTTCAACCCACCATACCTCGTCGACAACCTGCTGCAGACGGGCGTGACGGGCGCGGCGGCCGTCGCCTCGGCGGCGCCGATGCGGCTGAGCACCGGATATCCCGCTGGACTGCTCGATCCGAACACGCTCGCGCCGACCGTACTGCGTCGCGGGCAGGATCCGGATCAGGTGACCCCGACGATTCATCAGTTCAACGTCGGCGCGCAGTATCAGCTCGCGCCGGACCTCGCGCTCGACGTGGCGTATGTCGGCAACAAAGGAAAAGATCTGCCGGGCTTCCGCAATTTGAACCAGCGCGCGGTGATTCAGAATGTGGACGGCTCGCAATCCGCGGGCAATCGTCCGTATCCGGCGTTTGGCGACATTCAATGGATGGAAAATCGCGTGAGCTCGGACTACAACTCGTTTCAGGTGAGCCTGGAGAAACGTCTCTCGAAGGGGCTGACGGGTCTTGTGAGCTACACCATGGGAGAGGCGATCACCGATGCCCCCGATCACATCTCGACGAGCGGTGGAGGCGCGGGCATCGACACGGGAACGTTCCGGGAGCCGCAGGACTCCTACAATCTCGGCGCGGATCGAGGTCCTGCGGAGTTCGACATCAGGCACCGGTTTGTGGCGAGCTACGTCTGGGAGCTGCCGTTTGGACGCGGGCGCCGGTTTGGCAGCGGTTGGAACTCGGCGACCGATTTCGTGCTCGGCGGATGGCAGTTGACCGGCATTCACGCCGTGCAGACCGGTCTCGCCCTGACGGCGACCCTGGGTGGCGCTTCGGTGCTCAACATCGGCGGAGAGCGCCGTGCGCGTCCGAATCTGGTGGGCGATCCTGAGCTTCCCGAATCGCAGCGCACCATTCAGCGGTGGTTCAACACGGATGCCTTCGCAGCTTTCAGCCCTGCGCCACAGGCGTTCGGCAGCGCGGGCGTCGGAATCATGCGCGCGCCGGGGTACGCGAATTTCGATTTCACGATCGCGAAGGATTTTCGACTCGATGCGGCTCGGCGCATTCAGTTCCGAACGGAGGTCTTCAACGCGTTCAATCGAGCCAATTTCGGGCCGCCGAACATTGCTCGCGAGTCGTCGGGTTTCGGCCAGATTTTGACGGCCGGCAACGCCCGCATCGTGCAGTTCGGCTTCAAGTTCTATTTCTGACATGCGTATCGATCGGGCGATTCTGATCGGTGTCGCGGTCGCTGTGACTGCCGGTGGACCGGCGTCCCACGCGCAGAATCCTGTCGAGAGCCACGTTCAGCCTCGCGCCCTGGAGACTGCCGCCAGCCGGCACCAGCGGGGGGTTGACTTCCATCTCCAGCGCCGGCTCGATGAAGCCGCGCGAGAATACGCTCAGGCTCTCGCGCTCGACCCGCCCAGACCGCCCGGGCCTGACGAGCGCGCTGCCATTCTGCGATTCGCGCCGCGCGTCTACACGGTGCCGGACGAGGTCTTTCCGCTCAAGGACGCGGCCGCCGTTCTTCATCCTTCAGAGCGCCTGATCGCGTATCACTTTTTCTGGGAAGACGACATCGACTTCCCCGAAGACAACGATCCCTGCGATCACGAAGTGGTCTGGGTTCAGTTCTCGCGCGATCGGCAGTCCATCGAACGCTTCTGGACGTACTTCCACGGCCGGATTCTCGAAGGCGGTGAAGCCGCGATCCGGGACGCTGCCGAGCATCAGATGCGACCGCGCGTGAACGTCCAATGGGGCAAGCACGGATCGATGCCGCTCGGCTGGGAGTCGATGACCATCTTCGGCGACGCTGGCGATCTCGAGCACGCGTACCATCCTCTTGGAAAGCCCATCACGCTTGGCGAATACAACAGGGGCACGTGGCAGAAGCTTCGGAAGGAAGGGCGCCGGCTCATCGATCATCCGATGGCGCGCCGTCTCCAGTGGCCCGATCGTTTCACGGGCGAGTGGGAGCGGTTCGTGGACTTTTCGCGCCAGGTCGACTTTCTGGACTTGATCAGGACGAGAGACCTCGTCACGGTGTCGCGCTGGAACAGCGCGGTCATCAACCGCCAGTTTCTTCCATACAACTTCCGGCCCAAGACCGAGTGGCCCACCTCGGACGTAGGGCCTGGCTCCTCGACCGCCGTAGCCTCGGCGAAGGCGGTTACCCGGGCCGTCGTGCCGCTCCCCAGGATTGTCGGAGCGACGTCTCTCGACGCTTACCGGTTGCCACCGAAATCAGTCTTCGATCCGGCGATGCCGCGGTATCCGAACGTCTGGTTCTACATAGACAGTGCGCTTGCCGATTCGTACTCGGTCGCAGTCAGGCTGGTCGCCGATCAGCTGAACGGCCCGATGCGGCTTCGCGAAGATCACGGTCCATTTTCGAATCCGGAAGGATGCGACTTCGAGGTGCGGCTCGAGCATCTTCAGCCGTGGGAGGACATGGCTCATCGACCGCTGCAGCACTCGCATGCGTTTCACATGCGTTACTACCATTCAGCGCTCGACAAACAAGGGCTGGAGCAGTTGACGCTGAAAACCGTCGACGGCCAGCGTCGCTTCTATCGGATCGCCGCGAGCGCCCACTACGAAGTCGAGCACACGAATCCGAATCACGCCGACGTAGAAATTTGTCCGATCTGCGGGCGCACCGGCGAGTATCGGGCCTTGAAGGGCAATCTGGTCGAGATGGTCCACGACCCTCTGGGGCTGGAGCTGCTTTTCAACGGAACGATTCGGAACCAGCGAGTGACCTTCGAGGAAGATGGGCAGGACGTTGTCGGCATCGGCGCGATGCGAAGTCGCTTTGCCATGGAGCAGCAGGTGTTTGCGGCGGCCGGCGGCGACAGAAACACGCTTCGCATCGGACTGGTCGTGCTGTCTCCCTTGCGGTGATCGCCCGGCTCCGACGCCGGAATATCGGCAGTCGCCGGCTTATCGGCTCCGATATGTCGGCGCGCCGCCCCGCAGAGCATTCCCTCCCTTCGTCGCGAGTGCGCAACTCATTCTCCGGCACGGAGTTCGGTCATCTGTCTAACTGATGGCGATCTGGCGCTGCGGTTGCTTTAGAAGCGCTGTTCATGACCGCGTAGCGTGCGATATGCCGTGCTGGCATGAGTTGGAGTGGCGGTCACGGGCGACAGTCCGGAAAAACAACGAGGCGGCATCATCGGTCACTGTCATGGCGCGGCCGACCGGTTTGGTCGTCCGCGGACGGTCGCCGCCGCCGTTGTTTTTCAGACTGATCGCCGTCGGGCTGCGCCCTATCGACCGCCACCCCAACTCATGCCCGCCCGGCCGTGCAACGCTACACGCGGCGGTGTGGTCCAGCTGGACACTACATGGATGTGAAAAGCGCCTGAATCATGCGCAGCGACGCGACGTCCGCTCGGAGCCGGCATTACCAACATCAATGTGCGAGGTATGTCGTCAACAAGCGTGAGCTAGGCTCAGACGCCGGAATATCGGCAGTCGCCGGCTTATCGGCTCCGATATGTCGGCGCGCCGCCCCACAGAACATTCCGTCCCTTCGTCGCGAGTGCGCAACTCATTCTCCGGCACGGAGTTCGGTCATCTGTCTAACTGATGGCGATCATGGGCTGCGGAAGCTTTAGCCGCGCTGGACTTCGATGCTTGCTATTAATGAAATCTCGTCGGACAGCGTCTCCGTCCTCCGAATCGAGGGCCCTTTGCGCGCACCGCTGAGCGGCGAGCTGCGACGCAGGGTCAAGGCACTGCTCACTCGCGGTGAGCGGAGAATCGTGCTCGATCTGGGGCGGGTCTCGGACCTCGACGCCGGTGGCATCGGCGAATTGGTACGCGTCTATAACCTGACAATCGAGCGGGATGGGGCGCTATGGATCGCGAACGCCAGTGAGACCGTCCAGAGGATCCTCGAACGTGTGGGTCTCTTTCACCTGCTGAACGGAGCGGTCGGACTTCGCGCTAAGTGAGTGCTCGCCATGGATCCGCAGAGCACGCTGTCAGCCCCTGACGTCGTTAGCAGTCAAAGGAAGCGGGTTGCGCGCCTCGTCGAGCGACGGGTGGGCCACGGGTCGGGCAGTTCGCACAGCCGCTTGCCCGAAGAGCTGCTGGAGGAGTCCGCGCAGCGCCTCGCCCTCTTCTGCGCCGTAGGCGCTGCCACCTGGACCGTCGGAGTGGTCATGGCCAACGCCCTGCGTCCGGCCAGCGTGCCCACCCCGTTTCCGTGGCCGGGTAACTTTATCGGCGGCGCGATGGTTCTCGCTCTCACAGCGGCTTTCATCTATCTGCGGCGCAGGCCGGCTCGCGGCACCGAACCGGTGCTCGATCTCGGTCTTGGACTCCTCGTCCTCAATGCGTTTGCCATCGCCGTCATCAATGAATGGTTACCAACGTTCCCGGACAGGCGATATGTGTCCTGGAATGCGATTCTGATCGTTGTTTACGCCATGATCGTGCCGACGACCCCGCGCAGGATGTTCGTCGCGTGCATGGTCGCCGCGTCGATGGATCCCCTCGCGGTGGGTGTCGCAAACCTCCGTGGGCTGGCAGAGCCGAGTTTCGCGAAGGGCATCGGACTGTACTACCCGAACTACATCTGCGCCGTCATCGCCGTCCTGCCATCCATGACGCTCTCTCGCATGGCCGCGCCACATCTCCAGTGCGCGAGAACTGGGCAGCTACGAGTTGGTGGAGCGGCTGGGCGAGGGAGGGATGGGGGAAGTCTGGCGAGCGGAACACCGCCTGCTGGTCAGGCCGGCGGCCATCAAGCTCGTGCGCAACGAAATGCTGGGTGCCGGACGCGACGAGGACGTCGCCCTCGTCATGCGCAGGTTCGAGCGCGAGGCGCAGGCGATCGCTGCCCTGACCTCACCCCACACGATTCGCTTGTTCGATTTCGGCCTCACCGAAGACGGTGCGTTCTACTACGTGATGGAGCTGCTGATCGGACGCGACCTTGAAACGCTCGTCCGCGACTTCGGTCCGCTGCCTGTCGATCGCGTGAGCCATCTCATGCGCCAGATCTGCCACTCGCTGGCCGAAGCGCACGTGCGCGGGTTGGTCCACCGCGACGTCAAACCGGCGAACGTCTACGTCTGCCGCATGGGCCTCGAGTACGACTTCGTGAAAGTGCTCGATTTCGGGCTGGTGAAGTTCAGTAATCGGACTGGTTACGGCGGGACCCTTTCAGTCGATCAGATGACGTCGGGGACGCCGGGCTACATGGCGCCGGAGGTCATCCTGGGGGAACAGCAGATCGATTCGCGTGCGGATGTCTATTCGATCGGGTGCCTCGCCTACTGGTTGCTCACCGGCCAGCGGGTGTTCGAAGCCGACTCGGTGACGAAGATGCTGATCGACCACGTCCAGGCCGAGCCGGTGCCGCCATCACTGCGTACCGAGCTTCGGATTCCCCGCGACTTCGAGAAGCTCATCATGGCGTGTCTCGAGAAAGATCCCGCACGGCGGCCTCAGAATGCGGAGGAGCTGTGGAAGATGTCGCTCGAGTGCAGGAGCGATGAGAGCTGGTCACGCGATGATGCGCGCTGTGGTGGGAGAAACATCTACCCGAGCTGACTCAGCCGCTCGTGCTGGCAGTGCCTGCGTCGGGCGCCATTCACGAGCCGATGCACCAGCCGGCGCCGATACCCCAATCCTTGCGAGGTGAACGTCATGCAGAGAATCCTGACATTGAGCACGGCAGCAATGCTCATCATTGCTTCTCGGCCTGGTGGATTCCGAAGCAGACAAGACGATGGCCGGCTTCAGACGCGCAGGGCTCGCAGCCTCAGTCCGGCCATCCGACGATAGCGCGCCATCCGCCAGCTCGCTCACGTCGTGAGAGATTCAGCCTGACGCCCAACTGTTCGTTCATCGGGGGCGGGCGCCGGTCAGTCGTCGGCTGAGTGGTCTCGTCGCGTAGGAGATCGCCAGGAGAATCAGGAGGACCGGCGGCATGATCCAGACCTGGCCCGATCCGCAAGTGTTGCACATAGCCGGCCTTCGCGAATCCCGACACGACCTGCTCGCTGCCCGTGAGATAGCTCAGGAACCCCAGCAGCAGCACCGCGACGAGAGCGGTGCTGCCCCAGTACGCAATCATTCGAACCATGACATCCTCTACATGGTCTGGCCGAGGCTCGTTCTCATCGAGCCTTATCCAGTGAGAAAGTACGTCGCACTCCCTGTTCGAACACTCCTGCGGGGAGAAATCGCCGTAAACGCGTGACGGACTTCGCTTGTTGCCCAATCGGGTAGCGCAGGCGCGGCGTCTTGCTGGAAATGATTTCGAGCAGCGTTTCGGCCACAACCTCTGAGCCAGGCGCCTTCTCTTCTTCAGCACGAATCGCATCAAGCGCCCGTTGTCGCCAGGGGTCATACTCGGCTATCCGATTCGCTGCGATTTGCCGGTTGTTCATCATCGGCGTTTTGAGAAAACCGGCCTCGGTCAACGACACCTGGATGTTGAACGGCTTGACTTCGTGCCGTAAGGCTTCTGTGTATCCTTCCAGGGCAAACTTGCTGGCGGAGTAGATGCCAAGGAACGGAATCGACGACACACCAGCGAGCGAACCGACATTGATGATGTGCCCGCTCCTCTGCCGCCGCATGAGCGGCAACACCGCATTGACCATCCTGATGACCCCAAAGAAATTGGTCTCGAACTGAGCCCGGGTGTCCTCCGCGCTGAGTTCTTCCAATGCCCCGGCCAGCTCGTAACCGGCGTTGTTGATCAGCACGTCGATGTGGCCGGCACGACTGGAGACCGCTTCAACGCACGCTCGGACCGAGTCATCCGCGCGCACATCCAGAGGCAGCATCTCCACCGCTGTGATGGTTTCGGCGCTGGCTGGATGGCGGCTTGTTCCAAAGACCTTGTAGCCCCGTCGGGAAAGCAGCCGAGCCGTCGACTGCCCGACACCAGACGAAGCTCCCGTGATGAGCACCACGCGCTGATCAGACATTTCGGACTCCAGACTCGCGAACGCCCTCTCGCGGAAATATGGCCCGGGGCGACATCATCGGCTCCGTCCTGGTGAGGCGACTGAAGGAGTCACCCACGGGCCACCGAGCAACTGCCACAACGAAATCACGTGAAGCACGAAGGCGAGCGGCACGAGAAACGTCGGCACTAACGCGAGAGGGAAGCGGGTCGCGAGTTCGGATGTCGGTGTCGTGTAAAAGACCTGCGCGGGCCCCGGGTTGGTCATGATGCCCAGTCCTACAGCAACAACGAGATCGGCCATGCCGAATAGATTGAACATGATCGCCGATCGTCTGCCCTGAGGCGTGTCGACGCGGGCGGCGACCCACGGTGCCATTGCCCCAACGATCACGTCACCAATCCCCGCCGGCCATGCCCAGAGCGCCGGCATCTGGCCGTTGGCCATGAGCAGAAGGAAGACCTCGCCGACGAGTCGCCAGAGGTTGAGAAGGATGAGATTTCTCTGATTTGTGAGAAGACGACGCAACGATGGAGAGACGAGGAGGCACGCTGCCAGGACGAGGAGCACGAGAGCGAGCGTGATCCCAACAGGTGGCACGCTGGTCAGGTCGGGCGGCTGGAAGAATCCGCGACGGGCGAGCATCGTCGTGACGATGGCCCAGGCGGCCAAGACCACTCCGCTGACGACTGCGATCCGGGACTCGCGGGCGGAGGCCCGCTCGCGCCACAAGACCAGGAAGATCGCGACGACCACCGTAGCTGTGAGCGCGAGAATGAGCACCGCGAGAAGATCCGTGGTCATGACCTGACCTCCCAAGCCGGCTATGGGCCAGCCATCCGCGTACGTTAGATGACATCGGTCATCTCATCTGTCCAAAAAAAAAATCAGCCGCCGACAGCGTTGAGATAAAAGGTCCTCGCGTCCTCCAGCACACGCCGGCGGCGCTCGTCGGTTAGCGCGCGTGCCACGTTCAGCGTGCCCGCCATGCCCGAGAAGAGCATCACTGCCGTCCGTTGCCGGTCCTCATCGGTCTGTCCGGGAAGGTAGCGTGCCATCCGCACGATGTGCGCTCTGACGGCCTGCTGGAATGCCCTGCGCGCGGCGGCTGGGCGACGCGCCACTTCGGGGATGAGGGCCGCCACCGGACATCCATTCGAGACATCCTCGCAATGTTCCAGGCTGAGATAGGCATCGATGAGCGCCTTGAGCTCGCCTCCGTGCGGCGCCGCCTCGGCCGCCCGAACCAGCCGCTCCGACACCTGCTCGAGACCCGCCGCGAACGCCTCCGCGAAGAGATCCTCCTTGCTGTCGAAGTGCCGATAGAACCCGCCATGCGTCAACCGGAGGTCGCGCATCAGGTCCGAAATCGCCGCGCCCTCACCGCCACGACTGCGAAAGCGGCGGGCGGCGGCTCGGACGATGCGCGCGCGCGTTTCCTGTTTGTGCTCGGCGGGGTATCGCATGATTCCTCAAGAGATGATATATATCATCTATATTGCCCGTGTCAAACCGCGTCGCCAACTCGGCAAGTTCGTCGCTATGTTCGGCATCGGCAAGCGAGCCGGCGGGAACGATGCGGGCAGAACGCGCGACGAAGCGTCTCAGCGCAGGCTCGATCGCGGGTAGCGGATTCGGGTCGAATGCCACCATGCAGGTGATCGGGGAGCAACATGCGTTCAGCCAAGGCGATCGAGCGAGAACTGACGGCGATTGAGCGCTCTCTCTGGGCGAATGACGCCAGAATCTACGAAGTCACCTACCTGCCGGATGCGGTTTTGATTTTTCCGGAAGTCGGCAGGATCGGCCGGGACGCCGCGGTCGCAGCGATTCGAGAAGAGAACGCGGCCAATCGACGGTGGGCGGCGGTGGACTTCGCGGGGATACGCACGGTGTTGCTGTCGCCCGACGTCGCGCTCCTGAGCTATGAGGCCACCGCACGGTGGAACGACCAGGCGGACCCGTCGAAAACGCTCTGCGCCACCGTGTACGTCAAGCGAGCCATGGTGTGGCGCGTGGCGTTCCACCAGCAGACAGCGGCCATCGAAATACAGCCGTAGAACGTCCTTAACACACGGTGCGCTCCGATACGGTACGCGGCACACGCGCCACGCCCGAACCAGTTTCAGTTGGGGCGTAAAGAGCTCAAACAGCCCCGGATATCGAAGCACGGCGCCCAGAGATGACGCCTTCAATATTCCGGCATACCCACCCGTCGGCGCTTCGTACGCGTATTTCGTGCGCCCTATGCGTTCGTAACGTTGTGGGAGTCTCGTAAATCGCAGCCTGGGGAATTCCAGATAGGCAGAGCCGGCGCGTCCGCATGCTCGCCCACCTTCAATCCAAGCCGACGAAGCGTAAACAGATTCGTGGCAGGCGTGAAGCTGAGGTCGACGTCAATGCATCCAGTAACATCGGCGTTCATCACGCCATTTACCCGCCAACGTCCACGTCCTGCGGACACCTCAAGGCGGTGGCATATCGGATGTTGGGCTCCCTCGCGCAAGCCGATGAAGCCGTTCAGGATGCCTGGGTGCGCGTCAGGCGTGCAGGAGCCGATGGGATCGAAAACTTCCGCGGGTGCCTGACGACCATCGTGGCACGCGTGTGTTTGAACGCCCTGCAAGCGCGGAAAGCGCGGCCCGAGGACTCCGCCGGCGTGCATCTACCCGATCCCATCGTCAGGCGTGCCGGCGAGCTCGACCCGGAGCGCGATTCATCTGCTTCGTGTCGCTCATCGCGGCGATTTTCACCGCGATCGCCGATCACCGCACGCGCGCGCTTTCGAATGGTGTCGTGATCAGTCAGGTGTTTGGGGGCGGAGGCAATACGGATGCGCCGCTAACGCACGATTTCATCGAGCTGTACAACCGCGGCGACGTTCCGATTTCACTGAGCGGATGGTCACTTCAGTACGCCAGCGCCACAGGAACGGGAAACCTGGGGGCGAATGCGAATCAGATCACAGAGCTGAACGGCGTCATTCAACCGGGTCAGGACTTTTTGGTACAGGAAGGGGCCGGTGCGCAATTCCCTCGGACGAAGACTTACATCGTCACGCGGTGGAAAACCTCGACCAGGCCGATGCCCTCCTCTTTGGCCGGGTGACCGTTGACGCGCACCGGTTCCAGTTCACTCACCGTCTGCCAGTCGTCACGTGCGCAACCACAAAGGTGACATCATCATTAAAGGTAGAGTCCCCGCACCACTGAACGAGGTCGGCGAGCGCAGCCTCCTTGAATCGCACCGCATCGCCACGGTTGGTTGATGTCAACCAGCTCCTGACGCGTTCGCCATCGAAAAATTCGTCTGCTGCGTTCTGCGCTTCAGTCACTCCATCGGTGTAGAGCAGAATCAGATCGCCGTCTCGAAGCTCGATTTCGGTATTCGCGTAGGACGCATCCGGCAACAGCCCAAGCAGCAGCCCATGCTCCTCAATTTGCAGGATGCTTCCGTCAGAACGGCCAATCAGCGGCGGTGGATGCCCGGCATTGGCTACCGTGATCAGGCGCTGCTCTATATCGATGGCGACGTAGACAGCCGTCACGAACCCCTGTTCAAGCTGGCGACAGAGCACTCGATTTACGCCGGTCAATACGCGAGCCGGATCGTGCGCCTGCTCAGCCTGCGTCGAGAATGCGAGTTTGACCATCGAGGCGACCAGCGCGGCTGGAATGCCGTGCCCCGACACATCCGCCACAAGAATTCCAACTTTCAAGGGTCCGAGATCCACGAAATCGTACAGGTCTCCCGCCACCGCGGTCATTGGCACGAACTCCACCGCCACTTCGAGGCCTGGAATGTGCGGTGGCTCGCGCGGCAGCAGGGATCGCTGAATCTCCCGTGCAGTCTTCAGCTCGCGCTGCACAGCGAGAAGCTCCGCTTCGCCACGAACGACATTCCCGACAACGCCGTACGCAAGCGCGATGACAAACATAAAGACGCCAACAGGTTCGAGATTCACCGCGGACAGGAAGGGCCGTCCGAGATTCTGATTGATCACTAAGAGCGCGAGCGCAAGAGCTACTCCAACGATGATCGGTGTCGCGAACAGCCCGCTTAACCGACGTCGATACAACCACACGTTCACGACCATAACGGTCAGACCCGTCAGGACGAGCGGGTCATTGAACGGCATGGCAGCATAGGGACGACCCGTCACGATATCTGTGCCGATGGCGGCCGCTGCGTACCCAAGCTGCACCTGCCATACACGGCGGATGGACCGTTTCCATCCCTCGCCGATCAGCGCTTCAACGAAGAGGACACTCGGAGCGTTGATTCCGTAGGTAATGAAAGCGATCAGGTACGCCCAGACGCGACTGGAACCGCCAATCGAACCCTGAACAGCAGACTGCATTGCTATGAGCCGAATGCCGTACAACACGCACCAGATTCCAAACCACAGCAGCAAGCGTTCGGAGACGCGTCGCCGCAGGCCCCATGTGCCGATCGATATGAGACCCAGAGCCGTGAGCGTGCAGCCAATCGCGATTTCGATTAATTCAGTGGGCGTCACGCCCTGAGTATGCAGCACTTAGGGGAGCAGGGCCGACGTGCGCCGCTCACGACGGCCGTGGCCGACGCTTCGTTGCTTTAAGATCGACATCCTCGCCAATCCCGCGCGCCTTCGGATGCTCGACCTGGGAGCCTTGTACGATTGACGAGCGACCCAAATGGCTGCAAATCTTCTCAAGAGCGCTCTTCACAATGTCGGCGTCGTCATCGTGGGGCTCGGTGTCGCGTACCTCGGCAGAATGGTGGATCTGCGCTTCGGTGTCTCGGCTTTCGTGTTCCCTCTCGCGAAGGCAGGCGCACTGCTTCTCCTGGTGCTCGGATTCCTCCTGCGCCTCTGGGCGACATTCCATTTCTACGTTCACAACATGCGCGTCATCTCGCTTGAACCACAAAGCACGCTCATCACCTCCGGTCCGTATCGCTTCTCTCGGAATCCGTTGTATCTCGGCGGAAACATCTTCATCTTTTTCGGCGCGGCGCTGCTGCTCGGATCGCCAACGGCGCTGGTCCTTACCGCACTGCACATCCCTCTGATGGGTCGATTCATCCGCCGCGAAGAAAAGCAACTGGAGCGAAACTTCGGCGACGAGTGGCTGAGCTATAAGAGGCGAGTGCGTCGATGGCTCTGAAGCGACCGCGAACCGATGCCAAACTCCGTCGGGAACCGTGCGTGGGAGTCAATCTCCGTCATTGCTACGACACACCGCGACGAAGAGATGTGACGGTGGACCCTGCTTGACTTTCACAACGTCCTGGCTGATGACACCGGTTAGAACGGATGGGGAGCAGCTGATGAATGACAAAGCACTCGATGCCTGCGTCCGTGGTTTTCAAAGCGAGATGGTTGACTTCACTAGCGAACTCGTGGGAATCGCATCCGAGAATCCACCCGGCAACGCCTATCCAGAATGCGTGCGCGCCATCGCATCTCGTCTGCAGGCGCTCAACTTGCCATGTGAGGTCCTGAAGTACCGCCCGGCGAAGGGCTCGCAGGACCAATCCGGCGCCGCTGTCGTGCTGAGCAGCGTCGGCACGGGTCAACCGACACTCTATTTTTCCGGCCACTACGATGTGGTGCCGGCCATCACGCCCGGCCAGTGTGCCTCGATGCTGAAGGGCAAGACGCTGTTTGGGCGCGGCACGGCTGATATGAAAAGTGGGTTGGCGTCGATACTGTATGCGGCCGCGGCGCTGCACCGACTGCTGGTCCCGCTTAACGGGCGCGTGGGTCTGGTGTTCGTTCCAGACGAGGAGACAGGCGGACGTCGTGGCTCAGGGTTCCTGGCCGCGACCAAGCGCCTTGGTGCGAACGGCGTCGGCATGCTGACACCGGAGCCCACGAGCGGTGTCGTCTGGAACGCGAACCGCGGAGCGATCTCGCTGCGCATCACCGTGTATGGTCGCGAGGCACACGTAGGGCTGCTGCATCAGGGACGCAATGCGTTCGAAGACGCAATTGGCGTCGTTGCCGGGTTGCAGCGGTTGGCCCGACGTGTGGGTCGCCGTTGCACGCAGTTCAAAGTGACGCCAGACGCCGCTCGCCGATCGTTGATGCTCATCGGCGGCCGTGTTGAGGCGGGCTCGAACTTCAATGTCGTGCCCGGCCGCTGTGTGTTCACGGTCGATCGGCGCATGAACCCGGAGGAAGACTTTGACGCAGAGCGCCAGGCGCTGTTGAGGGTCTTCGACGAGGCGCGACACAAGGGGGTCAAGCTGGACGTGGACGTGTTCCAGGAAGGGCGTCCGTCTGGGACGTCAGAAGCGACGTTACTGGGCCGCGCCATCAGCCGCCACGTCCGCGCTGTGACGGGCAAGGCGCCGAAGTTCGAGATGTGTCCGGGCTTGCTCGAGATCAGGTTCTACGCTGAGCAGGGCATGCCAGCGTATGCGTACGGCCCCGGCCTGTTGTCGATCTCTCACGGTCCGAAAGAGTTCGTGGACATCGACCGGATGGTCGACTGCGCGGCGATCTATGCACGCGCGCGTAGCAGCAACAGTGCTAAAGGCACACTGAGGTTCGCGACAGAACGACGCCGGATTGCGTCGCGGAATCTACGCCGCAGTCAGGGTAGTGAGCTGTCGGCGTCATTTGCGCGCGAGCACGCACACGGCAGGAACTGGCTTGAGGTCGAGCGCCTTGATAGTGACCTCCCGGAAGCCAACCTCGATCAGTTCCTTCGACAACTGATGCCCGAAGGCGTGTGCCTCCGCAGCCGTGGCGCGGCCATGCCGCGGTTGGACCGTGGTCGCGACCAACCCGTTGGGTTTCAACACCGATCGAATCAGGAGCAGCACCTCAGTTCGTTCCCGCAGGAACTGCAGCACATTCACTCCCATAGATAACGTATCTCGGCCAGCTCGCGCACTGCTCGACAGGCTCCAGCTAGAGTCTTCGAAGAAGTGAACGAGGTT
Organism: Vicinamibacterales bacterium; assembly: GCA_963775345.1. Lineage (GTDB taxonomy): Bacteria > Acidobacteriota > Vicinamibacteria > Vicinamibacterales > JAMQPK01 > JAMQPK01. Next base: position 74,154 of record CAVZIS010000016.1, read on the forward strand.
TTGATGATAGAGGTGCTGCCATTGGAACGATGCGCATTGACAGCACTTGGCTGAAAGACCAAGATCGGAGAAAGTCTGCCAAGGAGCAAGGCGATGACCCTGCCCCGGCCCATTCGCGTCGCAATCGCGGCGTATGACGGCGTATCCCTCCTGGATCTTTCCGGGCCCCTCGAAGCACTGCGATTGGCCTCGACTCATCCGAACCATCTCGGCACCAAGCTCGCCTACGACTGCCACGTTGTGTCCATTCGTGGTCGCACCGTTCTGACCGCCGACGGCCTCGAACTCGGCACGCAGCCTGTCAGCACGCTCGACCGAACCTCGATCGATACGCTGATCGTGCCCGGTGCCTGCAATGTTGACGACGTGTTCCGAGACCGGGAGTTGATCAAGTGGCTACGACGTCGTGCGCCCAGGTGCCGGCGGGTCTGTTCGGTGTGCATCGGCACATTCCTGCTCGCCGAAGCCGGGTTGCTGCGCGGCCGGAGAGCAGTCACGCACTGGATGCATTGCGCCTTGCTGGCCACTCGCCATCCGGAGATCACGGTGGAACCGGACGCGATCTACGTTCGTGACGGCGCCATCTGGACATCGGCGGGCGTGACGACCGGGATCGACCTCGCGCTGGCGTTGATTGAGCAGGACTGTGGCCGCGCCGTCGCGATGCACGTGGCGCGCGTCCTCGTGGTGTATCTCCGACGCATGGGCGGCCAGTCGCAGTACAGTGTCCTTCTGGCGTCGCAGGTGGAGTCGGTGAGCGAGACATTCGCAGACTTGGAGCGCTGGATATCCGAGAACTTGACAGCGGACCTGCGTGTCGACCGTCTCGCGGAGCGTGCGGGCATGAGTCCACGCAACTTCGCGCGCCGCTACACCGCGGAACGCAAGCGCACGCCTGCGCGGGCAGTGGAAAGCATTCGTGTGGATGCGGCCAGGCGAGCGCTCGAGGAGACCACCGATCGCATCGACGACATTGCGCGACGGTGCGGATTCAGCAACGAAGAGCAGTTGCGAGGAGCGTTCGCGAGGCACGTGGGAATCCCGCCACGGGTCTATCGCGCGCGATTCGCCGCCGCATGACCCCACAGCTGTTGTATCAGCGCAGCCCCCGTCGGCGATAACTCGCCGGGAGTCGTGACGTCCTCGTCGGTAGAGCAGGACTTTCAAGCTGTTCTGGCAGAAAGGCAGGGATCTTTGTCATTCTCTGCCATGTTAAATCGAGCGTACGCTTCGATCCTCAGGCGACCACGCGCTCCGCCTGAAGTAGAAAGGATGGACGATATGTCGATCTTCGAATTCCCGATGGTGTTCCCGGCGGACGGTGCCTCACTCATGGGACGCGTCTATCGCAACGTCGACGAGCTGGTGACGCCCCAGCCGGCGGTCGTCGTCACTGGATCGTGGCTCACGGTGAAGGAGCAGATGGCTCGCACCTACGCCTTGCGTCTGGCCGAGCAGGGAATCACCGCGTTCACGTTCGATTTCACCGGTTTCGGGCAGAGTGGAGGCGCGCCCCGCCAGCTCGAGCTGCCGGCTCGCAAGATCGCCGATATCGCGGCAGCGGCCGATTTCCTGTCCACGATGTCGTTCGTGAGGGAAGGCGGCGTCGGGCACGTGGGGATCTGTGCCAGCGCCCAGTACGCGCTGGCGGCGATCGCGCGCGGCGCGAGAATCCGCTCGTTCGTGAGCATTGCCGGCTGGTATCACGATGCGGCGTCGGTGGCCTCCTTTTATGGAGGCGCGGAGGGAGCCAGGCTCAGAATCGGCCGCGCGCGCGAGGCGCTCGAGACCTGGGCGAAGTCCGGCGAGGTCATCATGGTGCCGGCCTACCGCCCCGCGGATGACCGCGCTGGAATGTTCTTCGAGCTGGACTACTATGCCAATCCGCGGCGCGGCGCAGTGCCGGAGTGGAAGAACGAGATGGCGGAGATGTCGTGGCTCTTCTGGCTGACGTTCGATGGCGTGCGCTCGGCGGGGGAAGTCAGCGTTCCAACGTTGATGGTGCATAGCGACGGATGCGTGTTCCCGGAACACGCGAAATCCGTCTACGCCGCACTCAAGGGTCCCAAGCGGATCGAGCGGACCGAGGGGAGCCAGATCGATTTCTACGATCAGGAGGCGCAGGTAACCAGGGCAGTCGCATTCATGGCACCCCATTTTCAAGCCACACTTGGCGTCGACTTGAGGGCGCACGTTTAAACAACACCGCCGACATGAGAAAGATCGTTGCAGCTCTGATCACATCGCTGGACGGGTTGATCGAAGGGCCGAACGGGGAACTCGACTGGGTGGATTCGTGGGAAGATCCTTTTGATCTTCTCCCGCAGATTGACACGTGCATTCTTGGCCGTGGGATGTACCCGGGCTACGAGCAGTACCGGGGCGCGATCCTGGCCAACCCTCGCGGCATCCTGCCCTTCTCCGGCAAAGTCGCGACGAAGGGAGAGATCGACTACGGCCGCTTCGCCGCCAGCACCCCTCATGGGGCGCGACGCTGGTGTCCAGCCTGATCAACGCCGGCTTGGTCGATGAACTGCGGATCGTGGTTCAGCCCATCGTCTTGGGCAGAGGGAAGGCCCTGTTCAAGGATGTGAAGGAGCGCCATGCGTTGACGCTCCTCGACGTCAAGCCGCTGCGGTCGGGTCTGGTTCGTTTGACGTACAGCATCGGCAGTTCGACATGAGCGGACGTCGTCGCACGCCAGAGCGCCGACGGTCGTGCCGTTCAGTGTCGGCGAGCCGTCGAGACGGCGCGATTGACGTCGGTAACTATTTGGGCGTCTGTTGATGGAACGCGACGCGCCACGCTTCTCCCTGCCGGACGTACACAGTGGCACAGAGTGTCTGAGACACGACTGCCTCGTAATTCCAGCGCGCGGTCGCGCAGTAGCTGACGAGAACCGCGACATCCGTCGTCAGCCATCGCCCAACGGCGTCGTCGAAGTGCACCTGCGCCCACGCTCGGCCTTCGGCGTTCTCCTTCTGAATGGCGGCGATAGCGGTCTCGCGATCGATGCGACCGACACCAGGGAAAATGAGGACCGCGTCCGGGACGTAAGTATCGTGATACACCCGCGCATCGTTCTCCCAAAGCGTCCGCTCGATCATTAGCAGCTCCCTGAGGGTCTCGTTCGGCAGCTCCGAAGTCCGCACCATTCCAGTGTCCTCCTCACACGACGCTACCGGTCATCGGAGGCTGATTCGACCACACACGCACGCAGAGCTCAACAGCAAGTGCCGGCTTCCCATGGCTGGTCAGAGATTGGGCGTCGGTGATCGGACCCACCACAGCGCCGCGATCCAGAACAGCTGTAACAACAGGCGCCAGAGGAGCGGTGTGGCGCGACGACCTGCGATCATCAGTCCCTTCCGTGCGGCGTGGACATTCGCAGGGAACATCGCCACAAGCAGCGCGATCAGACCGTAGGCGGCCGCGGGCAGCGCCCGCGGCAGCATGAGGCCGATGGCGCCGAGGAGTTCGAGCGCTCCGGTTGCCGACACCAGGAGCGCCGGCGCGGGCAGGCTCGCGGGCACCATTTGGACCAGGTCCGGCCGCGTGCGGGGATGAAAGTGCGAGACAGCCGTGAACACGAACATCGCCGCCAGGGCGATGCGGAGCGCGCCAGTCCACGAATCAGCAGTGAGCCACAGACCTGTGGCCCCAATCAATCGTGCGACCAGCCAGGCGGCGAGCATGACGATCAGTGGTGCCATGCGCGATCACTACCTCCGTACCCGCCGATTCATGGCACGTCCGTGTTGCTTGTCCACGCTACGAATTCGGCCTCGAAGAATCGCCTAGTTCCAGTTGTCGATCTTGAGGTCGACAGGGGAGGGCCTGCCCGTGCCCGTCTCGACGAGCTCCCGGAGGCTCAGCATGAATGTAGCCCACTTCATACTGCAGTGGGCTGTAAACTCCACCGCCTCGCGCCAGTTCCGGTGGCCAAACAGCACAACGGTGTAGTCGCCCTGCTGGGACAGGGAGAACTCGATGTCGGTTCCCACCCACTCCTCCGGTCCGGCCTTGACGCGCCAGCGCACCTTCGTGTCGGGAATCAGCTCGAGCACCTCCATATCGAACTTCCCGATCTCGTCCCCGCTGGGCGACTGAAAACGAAAGGTCATGGTCCCGCCGACCTCGGACACCCCCGTCGCGTCCTTGGTCCACCAGCCCGCAACCCCTTCGACCGTGGCTACCGCCGCGTAGACCTTCGCCGGCAGCGCCTTGATTCCGACTCTATGAATGATGTCCACCATGATGCCCTCCTCTTGTTCGGCTATCTGTTACGACCTGCTTCGCGCGGGTCGCCACGTTCGATAAGACACGATGACTCTGCCGGACTCTGTCGACTTCGCCTCGACGAGATCCAGCGAGAGGCGCTTGTTGACGCCGTGGAAGAGCGCGTGGCCCTTGCCCAGGACGAACGTGATCGACGTCAGGGATCAGCGCGATCGCGTCGGCCCATGAATCTGCCCAGTCCTTTTCCCCGTCTGGTCCCTGGATGAAGCCATCCAACGAAACCTGAAGTGCAGCGATCATCGTTCTGGATGAGTTCGTCGCCATGATTGCTCCTTTCGAACCGGCGCGTTGGTCGGTGTGGAACTCGTCGTTCGTTCCGTTCTCGTTTACGACTCGGTGGTTGTTGGCCACAAAATAGAAATAGCGCCGGATAGCGACACGATGGGAGTGACAAATGTGACGGGATTCCAATGGATTCGCTGATCACGGCCGCTGCCCGTGCGCTCGCTGCGGGTGATCCGCTGGGCGCCTTGAAGCGGGTCGCCCTGCGCGAGGACGCGCCTGCGCTCGCCCTTCGAGGCATCGCGATGGCGCAGCTTGGCGATCTCCTCCGCGCGAAGGTGCTCCTGCGACGTGCGGTACGTAGGTTCAGCCCGAAAGAGGCGGTCGCTCGCGCGAGATGCATCGTTGCCGAGGCCGAGGTTGCGCTCGTCTCTCGCGACTTAGGTTGGCCTGCCAAGACGCTCGAGGCAGCGCGGGTGACACTCGAACGGCACGGCGACCGGGTCAACGCCGCGCATGCGCGGCATCTCGCGGCCCGGCGCTTCCTCTTGATCGGACGCCTCGATGAGGCCGAGCGTACCCTCGCCGAACTCGACTCCGCGGTTTTGCCGCCGGCGTCGAGGACCGCCCACGAGCTGGTGCTTGCGGGGATTGCGATACGACGCCTCCGGACGAAGGCGGCTCGTGCCGCGCTCGTTCGGGCCGAGCGTGCCGCGCGCCAGGCACGCATTCCGGCGCTGACGGCGGAGGTCGAAAGCGCACGCCTTGTCCTCAAGACGCCTGCTGCGCGCCTGATTGCAAGTAGCGAGGAGCGAAGTCTCCTGCTCCGGGACGTCGAAGCGTTGATGGCGTCCAACGCATTCGTCGTCGATGCGTGCCGCCATGTCGTGCGTGACGAGAGCCAGGTGGTGGCGCTCGCCACGCGTCCGGTGTTGTTCGCGCTTGCCCGCGCGCTGGGAGAGGCGTGGCCGGCAGACGTCTCGAGAGACACGCTCATCGCACGCGCATTCGGCTCGAAGTTCGTCGATGAATCGCATCGTGTGCGGCTGCGCGTTGAAGTCGGGCGGCTTCGCAGGCTGCTTCGCGGACTGTCCGAGGTACCCGCGACGAAGCGGGGGTTTACCCTGGCGCCACACCGCGCACGCCAAGTCGTCGTGCTGGCGTGGCCCACTGAAATTGACGAGGAACATGCGGCCGTGCTGGCGTTCCTCACCGATGGTGAGGCGTGGTCGAGCTCGGCGCTGGCGCTTACGCTTGGAAGGAGTCAGCGGAGCGTGCAGCGCGCGCTCGACTCGCTGGCGGCCGCAGGCAGGGTGCAGTCATTCGGTCGCGCGCGAGCGCGTCGGTGGATGACGCCGTCGGGGCCAGGATTCACGACGACTTTGTTACTCCCCGCGCTTTTGCCGGTTGACTAAGCTGGAAACATGACGAAAACAACCACCGCCAAGGCCGAGATCGTCCGTGAGTATGGACCCTTTGCGGGTGTCGACCACGTGCACGGCGTCACATATGACGGCCAGCACGTCTGGTTTGCTGCCGGAGACACACTGAAGGCCTTCGATCCGGCGAGCGGGAAAACCGTGCGCTCGATCGATGTCGCCGCGCATGCAGGAACGGCCTTCGACGGCCAGCACCTGTTTCAGCTCGCCGAGGATCGCATCCAGAAGATCGATCCGGGCTCCGGCCGTGTGCTGGCCACGATCCCGGCGCCGGGCGGCGGCGGTGATTCTGGGCTCACGTGGGCGGAAGGGACGCTCTGGGTGGGGCAGTATCGGGACCGGAAGATTCATCAAATCGATCCCGAGACAGGGACGATTCTTCGCACGATCGAGTCCAGCCGCTTCGTGACCGGGGTCACCTGGGTCGACGGAGAGCTCTGGCACGGCACGTGGGAAGGCGACGAAAGCGATTTGAGACGAGTCGATCCGCGAACAGGAGAGGTGTTGGGGAGGCTTGAAATGCCGCGCGGAGTGGGCGTTTCGGGGCTCGAGTCCGACGGCGGCGATCAATTCTTCTGCGGAGGCGGACGGAGTGGGAAGGTGAGGACCGTCCGCCGGCCCAAATGAGGCCCCACGACAGAACTTTCACCTTGAATAAGACCCTATTGAGCGCTCCGACGCTGCGATGCCTGGCGAAGTCATCTCGCGACGTATCGCAATAGACGCGTGGAGCACAGTTGACACGCACGCGGCACTCACATCTGTTTCAGTTGGAGCGTAAGAGCTCAAACAGCCCCGGATATCGAAGCACGGCGCCCAGAGATGACACCTCCAGTGTTCCGGCATACCCAACCGTCGGCGCTTCGTACACGTATGTCGTGCGCCCTATGCGTTCGTAACGTTGTGGGAGTCTTGTAAATCGCAGCCTGGGAAATTCCAGATAGGCAGCCGGTGCGTCCGCATGCTCGCCCACCTTCAATCCAAGCCGACGAAGCGCAAACAGATTCGTGGCAGGCGTGAAGCTGAGGTCGACGTCAATGCATCCAGCAACATCGGCGTTCAGCACGCCATTTACCCGCCAACGTCCGCGTCCTGAGGATCGGATCCGGACGTCAATCGCTTTTCTTCCGAGATAGCCAACCACAGCAGCGCTCTTCGTTCGAAACGCTGCGTCCGCAACGACTTCGTATTGAAAGTGACAGGCCCCAGGTGCGTCCAGGAACACCGCTGCTCCAGAAAGCCGCCACCCGGCCGGGAGCTTGATCAGGCGACAGCTATCATGGCCGGGGTGGTCCAGCTTCCGCCAAAAGAATGCAGCACTGGACTTCGTCATGTCACATCAGGGCACAAGGTCCATGACCGCACGCCCGCTCTTGAAATCAACAGGCAGTGAGATATGTTCGCGGTTCGGGCCGTACAGACCAGGCGCCTGGCCGCCCGCAAGACGACACATCAGAGTGAGCTGCCCGCGATGGTGGATGCCGTGCACCACAATCGCATCCCACGCCATGAGTTGAACTTACCGGCAACGGTGTTTGCGGTAGAAACTTGGGCTGACGCCGAATTCGGCCCGGAAGGCGCGGTTGAAGTTCGAGATGTCGCCGAAGCCGGCATCGAGTGCGACGTCGAGGATCCTGGTCGGCTCGGTCGCCAGCCGTGCGGCCGCCGCACGCAGCCGGGACCGCAGCAGGTACTGATGCGGCGTCGCACCGGTCAGGCTCTCGAAGATTCGAAGGAAGTGGAATGGGCTGAGCCTGGCTTCTCGCGCAAGGCGGACCAGCGTCAAATCAGTGGCAGAGTGCGCCTCGATCATTCGCACGGTCCGCGTGACGCGAGCGACAGCGGCCGGTGAAATTGCGCTCCGATCTGTCTCGACTCCACCATCCACCTCTACCGCTCGCACCGCCAGGCGGATTCCCAACTCCTCCCACGCGATGTCGGTCGATCCGACGAGGGCGGCACACGCGTCGGCAATCACCGGCGACAGCGTTCGGACGGGCGGCAGGCGAAGCGATCGGAACGGGGGGCGGGCCCCGCGCGCGCCGGCGCCAGCGGTGATCGCCTCGAAGTACTCCTGCGTGAAGTGAAACGACAGGCAGCGATCGCCGACGCCGTGCTCGTGACCACACTCGAAACACTGACCCGGGCTGCCCAGCAGCAGCGATCCCGGCGTCATCATCTCGCGGCCGTTGGAGCCCGATCCGCGGTACTGAAACGTACCAGACGTCACGATCGCGATAGCGACCTGCTCGTGCTGCTCGTCGTAAGAACGGTCCTGGGGGCCGCACGAACAGACGATGTCCTCGACGCTCCAGCCGTCGCCTTTTGCGAGGCGTCGCGCATCAATCCGTCCTGGGCCGCCGTGGGCTCTCCGCCCTGATAACGCACGCTCTACACTGACCGCAATTTTTGCCAAGAGTGGAATCCCTGCCCTTCTGTACTCTTATCACGAAGGGAGGTCACCGTGATGACTGTCAATGAGAAACGGCAGATCGACTTTTACTCGTTGCTCGCGGCGCCAGACCGCTCGCCGGAGATTCCCGAATCGGCCGACGTGTACGGCTGGCTGTGCGGGAGCTGGGACCTCGACGTCCTTTACTATCGTGATCAACGTCTCCGGACTCGGCCTGACGGGCGAGGTCCACGCCGCTCGCGTGCTCGAGGGACGCGCCGTTCAGGACGTGTGGATCATGCCGCGGCACGAGGACCGTCGCGACAACTTGGATCGGACGATGAATATGTACGGCACCACGCTGCGCTCGTGGGACGGGTCGATTCAAGGGTGGCGCATCGCGTGGACGAATCCGGTGGACGGACATCGTGAGGAACAGGTGGGCCGCTGGAACGGCAAGGACATTCTTCAGGAAGGCACGCGCGCCGACGGCACGAAAACGCGCTGGACCTTCACGGACATCGCGGCGGATTCTTTTCACTGGCGCGGCGAAGCGCTGTATCCGGACAAACAGACGTGGGTACTCGAGGGCGAGTTCCTCGCGAAGCGGAGACGATCATGAGCATTACCACGACTGAAAACACGGCGACCGGCGGCCTGGAGAGACGGATTCTGCGTGAAGGCTACGGCGAGGGCGCGTGGCACGGCCCGGATCTGAAGGCGGCGCTCGCCGACGTGTCGTCGGACGCCGCGTTCCGGCGTCCCGCTCCCGGCCGCCACAATATCGCGGAGATCGCGTTGCATCATGCCTACTGCGCGCGCGGCGTTCGTACGAAGCTGACCGGCGTCGACGCCGAGCCGTTCGTCCTGGAGGGTGATGACTGGTTCGCGCTGGAGGATCCATCCATCCTGTCATGGTCGAAGATTCTCGAGGTCGTCGGACTCGAACAGGAACGACTCGGGGGGTGCGTCGCCGATATCAACGCCGGCCGAACGCGACCGCAGCTCGCCGAATCGGAGCGCTTCGACCTTGTGCTCGGGATCACGTCCCACGCCGTCTACCACGCGGGCCAGGTGCAGCTGATCAAGCGGCTCGTTGCGAAGTGATTGTTCGTTCTGTTCAGGATTCGCTCCAGCTGATTACTCAGCCCGATCACGGGCATCTCGCGCGATTGCCGAGCACGACAACGGGTGGGCAGAGGAAGATGCACGTAGTAGTTGTGGTCGACGACCTTCACAGCCGAACGACTGACGAACGACGGTCAGCCGTCGCCAGCAAGTCGAACGGTGTTTTGTGTCAAAACTGAGTCACATACGCCGGCGAAAAAGTCCTGAGCTCGTAATGACCTCCGCCGATTCCACCGATAGCACGTGGTAGGGCTCATGTGGTGACGCGCAGCTACTCATACCTCGGACACCATCTCGCGAAGCGAGAACGATGGAACGTCCAGAACAACGAACGAGGGGCATGCAAGCTGCTTCCAGAGTTCGAACCCGTCAATGTCGTTGTGAGCCGCCACGAACAGCGAGATGACGGTGCTGTGCGTGATCGCCACCAGGTTCGGCGCTTCTGTCTGCGCCAGTTCAATATCGACAGCGGCGGAAAAGCGGGTGAGGGTCTTGCCCTGACTCCGCGCCAAGGACGCGCCTATGCAAATCCTCAAAAATGGGGGCGACGATGCGTTCGTGCTCGGCCTTTGACATCACTGGCAGGGCGTGTTTCACCAACACCAAGGATGTCGGCAGTGTCGAGCCTTTAGGCATTATTGATGCTCGTCTTCGTCGTGCGGCACGGGCAATCTCGCGCCAGCGCATCGGAGAGGTGCATGACGTCGTGAGCCACCACACGCTACTCAGGATGCACAGGCCGCGAGTGGAAAGCTAGCCAGACGTTCCAGAGTCTGGAGGCCGCCAACCTGCGGATCTCATTCAACGCGTTCTGCGGGCCCATGCAATATCGGCCCCCTTCATCCGTCAAGGTGATTGCAGCACCGCGCCGACCGGCGCGGGGAGTTTGCTGATACAGACAGGGGGAGCGGAATGAAACGACAGATCATCATCAGTACCCGATGGCGCTCGCGGCCGCGACGCGCGCAGGTCACCCGGCACGAGCGCCTCGCCGCGGTAGGTACCCGCTGCAGGCGACGAGAGACAGGCGTGATGCGAAACGAAAGCGGCCCTGACGAACCAGCCGGTCAAGACCTCGCGCTCGCCTCGGCGATAGAGCGGAACCGGCGGCGGCTCTGGAGCTTCATTCATCGGCGCGTGCACGACCGGCTCGACGCGGAGGACATCCTCCAGGACGTCTTTTGCGAACTGGTCGTCGCGTATCGGCTGATGAAACCCATCGAGGAGGCAGGTGCCTGGATGTTCCGCGTCGCCCGCAACCGCATCATCGATCTCGTGCGGAAAAAGAAGGCGGTTTCCCTGGACCAGACCGTTGGGACCGGAGAGGACGGCTCGACACTCAGGCTGGAGCATCTCCTCCCGTCCCCCGGCGCAGGACCGGATTCGGATTATGCGCGGCGCCTGCTGATCGGGGAGCTGGAACACGCGCTCGCCGAGTTGACCCCGAATCAGCGAGAAGTGTTCCTGGCGCACGAGTTCGAGGGCCGCAGTTTTCGCGAGCTTGCCGCGGAGACTGGTCTGAGCATGAACGCATTGCTGTCGCGCAAGCACCAGGCGGTGAAGCGGCTGCGTCTTCGACTTCAGGCAATGTACGACGAACTAGGCAACGAGTAGGACGGAGGACATGATGACCAGGGAACGATCGGAGAGACTGATCACCAGGACGCTCCACATCGCGCTGCTGATCACGATTGTCATCGCGGGATTCGGTCAGGCGGTGCTGCAGCTCTGGAACTGGCTGATGCCAGAGCTGTTCGGCTTGCGTCCCCTTCGGTTCTGGCAAGCGGTCGGTCTGATGGCATTGAGCTGGATCTTGTTCGGGGGCCTTCGCGGTTTCGGCATGATCACGGGGCCAGGACGGTACAGCCCACGGGACGGCTGGGGGCGGTTGACGCCTGAAGAACGCGAGCGCTTCCGCCGAGGGATAGCCCAGGTTCCCGCCGGTGACGCTGTTCCCCCAGCTCGAGGCGATATGCTTTGCTGACCCGCCCCGAGTCCGAGAAGGGACACACTGCACCAGGTGAACGAAGCTATCTGAAGAACGGTATCGCGCCTGGACGGAGCGACCCGATCGGTTGATGGGTCATGATTTAGGCGTTGTTAATATAAGCGTATTCTAATATACTCCTGGGCTGTCGGCTACACAACACAAGGAGATGGAGCATGGCCAAGGTTTTCGGATCAGAGTTTCGTCGGGTGGAGAACCGCGAGCACTTGGGCAAGCCAGCGCTCGTCGCGGTCGCGATCCGCAGCTATGACACGACTGTCGAGGACCTATGGGACGCGATCACCACGCCTGAACGGCTCGCTCGCTGGTTCCTTCCCGTGGAAGGTGACCTGAAGCTCGGAGGCCGATATCAGCTCAAGGGCAACGCGGGCGGCACCATCACCCGATGTGAGCGCCCCGAAGCGCTCGATCTGACGTGGGAGATCATGGGTGGCACGAGCTGGGTGAACCTGCGCCTCGAGCCCGAGGGGAAGGAGGCGCGGCTCACGCTGGAGCACATCGCGCACAAGGACGGGATCGGCGAAGAACACCTGAAGCAGTTCGGCCCGGGCGCGGTGGGTATCGGATGGGATCTTGGGCTCCACGGCCTGGAGCTGCACCTGGTTGACCCGATCACACCACTCGACCACGAGGCCGTCGAGGCGTGGACGATGTCGAGCGAGGGGAAAGCGTTCGTGCGCGGTAGCGGCGAAGCGTGGGGCGCAGCCGACGCCGCGTCGGGTGAGAATCCCGAAGAGGCGCGCGCGAAGGCCGAGCGGACCATCGCGTTCTACACGGGGGCCTGATGCATGCGTTCGACGTCCTCGGCGACCCCGTCCGGCGACGTATCCTCGAGCTCCTGGCCGAAGGCGAGCATGCCTCAGGCGAGGTCGTCGAAGTCATCTCCGGGGAGTTCGGTATCACCCAGTCGGCAGTCTCGCAGCAACTCAAGGTCCTGCGGGAAAGCGGGTTCGCGACGGTGCGGGCCGAGGGAACGCGACGCGTCTACGCTGTCGATGGGCAACCGCTCGCTGAGGTCGACGCATGGCTGGCACAGTTCCGGCGCTTCTGGGGCCCGCCGCTCGAGGCACTTGCCACCGAGATCGCGCGCGGAAAACGTGCGCGCAGAAAGCGCCGTTGAGGGCGGGTCCTTTGAGTCCCATGTCGGCTATTTATGAGATGACTTCTCTAGTGTTCTTGCCGAGCACGATGAGTTTCGGCCCCTGCTCCAGTATTACTGATTGATGAATCGCCGACCGCGCAGTCGGCTCAATAGTCTGGAGGCCACTTGAACGAGTACCAAACGATGACTGGACAGGCCGAGACTGGTGCACTGGCTGCCGCTGTTCGCGCTGGCGACCAAGCGGCCTTCAACGTCCTCGCCGAGCGCCACCGCCGAGAGCTGCTGGTCCATTGCTACCGCATGCTCGGCTCGTTGCACGACGCTGAGGATGCAGTTCAAGACACGTTCCTACGAGCCTGGCGCTACCGGAAAAGTCTGAAGGAGGGAGCGCCGCCGCGGCCGTGGCTCTACCGGGTCGCGACCAACTCGTGCCTCGATGCCATCGCGCGCGACGAACGGAGAGCGGTGCTGGCGGCCAAGTCGGCGACGGCGTCCTCGGGCACCCCGCTCGGCCCCGATGATGTGACCTGGCTCCAGCCAATTCCGGATTCAATGCTGGAACCGATCGCACCGCGCGACTCCGACCCGGAAGCCATCCTTCTGACCCGGGAGACGATCGAACTTGCCTTCCTTACCGTGATCCAGCTCCTCACGCCGCAGCAACGGGCGGCGCTGATCCTGCGCGACGTATTAGGTTGGTCCGCGAAGGAGACCGCCGAGCTCCTCGCTGTCAGTGTCGTCGCGGCGAACAGCGCGCTGCAGCGGGCGCGCGATGCGCTTCGCGAACAGCTGCCATCCCGTAAGCCGGAGTGGCCAGTCGGCGTGGACGCCAGCGCCGCCGAGCGCGAGCTGCTGCAGAAGTGCGTCGAGGCCAGCGAGAAGGCCGATCTCGGCGCGTTTGAGTCGCTGATTCGCCAGGATGCCACGTTCCGCATGCCACCTCAGCCCGGGACTGCCGTGGGCCGTGAAGCCATGTTGACGCTCTGGGCCGACGCAGGATTCGGCTCCGCGCGATTCGGCCGCCTGCGTTGCGTGATGACGCACGCCAACCTGCAGCCGGCAGTGGCCAACTACGTGTTCCGCCCGGGCGACAGCATGTGGCGCGCGATGGCCCTCGACGTGCTCCGCGTGGAGGAAGGCGTCATCACGGAGATCGTCACCTTCGCGCCTGACGTCTTCGGGTCTTTCGATTTGCCCCTTACGATGGCTGCAAGCGACGAAGAGCGGGCATGGCACTGATACGCGAAGCTGCCGCACGGCGGCGAGGCCGCCTTTCACGGTGAGTATCGGGAAATCACGCCGCCAAGCCGGCTGGTGTTCACCGAGATCTTCGAGGCGTTTCCCGACAGTGTCTCTGTGGTGACGTCTGAGCTCACCGAAGAGGGAGATCTTATGTTGAACATCATTTTGTGGGTGCTTCAGGTCTTGCTGGCTGTGGCCTTCCTTGCGCACGGCTGGCTATTTCTCTCGCCACCGGCAACCATGGTGGAGCAGATGAATGCTGCATTTCCTCAATCCCTGCGCATTTTGATTGGTGGGGCCGAAGTACTGGCCGCGATTGGTCTTATCTTGCCAGGCATCACGCACATCCTGCCTTCGTTGGTGTCCAGCGCCGCTGCCGGATTGGCGATCGTGATGATATGCGCCACCGTTTTCCACATCGCGCGTGGAGAGCTGAGCTCCGCAGCTTTCACAGCCGTCCTTCTGGCGCTCGCTTCATTTGTCGCGTACATGCGCTGGCAGGTGAGTCCGATTCGCGCGCGCCCAGCTGCGTCCACGGTTGACGCTGCTGGCCACTAGAGGCGGTTGGTGGAGGTCTTCAAGGGCTAAAAGAGGCCCTAGTCAGGACCGTCGGCGGATCGCCTTCGCACGCCAATGCCTCGATGCGGATTCGACCTTCGCGTTGTTTCAAACGACGAACCGCGTGCTCGAGACTTCAACGACTTGCAGCTTCAGAAAAGCTTCACGTCAAATCATGAGATTGAGCGCCGATCGAACGGAGAAAGGAGTGACGTTGACATCACAACGGATAGCGTTCTTCCGGCCGAAGTCTGCAGTCTGTTCTTCTGTTCTGGTGACGCCCACCGTGTCACGTTCTTGCCTCGCCCGTCGTCTTCATCTTGGTGTTCCTGCATGCCTTCACGCGGATCAAGGCCATCGACGCAGTGATTCAACGGAAATTCAACGGAAACTTCACGCGTCGTGGCCTGCACGCACAGTAGGCTGACAGGGTGACCAGACAAGCGTTTGTTGTCCAACTCGGATCGGACACAAGGTCTCGGGAGCGTCACTTCGAGGGATGGATCGAGGAGGTGGATACCGGCCGGGAGCTCCGGTTCCGGTCTACCGACGAGCTGCTGGCCTTCCTCGGCCAATGCTTCGAGCGGGCGCATCGGGATCGTGAGGACGAAGAAGCGGACCCCTGAAGGGAGCGAAAGATGCCGCACGCGGAGCTGATTGACATGCCACGCTTTGATGAGTCTCACTTCGAAATCATCGGACAGAGCGCCGCGCTGCGGCGGGCTCTCACGCATGTCGAGATCGTCGCGCCGACCGATTCAACGGTGCTGATTCAGGGCGAAACGGGCACCGGAAAGGAACTCCTCGCCCGGGCCATTCATCATCTGAGCGCCCGGTGCTCGCGCCCCTTCGTCAAACTCAACTGCGCGGCGATCCCCACCGGGCTTCTGGAGAGCGAGCTCTTCGGTCACGAACGAGGGGCCTTCACCGGAGCGATCGGGCAGAGGATCGGCCGCGTCGAGCTGGCTCACGGCGGAACGCTGTTCCTGGACGAAGTCGGCGAGATTTCGCTCGAGCTCCAGTCGAAGTTCCTGCGCGTGCTTCAGGAGCAGGAATTCGAACGGCTGGGTGGCACGCGGACGATCCGTGTAGATTTCAGGCTCGTGGCGGCCACCAATCGCGATCTGGCGGCGATGGTGTTCGATAGAGGGTTCCGCAGCGATCTGTACTACCGCGTGAATGTGTTCCCGATCACCAGCCCATCCTTGCGCGAGCGCCGGGAGGACATCCCCGAGCTCGTTCAACACTTCACGCGGAAATTCGCCACGCGGATGAAGAAGCGCATCGAAGGCATTCCAGGCGACGCCATGACCGCGCTGGTCCGGTATGACTGGCCCGGCAACGTGCGCGAGCTCGAGAACATCATCGAGCGCGCCGTGATCCTGTCGCCCGGCCCGATGCTGTCTGTGCCGCTGGGAGACCTGATCTCGCAAAGCCAGTCGGCTCCGGGCACGGGCCCAGCGGCGCTCACGACGCTCGAGGAAGCCCAACGCGAGCACATTCTTCGCGTGTTGGCGCAGGCTAACGGGCTCATCGGCGGTCCCTCCGGAGCGGCTGCGAAGCTCGGGATGAAACGCACGACACTGCAGTCGAAAATGACGCGGCTGGGTATCGAGTCCAGGAGACTGGCCGAGAACCTCGACGGAGGCGATCGCGCCCATCGCGGGAGGATTCAGTGAGAAAGGTGATATGACACTGATCAGCGCGAAGGCGCTGGATCTCGGAGCCGTGTCACTGAAGTACATCGAGCGCAACACTCAGCCGGCAGATACGCCAGGTACAACGCGCCGCTAATCGACCGGGCCTGCGCCCCTCATTTCTGAAGTCGGATGGTCGATCCGAGAAGTCCTCGTTCGACGTGTTGGTAAGGGAGGAAAGGCGGCGTCATGAACATCGTGCTCTGGGTCTTGCAGGTGCTGCTCGCGGTTGCGTTCTTCGCCCACGGCTGGCTCCTTCTCTCGCCCCCACCGGAGATCGTCGAACAGATGAACGCGTCGCTGCCGCGCTGGTTTCAGCTCTTCCTCGGCGGCTATCACGCTGCTTCTATTCGCCATCGCGACGTTGGTCGCGTACACGCGGCATCGTGTGCTTCCGATTGGCGTCCGCCGCACCGCTTAAGGCAACGAAGCGTCGCGTCCTGGGGCCTCTGGCGACGCTCCGACGCACGAAGATGGCGCGAACGTTGAATGCTACGAAGCGTGGCTGACATCTCTGGCCTTCCGGCGGCTTCGGACGCTGGGCCGCTTCCCGCCATTGCCGCCGTTCCAACTTCGCCGGAGAGACCTCGTTACGACCGTTCCATCATCGAAGGGAGGCTGCAGGCTGCGGTCTGGAAACTTGCCTGGCCGACGATGCTCACCAATGTCGTTGGAGGTGTTCAGGGCATCGTGGACCATGCGCTCGTGGGCCACCTTGTCGGCTTCACAGGCAACGCTGCGATCGGCGTCAGCTGGCAGATCATTCTCGTCGTCATCGTCTTCATCTCTTCGCTCTTCGCCGGCATGGGCGTCCTCGTTGCACGATTCGCGGGTGCGGGTGACACGGACAAAGTCGATCGCGCCGTGTATCAGGCGTTTCTTACGGCGACGTTTCTCTCGTTTGGCGTGATGGCGCCGATCGGGTACGTGGCGTCTCCGTATCTCCTCGATTTCGTCAATGCTGCGCCCGCCGTGAAGGCAGAGGCGCTCCCGTTCATCCGCATCATGTTCGTATTCATCGGCGGCATGCTCGTGTTCTTCATGCTGAGTGCCGCGCTGCGCTCTGCAGGCGACGCACGCACGCCAATGGTTCTTGGCCTCGCGATGACGGTGCTGAACGTCATCCTGAACATCGTCCTCATTCGCGGGCTGGGGCCCATTCCGTCGTTTGGGACGGCTGGGTCCGCCATGGGAACAGCAATAGCGTCCGGACTGGTAGCGATCTACGCGATCTGGAAGCTGTGGAGCGGCACCTGGGTTGTGTCGTTTCCGCGCGGCCGTCAATGTGCACCTGACTGGAGAATTATCCGGGCGCTATTTCGATTCGGACTACCGACTGGAATCCAGGGGATTGCGATGAACATCGGCGGCGTCCTGATGCTCGCCATCATCGGATCGCTTCCACAGAGCGCCGCGGCCCAGGCGGCGTTTGCCGTCTCGTACAACCAGCTCTTTTCGCTCATCACGTGGACCTCTGTGGGCCTGATGGGGGCGGCTGCCGCCGTTGCGGGCCAGAACCTCGGAGCCGGCCGCGCCGATCGTGCCGATGCGGCGGTACATGTTGCCGCCCGCCTCGGTTTCGCGAGCGCGGCGCTCGTCGGGTTCTTCTTCCTGTGTTTTCCCAGACAGCTGCTCGCGATCTTTGGCATGAGCGACCCGGTGGTCCTGGACATCGGCGTGCAGCTGCTTCGCGTGCTGAGCGTGTCAGGCGTGCTGATCGCGGTCGCGCTGACCTACACCGGCGGTCTTCAGGGGACGGGCGATACCAGGGGCCCGCTCTATATTTCGATCGTCTCGCAAATGGTCGTGCCGCTCGGCATCTGTTTCGCAATCCAGCAGACGAGCCGGCTCGATCCCATCGACGTCTGGATTGCGATTCTCGTCGGGCACGCGACACGATGCGTGCTGAGCGTCGCCCGGTTCAACCAGGGAAAATGGCGTCACATCGCCGTCCACATCGAGGAGGACTGAGGCATCGTCGTTTGACGAGATATCGGCATTTGGTCGGCATCCGCCATCGAGGTCGGACCTGTGTAGGTGGGTCTTACCAAAACGCGTGTAGGGCGGGTCTTACCGGCTTCAGTGCAAGACCCGCCCTACAGTGAAGATCTGCCCTACAAACCAGACAAGACCGCCCTCGGGAATGGAATACGGCCGCCCGCGCCGCCCACAAGTCCCAATTTTGCGAGCCCGTCGACGCGGCCCGGAAGTTGCTAGTCAGCAGTGTCAATCAGCGTTTCGAGCGACGACAAACTTTGGAGCGCCCTCAAGGAGGTTAGTGGATGAGTGTTCGTGCAGTTCTGCTGGCAAGTGTCGTGACTGCAAGTTGTCTGGTTGGCGCTTGCGGCAGTGTTGGTAATGGTGTGACTTCGCCGACATCGGTAGGTGCCGGTTCGTCCGTAGACTCGTCGGTGCCTTCAGATTCCATGAGTACGCCGCCGGCCGCCGTAGACGGCGTTCCTGCCCGGGTAGAAGTTTGCGATGCAGCCAAGGCTCAGTTCGCGATCGGCGAGCGTGCGAGCGCAGGCTTGCTCGAGCGAACGCGTGTCGCAGCCGTGGCCGAGACGGCGCGATTTCTCCGTCCCAACCAGCCTATCACCCTGGAGTATCTCATTACGCGGCTCAACCTCGGTCTAGATGCGCGCGAGGTCGTGCGTTCAGTCACCTGTGGATAACGCCCGCACCTGAATCTCCACGCGGCCAGCGATGCCGATGGGTCGGCATGTGCCGACGCATCGGCAGGCACCGCTGGTTACTCCATCAAAAAGATTCGTCAACACACCGCGAGCAAGTCGTAAACGCTTGGCGTGCGCGTTGCTCTTTGCCATGCCATGCGTCGGAACCGCTCGAAGCTATGGCTCGCAAGCTTGACGGTAATGATGCTCACCTCCGGATCGTCGGAGGCCGGTGATCGTTCAGCCCCCAGCCCTGTTCGGATGCCAGTGGTGGCCGAGCATTACTACAGGATGCTGGCGCGAATACGGCCGCTCCTCTTCTGGATCAGCCGCGACAACGTCGGCGGGGCCAGACTTCAGTGGCGCAGCGATGGCGAGGGCGGCCGGGGGTTCGAGCTCCTCATCGGCTCCGATCCTGTTCGAGCGCCCAGGCGAATCAACCGCTGGGGCTACATCGCCGAGGAAATCCGCGGGTCACAATCAAGAACCCTCGGGGTGATGACGCAGAGCCGGGAAGAATCCATCGAAGACGCGAAGACGCAACTGGTTCGGGAAGGGACCGGTGTACGTGTGTTCAAGGTGATCCGGGCTCATTCGGTGGATGGAAGAGCGACGTCGGGTGTGACCACACTCAATACCAGTGACTTCACGTATCGGGATCTCGATTCGTTGCTAGCCAAACTTGATACCGGCTCGTTGGGAACGTCAGTCAGAATCGTCGATCTTCCGCCCGGGACTCGGCCGGGCTTTCTGGTAGCGCTTGCGGATCTGATTAACGAGCCGGATCTGAAGTCAGTGCCGTACGTCTACAACGGCCGATTCCATCAATTGTCCCGCAAAAGCACAGTTTCGGTGTCGATGCGTGTACGCGGCCGCGACGTCACCAGACTCCGTTCCGCCCGCTTCGAAACGGAAAATCGCGCGACACACGAGCGTACCAGTTTCGAGATCACCTACGGCACCACCGGGGATCTTGCAGGGGTCCCCTTGCACGTTCTGTATCAACCGACGTGGTGGTTTGAGGTCGAACTGTTCCTGGACGAGGCGACGAATTTCTGAGGAGGGCCGTGAAGACAACCAAGACCGCCGCGTTGATTCTGGCTGATGTCGGCAGGTTTCTGGGGATGGATCTTACCCTGCGCGCCGCGATCACTGCGAGTCGCGCAGGCATCGAGCGGCTCCATATCGCTGGCGACCATCCGGGAGCGCTCGCTGTGCTGAGACAGCTCGACAAGCGTGGCATTGCGGCGACATGGACGTCGCACAGGCCGCACTCGTCCATCATCGGCCGCGATGCCAGGGTTCTCGTGGTCCTCGACGCCAGAACCGTCGTCGAGCCGGCACTGCTGACCGAGCTGATCGCGCGCGTCCGCAGCTCGACATCGCGTGCAGCGGATTCACAATCAGGCGGCGGGCCGACTGTGATCGACCTGGAAGGGGCGCCTTCGATCGACGGACGATTCCGCGGATCGATCCGGACTCCCCACGATATCGGCCCCTTGGAGCGTGCGTACCTCTCGCACACCAGCGGAGGGACGACAGAGGGATTTTTTACACGGCAGATTCGGCGTTGGTCTATTCCCCTCAGCCGCCGACTGCTTCCTCTGTCGGTCTCGCCCAATCAGGTGACCCTGGCGGGATTCGCGCTGGCTGTGACGGCCGGTCTTTCGTTTTCGATCGGCGGCTATTGGGCGGGCGTTGCGGGAGCCCTCTTGTACTTCGTCAGCACCATTCTCGATTGCGTCGACGGGGAGGTGGCGCGTGGAGGCCTGAGCGAATCGCGATACGGCGCATGGCTGGAGACGATCACCGATTACCTGTCCTACTTCGCCGTTCTCGGTGGAATCGTCTGGGGAGAGGTGAAGGTTGCAGGCTTCTGCGACCATGCGAAGGCAGCGATTGTGGCCGGCGCCGCGAGCCTGGCAGTCGTGTCGATTGTCGGGTACTTCCGGCACCGAATCGCGCGAGAGAACCCCGGAGCCCTCGATGACGCACTTGCCGCAGAGTTGAAGCAGGGCACTCCCATTCAACGATTCACAGGCTGGAGCCGTCACCTGATCAAGCGGTCGTTCTTCGCTCATCTAGTGGTGTTTCAGGCGTTCATCGGCCATGTGCCGGCACTGACCGAGATCTGGGCCTATGGCGCAGTTGCCGCCCTTGTGCTGACCGCCGGGGTGAGCGCACACCTCGTGCAGCGCGTGCGCGTCGGGTCGCTACCGGTTGCGCACCCTTCGCCGCGGCTGGAGGGTTGAGATGCATCCCCGACGCGCCATCATTCTGGCAGCCGGGAATGGCACGCGCATGGGTTCGTTGACGTCTGATCGACCGAAGGCGCTTCTCGAAGTCGCGGGCGTCAGTCTGATCGATTGGCAACTGAATGCGCTTCGTGCCTCCGGAATTCATGATGTCACGCTCGTGACCGGTTACAAGGCGCACACGCTGCACGAACATCTCGGCGGAAAGGTGACCTTCGTGGAGAACA
Organism: Vicinamibacterales bacterium; assembly: GCA_963775345.1. Classification (GTDB taxonomy): domain Bacteria; phylum Acidobacteriota; class Vicinamibacteria; order Vicinamibacterales; family JAMQPK01; genus JAMQPK01. Next base: position 95,398 of record CAVZIS010000016.1, read on the forward strand.
ACCGGTACCACGAGACCAACAGCCTTTATTCGCTCTGGCTGGCGCGCGACGAGCTGCGTCGCGGTTCGATCGTCATGAATTCCGACACGCTCATCTCGCCGATGCTGCTTTCGCTGCTCGTCCAGGCGCCGGAGGGAGATGCCGCGTTGATTGACCTGAGGAGCCATCTCGGCCCCGAAGAAATGAAGGTGAGCCTGAGCAATGGCTTTGTGATCGATTTCGGAAAGGACCTGCCACTCGAACGCAGTCACGGCGAAAATGTCGGAGTTCTCAAGTTCAGTCCGCGGGGAGGCACCCGCCTGGCTCGCCACCTCGAGACACTGGTGAGCGCAGGGCACACGCGTGCATGGGCGCCGGAGGCCTTCGCAGCCCTTGCGCGCGGGTGGCCGATCGCCGCGGTATCGACCCACGGACTGCGGTGGGCTGAAATCGACTTTCCTCACGATCTCGCGCGCGCGCAACGCGACTTCGCGCCAACAGAGCCACGGCCTTCGTGGAATCACATCGCGGCATGAAGCTGCTTCTGACGGCCGGCTTCGGTCTTGTGCTCTTTGTCTGGACAATCGCGCGGGTCGGCCCCTCGGCACTTGCCGCGCAGATACCGGCGCTTCGCGGCGTGCTCACCCTTGCGCTCGGGCTCGCCGCGTTCCGATTTCTGCTTCAGGCGACGGGTTGGCGTCTGGCGATGCCTGTGCAGGATCGGCCTGGCCTGAGACGCGCGCTGCTCGCCGTGGTCGGGGGAGAAGCCATGGGCTACCTGACATGGGGCCCCTTTGCCCGCGAGCCCGTCAAGGCCATGCTGCTGGGCGATGAGCTCCCGACGCGTCAATCGCTTGGTGCGGCAGTGACCGAACGGATCGCCTATACAGGGGCCGCGTGCGGCCTGGTGATCGCGGGTTTGCTCGCTCTAGCGTGGCGGACGGCAACTGGGAGTTTGTCGCTTCCGGGGTCGTCACTCTGGTGCTAGCCGCCGTATTCGTCATGCGAAAACAACTTCGGATGCAAGTGCCGGAAAGGCGGACGCTGAGCGGCCTTCTCATCCTCATCGGACTCGGCACACTTCAGGAGATCACCAACGTCTTCGAGAGCTATATCATCTTCACGTGGCTGGGCGCGATGCCAGCCCTGGAAACGGCCATCGTGTTCGAGGCACTCAGCAGGCTGATCAATTCCGCTGGCGCGTTCATTCCGGGGAAACTTGGCATATCCGAACTCGCCGGTGCCGGTCTCGCAGAAGCGATGCGCCTGGGCAGCGTTCACGGTTTGACGCTGGCGCTGACCCGGCGGTTGCGATCGCTGTTATGGGCCGTGGCTGGCGTGCTGGTGCTGGTCCTGTTGGCCGCGCGTCGATCGAAAGAGCGCTCGCCCGCGCCCGATCCCGCAACTGCGTAACCTAACCTGTCGTCATGGGCAAGCTGTCCTTTCTGGCCGGTGCGCTCGGCGTGCTGCGGCTTGTCGGCCATCTCACTGATCCCATGCCGGCTGCCGATCGCATTCATCAGATCGTCGGCGAACTGGCGCACCATGTGCCCCGTCCACCGGACCATCCGCTGAGAATTGTGTCGTGGAATATTTTTCGCGGAACCGAGCTGAGACTTGTCGAAAGAGTTCTTCGCCAGCTCGATGCCGATGTCCTGATGCTGCAGGAGGTCGACATGTTCTGCCGGCGGAGCGGCAATCGCAATATCGCGCAGGCGCTTGCCACATCGCTGCAGATGAACTGGGTTGCTGCGGGAGAGTTTCAGGAGATCGGGGAATCGTCCAGTGGTGTGCCGGCGCTCACCGGGCAAGCGGTTCTCAGCAGATACCCGATAGCCAATCCCTCGGTCATCGTCTTCGATAATCAAGACTGGTTCCGATGGCACTTCAACCCTTTCCAGCCACGGCGTGGAGGGCGGATGGCCCTTGTGGTCCACACCGCCGGCCTCCGCGTCTACAACACGCACATCGAAAGCGGCGGCGGGGACGGGCTACGCAGGCGCCAGCTGGACGAGATTCTCGCGGATGTCGCAGGAATGAGGGCGCGGCAGATGCGGTCGTCATCGCAGGGGATTTCAACAATCCCCCGCCTGCCCGCTCGACCATGTTTCGCGGGCTTGCAGCCGCTGGCTTTACGAGTGCTCTCGGCGTTCAGGCCGACGGCCGCACGTCAGACGGCAATGCACATCCGATCGACTGGATCTTCACTTGGGATCTCGTCGCCGACGAGGCTTACATCGCATATGCGGAGGGAGCATCAGATCATCGTCCGCTTGTCGCGACCGTGCGGCTGCGCTCGGACGATAGCGCCGTGACATACGGCTGATGATGTGAGTCGCGTCACCGTGTGTGCACGACCTGCTTCACGATTCGGCGCGCGGCCGCGACCAGGTCGGCGTTGCTCTCTGCGCGCGTGCCGTCAGGCAAAGTCAGCGTATCCTCGAATCCAACTCGAGTGTCGTAACACCGCTTCGCCGACAGCTCCACGAAGTACCACGAGAGTCGGACCGAGTCCGTGGAGAAGACGCGGCCGATCGATGCCTTCCAGTGCGTTTTCGATCTGCTGAAGATTCAGTCGCGCGCCGAACCAGCCGCACGAGCCTTCGGCCGGCTCGATCAGGATCCGCAGACAATGCTCCGCCAGTCCGCTTTCGATGAGGGTGTGAGCGGCCGGCGCATTCCAGATGCCCGCCTCCACCTCGATCCCCTTGTCGAGAAGCAAGCGAATTTCGTCCACAGCGCCGGCCTCGTGCAGGTTGACGGACGCGAAGTCCGGCAGCACGTACCAGTCGCGAATCAGGCGGAGGCGCCGGGAGAGATTTGGAAGGATCCAGGCTCCGGTACCCACACCGACCGGCGTTGCGGGGCAGGCCGCGCGAATGGCGTCGAGCGTGATGGCCACGTCATGTGGCGCAAGGCTCTCATGCCCCGCCGCGTCCCTGACATGAACATGGATTGCTCCCGCGCCCTCGGTAACCGCGGAGCGTGCCTCAGCAGCCTGTTGTTCGGGTGTCATGGGAATCCCTGGATGTTCGGTGCGGGTTCGCGTTCCGTTGAGCGCGACTTCGAGAAGGAGCTCGCGTGCTGGTTCTTCAGCCCGCGAAGTGGCCGCTGGACACGACTTCTGCCAGCGGCCACTGCCGTATTTGCCCTGAGGGATCACGAGCGAGCCCGTCAGCGGCCGACGTTGATGAGGACCGCGCCATAGACGCGATGACCATACCGGGGATCGGTGCCGAAAAACGCCGAAGTCTCGTCCTTCGACGGCACCGCGATGAATCGATAGTCCGCGCGAAGTCCCCAGCTCCCGGCGTGCCACTTGACGCCGCCGCCGACGTTGCTCGTGAAGAGCGTCTCGGTCTCGTTGATGCCGAGAGATTCGCGGCTGAACAAATTGAGCCCGCCGACTCCGCCCGTCACGTAAGGCACGATCGAACCGCCGCTCGGCATCGACACAACGACATTCCCGTTGTACGAAAGCGTGTCGGGCGTTCTCACGCTGTCGGAATAACCGAAGTCGAGACTCTGGGAAATGCCAACCGAGCTGCTCACCTCGCCCTCGATTCCGACGAATCGATTGATGTTGTAGGTGACCGAGCCACCGAACTGGTAGTTGCCGAAGCTGGGAGCCGACGCGTCGGTGTTTTCGGTGAACAGGACTGCGCCGCCAGGGATCAAAGTGATCTCGGCTCGTCCGGGACCTGCCGGACCTTCCTGCGCGAACGCGCTTGAAGTAACGAGGAATGAAGCCACAACGAGCACTGGAACAATCAGCCGTTTCATAAGCCCTCCCTTTCTCGTGGGCTTCAGAGCACGACGTGTGCCGCATGTGAGAAAAGGGGTCTGACCCTTTTTTTTGTGGTTTCGTCGCATTCAACAAAAAAGAGGGTCAGACCCCCTTGTCCGGCGAGCCGAATGCTCGGCACGTGCCGACACTTCGGCAGGCACGCCACTCAGGAGTCATCACGAGAGCGCATGCCGTAGCTGGCCGAGCGGGTCAGAAGCGATATCGCAGAGACATCTGAATCGTGCGCGGCCCTGCCTGATCGACCGTCTGCGTGCCGGTGATTCGCCCGAACGCACTCGAGGTGATCGCCAGCTGCGACGGCACGTCGAGGTTCTCGATATTGAAGAGATTTGAGAATGCGAATTCCAGCCTGTACATGTGATGACGCTTGCGGTCTGATGTTCTTGCCGAGCGTCATCGAGAAACGTCTTCGTGCCTGGCCCGAAGAGCGTGCCGACCTTCGCGTTGCCGAAGCGCCCGATGTTGTCGACGGGACGCACGAAGGCGGCCGCATCGAAGTACGCTCGGCTGTCGGGATTGGAGAGATTTCCGTCGCCGACGGCATCAGGCCGTTGTGTGGCGGTGAAACCGCGGACGGTGCGTGCCGGTTCCAGACGGATCGCCGTTGCTGAACGACGGCGTCAGGAAACGGCCCAGACTGCAGGAGCAGCACGCCCGTGACATCCCATCCGCCGACGAGCGCGTCGAGCACCGCCCCGATGTCGCTGAGCCATCGCGCGCGAGCGCCCGAACGGCAGCTCGTAGAGAAACGTGCTGACGAAGCGATGGCGGCGTGTGAAGGCCACGTTGCCGTAGTCCGCATCGCCTCGAAACAAATCGGCCGTGGTCGCCCCGTTCTCTGCGGCAAACGCCGTCGGGACTGTGCCGCCGGCATCCGACAGGTGGCGCGCAACCGTGTACGAAGCATTCAGCGCCACGCTGTTCGAGAACCGCTTGTTGAGCTCGAGACCCAGCCCATCGTAGCGAGACCTGCGGATCGTTATCGCGCGTCGTGACGACGTTCCAGTCGAGAAACGGCCTGGTCTGGCTGACGGCGGCGTAACCTGCAGGTGTTTGCCGGCACTTGGTTCAGATCCGGGCTCCAGACGAGATCGTTCGTCTTCGATCCCACGTAGCTGACCCGCGCCCCGGTATTCCAACCAAGATCGCGTTCGAATGTCGAGCGTCCACTGCGTAGTGCGTGGATCCTTCATGTCGATTTGATTTGCGCGACGGAAATCCAGGGTTCCCGGGAGGCAACGCGCCCTCTGCCGTCGCCGCCGAGGAGATCTGAGGAAAGACGAACGGAGCAGCGGCGGTGTTCGCAAAATTCACGGCCGCCGCCGTCACGGTGGCCACCATGGAGTAGTTGACGGATCCGAGAAGCGGCACCGTATAAAGCCCTACGCCACCGCGGATGACGGTGCGCGAATCGCCGAAAGGCCGCCACGCGACGCCAAGACGCGGGTTGACGTTGTTCTTGTCGGTGCGGCGAAGCGACTTCGGCAACCCTGCCTCTGCTGCGGTGATGAAGGGCGTATTGGGCACCGACTGGCGGACGAAGTCCGGAACGAGCGCAAGACCGTCCTCATCGGACACGATGACGCGTCCGCCAGGAAAGTCCCGATCGAAATTTCCAAGCTGGTTGGTGCGATCGAGCATCGGCGGCCGCAGATCGTAGCGCACGACCGACGTTCAGGGTCAGCGTCGGAGTCGGCCGCCAGTCGTCCTGAACGAAGAAACCGTAGTAGGTCGTGAACGGATTTACGTCGGGCGCCGGCAGGATATAACCGGTCGAACGCGGCACGCCGAGGAGGAAGTCCGCGAAGGCGTTCCCGGTGATAGAACCCGTCGAATTCGTAACGGCCAAACTCCTCGCCATCGAAGAACGAGATCTGATCCTTGTATTCCACGTACTGGACGTCGACGCCCCCCTTCATCGCGTGCGCGCCCTTGATCCACGTCAACGTTTCGCTGCCTTGGACGACGCGCGACAGGATGTTGAACGGCTTCACGCCTCCGGTCGGGATGAACGACCCATCGGCGAAACGGAATGCCGGAAACCCGCCGCTTGCCGGCGACGGCGGCAGTCCGACGAGTCCCGCCTGGGCAATGAGGTCGCCGCCCTGAGTGGCATTGGTATAGCTGTCTTTCTCGGTGGTGTTCGACCAGCCGCCGCGGATTTCATTCAGAGAACGAGCCACGCGGCCCAGTTGTGCGAACCGGCGATTTGGCGCACCTCCAGTACGCTTGAATGAGTCCCCTTGCTTCGTGTTCCAGTTCCCTGTCGCCCCGCGCTTGTCGACGTTCTTCGAGCTGTACGCGGCCGAACATCTTCTGGCTTGGCGAGAGAACGTAGTCGCCGCGGGCGTCAAGGCCGTCCACCGTGAACTCACCTGGCGCATTCACGATGAGGTTCGGGCGGTCGATCGCCGAGCCCGTCTGCTGATTCTGCCGCTCGTAGAACAGGTCGAGCACTCGCGCTGAAACCGGATTCACCGGAATGCGGTTGCCGGGAAACGGCTGACCGGTCGCCGGATTGCGAATCGCGGTGGTGACACTCGACAAATCGCCAGCTGCGCCACGCGTCCGGCGGAACGATCTGGCTGAACGTGGTTTCGTTGGGCTGGCGCACGCCTTCGTAGGTCGCGAAGAAGAACGCGCGGTTTCGCGCAACGGGCCCTCCGGCCGATCCGCCGAAGCTGTTGGTGCTGCACTTCAGGTTTGACCGGCGGCCGCGCGGCATCCGTTGGGGTGAATCGCGTCACTCGCGGTCATGGCGCTGTCCTGAAAGAACCAGAAGGCCGAGCCGTGGAGCTGGTTCGATGCCGCTCTTGGTAATCGTCGTCAGGTCGGTTTCCTGCATGAACTCTGCGTTGTTCCCGGCGGTCGTGACTTTGAATTCCTCTATGGATTCCACCGAAGGAAACAGCTCACGGGACGGGCCGCCGAAGCGGATACGTTGAGATGAAATGCCGTCGACCGAGAAAGAGGTCATGAAGGGCAGGGCGCCGGCCATGGAGATGGCGCCGGTGCGATCCTGTTGAACGCCTTGCGCCAGGGTCGCAACAACAATCGGGACTGGTGTTGTCCGTGGCACGGAAGTTGAGCGCCAGCTTGTCGATGTCGCCGCCAGACTGAGAGTGACCGATCGTCGATCGTCGGTCTCTATGACGGGCTGCGTGGCCGCCACTTCGACCCGCTCGGCCGTACCGGCGATTTGCAGCCGGACGTCGAGGCGCACCACCTGGCGCGCGAGCAGCTTCAAGTTCGCGAACATTGTCCCGAAATCCTTGAATGGTCACCGCCAGGAGGTACCGCCCCGGATCGAGATTCGGGATCTGAAACGTTCCCGCCCGATCCGTGACACGCTGCGATCGGCTCCGGTGGCGAGGCTCGTCGCGACGACGGTGGCGCCCGGGCACGACTGCACCCGACGCGTCTCACGGTGCCCGTCAGCGTCGCCAGTGTGGACTGCGCGCCGGCGATGGCCACCATGGTCAGCAGGCATCCCATGACGAAGCATGCAATTCGAAGTATCCAAAGGCGCATGGCATCTCCTTTCCAACTGGCAAGCGTGTTGTCCCGCCCGAACAGGTCAATGTGAGACCGGTTGGACTCTACGAGATGACTGTAACGTTGCCTTGTCAGCGCGGTAGCGCCTGGATGACTTCGCGCAATGCCGACAAGTTTGTTCACGACAGCGTTACAGGTTTCGCCTACACTCCAGCCCATGGCGAGACGTCTCCGATGGGTTCTGTTCGTGCTGGCGTGTGTCGTCGTGGCCGGCGAGTGGGTTGGCGGTCAGAATCGCGCCGCACCGACAGACAACGTCATCCTGATCACGCTTGACGGTACGCGCGTCGAGGAGATGTTCGGAGGGATGAATGTCGACATCCTGCGGAGCACCCTGCGACCGGAGCAGAAGCTCGAGGACTCACCGATCTACCGCCGCTTCTGGGCCGAATCGCCGGAGGCACGGCGGGAGAAGCTGATGCCGTTTTTCTGGAAGACGTTGATGGCCCAACACGGCTCGATTGCCGGGAACACGATGCTCGGCAGCTCGGTGCGACTGGCAAACCGCCATCGCTTTTCCTATCCGGGTTACTCCGAGATTCTTCTGGGTGAGCCGCACGACGATCAGATCAAGAGCAACGATCCGATCCGCAACCCTTACCGCACCGTCCTCGAAGCTATTCGTGAACATCTCGGTGTGGCCCCTGAACGGGTCGCCACCATTGCTTCCTGGGCTCATTTCAACGCTATCGTCGAGAGCACCGAGGGAGCGACCTTCGTGAATGCCGGACAGGAGGCGCTTACCCCCGCGGCTGGCCATGAATTGCTGAACGCTCTGCAACTCGAAACCCCAACGCCGTGGTCCGACATGCGGTACGACTCGTTCACCTTCAGAGTCGCGATGGCTCATCTGGCGTCGAGCCGCCCGCGCGCCCTCTACCTGGCACTGGGCGAGACCGATGATTGGGCGCATGACGGTCGATACGATCGCGTGCTCGAGGCTTACGTCCGTACCGATGCGCTATCTGGCGCAGCTCTGGGGCTGGCTGGAGAGTCAGCCGGACTATAAAGGCCGCACGCATGTTCTCATCACGACCGATCACGGGCGCGGTCGCACGGCCAAAGACTGGCGCGACCACGGGGCAACAATAGAAGGCGCCGAAGACGTGTGGATGGCGTTCGCGTCACCTTCCATGTCTCAGCGCGGCGAATGGAAGCAGCACCGGCCGTTGTCGACCAGCCAGATTGCGGCGACGATTGCGAGCTGGATCGGTCTCGACTGGAACCAGATTCGGCCAGGCGCCGGCAAATCGATTCACTGAAACCTCCTTTCCTCTGTGGCTCAGAGCGGCGCGAGCCGAATGCTCGGCACGTGCCGACACTTCGGCAGGCACGCCCGGTCATCCCGTTGTCATCGCCCCATTTTGCCGAGGCATTCCTGCTGAAAAACGGATGCCGTGTGGTGGAAAGGAAATTGCCTTCCGTTACGGCATGCTGAAACGAATGATCCTCCTGCTCGTCGTGATGGCCGCGTTGATCGCAGGCCTCGGGTTTCTCAAGTTCCAACAGATACAGACGGCGATCGCGCAGGGAGCGGCGTTTCAACCACCGCCCGAAGCGGTCACTACAATCGTGGCGACACAAGAGGAGTGGCCGGACACGCTGACCGCTATCGGGACGATGGCGGCGGTTCAGGGTGTCGACGTCACTGCCGACCTCCCAGGCACGATCGACAAGATCTCGTTCGACTCGGGCAGGTCCGTTCGCCAGGGTGAAGTGCTCGTGCAGCTCGATACTCGACAGGAGCGAGCCCAGCTCGCGGCGGCCGAGGCCCGGCGCGATCTCGCGCGCCTCAACTTCGATCGCATGCAGGGGCTGCTGAAAGAGAGCGTCATCTCGCGCGCGGAGTACGACCGCGCGACGGCAGATCAGCTGGGAACCGAGGCGGGGGTCGGAGAGATCCGGGCGACGATCGACCGCAAGATGATCCGCGCGCCATTTTCAGGAGTGCTGGGTATCCGTCAAGTGAATCTGGGGCAGTACCTGTCGGCCGGAGACGTCATCGTTGCTCTGCAGTCACTGAATCCTATTTATGTGAACTTCGGCGTGCCCCAGCAGTCGGCCGGCCAGGTCATCACCGGAAGAAAGGTACGCGTCACGACCGGCGAGGTCGAGGGCGCGGAGTTCGAAGGCCGCGTGACGGCGATCGACTCGGTCGTGGACGAAGGGACCCGCAACATTCAGGTTCAGGCGACGCTGGCGAATCCGCAAGGCACACTGCGGCCCGGCATGTTCGTTCAGTCAGAGCTCCTGATCGGCGCGGGCAGGCCGGTCATCGCGCTCCCCGCGTCGGCCATCAGCTACGCACCCTACGGCAATTCTGTGTTCCTCGTCGTCGGCGACCTGAAGGATCCCAATGGCGTGCCGTACCGCGGGGTCCGTCAGCAGTTCGTCAAGCTCGGCGGCGCTCGCGGCGATCAGGTGGCGGTCATTTCGGGCGTGAAGCCGGGAGACGAGATCGTCACATCCGGCGTGTTCAAGCTCCGGAATGCAGCGGCGGTTCTGGTGAACAACAAGGTGCAGCCAGGCAACAACCCGGCACCAAAACCCGAAGATAACTGAGGAGTCAAACGGTGCGCTTTACCGATCTCTTCGTCAAACGGCCTGTCCTCGCGATCGTCGTCAACCTGGTGATTCTGATCGCGGGCCTGCAGTCGATCCGGGCGCTGAGCGTGAGGCAGTATCCGCGAAGCGACATCGCGATCGTACGAGTCTCGACCGTCTACGTCGGGGCGAACGCCGATCTCGTGCGTGGATTCATCACCACGCCGCTCGAGCGCGTCATCGCGGCGGCCGACGGCATCGACTACATGGAATCGTCGAGCGCCCAGGGTCTCAGCACGATCATCGTGCACCTCGAGCTCAACTACGACACCAACGCGGCGCTCACGCAGATTCAGGCGAAAGTGGCGCAGGTCCGCAACGACCTTCCGCCCGAAGCCGAGGCGCCGAAAATCGAGCTCGAAACCGCGGATCAGCAGTTTGCCGCGATTTATCTCGGATTCTCATCCAACGACCTCGATCCCAACCAGATTACCGACTATCTCGTGCGTGTCGTGCAGCCGAAGTTGAGCGCCATCAGCGGCGTCCAGCGCGCAGACATTCTCGGGGCCCGCACCTTCGCCATGCGCATCTGGCTGAAGCCGGAAAGGATGGCCGCCCACGGGATCTCGCCGTCGGAGCTCCGTGAGGCGGTGGCACGGAACAACTACCTGTCGGCGCTGGGTCGAACCAAAGGATCGATGGTGTCGGTCAACCTGATCGCCAACACCGACTTGCGCACGCCCGAAGAGTTCCGGGACCTTGTGGTCAAGGAAGGGCCAGGAGGGGTCGTTCGCCTGGGCGAGATTGCCGACGTCGTGCTCGGTGCAGAAAGCTACGAAGAAGATGTCCGATTCAACGGCGAGGCGGCCACCTTCATGGGCGTCTGGGTGCTTCCGACTGCCAACTCCCTCGACGTGATCGGTAGAGTCCGTGAGGCGATACCGGCCATCGAGGCGCAGCTCCCGGTCGGAATGAAGGTCGGCATTCCTTACGATTCGACCGACTACATCCGTGACGCCATCAACGAGGTGCTCACGACGCTCACCGAGACGCTGCTCATCGTCATTGTCGTGATCTTCCTGTTCCTCGGGTCGTTTCGCGCTGTGATCATTCCGGTCGTGGCGATTCCCATCTCGCTCGTGGGCGCCGTCTTTCTGATGCTGGCCGCGGGCTTCACGATCAACCTGCTGACACTGCTGGCGATTGTGCTCTCGGTTGGCCTCGTCGTCGACGACGCCATCGTCATGGTCGAGAACATCGAACGGCACATTCACTCCGGAAAGCCGCCGGTCAGGGCTGCAATCGATGCCGCGCGCGAGCTGGTCGGCCCGATTATCGCGATGACGATAACACTGGCCGCAGTGTACGCGCCCGTGGGCATTCAGGGAGGGCTCACCGGGTCGCTCTTCAGAGAGTTTGCGTTCACCCTCGCCGGGGCGGTCATCGTATCCGGCGTGGTCGCGCTGACGCTCTCACCGATGATGGGATCGAAGCTGCTGCGTCAGGGAGACACCGAACGCGGTTTTGCCGGATGGATCAACCGGCGCTTCGACTCCGTGCGCAACGGCTACACACGTGTGCTGACCGGAACGCTTCGATACCGTCCGGTCGTGCTGGCGCTCTGGCTGATCGTGGCCTCGCTGACCGTGCCTTTCTACATGTTCTCGCAGCGCGAACTGGCGCCGACCGAGGACCAGGGCTTCTTCTTCGGAATCATTCAGGCGGCGGCGAACTCCACACTGGATCAGACGAAGCTGTTCACGTCGGCTATCCATGACGTCTATCGCGCGCTTCCCGAAAGCGACAGCATCTTTCAGATCACGTTCCCGACGGGCGGATTCGGCGGCATGACCACGAAACCATGGAGCGAGCGAACAAAGACGACCGAGCAGCTCGTGATGGAGACGATGGGGCCGTTGTCGCAGATTCCGGGCATTCGCGTGATCCCGATTGTTCCGCCGCCGCTGCCGGGCGGTGGAGACTTTCCGGTCGACTTTGTCATCGCCTCGGCCGCCGAACCGGAGCAGCTGAGCGAGATTGCCGGGCAGCTCGTTCAGAAAGCGTTTGCGAGCGGCTTGTTCATCTTCGCGGACGCCGATCTGAAGTTCGACCAGCCGCAGGCCGAGGTCATCTTCGATCGCGACAAGCTCCGCTCGCAGGGAGTCGACCTCCTGCAGGCCGGCCAGGATCTTGTCAACGCTGGTCGGCGGAGATTACATCAACCGATTCAGCATCCAGGGGCGCAGCTACAAGGTGATTCCGCAGGTGAAGCGGGCGGATCGCCTGGCGCCCGACCAGCTCGAGCAGATGTACGTTACGGGGTCCGACAACAAACTTGTCCCGCTCTCCACCTTCGCCAGCCTGCAAACCACCACCCAGCCGCGTGAGCTGAAGAAATTCCAGCAGCTCAACGCGGTGCGCATACAGGGGGTGATTCCTCCCCCTGTTCCCCTCGATCAGGCGCTGACGTTCCTGGAAAACGAAGCCAGCGCCTCCCTTCCACAGGGCTTCACGATCGACTATGCGGGTGAGTCGCGCCAGCTCAGAACGGAGGGTGGCAGGTTCCTCGGCACATTTCTGCTCTCGGCGATCCTGATCTATCTCGTCCTCGCGGCACAGTTCGAGAGCTTCCGCGATCCGTTCATCATTCTCGCCGGGTCGGTGCCGCTCGCGATCTCCGGCGCGCTGTTGTTCTCGTTCCTCGAGTGGACCACGCTCAACATCTACAGTCAGGTCGGGTTGATCACCCTGGTCGGGCTCGTGTCGAAGAACGGCATTCTGATCGTGCAGTTCGCCAATCACCTGCAGGAGACAGGGCGCGACAAGCTCCACGCAATGATCGAGGCGGCCGGCACGCGGCTGCGTCCGATTCTGATGACGACCGCCGCGACCGTCGTCGGTCATATCCCGCTCGTGTTGGCAACGGGCCCTGGTGCCGGGCGCGCGCAACAGCATCGGCATCATGCTCGTCACCGGGATGATTATCGGAACGTTCTTTACGTTGTTCGTCGTGCCGTCGATCTACATGTTCCTGGCTCGCACTCATCGGGCGGAGGCACCGGTTCCGGAGTTTTCGCCGGTGCCGCAGCCTGTAGCGGAGATAGCAGTATGAAACGCATGACCATCGATCTTTCTCGGGTTCCTGTCTGCTTTACGCAGCGGATCCCGTCTCTGCCCAATCCAGCCAACCGCGTGAGACGTTGAACCTCACAGTCGAGGAGGCGGTCAGGCGCGCGACGGAAAACAATCCGGATCTCGCCGTCGTCCGGCTTGCCACGCAGGTCGAAGTCGAACGCGTCAGCCAGACGCTCTCGGCGTTCGCGCCGGTGTTCTCGACCGTGCTCGGCCGCACGAGCAATGCCGCGCCGCCATCGAATTTCCTTCTCGGCGAGCGTGGTGTCGATACGAAGGACTGGTTCTCGTCCACCGGGGTCCGTCAGCGACTCGCATGGGGCTCGGGCACGTGGAAGGTCTCGTGGGATGCGTCGCGCACGGCAACCAACAGCCCGCTGAGCAGCTTTCAACCCAGTCTGCAGTCGGGCTTTCAGGCTCGCGTTTTCGCAGCCGCTGCTGAAAGACCGGAAGATGGACGCAGGCACGCCAGCAGAACATCATCGCGACCAGAGACCAGCAGAGCTCTGAGCTCCGTTTTCGTGAGGCCGGCGTCCAGACGATCGCGGCGGTGAAGGAGGCCTACTGGACACTCAAAGCGACGCTCGCGAACGTGGGTGTTCAGCAGCGCTCGCTCGAGCTTGCGCATGCCCTTGTGCGCGAGAACAAGGCGCGCGTGGATGTCGGGCAGACCCCGCCGCTCGATCTGCTTCAGGCGGAGGCCGAGGTCGCTCAGCGGCGCGAAAATCTGATTCGCGCGACGACCGCTGCGGAAGACGCCGAGGATCGACTGCGGCGCTTCATCATGGATCCCGCCGACACGTCGTTCTGGCGTGTGCGTCTGAATCCGGTCGACGACGCGATCGGCGGCCCCCCCCTGCCTGATGTCGAGTCTGTCGTCGGAGAGTGCGTTGAGCCAGCGGTACGACCTGGCGCGCGCGCGCATCGATCTGGAGAATGTCGGCACGAACGTCGACTTCTTCAGCAACCAGAAATTGCCCGATGTGCGCCTGGAGACCTCGTACAGCGGCAGCGGCCTGGGTGGTACCGAGTTGCTGCGGGGCGGTGGCTTTCCGGGTTCGGTGATCGGGACTCGCAGCAGGAGCTTCGGCGATGTGCTTGGGACAAGCCTTCGGCCGCAGCTATCCGACCTGGAGCCTGGGTCTGACGGTGAGCTACCCGCTCGGACGCAGCTACGAAGAGGCGAGTCTCGCTCGCGTCGCAGATCGAACGGCGGCAGGTGACGCAGCGGATTGCCAGCCTGCAGCTTCGGGCAGCCGAGTCCATTCGGCAGGCGGCACGGCAGGTGCACAGCACTTCAGAGCGCGTCGATGCTGCTCGAGCCGGCGCCACGTTCGCCGAGCAAAGGCTCGACACCGAGCAGAGGCGATTCGAAGTGGGCCTCTCGACGAGCTTTCTGGTGACCCAGGCGCAGCGCGATCTGCTGCAGGCGGAAGTGAGCCTGCTGCAGGCGACGCTCGACCACCAGTCGGCGCTCGTCAGCTTCGAGGCGTTGCAGCAGGCGCCCGCGTTGCGGCGACAGTGAGACGCTGACCGCAGAGGAGCGCCGACGTGGTGGTGAAGCCCACGTCGGCGCCCCACGGTGTGTTTCGTCAGTCGAGCGGGGCAGGATTCTGATGAGCAGTCGAGCCGGCTGATTCCAAGCTTGGCCATCTTCGACTGAAGCGTCGTCCGCTTCATGCCGAGCTTGGCGGCCGCTCCCGAAGGACCGCCGACGAGCCAGTTGGCCTGCTCGAGCGCCTGACGGATGTGCTACGCGTTCAGCTTCTTCGAGCGTGCTGGTCGGGAGCGTCACAACGCTCGACGTGGTCCGGCCCCGGTGCTTCAGCTCGGAAAGGGGCGCCGTCAACGTGGAGCCGCGCGAGAGGATCACCGCCCTCTCGATGAAGTTTTCCAGCTCGCGGATATTGCCGGGCCAGAAATAGCGGGACAGCGTTGCCATCGTTTCGGTCGGTGATCGTGCTGATCTGCTTGTTCATCCGCTTCGCGAACTTCCGCGCGAAGTAATGGACCAGCGGCGCCGATGTCCTCCGGGCGCTCACGAAGAGGCGGATTCATGATCGGGAAGACATTGAGACGATAGTACAGGTCGCTGCGGAACTCCCTGGCCGAGACCATCGCCGCGAGGTCGCGGTTGGTTGCCGCCACCAGCCGGATGTCAACCCGGATGGTTCTCGTGCTGCCCAGCCGCTCGAATTCCTGCTCCTGCAGCACGCGCAGGAATTTCGACTGCAGCTCGAGCGGAATGTCGCCGACTTCGTCCAGAAACAGCGTTCCGCCGTTGGCGAGCTCGAAGCGGCCGATTTTCTGCGCGATGGCTCCGGTAAACGCGCCCTTCTCGTGTCCGAACAGCTCGCTTTCCAGAAGTCCCGTCGGAATCGCCGCACAGTTCAGCTTGACGAAGGTGCGCGACCGGCGGCCGCTCAAGTTGTGGATCGCACGGGCGATGAGCTCTTTGCCGGTGCCCGTTTCTCCCTGGATGAGCACCGTTGAATCGGTCGGGGCGACGATCTCGACCTGATTGAGAACCTGTCGCAGCGCCGGGACTCTCGCCGACGATCTCCTCGAAGTTGTGCTCGGTCCGGATTTCGTCCTCGAGATACAGCTTCTCTTCGTTCAGCTTTTCCTTCAGCTCCGCGATTTCCCGGTACGCAAGGCCGTTTTCCACGGCGATCGCAATCTGCTGCGCCACCTGGCGCAGGAGCTCGACTTCCTCCTGAGTGAACGCCTGTTCGCGAAGCCGTCCGACGTTGATGGTCCCCAAAACCCGGTCGTGCGAGAGCAGCGGAATACTGCAGAAAGATTTCACGCCTTCGGCGAGCAGATGCTGCGCGACTTTCGACTCGGTCGATAGAGCCTTGAGATCGTGCTCGCCGAACACGGCAGGCGCCCGGGTCGATATCGCGATGCAACCCGGCGACGTGACGCTGTGGTCGGCACGCCCTTCCTCGACGAAGCTCTCATTCTTGTCGACGCGGAGCACATGACAACGGTAATGGCCCGTCTCGGGCTCGTAGAGCATGAGGCTGCAGCCATCATGCTGAATGACCCGCTGAAGCGACGTGCTGACGGAGGCGAACACGGCGTCCATGTCGAGGTGAGACACCACCGCGTTGTTCACTTCGAGCAGCAGTTGCAGCCGATCGCGCTCGCGCGCGAGCTGCATCTGCGCGGAACGAGCGCTCTCGTCGTGCAGAACGTTGTCGACTGCCACGGCGATCTGCTTGCGCGACCTCCTGCATGAAGCCGATTTCGGAGTCCTGATACACCCTCTTCTGCAGACTGCCGAACCCCATGGCGCCAAGACGCCGCAGGGCGGTCGTCAGAGGCACCGCACAGTAGGACTGCACTCCGTTCTCGGTCAACATCGCGTGCAGCTTGGGAAATCGATCATCCTTCGCGACGTCGCTGACTGTGATGGGTCAGCTGGGTCTTCCAGACCAGCACCGCCGGGTGATTCGTCGACCGCGAATTCCAGTCCCGGCTTGATCGTGCTCTCTTCCGGCACGGCAAGAAGATGAAGCCGCATGACGTCGCGAGCGGGGTCGTGGAGGACGAGGTTGATGTAGTCGAACGGGACGATCCGAGGCAGCCGCTGTGCGAGATCGTGAAACAGCTTGTTGAGGTCCCGGTGCGCCGCGATCGACTCGGACACCTCGAGCAGCAGACCGAGCTGATCGCGCTCTCGTGTCAACGCAATCTGTGCGCCTCGCTCCGATTCATCGTGCAGCACGTTGTCCACCGCAACCGCGACCGGCATCGCAACGTGACGCAGGAACTCGACTTCGGATTTGTCGAATGCGTCGGTTTTGGAGCTTCCAAACCCGATGGCCCCAAGCCGCCGCAATGTCGTGGTCAATGGCAGCATGCAGAACGAGGCAATCCCGATTTGCCGCATCAACGAGAGGGCGGTAGGGAAGCCTTCGGCCTCTTCCGGGCGCGCGATGACGACGGGCTGCTGGGTCGTGAAGACGCCACCGCTGAAGGACCCGTTCACTGGTATCTCCATGCCTGGCGGGATGCTGTCGGCATCTGCGTTGCCCAGCGTGTGAATGCGCATCACATTCCGGTCGGGATCGTGGAGAAACAGCGCGATGAACTCGAACGGCACGACGGCGGGCAGACGCCTTGCGAGATCGCGAAACAGCGCCGTCAGGTCGCGGTGAGTGGCGATGGCTTCGGAGACTTCAAAGAGGAGGGCCCGGTAACGTTCGACCAGCACTTCGTCGCGCATGACCGTAATCATTGAGGATACCTCGGACCAAGAGGAACTCTCGGCACAGATTCACCAGGGATGCGTACTTGTCCTAGGACGCAATCCTGCGAAAAAGGTTCCCTCGCACGGCCCTGGGGTAAAAGAGTGCGCTCATCAGCCATGCAGTCAGCAGGATACCGGGCGCCACAAGCCAGCTCAACGCAGATCCGTACACCAGGGGGAAGTGATTGCTGATCATGAACAGAGTTACTGCAAGGGCGAGAACGGCGTTGTGGCGCAGGCGAACGGCCGCTGCCTGAATCGACTGCAATGAAGGCGGTCGTGTCGCAGGTGTAACAGCCAGTCGTCGGCTTTCGACCGGCCAGATACGCTCCTGAACGTTGACCAGCATGATTGTCGCGAGCATCGCGCCAATGTGAATGAACACCGCGCGCCCGGTCATGATGCGTCCCATCCACACGGCGGTACCTGCGAGGAGCACGAGCGACACAAATCCAGCGACGAAGGGTTGGCGGCCGAGCAACCGCCACAAAGAGTCATACACAATCCAGCCGGCAAAGAGGGCGGTAAATCCGATGCCCATTGCCAGTCCGGCAGACTGGGCAGGTGTCGTGAGGGCTCCTCCACCGTAGTAGACGATTCCGAGCAGGACCACTCCGGTGACCCACGCCAGCCCGGCCGCCGACCGCATCCACCTGTGCGCGCGCAGCATCATTGGCGCGACAGCGGGATCCGCCGGGTCGATCGGGCGTGAAAGGCAGAACGATGGCCAGCGACCAAATCTGTCCGACCCACATGACGGCTGAAAGAACGTGCAACCAGCGAAAAATCAGGTGAGACAATTCCGTAGTCATCTACTGCTGATACGAATGAACAGCCGTCAAGGTTCAGGTGACGGTGAGAGGAGACGGGGATGAGCCATTTTCTCAAAGACGTGAAGGCCGACGATATCGTTCTGGACGCGTTGCCTGACGGAGTGCTCGGGTCGATGGAGACCCGCGATCGATGGATGGCGAGCCTTCGCTACACCGAAGGAGCGCTGGAGTTTCTCGTCGCCGATCTGCAGGCGTGGACTCCAGGACAGACGATTCGCGTGGCGTTTCTGGGCGGCTCGACCGATCTTCACCAGGCGATCGAAAACGCGACCCGCGAAATATCCGAGGCAGGCAACCTCACCCTCGATTTCAAGCAGAACGGCGTGTACCAGATCCTGGACGCCCAGCGATACAGAGTATGCCGCCGAGATTCGCGTCAGCTTCGACGAAGGAGGCTACTTTTCTCTTGTGGGCACCGACAGCATCAACCCGAATATCGGGCTTCCTCAGCAGACGGTTGGAGGACGTCCCAACCAACGGAGCCTCAACCTGGGTGGATTCGACGTCGCGCTGCCGGCCACCTGGCAGGGGACAGCGCGTCACGAGTTCCTGCACGCGTTGTCCTTTCACCACGAGCATCAGAACATGCGCGGTCCCTGTGAAGCGGCGTTCAGGTGGGAGGATGACCCCGGATACCAGCCAACGACCGACTCTCGTGGCGCGTATATACCGGACGCGGCTGGCCGCCGTCCGGGTATTTACACGTACCTCTCCGGCTATCCAAACGGATGGTCCAAGGCGAAGATCGACTTCAACCTCAGAACGCCAGCTGACAGCCGTGCGCTTGTCGCGGGCCCATTCGATCCCGGCTCAGTGATGTTGTATCGCTTCCCGGTGCTCTTTTATCGAACGCAGCCGAGTCCCTGTGCGCCGGCCGGTGACGGCCAGCTGTTGTCCGATGGGGACAAGCGGGGACTGAAGCTTCTTTATCCGAAGGCGGCGGCGGAGCTGAGCACGATTGCGGATCGTCGCGAAGGTCTGTTGAAAACCATCGAACAGCCGGGACGCGGGCGCCCGGAAGAGAGCTTCGAGTCGGTCGCGCCGGATCGCTCGGGGCTCGCGAGCGATGCGATGAGCAGACTTCGCAGCAGCCTGAAACAGATGCGCGCTTGAACAAATGCGCGCGTGACGCTTTCACACTTTCGTTTGGCGTTTCGCCAGGTTGTACAGGCGTGATGTCAGCCGCGAATCGCCGATGCTCTCTGCGATTGAAGTGAAGCGCTCTGTCGGGCCGGTCCATCTCAATTGATCGACATCGCGAAAAAGCGGCGCGTCAAGACGCAGTGTTGCAAGATTTTTGAACAGCAGCGCCCGCTCGAGATGCTCGCGCAGAATCTCAGCGGGAAATTGTTCGATATGGCCGTACTGCGTCACCAGTCGCGCGGCCGTTTTCGATCCGATGCCTGGAATGCCTGGGTACCCATCGGCGGCATCGCCGACCAGGGCGAGATAATCGGGGATAAAAACAGGTGCCACCCCGAATTTGTCGCAAACGCCCTGCTCATTGCGAATCTGACCGCTCCTTCTGTCCACCTGGACGACGCGATCGCCCGAAACGCATTGTGCGAGGTCTTTGTCGGGCGTCCAGATGGACACCTTCCGTACCCCGGCGTCGTTGGCTGCAAGATACGCGGCTGACGCAAGCGCATCATCGGCTTCGAGCTCGATCATCGGCCAGGTCGCAACGCCCATCGCGACGAGCGCGTCTTCAAGCGGATGGAATTGCGCGAGCAGCGCCGGTTCCATGCCGGCGCTGGTCTTGTAGTCTTCCCAGAGCGCGTTGCGGAACGATTCGATGACATGGTCGGTCGCCACGCCGATATGCGTTGCGCCCCCCTCCAGCATCTGTACGACGGTGCCAAGCACTCCGGCGACTGCGCCGAGCGGCCGGTCGCCCTGCTGTGCGCGTCTATTACCGTAAAAGTGCCTGAACAGCTCGTACGTCCCGTCGATCAGATGAACCAGCATCCGCCGTATTATCCGTCGCTCCTCGCGCCGGGCCGCGTTGCTTACGAAAATCGAAAAAATGGGGTCTGACCCTATTTAATCTGTCGATCTCAGCGTTTCCCATTCGACGTGTATGCAGGAGGACACATACCGATGCGGTTCATGATTATCGTCAAGGGCAATGCAGACACGGAAGCTGGTGTCATGCCGGACGAGTCACTTATGGCCGAAATGGCGCAGTACCACGAAGAGCTGGTCAAGGCGGGCGCCCTGCTCGACGCATCGGGTTTGCAGCCGACCTCCAAGGGCTCACGCATCAGATACTCGAAAGGCAGGCGCATTGTAGTCGACGGCCCGTTCACCGAGTCCAAGGAGCTCATCGCGGGCTATACGATCATCCAGGTCAAGTCGCGGGAAGAAGCGATGGAATGGGCAAGGCGCTTTCCGGCGCCCTTTGGAGAAGACCGCGAAGGCGAGATCGAAATCCGCCAGCTGTTCGAGCTCGAGGATTTTGCGCCGGGCGATGCCGTGGAACGCTTTCGCGACATGGGAACCGGGAGGAACGCGTGAAGTATCTGTGCATGGTCTACGGTGAAGAAGCGGCGATGGCGAAGGTGGCCGACAGTGAATGCCTCGCGTGGGGCGACACCCTGCGCAAGAGTGGACGCTATGTTGCCGCCGAGGCGCTGCAGCCGGTCCGGACTGCCAAAACCGTGCGCGTCCGCAACGGCAAAACGTCGATCACCGACGGACCATTTGCCGAAACCAAGGAGTGTCTCGCCGGGTTCTATCTGATCGAGGCCGGGAGCCTGGACGAGGCGCTCGACATCGCGTCCAGGATACCTCCGGCGCGAATCGGAAGCATCGAGGTGCGGCCGATCCGCGAGCTGCGGCCCAACTGATTCATTCGGGAGGAAGTCATGCTGAAAAAAATCGCGGTCGGTGCCGTTGTGATCGTTGCCTCGGTTCTCGCATACGCGGCGACCAAACCTGATTACGTGCGTTTCGAAAGGTCAGCGAGTATCGGTGCTCCGCCGGAGAACATTCAATCGTTCATCACCGACTTCCGGAAGTGGAGAGCCTGGTCGCCCTATGAAACGCGCGATCCGGCCCTGCGAAGGACATTCAGCGGTGCGCCGAGCGGCAAGGGCGCAGTGTACGAGTGGAACGGCAACGATGAAGTCGGCCAGGGCCGAATGGAGATTACCGAAAGCGTGCCGGCCAGGGTTGCCATCAAGCTCGATTTCATCAGGCCGTTCGAGGGCCACAACGTCGCGGAATTTACGCTGCGATCGACGCGCGGTCACACGACGGTGACCTGGATGATGCATGGTCCCAATTCGTACATCGGCAAGCTGATGAGCGTGTTCATCGACATGGATCAGATGATCGGCAGGGACTTCGAGACGGGTCTCGCCAACTTGAAGTCGATCGCGGAATCAAGCCGGGGACAGTCCTGAAGAGCAAACAGGAGGATTCAGCAATGCGTGTCATGGTGATCATCAAAGCGACGAAGGATAGCGAGGCCGGCGTCATGCCCAGCGAGCAGCTCCTCGCCGAGATGGGGAAGTTCAACGAGGAGCTCGTCAACGCAGGGGTGATGCTCGCAGGGGAGGGGTTGCATCCCAGCTCGAAAGGGAAGCGCGTCAAGTTTTTCGGAAGCAAGCGGACTGTGAGCGACGGCCCGTTCGCCGAGACGAAGGAATTGATTGCGGGGTTCTGGATCTGGCAGGTCAAGTCGATGGAAGAGGCAGTCGAATGGGTAAAGCGCTGTCCCAACCCCACCGACGAGGAAGGAGTGGTCGAGCTTCGGCCGGTTTTCGAGGCCGACGACTTCGGCGCCGAGTTCACCCCGGAGCTTCGAGAACAGGAAGAGCGGCTGCGGGATCGGTTGGCGGGGAAGCGCTAATCGTGGTCTGATCGGTAGCCGTGGCGGCTACCGACGCGCAGCGGGCGATCGACGCGGTCTGGCGGATCGAATCGCCCAGGCTCATCGCGGGACTTGCGCGAATCGTGCGCGACGTGGGCCTTGCCGAGGACCTCGCGCACGACGCGCTCGTCGCGGCTCTGGAACAGTGGCCCACCGAAGGGGTTCCCCGGAATCCAGGCGCCTGGCTGATGGCGACGGCCAAGCACCGCGCGATCGACCACTTCAGGCGAAACAAGCTCCTCGAGAGGAAGCACGCCGAGCTGGGTTACGAGCTCGAGTCCGAGCGCGAGAGGATCGTGAAGGATCTCGATGCAGCCCTGGACGATGATGTCGGTGACGACCTGCTGAGGCTCATCTTTACCGCCTGCCATCCGGTGCTTTCCACAGAAGGACGGGTTGCGCTGACGCTGCGGCTGCTGGGCGGTCTCACGACCGACGAGATCGCGCGGGCGTTCCTCGTCTCCGAGGCGACGATCGCGCAGCGCATCGTTCGTGCGAAGCGCACGCTCGCTCAAAAGCAGATACCCTTCGAGGTGCCGCGCGGAGCCGAGAGGACCGAACGGCTCGCGTCGGTGCTCGAGGTGATTTACCTCATCTTCAACGAGGGCTACTCGGCGACGGCCGGCGGCGATTGGATGCGGCCGGCGCTCTGCGAGGACGCGTTGCGGCTTGGCCGGATCCTCGCCGGGCTGGCTCCGCAGGAAGCAGAGGTGCACGGTCTCGTTGCGCTCATGGAGATTCAATCCTCGCGATCCCGCGCACGAATCGGGCCGTCCGGCGAGCCCGTGCTCCTGCTCGATCAGAACAGGGCACAATGGGATCAGCTCTTGATCAGGCGCGGTCTTGCCGCGCTCGATCGTGCCGAACGGCTCGGCCGGACCGGGACGTATACGCTCCAGGCATCGATCGCCGCGTGTCACGCGAGAGCTCGCCGGGCAGAAGAAACCGACTGGGCCCGCATCGCCAGGTTATACGCAGATCTCGCAGCGCTGTCTCCCTCGCCGGTCGTCGAGCTGAATCGCGCGGTCGCGGTGTCGATGGCGGCCGGCCCGGCGGCAGGTCTGGCGCTGGTCGATGCCCTGGCCGGAGATCCGACCCTCGAGCGGTATCACCTGTTGCCGAGCGTGAGGGGGGACCTGCTCAGGAAAGTGGGCCGGCTCGACGAAGCCCGGGCGGAGTTCGAACGCGCCGCGTCGCTGACGCGCAATGCCCGCGAGCGCGCGATGCTGCTCGAACGCGCAGCGGCGTGCAAAACACTTTCATAGAGGGCGCAACTTTATTTGCGCCCTTTTCTTTATGTGACAATGACGCGATGGGCACGCTCGGATTCAGCGACCTTCTGCTGCGACTTGGCGCCGCCGTCCTGGTCGGCGGGATCATCGGTCTCGACCGGGAGCTGCGGGGGAAGCCTGCCGGCCTTCGCACCGTCGCCCTCGTCGCGCTGGGATCGGCAGTGTTCGTGCTGGCGGCGCTGAGCGCTCCAGATTCATCGATCTCAATCGCTCCGGTCATCCAGGGAATCGTCACAGGCATCGGATTTCTCGGTGCGGGCAGCATCGTTCGCGCGCAGACTGAGGAGGGCATTACGGGTCTCACCACTGCCGCGTCCGTCTGGCTCGCTGCTGCCGTCGGCGTCGCGTGCGGCCTTGCTCAATGGCCCCTGGTCGCTGCGGCGGGCGGGTTCGGTGTAGTTGTTCTCGTCCTCGACCCAATCGAAGACTGGCTCAAACGCCGCCTGACCAGATGAAGAAACGTACGCTCGAGATTGAAGGTCGATGAATCCCAGGGATTAGGGGTTGGGGATTAGGGATTAGGCGGCGACGAGCGTGGTGACGTGGTCGAAGGTGCCTGGTCGTGCCGCGCAGTGTCCAGTGGCCTGGAGCGAATGCCCCCGAACCAGGCTCGACGACGCGGGCACCCGCATCGTTCGCCCCGCGACCGGGTACGCTATCGAGCCCCCTGCGCATATCTCACGCCGTCCCCCGCGCTCACGATGTGGTTGCCGGCCAAAGAGAGTCGCGTCGCTCGCACGGTTCAGGCGCCTTCGCTCCAGGCCGCTGGACCACACACCGCGCGCAGGTTGCACTGCCGGACGGGCATGAGTGGGGTGGCGGTCGATAGGGCGCAGCCCGACGGCGATCAGTTTGAAAAACAACAGCGGCGGCCACCGCCGCGGACGACCAAGCCTGGTCGGCCGCGCCATGACAGTGAGCCGATGATGCCGACGCGTTGTTTTTCCGGGCTGTCGCCCGTGACCGCCACCCCACTCATGGCCGTCCGGCATCGCGCGCTACGCGGTGATGACAAGCGCTCTCTAGTCCAGAATCCCTGTCCCTCGAATGCGATCAGCATGCGTCGCCGGATTTCCGTGGCTTGTTTCTACGTGACGCGCTCGATCCGCACCGACTTGATCACGACAGGTGCTAGTGGACGGTTCTCCGGTTTCGACGTCGGCACCTTGCCGATCGCCATCAGCACGTCCATTCCTTCGACGAGCTCTCCGAATACGCTATGCCGGTCGTTGAGATGGGGTGTTGGCGCGAGGGTGATGAAGAACTGACCACCGTTGGTGTTCGGACCCGAATTGGCCATCGAGAGTATGCCGGGCTTGCTGTGCCTCAGTTTCGGATTGAACTCGTCGGCAAACTTGTATCCAGGTCCTCCAATCCCGGTCCCCTCGGGATCTCCGCCCTGAATCATGAACCCGGGAATGATGCGGTGGAACGTGAGATTGTTGTAGTACGGCCGGCGCACCATCGTTTTGGTACGCGGGTTCATCCATTGTTTCTTCCCCTCGGCGAGTCCGACGAAATTTTCGACCGTTCTCGGCACTTCCTTGTCGAAAAGCTTCGCGATCATCGCTCCATGGTTCGTGATGATGTGTGCGTACACGCCGGGCCCATATTGTGCGGCCGACGCGGCGGGCGTCGCAGGCGCCGCCGGCTTTTCTGCTGGCGCGGCGGGTTTGGCCGGTGGCGCGGCCGGTTTGGTCGTCGGCGTCGCGGGTTTGGTCTGAGGCGCCGCGGGCTTGGCAGGTGCGGTGGTTTGCGCAGCCGCGGGTGAAATCGCCAGGGCCGAGGCAACCAGCACACTAAGTAACCATCTCGTCATGAGAAACTCCTTCGGCAGAGCGCCGTCGGTAGGCCGCAACTTACGTTGCGCCCTACATCAGTAATAATCATCCTAGCATGGCCAATTCTCGCTATCGGTACCTCCACTACGACGTCTTCACCGACCGCCGCTTCGAGGGAAATCAACTCGCAGTGTTCCCGGAGGCGGCGGGGTTGACCGCCCGAACCATGCAGCAGATTGCCCGCGAGATCGGATTTGCGGAGACGACCTTCGTCAGCGATACCGAGCGCCCGGACACCGACGTGCGCATGAGGATATTCACGCCGGGGACTGAACTGCCGATGGCAGGCCATCCCGTCGTGGGAAGCACATTCGCGCTGGCGCGGGTGGGACGAATCGCGCGCAACAGACAGGAATGGGTGTTCGGGTTGAACGTGGGGCCGACGCATGTCGCGTTGGAATGGAATGGAAGCGGGCTGAGCTCTGCGTGGATGACCCAGGGGCTGCCTCAGTTCGGCCCGCAGCTCGAAGACGTCGGGCGTGTGGCGCGAGCGCTGGGCGTCAGCGAGGAAGACATTCGCGATACCGGCCTGCCGATCGAGCAGATCTCCTGCGGAGTGCCGTTCGTGATTGTTCCCATCACGACACGATCGGCCGTCGATAACGCGCAGCCCGATTCCCGGCTCCTGAACTTCGAGGCGTACCTGTTCACGACGGATCGGGACGGGGCTGCAGATCCGGCGCACACTTATTCCCGGATGTTTGCCCCACAGCTCGGCGTGTTCGAGGATCCCGCAACTGGCAGCGCGAGCGGTCCTCTCGGTTCTTACCTGGTGCACCACTCTGTCGTCACGCGAGAGCAAGGGAAATCGCTGCTGAACCTCCAGGGCGTCAAGCTCGGACGCCCGAGCTGGATTCATATCTCCATCGAGTCGTCAGACGACCGGATTTCACGCGTGCGGGTCGGTGGCACGTCGACTTTCGTCGCCGAAGGCGCCATGGAAGTGGAGGACTGACGCGTGCTCACCGAATTCGATCTGCACCTGTTCGGCGAAGGAACGCTGCATCGCGCATACGACAAGCTCGGCGCGCACCGACGCGAGGTGGATGGCCGCACCGGCGCGCACTTTGCCGTCTGGGCGCCCAACGCCGAAGAGGTGAGCGTCATCGGCGATTTCAACGGATGGGATCCGCGGACGCATCCCATGCGTGGGCTTGGCGTCAGCGGCATCTGGGAGACATTCATTCCTGGTGTGAGCGACGGCCATCGCTACAAGTACGAGATTCGATCGCGCGTAGACGGCGCGCGGCTTCAAAAGAGCGATCCGTATGGCGTCTTCTTCGAGTCGGATGCCAGCGGAGCGGCCATCGTCTGGGATCTGAACCGGTACACCTGGCGCGACCAGGAATGGATGGCGGAGCGGGCAGCGCAAAAAGGGATGGCTCGATCGGCCGATGTCGATTTACGAGGTTCACCTCGGGTCCTGGCGCCGGGTGCCCGAGCGGGGCGGCGAACCACTGACCTATCGCGAACTGGCCGACAGCAGCTCGTGCCCTACGTCAAGGACATGGGCTACACGCACATCGAGCTGTTGCCCGTGCTCGAACATCCGTTCGCGGGGTCGTGGGGCTATCAGGTGATTGGATTCTTCGCGCCGACGAGCCGGTTCGGCCCACCCGAAGATTTCAAGGCGTTCATCGACGCTTGCCATGTGAACGGCCTCGGGGTGATTCTCGACTGGGTGCCTGGGCATTTCCCGAAAGATGCGCACGGCCTCGCGCGCTTCGACGGCACGGCGCTGTACGAGCACGAAGATCCGCGCACAGGGTGAGCACCGCGACTGGGGAACGCTCGTGTTCAACTACGGGCGTCACGAAGTGCGGGCCTTCCTGTTGAGCAGCGCGCTGTTCTGGCTCGAGGAATATCACATCGACGGATCTGCGCGTGGATGCCGTGGCATCGATGCTCTACCTCGACTACTCGCGCAACGAGGGCGAGTGGCTGCCCAACGCGTACGGCGGCCGTGAGAATCTCGAGGCGATGGACTTCCTCCGGCAGCTCAACGTGCAGACGCACGCTCAGCATCCCGGATCCATCACCGTTGCCGAGGAGTCCACCGCATGGCCCGGCGTGTCCCGGCCTGTGCACCTGGGCGGGCTCGGCTTCACCTACAAATGGAACATGGGCTGGATGCACGACATGCTCGAGTACGTCAGCAAGGATCCGATCTATCCGCCGCTGGGCGCACAAC
Organism: Vicinamibacterales bacterium; assembly: GCA_963775345.1. Lineage (GTDB taxonomy): Bacteria > Acidobacteriota > Vicinamibacteria > Vicinamibacterales > JAMQPK01 > JAMQPK01. The sequence goes on from CAVZIS010000016.1 coordinate 122,708, forward strand.
GATCTGACGTTCTCGCTGTTGTACGCGTTCACGGAGAATTTCATCCTGCCGTTTTCACACGACGAAGTCGTGCACGGCAAGCGCGCGATGCTGGACAAGATGCCGGGCGATCATCTGGCAGAAGCGCGCCACTCTGCGCGCCCTCTACGGCTACATGTTCGGCCATCCTGGCAAGAAGCTCATGTTCATGGGCTGTGAGTTCGCGCAGTGGCGCGAGTGGAACCACGACGAAAGCCTCGACTGGCATCTTCTTCAGTACCCGGATCACCAGGGCATTCAGCAGTGGGTGCGGGATCTCAATCGCACGCTCGCCGAACAGCGCGCGCTGCATCAGGTGGATTTCGACCACACGGGATTCGAATGGATTGACTGCAGCGACTTCGAAGGCAGCGTCGTCTCGTTCGTGCGGCGCGCCTACGATCCTCAGATTTTGTCGTCATGGTGGTGAACTTCACACCGGTTCCCAGACACGAATACGTCATCGGTGTGCCCGAAGGCGGCCGCTACGTGGAGCTGCTGAACAGCGACGCGGAGATTTACGGCGGGAGCAATCTCGGCAACGGCGGCGGCATCCAGTCGGAGGGACACTGCCCGCCCACGGACGTCCGCACAGGCTCACGCTGACGCTTCCGCCGCTCGGGCTGCTTGATGCTCAAGCGTGCGTACGACGCTGGACGCGGGCGAGGGTCACCCCGACCCAGCGTCAGTCGTCCAGCGGCGTCGTCCTTGCCTGCATCACGACCGCGACGTTCACCGACCTGGTGGCGTACTCGGTCTCCGTGCCGGTCCTGCCGCGACTTCGCGACTCGGTTCAATGCCGGGCCGACGATGGTCGGGCTCTTGTTCGCGTCGTTCGGCATCACGCTCCTGATCCTCTCCATACCGATGGGAGCGATCTCCGATCGAATCGGCCGCAAGGGACCGATGATCGCCGGCCTGGCGCTGCTCGCGATCTCCACGCTCGCGTTCGCCTACGCCGAATCGCTGCCGATGCTGTTTGCTCGCGCGGCTCGTCCAGGGTGCCGCTGATGGGATGACCTGGATCGTCGGGTTCGCGATGATCGCCGATCTCTACGGTCCCGAAGAGCGCGGCCGGGCGATGGGTCTGGCGATGGCGGGCAGCACGCTCGGGATCATCATCGGTCCGGTGCTCGGCGGCTGGCTGTATGAGATCGGCGGCATTCGCCTGCCATTTCTGGTCGTTGCCGCGATGGCGGTCATCGATCTCATCGTGTTTGCGATCGTCGCGCCCCGGACCCGGGGCAGCGGCGCGCCGCGTCCGATGCGGCGCGTGCTGACCCATCGGCCCGTGGCCATCACCGCGCTCGTCGTCATTGCCGGGGGCGGCACGATCGCCATGCTGGAGCCCGTGATTCCCCTGGTGATGCAGTCGCGCCTCGGTCTGGGCCCGGCGGCCATCGGAACGCTGTTTGGCATCGCGGCGGTCGCCTCGACGACGATGCATCCCATTTATGGACGGCTGAGCGATCGATGGGGCGGCACGGCGGCTGATGATGATCGGGTTGATTGCTTCGGCGTTCGTGCTGCCGCTTGTTGAACTTCGCCAGCGACTTTCGATCGGCGGCCTTTGCCATGGTGCCGATGTGGATCGTCTTCAGCATGATCGTCACGCCGTCGCTGGCCTATATGGCGGAAGTGTCGTCGGCGGCCGGGTTCGAATCGTACGGGGTTGTCTACGGCGTGTACAACATGGCATGGGCGGTCGGTCTGATGATCGCGCCGGCGCTTGGAGGCTTCCTGCTCGAGCGCGTTGGTCTCGCGGGGCTGACGCTCGGCTGGAGCGTGTTCCTGCTGGCCACGAGCATCTGCCTGGCGCGGATCAGGTCCGGCTGAGCCATCCGTTCTATTTCCTTCCATTCCGCGTCCGACACCGGCATGACCGAGAGGCGGGGCAGCCGGGTCAGCGGAAATGCGGCAAAGGCCTTGGAGGCCTTGATCTCGGCGAGCGTCACGGGCCGCTCGAGGGCCGGCACGGGGCGACGTCCACGACGGCGCTCTTGCCGGCCTTGTCCTTCGGGATCGGGATAGGCATCGCCCGATCGCGCGGGCGACGCCGACGACTGCCTTTTCGTTGCCGGTGTGGTAATAGAAGATGCGGTCGCCCTTCTTGACGCTGCGGAGGTGCTTTTGCGCCAGCGGGTTTCTGACGCCGGACCAGGTCGTGCCGCCGTCTTTGGTAAATTGATCGAAACTGTAGCTCGACGGTTCCTCTTTGAACAGCCAGTTCATGTGCACTAGACTAACTCAGCCGTTCCCCAGTGGACACCGCCATTTCAGGAGGCCGTTATGAAGCGTATGCTCACGTTCGTGATTCCCCTCAGCTTTGCCCTTGCCGTGTCGCTCGCTGCGCAGGCTCCCGCGAAGATCGCTACTGAGGCCGACTACGCCGCCACCATGAAAGAGGTTGGCCAGAACGCCGGCGTGATGACCAAGTCCATCAAGGGTGATATGCCGGATGAAGCGGCGAAGGCCGCGGCGCGCCTCGAGGCGCTGTTCAAGAACGTGCATGCCTACTGGACCGACAAGAAAGTTGCCGACGCAACGGCGGCGGCGCAGACCGCCATCACAGGGCTGCAGGGTGTCCAGAAAGCGCTTGCCGCGAAAGACATGGCGGCGGCCGAAACTGCGCGCGCCACTGTGGCGAGCCAGTGCATGACCTGCCACACCGCGCACCGCGAAAAGACGCCCGAAGGTGGATGGAAAATGAAGTAAGCCCGAACGCGGGTGATAGGCGAGCTCGCCCGCCTATCGCCCGCACGCGTCGGTCGAAGACTCGACGCCGGATCTTAGAGCTCGCCATCTCCAAACGCCGCGCGCAATTTGTCGTGCGCGATGTTTCGGCACACCTCGGATGGTCCCTTCAACATATCCATCATTTGTACACGCGTGATGCTGATCACTACAGAAATGTTGCGGGATGCATTTCGTTGCCGCACAAATTCAAACGGCCGGCATGCTGGCGTATCTCTTGCTCATTTTCCTCTTTGTGTCGGCGCGTGCCGGCGCATCATAAAAGGGAGGGGCAATGGCAGCGGAGAATCTTCACGAACTGTTCGTAGACGAGCTCAAGGACATTTACGATGCCGAAAAGCAGTTGACGAAAGCACTGCCGAAGATGGCTAAAGCCGCGGCAAGCCACGAGCTTCGAGCCGCGTTCGAGGAGCATCTCGAAATCACGCGGATGCACGTGGAGCGGGCCGAGGAGGTCTTCAAGCTCCTGGGCATGGCCGCCCGAGGGAAGCCGTGCGAAGGGATGAAGGGCCTTATCGAGGAAGGCGCCGAGATGATTGAGGAGCTCGAGACGGGCTCGACGCTCGATGCCGCGCTGATCGCCGCGGCTCAGAAGGTGGAGCACTACGAGATTGCGACCTACGGCACGCTGGCGACCTTTGCAGACGTCCTCAACATGCAGGAGGCGAAGGACCTGTTGGGGCAAACGCTGGAAGAAGAGAAGGAGGCAGACGAGAAGCTGACGGGCATCGCCGGCCAAATCAATCCCGAGGCGGAGAGCGAACAGGGAGAACAAGAAGAAGAAGGAAGCATGGCCCTCGCCGGGTCGCGTTCAGGACGCGGCTCGAACGGCGGTAGTCGAAGCCGCTCGAGCTCCCGATCCAAGAAACGCTAGAGCGATATAAACTCGCAGGCCGGGTCTCGAACGGGACCCGGCCTTCTCTTTGACACCTCCAACCCTGCAATCTTCTCGACGATCGAGGCTGGCGTCGCCAGGCAGGCAACCGGTTTGCGTTGTCGGGCGCGCCGTCGTTGCCGCCCTGGTCGTATGTATTTGGACCGTTCCGTCGGTGGTCTCAGCGCAGGAAACCGGGGTTTCGGTCCTGGACCGTGCGACCGCCAGTCGGCGAATTGGGCGAGCTTCCGGGCGCGGGTCGGACTGACCGGCAGCGAGAAGGTGTGAGCCTCGCGCCCGAGAAACGACGCCGCGAGTTCGTCCTGGCGCCTCTTCCCATGATTAATCCCACGCTCGACAACGGCCTCGCTCTCGTGGCCGGCATGCTGTATCCGCTCTCGGCTGGCGACACGAAGTCGCCGCAATCGGCGTCGTTCCTCATGGGTTTTCGTACCAGCAACGGCAGTTGGATGAGCGGCGCCCTGCAGACGTTGCACATTGACGAGGATCGGTACCGCGCGACGCTTGGGGCAGCCTACCTCGACATCAACTTCGACTACTTCGGCATCGGTTCGAGCGCAGGCGATGCCGGAGAATCCGTCGAGCTCAATCAGGCAGGAGGCGGCGGCATCGCCGAATTTCTCGTGCGCGTCGGGGGCCACTGGTACGCGGGCCCTCGGTACCTATTGATCCGTACGACGGTGAACGCGGATTTCGACCAGACGAAAGTTTCCATTCCCCTGCAGGACATCCGCCTTCGGATAGCGTTGCTCGGTCCGCATGTCGAGCGCGACACCCGCGACGATCAGTTCTATCCGCGGAGCGGAACGCTCTTGGACGGGACGGCGCTGTTCGCCAGCGAAGCGGTCGGCGGGCAGCGTACGTATCAGATCTACCAGGCAGCGCTCAGCTCGTATATCGGTCTCGGCGCCAGGCAGGTTCTCGCAAGTCGCGTGAATTCCTGCGTTGCGGGCGATGACGCGCCTTTCTACGGCCTCTGCCTGCTCGGACAGTACCATGACCTCCGTGGATATCCGACCGGTCAGTACCGCGACCACGCGATGCTCACCGGACAGAGTGAGTATCGCCTCGAAGTCTGGAAGCGGTTGGGGCTCGTCCTCTTCGGCGGGCTCGGCGGAGTCGCGGACGGCTTCGACAAGCTCTCGACCGACGCGATTCTCCCTTCGGGCGGCGCGGGGATCAGATTCCGCCTGACGCGTCAGAACCACGTGAATCTTCGGGTCGACTACGCCTGGGGCAAGAAGAGCAACGCGCTCTATGTGTCGGTCGCGGAAGCGTTCTGAACCTCTTCCGACAACTGGCGGTATACCCACTCATTTCTGCGATCGGAGGGTCGATCCGAGAATTCCTCATTCGACGTGTTGGTAAGGGAGGAAAGGTGGCGTCATGAACATCGTGCTCTGGGTCTTGCAGGTGCTGCTCGCGGTTGCGTTCTTCGCCCACGGCTGGCTCTTTCTCTCGCCCCCACCGGAGATCGCCGAACAGATGAACGCGTCGCTGCCGCGCTGGTTCCAGCTCTTCCTGGGCGTCGCGGAAGTCCTGGCCGCGGTGGGGCTTACACTTCCCGGACTGACGCGGATCATGCCGTGGCTGGTCACATGGGCGGCCAGCGGGATCATGATCGTGACCGTGTCGGCGACGGTCTTCCATCTGGTGCGCAGCGAAATGAGCTCGGCGGCTACCACGCTGCTTCTGTTCGCCATCGCGACGTTCGTCGCGTACATGCGGCATCGTGTGCTTCCGATTGGCGTCCGCCGCACCGCTTGAGGCAACGAAGCGTCGGCCACGGCCGTCGTGAGTGGCGCACGTCGGCCCCTGCTCCCTAAGTGCTGCAGACTCAGGGCGTGTCGCCCACCGAACTAATCGAAATCGCGATTGGTTCGAGCACGACGTCATCTCCCATGTGGACTGTTCCGCCGCGCACCACGTCGGCATCGAGCGCAAGCCGGCCGCCGAATCGGCGGCCGATATCCTTAAGCACCTCCGGATCACGCTCGAGAGTGTCTGGATCAACCGTCGTCATCGTGCAGCGGCCGCGCAGGGCGTCGAGCCGCAACAGCGTGTCACCGATGTGCAGCTGCGCGCCTTGCCAGAGCGTTTCGGCCATCCCCTGGACTCCTCCAATGAGGATGTTTGGTCGAAGGCGACGAACGTCCCGCCCGAACATCGCCACAGCTCCATCGGTCGCCACGAGCAGAGGCAGGATGTCGAACCGCTCGAGACCTTCGTGTGCTTCGAGCCACGCATCTTCCCCGGCAGCGTTCTTAATCAGTGCCAGGGCTTCCGGGCTGTCCCACGGATAACCGTTGATCTGGGGGCGCGCGTCGGAGCCAAGCGTCCCGAGTAGTCCCAGCAGCCGATGGTGGCGGCGTGAGGTGCGAACACCTTCGGGACCGCACACGTGCACGACGCGGTCTCCCGGGATGCCCTCTGGCGTCAGTGTCGCGACCGTCAGCGACTCTCCCGCCAGCGACTTCACGGGGTAGCGCCACAACCCGGCCACATGCAGCGTCCTGTGAACCTTCAACAGACCTCAGACGTGAGATGCCGGGCTGGTGCTGAGTGTGACAGCGCGTGATTCGTGGGCCACCGTTTTAGTCGTTGTCACAGATGTCGCCAGCCGGCATCACAACAACTGAAGCCGGGTGATCCGGCCGGAAGGAGCATCGAAATGGAGAAGAGTATTGCCTGCAGCGATATCATGCCTGGGTGTACGTTCACCGCAACGGCAGCCACTGAAGAAGAGCTGTTGAAGAAAGTCGCGGCGCACGCGTCGCAGGTTCACGGTATCACCGAACTGACGCCGGAGCTCGCTGCCAAGGTCAGGTCGGCGATCAGAGACCACGTCCCGGCGAACTAAACTGACCCGCATGGCTGTTCCGGACGAGGCATCGGACGAGGTGCTCGCTTCACGCGCCGCGCTCGGGGACAGCCATGCGTTCGACGAGATCACGATCCGGTACCAGGCGCGTGTCTATCGTCTCGCCTGCCGCCTGGTCGGCCGCGACGATGCGCCGGACGTCGTGCAGGAAGGGTTTCTGTCCGTCTATCGGAACCTTGCCTCGTTCAGACAGGAGTCGCGGTTCGGCACGTGGCTCTATCGCATCGTCACCAACGCGGCGCTGATGCACCGCCGGGCCCGCACACGCCGGCCGATCGAATCGCTGGAAGCGTTTCTGCCCGAATTCGACGCGACGGGCCGCCATCGCCACACGCCGGCGGAGCTGCAGGTCGCCGCGCGTGCCGACGAACTGCTCGATCGGCGCGTCCTGGCGGAAGAAGCGGCGGCCGCCCTCGATCGACTGCCCGACCTCTATCGCAACGCGTTTGTGCTGCGCGATCTGGAAGAGCTCACCACGGCCGAGGTCGCAGACGTGCTCGGCGTGGAGCCGGCGACGGTGCGCCAACGCGTCCACCGTGCCCGCCTGATGTTGCGCGGCTACCTGGGCGCCCTCGCTGGAGTGACCTCATGACAGACGTCTCGTGCCAGACCGGCGTCGAGCTCCTGATGGACTACATCGAGGGAGTGGTGCCAGACGATACGCGCACGATTCTCGAATCGCACGTGGCCGGATGTCCGAAGTGCGCCGCCTTCATCGCCTCGTACCTGGCAACACCGCGCATCCTCCGTGAGGCAACGGCGGCGGAAATGCCTCCGGAGCTTCAGCGATCGCTCCTGGCCTTCCTGCGCGCGCAGCGCTTCGACGGGCCACAGCAGAAGTAGACGTCCATCGAGCCCATCGGCGCTACAATCCCAAATCGTGATCGCTCCGGGATACCGGTAGCCGTGATATTCGAGCGCTTTTTCGTCGCTTACGGCGTGCGGATCGGGCTCCGCGTCAACAGTAGGGCGCTCCTCGACATTCTTGAACAGGATCCCGTGCGCCTGCACCTGCCGTTCGGCTGGCGCGCCGTTGAAGACCACGAGGCTGATGACCCCGTGTCGATCAGGTACGAGCTTCGCGCCGGTTCATCGACTCTAGGGTCACCGCCATACCACGTGTATGCCGGCACGGAGCTCATCGCGGAGGTGCACGGGTTGATCGATGTGGGGCGTTCGCTGGCAGCGCACGCGGAGCTCTTCGTCGCGGAGCATGCGCCGGACCACCTCTTCGTCCATGCCGGTGTTGTCGGCTGGCACGGTCGCGCCATCGTCATGCCCGGCGCCAGCTTCGCTGGAAAGACCACGCTCGTGCAAGCGTGGCTCGAGGCGGGTGCGACGTATTACTCCGATGAGTTCGCGGTTCTCGACCGCGGCGGGAAAGGCGTTCATCCGTTCGCGCGTCCGCTGGCGATCCGGGACGGCTCGACAGCGTTGACTCGCCGCGTGAGGGTCGCGGCACTCGGCGCCGAGACTGGGACGACGCCCCTGCCGGTAGGACTCGTCCTTGTGACCTCGTACCGGGCTGGCACTCGCTGGCGACCGCGCCGCTTGACGGCCGCCCCGGCGCTGCTCGCGCTGATGCGCCACACCGTTGCCGCCCGCGAGAGACCTGAGCACTCGATGCCAGATCTTGAAGCGGACGGTGGTCGATGCCATTACGCTGACCGGCCCACGCGGCGAGGCGCGTCCCTTCGTGTCGGCTGTCCTTCGAAAGCTTGCAACGCTCATGTCGGAGATGCCGCATTCTGTTACCGCGTCGAGATTCTCGTCCGAAGAGGGGAGGGCATGATGCACCCGCGGCAATCGCAGACGGTTCACACCGAAACGCTCGGCGAGGAAGTGGCCGTCTACGACTGGGCGCGCCAGCAGGTGCATGCTCCTCAACGCGACGGCCGCGCGCGTGTGGCAGCAGTGTGACGGCGCCACGAGCCCCGAGGCGATTGCCGCCGCGTTGCGGCGGGACTGGGCCGTGCCCGAGGCGGAGGCGACGTCGTCGACCTGACGCTCAGGGAACTCGCGCGCCTCCACCTGCTGGAGGCGCCGGTTGACTCACGCGCTGATCGACGCGGCGAGGACCCGACGCTGGCTGCTCGGTCGTGGCGTGGCCGCGGCGATGCTGCCGGCGATCGCCTCGATCGTGGCGCCCTCTCCCGTGGAGGCGCAGTCGCCTGGTCCGGCGCTTCGACCGACGCTCACCGCGATCACGCCGTCCAGCGGTGATCCCGGAAGCACGATGGACGTGACCCTGACCGGAACCGGCTTCGGCGACAACGGTGGCGGTGAGCGGGACCGGACGTCACGCCCAGTAACATCCGGTGAAATCAGCAGCACGTCGCTGACGAGCCACGTTTACCGTGGCCACGACGGCCACGCCTGGTCCGCGAGACGTGACGGTGACGACGCCGGGCGGGACGAGCAACGCCTTGACGTTTACGGTCAATGCGCCGAGGCCGGGCGCTCCGACGCTGACGAGCGTCTCGCCGAATCAAGGAATCCGAGGCACCACGGTCGCGGTCACGCTGACGGGCACGAACTTCGTCGTCGAGCGCCACGACGGTGAACGTCAGTGGTACGCGGCGTGACGGTCAACAACGTGGTAGTGGGCAGCAGCACGTCGCTGACCGCCAACTTCGTGCTCGAACTCGTAGCCTCAGCTGGTGGCTCACGCGCACGTGACGGTCACGACCGTCGCGCGGGGACGAGCGGATCGCAAACGTTCACGATCAGTCTGCCGCTGCCAGGCTCGGTGACGTTCACCTTTACGGGCAGTTCGCAGACCTTTACCGTGCCAGCGGGCGTCAGCAGCGTCAGGATTCTGGCCACAGGCGGTGGAGGCGGTGCTGGGAGCGGCGGTGGCGGTGGCCTGGGCGGTACGGACAACAGCGACCGTGTCCGTTACGCCAGGCGCGTCGCTCACCGTGCGCGTCGGCGGTGGTGGCGTTGGTAATGCTGGCGGCTTCAACGGCGGCGGCAACGGCATCGGAGTTGGTGCCGCCGGTGGCGGTGGTGCATCGAGCGTGCGCAATGGCGCCACTCCGCTCGTGATCGTCGGCGGTGGAGGAGGCGGTGGCGCCGGGATACCCCAGCGCCAGCGGCGGCCGCGGCGGCGCTGGCGGTGGTCTTGACGGCGCGTCTGGCGGAACGCCACCCAGTGGTGGCGGCGGCGGTGCGGAGGTCGGCGGCACGCAGACAGCTGGCGGTGCCGGCGGCATCAGGGCGCCAGAGCGACAGCACCGACGGAACCGCTGGCGCGGAACTGGGCCCCGTTGCGGCAGGTCAGGGCGGCATCGGTGGCATCGACGTGTTACTGAATCATCGATGGCGGCTGGCGGCGGTGGTGGCGGCTACTATGGCGGCGGCGGCGGCGGCGGTGGCAACCGGCAGAGGTCGCAGGCGGCGGTGGAGGTGGCGGCGGCTCGTCGTTCGCTGCGCCTGGCGCGACGGGGGTCGCGCATGACCGAGGAGTCAAAGCCGCCAACGGTGAGGTGACGATTACGTGGTAGATGGCGACGCTGTCTGACGGCACGTTCCGGTTCTTGTCGCTGTGTACGCAACGGCCGGGATCTGTCGTCGGTCGCGCAACGGCTCCCGTCTGCGCTGTCGAGGGTCCCGTCATTTGACGAGCTCGTGACCGCTGCGGAACAGCACGGCATGGAGCCGCTCGTGTTCGCGCACATCGAGCGGACAGGCCTGACGATACCGGCCGAGCTCCACGCCCGCCTCCGGGCGAGGCAGGTGCAACACGCGCATGCGGCGGCGTTCCGCGCACGCATGGTTGCCGGCGTCGCCCGCGCGATGGCGCAGGCGCGCGTGCCGTTCCTCGTTCTGAAGGGCGCCGCGCTCGCGCATCTGGTGTACGGCGATCCACGGCTCCGGCCGATGCGCGACGTCGACCTGCTCATCCGCAAGCCCGACCGCGGACGTGCGTACGACGTCCTGGTGCGCTGCGGATTTAGGCCAAGCGGCGCGGCGGTCCCCCCGCGTCACCACCACATGCAGGGGATGTCGAAGACGCTGGAGGGGGCGACCGTCACCATCGAGCTCCACCACGAGCTGATGGTGCGAACGCCCTTCGTCGAGCCGCGCGACTATGACGACCTGATGCGCCGGTCTCAGCCGTTCGAATGGGGCGGCATGACCTATCAGACGCTCGGGTGCGAAGACATGCTGTGGCACGTGTATGCCCATGCGTTCGTGATCAACACGCTGCGCCCCGGTGCGATCCGGCTGCTGTCGGTCGCAGATCTCGTGCACGCCACCGAGGCGTGGATCGATCGGATCGACTGGACGCGCCTTCAACGACAACACGGCCGCCTGGTGCGTGCGCTGCACGTGCTTCACGATCTGGTACCGTGGTCGCCGCACGTCGCCGAGGTGCTGCGCGAACAGGTGAAGCCTCCCGCCGCCGCCGTCCGTGCCTATCCGATCAATTCGGATCCATATTGGTCCGCAGCGTTGATCCCGGACCTGCTCTGGTTGCCTGAGTGGTGGTTCCGGATGCGATACGGCATCACGGCGTGGCCTCGCTGGGTGTGGTTTCGCGGCGTCGGTCATCCCGCGCGACTTGCCCTCTCGGCAGGGAACGCCATCATGACGCGCCTGCCGAGATGGTCCGCATTGCGCAGTACGGATCCCGATTAGCTCTTGATGGCGGCGGCGCGGACAGCGGACACCGCCTGTTGACACCTGGCCAATTGGCAAGCATCCTTAGGGGAGTGCTGAGTTCCCGCGCGGTTTCGGCGGTACATGCTCATCGCGGCGCTCTGCGCCGGCAACGGAGCAGTCTGCGCGGGCTGGCTGCCAACTCCCGAAGCCCGGATGGCGTGCTGCTCTGAGGGCGACGAGTGCGCGATGCACAAGGGCGATTCTCACAAGTCCGGGTCCGAGCGCGTTGTGACGCAGGTCCAGGCCGACAGCTGCTGCGCCTCATCCGAGCGCGAGGATTCAACACAGCCGAGCCCGACGTTTGTAGCCGCCATCACCGCTGCGGTCGTCGGCCCTGCTATCGTCCTATCGGCCAGCGTTCCTGCCCTCGTTCTGAGCGACGGGTGGCGCACCTCTGCGCCGATTCCCACCACGCCGGTGCCGAAGCACGTCCTCCTCTCCGTCTTCCTCGTTTAGCCACTCACGGTCGTCCTGTGTCTGCTCGGACTCTGCGTCCGAGTGCGTAGGCTCGCGCTCCTGATTGTGGCGTGGCTTCGGCGAGGCAAGCATGATCAATCGACTTATTGACGTTGCGCTGAAGAACCGTTTTATCGTGATCGTCCTGTACCTCGGCCTCGCGGGCTGGGGATGGTGGGCGCTGACGTCCACGCCGATCGACGCGATTCCAGATCTCTCGGATAACCAGGTGATCGTCTTCACGGACTGGCCTGGGCATAGCCCGCAGGAGGTCGAGGATCAGATCACATATCCCCTTACCACGAACCTCCAGGGGCTCGCTGGCGTGCGCGTGGTGCGGTCGCAGTCTGCCTTCGGGTTTTCGATGATCTACGTCGTCTTCCAGGACGACGTCGACCTGTACTTCGCGCGCGCTCGCGTGCTCGAACGCATGAGTCTCGTGGCGAAGAACCTGCCGGCCGGCGTGACGCCAACGCTCGGTCCAGACGCGACCGGTGTCGGCCACGTGTTCTGGTACACGGTCGAGAGCCCCACCCATTCCCTCCGCGAGCTGCGAACGCTGCAGGACTGGTTCATCCGGTACCAGCTCAATGCGGTGCCTGGCGTCGCGGAGGTCGCGTCGGTTGGCGGGCACGTGCAGCAGTACCAGGTCGACGTCGATCCGAACCGTCTCCGGACCTACAACCTGCCTCTCAGCGCGGTGGTGTCGGCGGTGCAGGCCAGCAACCTGAATGTCGGCGGCAACGTGCTGGAATCGAATGGTGCCTGGCTGATCGTGCGAGGCGTCGGGCTGATCGCGTCAGTCGAGGACATCAAGCGGATCGTCGTTGGCGGCTCGAACGGAGTCCCCATCTACGTAGAGCAGCTGGCGAATGTCCAGGTGGGCGACGCGTTCCGCGTCGCCTCGCTGGTGAAGGGGACACAGGAGGCCGTCGGGGGTGTCGTGGTCGCACGGACGGGGGTCAATACGAAGGCCGTCATCGATGCCGTCAAAGCGCGCATCGCCCAGATCGCGCCAGGCCTCCCGCATGGTGTCGCGATCGTACCGTTCTATGACCGCTCGGACTTGATCGAGCAGGCGGTCGGCACATTGCGCACCGCGCTCGTCGAGGAGATCGCGCTCGTGACGCTCGCGCACGTGATCTTCCTCATGCATTTCCGGTCGATTCTGATCGTCACGCTTCCGTTGCCTCTCGCCGTCCTGATGTCGTTCCTGGGCATGTACTACGCGGGAATCTCCTCCAATCTCATGAGCCTCGCCGGCATCGCCATTGCGATCGGCGTGCTCGTGGATGCGGGCATCGTGGTCACGGAGAACGCGTTCAGATTCGTCGAGCAACGCGGTGTCGATCCCAGCGATCGCCGCCGGGTGTGGGAGACCATTCGCGATTCCACGCGATTGGTCGGACGGCCCGTGTTTTTCTCGATGGCGATCATCCTGCTCGCCTTCATCCCGGTATTCGCGCTGACGGGCCAGGAAGGCAAGCTGTTTCACCCACTTGCGTTCACCAAGACGTTCGCCGTCCTCGCCGCGACGATCATCGCCGTCACGCTCGTACCGGTGCTCTGCACGTTGCTGCTTGGCGGGAAGTTCCACCCAGAGGAGGCCAATCCGGTGATGCGCGCTCTTCGCGCGGCGTATCAACCCGTGCTGCAGGGCGCGCTCGCGCATCGAGCGCTCACCATAACGGTCGCCGGGCTGCTCTTCGCCGGAGCGCTGTTCCTGGCGCGTGGGATTGGCAGCGAGTTCATGCCTCCTCTCAACGAGGGCGACCTGATGTTCATGCCGATCGCCGACGCCAGCATTTCGCTCGAGGAGAACACGAAGATCGCGGCCCGCCAGAACGCCGCCTTGTTGAAGTTTCCGGAAGTCGCATACGTCGTGGCCAAGGTCGCACGGGCGGACACGTCAACCGACCCGGCGCCGCTGAACATGACCGAGACGATCGTCCACTTGAAGCCGAAGGACCAATGGCGGCCCGGGATGACACTCGATGGCCTGCGCGCCGAGATGGGGCAAGCCGTGCAGCTGCCGGGTGTCTCCAACATCTGGACGATGCCGATCATCAACCGAATCGACATGCTGACGACGGGCATCCGTTCGGAAGTCGGCGTCAAGATTTTCGGCACCGAGCTGACCGTGCTCGAGGAACTGGCGCGGAAGGTCGCTGACACAGTGCGCCGGGTGCCGGGCGCGAGCAACGTCTACCCCGAACAGGTGACCAGTGGCCAGTACCTCAACATCGAGGTGGACCGTGCTGCCGCCGCGCGCTACGGCGTCGGCGTCGGAGACATCCAGCAGGTGATTGAGACGGCCGTCGGCGAAACCACGCTGACGATGACTATCGAGGGCCGGCGGCGATTTCCCGTCCGCGTTCGGTATGCCCCGGAGTACCGCGCGGACCCTCGAGCACTGGAACGAGTGCTCGTGGCGTCGTCGGGCGGCGCACAGGTCCCACTGGGCCAGGTGGCTCGCATCGAGCACGCTCGCGGTCCCGCGATGATCTCCTCCGAGAACGGCCTGCTGCTCGCGACCGTGCTATTGAACGTGCAAGGCCGTGACGTGGGTGGATTCGTCGAGGAAGCGCGCGCGACCGTCGCGCGGGACGTCGCGCTGCCAGCGGGGTACTACGTCGGCTGGAGCGGCCGGTGGGAGAACCAGGAACGCGCGCGGGCCCGACTGCAGATCGTGCTGCCGATCGTGCTGCTCGTGATCTTCGTGCTCCTGTACTTCACGTACCACTCCGCGCTCGAAGCCGTCCATGTGCTTCTGGCCGTGCCGTTCGCATTGACCGGAGGCGTCTACCTCCTCTGGCTGCTTGGCTACAACCTCTCGGTCGCGGTATGGGTCGGCTTCATCGCGTTATTCGGCACGGCCGTGCAGACCGGCGTGGTCATGGTCATCTACCTCGAGGAAGCCGTCGAGCGGAAACAGCGCGAGCTCGGTGGAATGCTGACGCGGACAGCGCTGAGAGATGCCGTGATGGAAGGGGCATTGCTCCGTCTACGCCCGAAGGTGATGACCGTCGCAACGGTCATCGCAGGGCTCCTGCCGATCATGTGGAGCACGCGCGTCGGCTCAGAGGTGATGAAGCCGCTGGCGACGCCGGTGCTCGGGGGCATGGTCTCTTCGTTGCTTCACGTCCTGATCGTCACGCCGGTCATCTTCTTCTGGATTCGCGAACGGCGACTCGGACTTCAGCACGAGCCGCTGCCACAGGCCGGGCACGTACGCGGGAGTCGAAGAGTGGCAGTGACGGTAGGAATCCTTGCCCTCGTCGCGCTGACCTCGTTCGTGGTGTGGCGCACTCGGGCTCCGAAAGGCAACGCGGCCAATGACCAGGGTGGCGCAGGGATTGTGCAAACCGTTCGCGCAGGCGACCTCGACATCGTGTTGATCTCGCCGACCGGCACGCTGCGCCAGGGACGGAACAGTTTCACGCTCGAGTTCAGGCGCACGGGCACAACCACGTTGGTCAACGTAGGAACCGTTCGCGCGAGCGCCAACATGCCGATGCCCGGCATGGTCATGTCCGGTGGTCTCCAGGTCAGGCCGACCGGCACGCCCGGCCGGTACGGCGCGACAGCGGAGTTTGGCATGGCAGGCGCGTGGCAAATGGCGATCGAATGGAACGGGCCGGCCGGCCAGGGGTCCGTAAATTTCCAGGGAGGCGTGCAATGATCACGCGAATCGTCTCGAGCGTCCTCATTGCGACGCTGCTGACGAGTGTCTCTACGTCGGCTCAATCACCGGGCGGTCAGGCGCCGCTTGCCGGCCGCTTCATGGATCCTGCCAGCGGGCTGTCACTCGAGCAGGCCATTGCGCGCGCCATCGAGCAGCAGCCCTCACTCCGAGCGGCGCGCAGTCAAATCGATGTGGCACAAGGCACGCAGCTGCAGGCGTCGCTCAGGCCCAATCCCTCAGTGTCGTTCGAGTGGCGAAAGGAACCCGGCGGCACCGACAACCTGACGACCTTTGGGGTCGAGTGGCCGCTGGATCTATTCCGAAGGAGCGGGCGTATCGCCGTCGCGGACCAAGAGGTCACGGCCGCGCAGCTTACTGTCGCGGATCGGGAGCGACTGCTGGCGGCCGAGGTCCGCATGCGGTACGGTGACGTCCTTGCGACTGTGCGGGATCTGGGGCTCCTGGACGAGCTCGTCGCTGCGACACAACGACAACACGACCTGTTGCGGTCTCGGGTCCAGGAGGGAGCTTCGCCACCGCTCGAGCGCGATTTGCTGGATGTCGAGCTCCGACGCGCGCAAGCCGAGCGGCTGCTCCAGGCGGGCCGGACCGAGACCGCGGTATTTGCGCTGAAACGTGTGCTCGGTATGAAGGCAGATGCCACCCTGACCGTCCGTGACACGCTCGACGGTCTCGTCCTGCGCGAGTCTGCTATCGAGCTACAGGTCCCTAGCGGATCGAGCGCGGTCGAACAGCGGCCTGACGTGCGCGAAGCAGCGACGCGCATCGAGATGGCCGACGCAAAGATCGGTCGCGCCGAAGCGGAAGGTCGCTTCGATGTCAGCGTGTTTGGGAACTACATGCGCATGGACGCGGGGTTCCCGCAACGGAGCTTCGCGCCGGACGGTGGCCTCGAGCGCGTTCGGGGGCAGTTCAACTACCTGTCCGCTGGAGCGATGCTCACCATTCCACTATTGAATCGCAACCAGGGAGAAGCTGCGGTCGCGCGTGCAGAGCGAGCGGGCGCGGCCGCCACACTCGATGCTACCCGGCTCGCGGCGGAGGCAGAATTGGCGTCCGCTCGTACACGCGACGACTACGCGAGACAGGCAGTGAAGCTTTATAGCGCCGGAGCACAAACGCTGGCGCGCCAGAACCTGACCATCGTCGGTCAGAGTTATGCGCTGGGACGCGTCACTGTCTTCGACGTTCTGGCGGAACGGCGGCGATACCTTGACGTGGAACGCGCATATACCGAAGCCTTACGTGCGGCGTATGAAGCACGGACAGCGCTCAACCTGGCGCTCGGAGAAGTGCAATGACTAGAGATACACGCGTAACGATGCACAAGGGCTCGGCTGCGCTGGTTGCCGTTACCCTGCTCGTAGCGGGCGCGGGCGCTACGTACCTATTGATGCGGTACGGATGCCGGGCCAGGCGGGCACATCACAGGCATGGCATCCCCCGCCGCGCAGCAGTCGCCAGGTGCACCGGCCGGCGCGAGCAATACGCCGCTACCGGACGTCGTTGTTCCACTCAGTCAGGAAGCCGTGGAACGTGCTGGAATTGTCGTGACGCCGGTTGCCAGCGGGAGTTCAGCGGGAGAGATGCGTCTGCCTGGAGTGGTCGAGCCGAACGCGTACCGTCAGGTGGTGGTGACGCCGCTCGTGGCCGGGCGCGTCACGAAGGTCGGCCCGGCACTCGGCGACCGCGTGCGGCAGGGCCAAACGATGGCCGAGATTTACAGCCCCGCGCTTGCCGAGGCGCAGACGCGTTATGTCTCGGCAAAGGCGATGCTCGACGCACACGATCGCGAGTTGCAGCGTACCGAGAAACTCGTCGAGATCGGGGCCGCGAGCCGGCAGGAACTGGAGCGGATTCACGCCGAGCACGCGGCGCAGACAGCGGCTGTCCAAAGTGCGCGATCGCAGCTCGAGTTGCTCGGTCTCTCCGCCTCCGCGCTCGACAACATGGCTCCCGCCAAGAGCGTGAGCGCGACGACCAGCGTCCCTGCGCCGATCGACGGCGTCGTGACTGAACGTGGAGCCAATGTCGGGCTCAACGTGGATCCATCGACGAAGCTGTTCACCGTGGTCGATCTCTCAACGGTCTGGGTCGTCGCGGACGCGTACGAGAGGGACTTTTCCCGCGTACGCATCGGCAGTGATGCCGTGATCACCACCTCAGCGCTTCCAGACCTGTCACTGCGAGGCCGTGTCAGCTACATCGATCCGCAGGTCAGCACCGGGACGCGAACTGCGAAGGTGCGCGTCGAAGTCCCCAATCCGCGCGGCGAGCTGCGACTCGGGTTGTACGCCGCTGTCGTGGTGACCGGAGCGTCAGGCACGTCGATGCCGACGATTCCACGCACTGCCGTGCAGCACGTTGGTGACCGGACCGTCGTCTATCTCGCGAATCCGAAGGAGCCCGGGAAGTTCATTGAACGAGAGGTCCGCCTCGGCCAGCCCTCGGGAGAGCAAGTCGAAGTTGCTGCAGGCGTTCAGCCTGGCGACCTCGTCGTGACTGAAGGGAGCTTTTTCGTCAGAGCCGAGCGCGAGCGTCTGGGTCTCAGGCCCGCCGCCGGCACAACATCAATCGACGCAGGTCGAACGCCGCCACGGTCGAACGCCGGAAGCGACAACGGGGCCGTCCAGACGGCCAGGATCGTCGTGAACGAGCAGGGATACGAGCCGGCCAGGGTCACACTCCGTGCCGGCGTACCGGCTCGCCTGACGTTCGTGCGAACCACGGACAAGACATGCGGCACCGAGGTAGAGTTCCCGTCACTGAAGATCCAGAAGGCATTGCCACTGAACGAGCCCGTCCTGGTCGAGTTCACTCCTGGAAAGACCGGCGAGATCGCATTCGCCTGCGGGATGAACATGCTCCACGGCACGGTGATCGTCCAATAGCGGGATTGTGGTGCTTTCGCGTGTCCATGATGTCGCGCCGATCCTGACCTAGGGCAGGCGATAGCCGGTAGTTGGTCGCCGGTAGCGTCACGCGCTACCGGCTGCGAGCTATCGGCTACCAGCTGGTCCTGCATGCCGAGCGGCCTACCCTTTGTTGCGAAAAGTGCTTTGACACATATCAAGTTGCACGCTACCCTTCGCCATATGTCGAGTCGGGCGGGCGAGCCGGCAGCCGTGACCTCTTTCGGCCAGCATGCCGAAGAAAGCCTCCAGTTCATCCGCCGGACGATGGAGCGCAGCTCGACATTCACGGCCGTGCCCGGGCTGGGCGGTGCCGGTATGGGCGCGGTCGGCTTGGTCGCCGCCGTTCTCGCGGCCAACCAGAGCTCCTCCGAACGATGGCTCGTCGTCTGGCTCCTTGCGGCGGCCGTTGCCCTCGCCATCGGCGTCACCAGCATGTGGCGCAAGGCCGCCCGCCTCGACGCGCCGCTGGCCGGCGCCGTCGGACGCCGCTTCGCGATGAGCCTCGCCGCGCCGCTCGTCGCCGGGGCTGCGCTGACGTGGGGTGTCTGGATGCACGACGACTGGGCCTTGATGCCTCCGGTTTGGCTTCTGCTCTACGGCACCGGCGTGCTGGCCGGCGGCGTCTTCAGCGTCGCGGCCGTGCGACTGCTCGGCCTGGCGTTCATGGCGCTGGGCGTCGCGGCGCTGGTCACGCCACCGGCTTGGGGCAATGTCTGGCTCGGGATGGGTTTCGGTGGGCTGCAGTTCGCATTCGGGTTGTACATCGCGAGGCGACATGGGGGCTAGGCGTAGGAGTGCGGTGGCGATGAATGCCACGGCTGCGAAGGAATCGGGTTATGTCTCGCGCGAGCGGCAGGCGCGGCCGTCGCCGCAGCGGCTCGATCAGGTCATCCATGACCGGACGCGGCTGGCGATACTGGCGGCGCTTGCGGCCAGCGAGACGCTGTCGTTCACCGATCTGAAAGCCACACGGGCACGACCGATGGGAACCTGAGCGTGCACGCGCGCCGGCTCGAGGAGGCCGGCTACGTGCTGTGCGAGAAGACGTTTGTCGGCCGCACGCCGCGGACCGAATACCGGCTGAGCGCGGCCGGGCGCAAGGCGTTCGAGAAGTATCTCGACCACATGGACGCGCTCATCAAGGCAACGCGGAAGAAATAGGTAGTGGTCTCTACTCCTCGAGCAATCGGCGAGCATTCACGAGAAGATTACGCGCTCGTTCTACCGACACGGAAAGTATCTGCGGCAATGCGCTCGGGCGGCAGCGACACGAACTCTCTTATTAGCCGAACGCCGTTGGCCGTCAGTAGCCCGTTGAACACCGGTCCGATCCCGTCAATCTCGCGAACGCTCAGGTCGCCAGGACCACCTGGGCCAGGTCCCCCGCCACCCGGCGCGACGATCACCGGTCCCACTTCAACGTTCTGCTCTGCGGTGTCACCGAGCGACTCGGCAATGACCGTGTACTCGCCCTCAAGGGCCGTGAAAGAGAACTGCCCGTCGGCATCACTCTGTGTTCTTTGTTCAGAGCCCTGCTCCCGGAGGATTATTCCGTCGCAGCCTGACGGTGGCCGCTTCCACGCCTTCGCCGCCGCGAGAGACCGTCCCGGAAACGACGTTGAGGTTGACGCTGGCGGAAAGCACGAGCGGCAGCTGCACGTTGGCTGCAACGAGCCAGAACGACAGAGCAAAGCTTCCGCCGGGCTTGCCATCACCACTTGGCAGATCCACACCGGCTCGCACGAGGGGATTCGCGGTGGTTTCACCATCCAGGAAAATACGAGTGCCGTCAGGACCGTCGGCCCAGAGGTGGCCGGCGCGCACTCGCAGCGTGCAGAGAAGCCGCTCCACGATCGGTTCGGTAGCGCTAGGTGGAACCAGCCTCGCGAAGACCCGATCCAGCCAACGTCGAGTGGTGTCGCTGGGCTGCCAGTGAAGTCGATCACTGCGGTTGGCTTGCAACGGTGACAGCGCCGGCCAGAACGACCTGGTGGAAACCGAAGAACTCGTCCGGCTGCAAGCCCCCAGAATGCACGCCCGTCGACATCGTGAGGCTCGGGAAGCAGAAGCTCGAGCAACACCACCGGATTGATGAATTGTTGCGTCGCTCGAATGCAGCGAGCGCCTGCTCGGACAATGGCGCGCTGAACTGGATGTTCAAACCGCGACCGAGACTGGTCGCGCGAATCGTACCATCGTGCGGGAGCACCTGGCTGTCGGCCGTCTCGACCCGCCGTATTCTCAGGACACTGTGAGCAAGCGGCGGAAAAATCTTTCGGCAGTCGTGACGATGTCGAAAGCGCCTTCACCGAAATCGATCAACGCCAGACGCTCATGGTGGTACTTGATTCCCAGCGGTGGCTGGGCACCGGCTCGCCGTCCTGTGTCGGCCAAATCACGTCACCCGTTGCGGTCCGCGCTGCAACGACCCAGTGGTCGCCTTCTTCAAACCGAGTGCCCGAAAAGCTGACCTCAACTCCATCCTCCAGGGGAATGAAGTCACCGACCGAGACCGCTATTTCTTCGCCGCCGCTCCAGCGGCGGACCTTCGGATGATGGTCTCGAGACAAGCCATCCACTTGCCCGTCGATAGTGATGATTCCAACTGATGGGTCGATCGCTTCCACACGAACGAGCAGACCGGGCTCTCCGTTGAGCTCCTGGATGTCATCCGTAATTTCGAGCAGATCGCCCGCGTTCAACGAACGAACATCGGATTTGCCAAGACTTCCAAGCCTCAGTCGATTGGTCGGCTGGCCATCGAGGAACTCCTCGATCGGGAACGCGACGCATCCATTGTCGCGGTCCCACAGGAACGTCGACTCTCCGGGGCCGCCCCCCCGACGAATCTCGACGCGGAAGAGCTGATTCTCCAGGCCCGTAAATCCGGCCTCCGGTGCGACGAGGCAAGGATCGTCGGTGTCTTCAGAGCGGCGGGCGCGCGCGGACAGCCGGCCATCGCCGGGCGCGATCGCTTGCTCCCATTCCGGCAGCGAGCTCAGACAATGCGCGTCCCGTCGCCACCTCGAACAGTCTGACCCCGCAAACTGTGCGCATGCGCGTCGTCGTATCCGGCCCGCCAAGCGCAACCTCCCGGATGTCTGGATCCTCGATTGCGGTGATATGACGTTCGAAGACCCGGAGGTAGGCCAGATAACGTCCGGCGGCTTCCGGCAGCTCCTGTCCCGGAAGATCCGGCTGCTCCGTGAAGGAGACGGCCCGATCGTTTGCGCAGAGGATGCCATCTACGTAGTAGTGGCCGGCGCCGATCATGAGGTCGCCGTCGAGGCGTTCGACTCAACTGAAAGCCGGGGTTATCCGCCGGTGCGCCCGACCGGCCGATGATGTCGCGCAGGGCGCTGCTGCCTGAGATGACTCTCGATGGCGACTTCTACCGCCTTGTCGTAGTCGGTCTTGACCCGGCCCTGCTGGTCCAGGACCGCGCCGTAGTGCTTTGTTTCGATGTCAGACTGAAACGGCAGTCGAGAAAAGTCGCCCTTCATCGTTCAACTCAATTTCCCAGACACGCGTGTTAATCAGCGACACGTCCCGGCTGTGCTATGTCGCATACAGGATTCCTGCTTCCATGCCGAGCTTGACGATATTCCTGCAGACGAACTCGCAGGCTGTCCTCCCGTTGAGGCTGCTTCAAACCGGAAAACACTCCCATTTCCGACTCATCCTCGCCGCCCCGGCGGATCTGTGCGGGCGCTTTCGATGAGAGCTGGCAGTAACCCGGATTGCCGTAGCGCAGCGACGTAAATCGCGGTCTGACGGCCAACGCCAGGCGCTCCAGCTCATCGGGTGACGCACTATCCGGTCGGGGCGGGTTGGCAGCGGAAGCGACGCGGAACGACGGAACCCGAGGGGAACATGTGAGAAGCGCAGGCACCCCTGCTGTCGCCTCACAGCCTCGACCACCCCAAGGAACAAGGTGTCCGATGCCAGACGAACCTCATATCGCCCGAACCCTCCCAACCACTGTGGCGCGCTCGATTTCCAGTACGCCTCCCGCCTCACCATCCTGCAAACCCTGGTAAGCGAAGTTCGACGTCCCGTTTGCGTCGATGACTCGAATCCAGAATCCTCACCTGCACGTCAACAGCCGTACGGATGGAACCGAGGATCGAGTTCCTGATGGCAACGGCAGCGGTGGTGGCCTCCACGATCAGACTCGTCTCGCCTGGCTCCAGAGGCTGACCTTGTTCGCTCAGTCGACGACCAGGAACCAGCGTGCAATCCGTGATGCGCAAGGTCCTGAGCTGCCCGGTTACTCGCATTCCATGATTGCCAATCAGCAGGCCACTCACTTCGAAGTCTGCGTCCTGCGTCGCCGACGATATTCAACTCACTCGTCAACAACACCGTGGGGCGCCGTCGATTGGCAGCTCGAATGGTCAGGCTGGCATTCTGCGGCAGCTCGATGTCGGAGAGCGCCTCGCGATAGGTGCTGTTGTCGTCGATCTGGATGACGCTCGGCCGCTCTTCCAACGGTAGGGTAGTCCAGTGCGCCAGCGCTTCTCCAATCGTGGCGAATCTCTCGCGTCCTCGGGAATCTCCTGCAAGGGATCTGTCCCGACGCGCAGCGCCGCCGCTTCGAATCCACCAGCCGATGCGGATCGGTCATAAGTCCCGCCGCCGATGTCTGCGCTGAAACCGTAGTGATATCGAACCCTGACTTCTGCTGCAGGCTCGTCGGCAAAAGCGATTCGCCCCAACACAGGATCAATGGCGATTGTCCTGTCGGCTGACACCGCATGCACCCAATCCGTGAGATCGCAGACTGCCACCTGTTCCGGCCCGATGAAATCCTCGCCATCCCAAACGGCAATGCTCGATTGCTCACCGTAAAGGTCATCGAACTGCTCGTCCAGCATGCGGCGCCGGATAGGCATCGGGCACATTGCGCTCGCTCGCACCATCGAAGGTCGCTGGCATGTCCTGGGGACGAGAGAACAGCGGAACGTCCTGTCCCAACTGACTGAACGTGTAGTGCAGCCCGGTATCATCGTCGACCTGATGTGCCGTTGCCCGATGAAGCTCATTGGCCGAGAGCCGCCACAGATGCACACCGATGTTCGGGATGTTGTAGCGGCCGGCGCCGCGCGCTATGCGGCGCACTTCCAGCAGGTGCGCCGTACGCTCGAATGGGCCCCCGAGGCGGGACAGTGCAGGCCTCATCTCGAAGATCCGGAGTGCCGTGATTCTCCATCCTCAGATGATTGAGATTCTGATTCGTCGACAGCAGCGTGAAGTATTCGACCGCGCGGGCCGGCCAACCGGTGACGTCTCTCGCCAGCTGCTCGACGACCGCGAGGGTGCCTTTGCGGCGGCGGTAGCCCAGCGTGTTGGCGACCTCTGCCCGTGTGCTGACCCGTTTTGCGGACGTCGGACGGACCCCGAGCAGGTCGCCGAGATAAGGGACCACCCACTCGTCACACGTCTCGATGAACCAGTTCTCGTAGAGGCGCTGAATCTCCTCTTCGAGGATTTCCGCCTGCTCGCCGAAGATCTCGAAGAGATCCTTGAGCGGCTGACCGTGTTCCACGTCCCGCTGACGGTAAACGGCGGGCAGCAGGGCGTAGAGCGTTTGGGCGTTGTAGCGACTCATGGCATCTGGACCAGCTTGATGTCGTAAACGCTCAGGTGCTGGGCCGGCAGCACGGTGCCGGAGGCGTCGCGCCGGGCGCGCAGGGCCGACAGCCTGGCCGGGGCTTTGCGCAGCACTTTCGATCGAGAAGACGTTCTTGCCGGCCAGCAACCCGCGCTCGTGGCTGAAGCGAAGCGCATCCAGATCGATGGCCTCGACACGCCTCAATCCCTGCATGGCGGCCATCACTTCGCTCAAGTGCCACGCCCTGGGCAAGGTCCCGCCGCTCGAACGAGAACGTGTCGCGCAGAGCGTCTTCAACGCCGCTCGAGCACGGCCTCGGCCTGATAGTCCGGATGCACGCGTACTTTGGCGGCCACATCGAAAAAGCGCTTCTCATAGGAAGCGACCACCAGCCGTTGGAAACGATCGCGGACACCGTCGATCGCCGACAGCAGATCGCGGTAGAGCGCGGAATCCGCCGACACGGGCGCACCGTCCTGCTCCGGCGATCGTCACGTGTACGACTCTGGCCTCGCCCATCTGCAACAGGCTCGCCTGCGCCTTCGCAACGCCCGCAAACGCGCGCACGAAATCCTCGAAGTCCGGCAGCGAAACGATTCGTCCGAAGGTGCGCACGGAATCGGGAGCATTGCGCCGCGTCATCTATCGAGGATTCGGGATCGGCACCTCCAGCGGCAGGCAGCGGGATTGGTGACGGCGCGGACGAAACGGGGTTGCGAACCGAGCAGCGCGATCTTGCCCGCGGCAAGATTCCCCGCGAGGCCCAGTCCGCTCCGATAGCTTGCCGAGACGTTCTCGAAACCGGTAGGCAGACGTCCACCTGAGCGCCCGTCTCCGAATGCCACGGTCGTCTTTCCCTCCTCGTCGCGGCGCAATACGTAGCGCCGATCGTCGGGCCCGAGTCCGAAGAGAGTCGCGGCTTCTTTCCACAGCACACCGCTGACCCTGAGCTCCAGCGAGCTTCGGGCGCCGCCTCGGCACCGGCGCGATGAGATAT
Source organism: Vicinamibacterales bacterium (assembly GCA_963775345.1). GTDB lineage: Bacteria > Acidobacteriota > Vicinamibacteria > Vicinamibacterales > JAMQPK01 > JAMQPK01. The sequence continues at coordinate 147,612 of CAVZIS010000016.1, forward strand.
GTGAGCGGCGTGTGACCCAACGAGAACGTCTGGAATGGCTGTGAGGCATCTCCGCCGCCGAGCACTTCCTTGTGGCTTTCACCATGTGTGGCCGGCGCCAGATTCGCATTCAACGTGACGGAGTCGCGCCGATACACGCGTTGCAGCTTGCTTTCGAACACCAGACCGAGTATGCCGGCGACGTTCACCGCCTCCTTGACGATTGCCAGCTCGCTTTCGACGACGTCTTCCAAATCCGTCGGAGTGCCCGACACGATCACCGGTTGTCCCGGACGGATCTGGCTCTCCAGCATGTGGTCGAGCTCAATCGTGTCGCCCTGCACCGGCGCGTCTATGGGTTTGCCGGCCAGCGTCATGGGCTCGCTCTGGGCGAAGATGGTGGTCGTGCGAAGACGGAAACAGCGACCAGTGCGGCTGTTCGGTGTCCATCTCTTCCAGCGTCAGTGCCGTCACTTGCGCATTCAACGCGAAATCGGCTCGTGAGATCGATTCTGCCTTCGCGACTCGCAAAACTTCGCGACCCGCTCGTCGTGCCCGGAACGCTTTGAGCAGGACCCAACTTCCCGTCAGAATTTGCGGTGAATTCAGCATCGAGAAGAATAACTTCTTCTCCTGTTCGGCATCCCCGTAGATTCCTTTGTACGGAGTCCTGTGCCTGAGTCACCTGCAGAGGCGTTCATCCCGTCTCGTGGATTGGCCTGTGATCGCCATCGTCATCATCGGAGTCTTGTCATAACCGGCGCATCCATATCTCGTCGTGCTCGCGAATCCAGTCGGAGGGCAACGTGTCGTATTTCGGCGCGTTGTGTCCGAACGGCGCCGTCTGACGCGCATGGCAAACACACCCGTGTCCGAAACGGTTTTCGGGGTGACAGCGGCCTTGTTGATGTACTTTGCGAAAGTTGCCTCGGAGAGAAACTGCATCTTCGCAAAGAGCTGCGTCTCATCCGAAGACCATGTGAACTCGCTGGCGAGCGCAGCGGCATTGGTGCCCGACAGCACCATCGGCCCGACGTATGCGGTTGGGGGTGGTGGATTGAACGTGAGCGCGAGCTTCGTCGGTTCGAGCGGGGTGATCGGTGCGTTGGGGCGCACCAGCTCCACGCCGCGTGTGCTGCCGCTCCTGATCGGGATCTACTTTGATGACCTGCAAGGGAACGTTCCGAATCAGCGCCCGGATTCGCAGGATCGGCGTTTTCGCCGGCGCGCAGCAGCATCCAGTCCCCGGGGTTGAGTCGGCGTGTCCGTCCCGTCGAATGTAGACGACCCGCGTAGTGGCACTGATGAGTTGCGGTTCGGTCTGCCTCGGCCGAAGGGCATTCCACTCCGGGATGCGCAACCAGCTCTTCGGTCGTCTCGAATGTTTGGGGAAGTTCGTCATCCGCCGGGAGTGCTTTGCGCGCGCGTTCCCGCAGGAATCGGCACGTCCTCCGCCGCCCCGGGACCATCCTCTACCGTAAACGCCAGGTAAGTGCTGGCGGCTACGCCCGGATGCGGAACGTACCCGATGCTGCGCGCGAGCTGTTGTATCGAACGTGACTCGGTGGCGGTCCGCACGAACCCTTCATTCGCATTGCGTTCGATGTAGAAGCTCATGACGTCTGCCACTGTTGCCCATGCATCTACGAGCGCAATCGTCAGATCGTCGTCAGCGCGCGTGCCGAGCGCGCCGAGCTCCGGCATCCTGCTCAGACGCGCCAGCATCGTGGCCTTGAACGATCCGTGGGTGCCGACCCGATAGGCGAGAACGGGCAGGCCCGGTCGATTGGAGTGCTCGGCTGGCGTCAGGCTGCTGACGCCCTCGCAGCAATGGCACGCATCAAGCTGATCCGCTTTGCTCATCGCCCACCCAGCATGCTCAGCCGCAACCGCCCGTTTTCCTGGAAGCTCGGGTCGTTATCGAGGCGCACGACCTCGAGCGGCTCCACTCGCAAGACGCCCGTATTGAGCTCGTTTTCGCCATGCGTCCCCAGCGTTGAAACCGCTTCACTTCCGCCGAAGCGACCCCGGGAATCGACATGATCGCGGCATAAATCTGACTCAGGTACACCGATTGACCGAAGCTCCAGCGATCGGGGTGAAAAAAGCCTGGTCGTCCGTCCGCCAATATGCGGCTGCCAAGCTGGCGTTCCAGCTGCAACTGGATCTCTCCCCTGAAGTGTTCCGGCTCGACGCAGATTGTGATTTCGATATCCAATGGCACGAAACGCGGGTCCCTGATTTCGAGGTCGTGACCCGTCATGCGGAATCGGTCCATATGCTCCAGGATCGAGCGCACGAAGTCGCCATCCTCTACGACCGGCCGTCCTGCCCGCCTGTCGATAGTGAGAAAGACGGTGAACCAACTCCCCGTCGACCGCAAAGTGGCTGCAGCGCGCTGCACGTCGGGATGGCGCTCGGCCATCCGCGCGTAGTCTTCCTCTGTGACCGCGCGCTCCTGCACCTTGAATGCCTCTGGTGCGAAGGCACGCACCCGCTCCAGGCTCTCGGGCGCTTCGCCGCCCCACGCCGCCAGAGGATTCTGCACAGAGCGAATGCCAGGCGGTCCATCCACCACATGACGGATCGTTCGGGCGCCGATGTTACCCTGCGGCCCATTTCCTTCTCGATATTCGGCACGAAATTCAGTGGCGATCTCCGGGCGCATTCCGTGCTCGTTGTCGCCGAAACGCAAGCGCGCTCGTCCATCGTCTTCCATCTCCGCCACAAAGTGGCGGTCGATGCTTCGGCTGCCAAGAAGATCGCGGCGCACCTCCCACGGCTGGTCACCCGAGAAGAGCCGGATTCGCGGGAGCGCGCGTTCGGGGCCGAGCTGTCTGAGCTCTGCCGCCGGCCGATCTCGATGGTTGATGGAAAGCGGAACCATGTGCGTCAGCGGGCCGCCCGCAAGAGTCAGCGCAAGCTCGGGGCCCCCTCCAAAGACGAGAGCAGGTTCGTGCCGCGCGCGCCCGTGATCGGCAAGCACGACGTTTCCCCGCGCGACACTGACATCTTCGATGGCACTTCCGTCTTCAGCGATTGATGACAAACACAAAGGAAATGGCATGGCATCGGCTTCATGCCACTCGACTTCTACGACAGGGGTGCCATCAAGTGGATCCGCTCCCGACTCGACACGCGTAATCCGAACGACGTGCCTTTGGCTGGGATCGGCATCAGCCGCTGCGCCTGTGCGCGGGCCCCGCACCTCTTCGAATAGCAGCAGGTCTCCCGCCACTAACTCGGGCAACGGGCCGCGCAAGGTGACCGCCGTCGCGCCCGAGGGCAAGCAGCATCGCGCATCGCTCCACGTATAGAACTGCATTCTGTTGTGTGCCAGATGCAGCGTCAGGTCATCCAATGTCTCGAACACCAAGGCACCGGCAGCCAACGCCTCGGACAAAAGGTCTGACGGGACTACGGTTTGATTCGAGCCGAAACGAGTCAGCAGTTGCGTGCCACGCGGCAGAGTAGCGGGGGCATCCGCGACGGCATCCTCGTCGACCTCAAATGCCACATACGTGCGCGCATTGGCGCCTTCGTGCATGAGATAGTCGCGAAGGCGAGCGTGGCGCCGCACGCTGACGCGCCGCCGGGCGGTTCCCAGATAGGATTCCGTCCCAACGGCATCGAGGAAATAACTCAGGTGGTCTCCCGCGTAAGCCAGAATCTCGACCAGCGCGATGCCCAAATCGGCCGGACTGCGCTCGCGCCAGTCCGGGACCAGCACGCTGAGCCGATCCAACATCAGAGACCTGAAGCTTGCGTAGTCTCTGGCGAGGTAGTCGATATCGGGGTCCTGAAAAACAACAGGCGGACAGGTGTCGGCAGGTTGGCAGTCGAAGTCGGTGGGGCAGTTGACTTTGAAAGAGAATCGAACACTGGACAGCCGCGGATCGAGCGCCGGGACATTCAGCAGCCGCAGCGTGTAAACCGAATAATCGCCAGGAGCGTCGACGTCCACGTTGAGGATGTCATCCTCGACAGCCACTTCGACGACGTCCACGTCGGTGACTCGTGTCCCACCTTCGATGAGCACGTTCTCTCGGGAGATGGACTCAGGGACAGGTGTCTTCAGAAAATGAATGCTCAAGCGGCGTTGATCTTCGGACACCTCCAGGAAATCGATCCCATTGAGATCCACGCCAGGATCTCGCACGGCCCGCCGCCGTCCCTCCTCCCCGCACACGTAATGGGTCGTCACGTCATGTCTCCCGCACGAGCTCGGCAGCGGTTCGTTCGCCGGTCGCGCGCGACGTATAGACGATGTTGATACGAAGCACCGCCTCCTCCCTCTCGACATCGGCACGCTCAACGAAGATGCGCGCTCCCAGTTGTTGTTGAAGGGCCGCATGGATCGTTGCCTGCAGCGCTGTCGCCAGAACGTCTGTGCTGGGCTCGAACACGAGCTGCAGGATGGGCGTCCCGAATCCCGGGCGGTTCACGCGCTCACCGGGCGACGTGAACAACACCTGCTCGATCAGGTCGCGGATGTGGCGCTCCTCGCTGCAGACGCCGGTTCGTCCCTGCTGGTCTATCGCATAGGGATAGGCGATCTGTGTCATGACCCCACGACCCGCGTTTGCGTTTTGAGAATAATGGGCGCGCCCTGTGGCGCGAGGTCCGCGGCCTCACACAGCGCCACGCTCGGGACGAGAATCACGGGCTGGCCGTTCACGAAGACCCGCGCAGCCGGCTTCGACCACCGTACCTTGACGCAGGGATGCGGCGCGCTCGAAACGTTGAAGCTGCAGCCTGCGATCGTGAACAAATCCTTCATCGTCGCCACGGGCATTCCCGAGACGAACACCCGGGATTGGGTCGCGATCGTTGTCACCTGCCCCCCATGGCTGCAGGCCGCTTGCGCGCCGGAATGAAAGAGGGTGCCTGGCATGATCACCTTCAATATGGCTATTTCACGATCAAGGCGTTCCCGTTGATGCTGACGACCGGCCCGACCACGTCGATGGTCGCCCCTTTGCCGTTTTTGATCGTGATGCCGGCGTCGCTGACGATGATCGCGGCCCCGGTGGGGCTTGCGATCCGAATTCCTGTCTTGTCGTTGATGGAAATGCTGTACTGACCCACGCTCTGGAGCACGATGTTCTGCATGGGTGGAATCGGCGGAACGGGTTGCTGAGCGAGCAAAGGCACCTCTTCCTGACCACCCCACCAGCATCCGGTCCAGATTGGATGATTGACATCCCCCTGTTCGAACTCCACCCACACCCCCGCATTGAGCGGGGGAACGAGGTAGAAACCGCTCTGTAATCCCGTAAACGGCAGGCACGGCATCGCCCAGTTGGACACGTTGAACCCGATCACATCGGCCACCTGAAGCTGTAGACGGCCGAGGAACAGCGGGTCCAGGTTGTTGAACACGCGGCCTCTGTATTTGCCGAAGTAGGTCCCTCCTTCTCCGCGCATCACGGAACCACCCTCGGTGTGCTGGAGATCAAGTGGTTTCTCTTGAGCGTCCCGCTCTGCTTGTACTCGCCGCGCTGGATGGTGTGAGTCACACCATCCACGTAATACAGTCCATCGTAGGTAATCCCCGCGCCTTGCACGCCAACGAGCCCACCGGCCGTGAGCACATGGCGATAGCGCGACACCTCGAGCTGCACGGAGCCGGTGATGGCATCCGGAATCGAGCTAGCCAGATTGAAGGCTTCGAGGGCGACTTCGGCCGGTCGCATTTTCGTGCCCCCCGCCACGATCTCGACGCGGTCCTTCGTTGCCGGTCTGGCACCAAGTGGAATGTGCGGCGAGCCCGGAATCGGTACGGCAATCGGTGCGTTCGTTCCTCGGATCATTTGCCACAGGACAGGCACGTAGTTGGCCTGGCCGTCGTACGAGAAGCTCAGCGACTCCACGTTGGTCGAGGCGTCCATGTTGACCTTGAGCGCTGGTTGGGGAATCCCCGCCCTTACCTGCGGACCCCAATACGCAGTCGACTTCCCCACGACAGGACCCGGGGATCAGGTAAAAGACATAACCGACACGACTCGCCAGCAGCTTGATGAACGCCAGGTCCGTCCCGGTGCGAATCTTGATGTCCTCGAGAACGTTCGGGATGAAATCGAACGGCGTGGGCACAATCTTCGGAACGATACCGAGCGCGGCGTACGGCGCCAGAACGAGCGCGACCGCCGCATAGGAGGGGACAGGCGGCAGAGGCACTCCGGTCAAATCCACGAAATCCATCAGCACCGTCAGGTCGAGGCAGGTCAAGGTGAGCGTCGACTGGCCGGCCTCGTTGCCGGGCGCCAGGTCCTGCTGGGTCACGACGCCCTCGAAGACCGGTGTGGCTCTGGCGCCAACGATCACGACAAGCCGCACCCGGCACAGTTTGGGGTCGAAGAATCCTGCCGGTAGCAGCACGCGATTGATTCGGGAGCTCTTACCAAGGGAGAAGGAGAGCTGGCAGCCGCTCTGCCCCGTGGTCGAGTGCTGCACTTCGACCGCTGTGAGCGCCTCCATCAAGTCCTTTGCCGCCGGTAACGGATGCCCGGGCCCGATGGACAGCGACAGGTGGTACGCGCTACTCATCCACGTGTACCGGGATACCTTCAGGCAGCGTGATGCGCAACTTGCGGCCCACGACCTCGGTCAGCTCCAGCGGATGCATGGTGTTGTTGGCATCGCACATCAGATGGAACTGCTCGGGGTCTCCGAAGTACTGCGCCGTGATGTTGTCGAGGCGATCGCCGCCGGCGACCGTGTGCAGCTGGACGGCCGCAAATCGATCCGGCTGCGGGATGAAGCGCCGCCGAACATAGGTGACCGTGCGTCCCTCCGGCGTTTGCAGCGTCGCGGTCTCTATTCCGTGATAGCGGCTGGATGGCGAGAACATGGCTCTAGCTGCCTTCGATCGTCGCGCTGATAATCGCCGCCTGGATCGCGACAGTGCCACCCGGTTTCTGACGCAGGCTTTCGATGAGATGATGGTGTCTCAGATACAGGCTCGTCCCGCGGTGATCGTACGGGAGATCGTTCACACTGAGCACCTGCATCCCCAGCGTCACTTTCGCCCGGATCGGATTGAGCTCCTGGTCGAAGGCCTCCTCCGTGACATTGAGCTCCGTGATCCGCACCGGCAGCAGGCGGTTCTTGCCCCACCCGAACAGGATCAGCGGCGCCTCCACCGGCAGGATCTCCAGCATTCCAGCCTTTGAGAGCTCGTGGTTCTCCTGCAGGAGCGCGCTATCGGGGTAGACCATGCTCTCCAACGCCGCTAACTCGGGACGAAGCCCAAACTCCACGGCGTCCTCATTCTCTTTTGGGAACTCCAGTTTGTCTGTCGCATCGAGCTCCGCTTCGACGTTCATCGTCTCCACGGGTGGCCCGGTCAAGCGCATCGCCTCCGAGCGATCACCCCCTTCGGCGCCCGCGCCGCGCACCTTCAGAGTGCGCGTCAGCTGCGATGGATTGATCTGAAGCCTGATGATGCCCGTGTAGTTTCCGGTGCCGGGGTCCATCAGCAAGAGGACGCCCTTGGCGTGGCGGGGAGAGTTGGGAAAGGTGGTCATATCAGGAAGACCTCACCGAGTTGAATATCAACCCGGCAGATGCACCAATAATTGATAGTCGCCGATTTTCACAGTAAAGCGAGTAATGCCCCTTCTCTCGAATTCTTGAACGATTTGTCGTCTCCCAAAATCTGCAACCCATGCCAGGCTGGGATCACTCCTGCTGGCGATAGTCGATAGGCCCTTGATTACTCGAGCGGTCCGTCGTGAGGAACTCTGGAACAACGCCAGCTTGCTTCCCCGCTACCATGGCTTCTGCAACGATTGCCCTGTCTCTGACGCCTCGGGGTGCTGAGCCACCGACACCAGCCTCGCGCAGTGTTTTCACAGTTTGGGCTAGGCCGGCGAAATCCTGAGTCGACGTGGGTGCAATTTCGGCTACCGGGAACACTGGCGGGGCTTTCTCGATTGCGCCCGATCCCTCGCATCGATGTTGGTACGTCGAATTCGCGCGCGATGGCTGGTCCCTCAGGAGCTCACGAGAGCCTGTGGGAGTCAGAACGATTGGCTTGCCCAACCTCTCTGTCGCTCGAACAGCGAGGGTCTGTGCCCCCTCTTGCAGCGCACTCTCGCCGGGCGTCAATTTGATCGACAGCGACGATGCGATGTTGTTATCAACCATCAAGACGCCGTCTCTCACTGGAACGCGAACAAGAGCTCCCCCGGCATCTTCTGCTGGGCGAGCCGTGGTTGGTTCAACAACTCCACTCGAGGGGGGAGGTCCCACCAGTGTTCGTGCGAGCGAACGCCTTGGCGAGAACGTTTGTGTTCGAGGCATCGCTGATACTCCGACCTTTGAAGTCAGCAAGATCCACATGTGTGGAAAAAATTCCAGTTGGAGGGTCAGGTCGGAATCGGCCATCGCCACCCGGGCTTTTTCCGCAGCCTCGACCAGCCGGGGTGTCGTGCTGCGATTCATGCCGGCATCGGGGAAGAATCTTCCGCTTCGTCCATCCTCGCCATTGGCAATGGCGTCGCGTAGTTCATCCACAGACAAGGTTTCGTTCTTGATTTCACCGAGGTCAACGACGAGCTCAGTGCCGTCTGGATAAACAAGCTGGATTTTCGTGGATGACCGGCCGGGTTCGGCGGGCCGGAATGAGACGTCGTAGGTGGCCTGGGAAAAAAAGTCGACGTAATTCAGCGGTGCCTCCCTCAATACACGACGGTTTTCCCGTCGAACGTTTTCGGCGTCGACAAGAGGTTGGAACCCCTCGCCAAAGGGGCCGAATACGGCTTCGATGCTGGCGGCCTCGCTTTCAGCGGACCGTGCTCGTATGAGGGCAGCAGCGAGCGGTCCTTCGACGAAACTGAAGACCGCGTCAATCTGATCTCGAGCATGTTCACTGTCCACAGCCTTGTGGCCTCCGTAGTCGAGCAGCAAGTTGCCCGCCGCTTCCAGCTCGGCGGTCGGCAGACGCAGTGCATCTTGGTCGATTTCCTTCCGGTTCTGAACGTCGAGATAAAGCTTGAGCGCGCGCTCTGTTGGGCGTGAAGCAACCGGAATGCCTAATTCACGACGGATCCGCTCGCTGGTGCGTTGATTGATCGGCTGTTCCTCCTCTTCAGCCATGAAGTCCGCTATCCGCCCGGTTTCACCGGCCCGCTCGCTGAACGGCCGCTCTGCTTTCTTACGCCGGCTTGCTGCTCTCGCTCTGCGCTGCTCCCGTCGTGCCTGTAGCTCCTTCTCCGCCCTGAGTTCGCGGATTCGTTGCCGTGTAGCGTTCAGCAACGTCTTGAGCTTGGCAATCTGTTCTGGCGTGGGTGGGCGGAGTGTGGCCAAGTATTCTCGGAGCTCGAGGAGGAATACCAGATCTCTCAGTGCAGCTGATCCGCTGTACACCATCGGACGCAGGTACACCTCGCAGTCTCTGCTCGACGAAACGTTGAGCGCGTTCGACTTCGGCAAAGGGAATTATCGTGAATCCAAAGTCGCGAACCGCGTCGCCATCTTCCGGCGCCCGCTGAATGAGTGGAGTGTCCTCTTTCGCTCGCGATTGCTGAACCACGTGCGTCAATTCGTGAGCCAAGAGTCGGTCGCCCGCCGGTGTGTCTGGCGAGTATTTGGCGCGTCCGAAGACGATGTCTGGCCCTATGGTGTAGGCCTGCGCGCGCAGCGCTTCTGCTGACCTGGCAGCTTGACTATCGGTATGAACTCGTACGTCACCAAAATTGCGGCCAAAGAGGGATTCCATGGATTCGCGAGTGGCCGGGTCGAGAGGCCCACCGCGCGAACTCCGAATCGTTCCGCTATTGGCCTGTCGCCCTGCAGGCGTTGACTGATGCTGGACATCCCCGTGAGGCACCTGCATGAGATGGTTCGCGACATGATCCGCCTGCCGCTCGTACTTGTCTCCCGGCGTGCCCATTCTCAGCTTCGGCTGAATCACCGGCGCCTGCGTCCCATGAACGCTCAGGTCGCCAAAGCGGTGCTCGAGCGTCGACTGCTCCGCGGCTCGAGCTGGGGCATCATCACCACGCTCCCGTTCGAGGAGTCCGGTTCGCGCGGGCAGAGACGACCGCGACCGATCTGCCCTGATGCCTGCGTGAACCGTTCTGCTCATCCCACGATGTCCCGGTAAACCGCACCCTGCACCTTCAAGCGGCGCGCCAGCTGCGATGGATTGATCTGAAGCCTGATGATGCCCGTGTAGTTTCCGGTGCTGGGGTCCATCAGCAAGAGGACGCCCTTGGCGTGGCGGGGGGAATTGGGGAAGGTTGTCATGTATGTCAATCTCTAAGGCAAGCTTTCAATCGCCAATTTTTTCATAGACTATTCGGGCGTTCGGCCCTGTTCCAGTCATTGCTTCTCCTTTCGTATAGCGGAAGTCCTCACCCAGAATATTGGGCGCCGGTTCCGTACGTCTGGTCGGTAACAGAGTTTCATCCTTCACGATTCGGTAACCTGGAGGTACGGGTTTTTTCAAGAGCTTCTGAAAATCAGGATTCCATCGCTGCTTGCTCTTTCCGATTGTCGGAATTCGTCCTCTACCTTGAACGATTATTCGCCCATTCGGCCTCAAGGCTTTTCCAAGTGTCGCAATGTCCGGGACAAAGCCACGCGGATTGTTGACGACAATGGTGTCGAACTTCCCAATAAACATTTCGGGAATCGGTTGGTTGGCATCGAGATATTGAAGCTCGCCCGAATGAAGGCTGGGTGCAGTCGTCCCCTTGACGTCGGTTCGGGTGACAGCGAGTAGGCCAGGCTGTTCGGGGAGACCCGAGCTCGTTCGCGAGCGGTTGGCAGCGACTTCCAGGACACGAGCGGTTTCAGGTACCTGTCCGGGTTTTCGTCGAGACGGTACACTGACCAGAGGTCCTTCAGCCTTGAATCCTCCAGTTTCGCCAGCTTCGAATAGATCGTCTACATCTCCACTACCTCCACCCCCGCTCCCGCTCTTGGCAGCCCGAGGAGGAACAGATCCAGCTCGCGGCGGCGCAGCTGAAGGCGGCTTCACCGGCCGGATATTCCCCTTCGAGGGCGCACCCGCCGGGGTGAAACCACTCGGCTGAGTCGCCGCCTTGCTGGTGGCGGCCTTGCTCGAGGCCCTCGCAACCGCCGTGCCCTGCTGGGCCAGGGACGCCCATTCTTGATACGTCTCCTCGAGCCCGACGTCTTCGGCGTGAAGCCAGGCAAATGCGGGACGCGTTACGGTCTTACCCGAGCCGATCGCGATCAGCGTCACGAGGTCTGAGGGTGAGAATGTCCATTCTCTTTGCGGAATCTTGCTGCTACCTGTTTTTGAGAGGTCCAGAAGTTCAAGGCTGTGCAAACGTTTGCTCTTCTGGAACTTGACACCCTCTCCGTCTCTGGTGATCTTCAGGTCGGTCAATCGGTCGACATCCGGGACACGAATCGGTTCCGAAGGTCCGCCGGCGGAAACCACCGCAGCCGACAGATCCTCAATTGCCTGCTTTTCCTCGAAACGGTCGCTCACGATATCCGCAAGCACTGGCCCGACGAACGGCAAGGGAGTGCCGGCCAGCCCTAATACCGTCTGCGAAGGGGTGGCCTCGGCCAGTCGAAGGCCGAGGCTCCCGATGCGCTCGGGGTGGGACTCCGAGAGCCTCGTCAGGTCGAGTTGATCCATCCGTGTGATGAGTTGTGCAGCGTCTTCGCGGCTCGAACGTTCCACCGTGCTGAGTCTGTCCTCGATTGCTGCCTGAGGCGTCTCGCCAGCCGATATCCGTCCCTCTTCCATCGCCTCGGTTACTTCAAGCTCTCTATTGAGAGTCTCGACAAACTCTGGATCACTTCGTTCGGCATCAAACCTCGTTTTCAACAACTCAGCATGGCTGGCGTGAGCCATCTGCAGGAGACCTGGTCGTCGTTCTTGGCGCTTTTGCTGCTGCGCTTCTCCATGTTCACGTCTCAGCCGCTTCACGGTACTCGCGCGCGCCCTTGCTGCCAACGCGCTGCCACGTGCAATCCTTTGGTTTTTGCGAAGCCTCTTCGCGGAGTTGAGAATGCGGCGGGCCTGCCGGGACAGAGTCTTTGCCATCGATGCTTGTGTTGCTCCAGAATTGGCAATCCCGTTCAGTGCTGTTCCCACCGCGCTCAGCGTGGAGATCGCTATGTCCAGCCATTGAGCAGCAAATGCAATGTCCAGCTTCCTTGTTGACAATTCATTGGTGACTGCCCGATATGACTCGGCGGCCGTTACGCGCCTCAGAGAACTGGCCTTTCGGAAACAGCTCTGCCCAGACCTCTTCAGCGGGTGCTCCTGCTTCGCCGAACACGTTGTGCAGCAGCTGTCGAATGCTCAGAGAGAGAGAATTGAATTGCTTGTCCAGATCGGTTCCTGGCTCAATGAGATCCTCAACGGGGGCCGGCTTTAGACCCTCTTCGGGAGTACCGGCGTCTTTGACCATCGGAACCCGTTGAATAATTGGATGAGCCCCGTGCTGTTGTTGAACGGTGTGGGCCAGTTCGTGTGTGAGTAGTCTGCTGTCCACTTCATTGCCGGCCGGATACTGGCCACTGTTGAAAATGATGTGATCTCCAACCGTGAGGGCGCGGGCGTGCAGGTCTTCAGCAACGCCGTGGGCCGCCGAATTACGGTGAATTCTGACGCCACCGAGGCTGTGGCCCAATCTCGGCTCAATGACTTCTCGAACCTGTTCCGGAAGCGGCTCGCCGCCCCCACCTTGCAGGCTTTCGATCCTGGACTGAGTCCCTGGAGTGATGGGCGCCGTGACCCCAAATCCCCAACCTCGAGATAAAGCTGAGGCACGAACCGGAGACAGAGTCGGCAGCTCAGTCCGTTCCGCGGCTGCGCGCGTCAGTTCGCCAGCGACACGATCCGCCTCGCGCTCGTACTTGTCTCCCGGCGTGCCCATTCTCAGCTTCGGCTGAATCACCGGCGCCTGCGTCCCATGAACGCTCAGGTCGCCAAAGCGGTGCTCGAGCGTCGACTGCTCCGCGGCTCGAGCTGGGGCATCATCACCACGCTCCCGTTCGAGGAGTCCGGTTCGCGCGGGCAGAGACGACCGCGACCGGCCTGCCCTGACGCCTGCAAACGCTGCCCTGGTCATCGCACGATCCCCCGGTACACTGAATTGGCCAGTTGCGCGCCGATCGTGCGTCCGGTCGCTGTAGATGTGACCCTGATGGATCCGGCATCCAGTTGCGAAAGATCACGCCGACGGCCCAGTGAGGCGGCCACCCCTTCCGCACGGAGCAGCTCGGCAAGCTCGCGCTCCATCGCAGCCCGAATCTCATGCTGCATTCCTGCGCCAATCCCCCGCAGCACCAGCGCCTCGATGCGCAGCTCCAGCTTCATGGCATCCACTCCCGCGTCTCCGCGTCGGTCAACGGTCTCTCCATCTTGGCGTATTCGCTGCGCGCCGCATGCAGGAGGTGTTGCATCTGCACCGACGCCCGTTCATCGGCGGCACGAAACGCTGCGTTCAGGGCGATGTTCCGGATATGACCTCCCGCGACGTTGAGGCGCGCGAGCTTGGCGACGTCCAATCCCTCGGTCGGCGTGCCACTCGGAAAGCTCTTGCGCCAGATTTCCGCGCGCTGCGTCGCATCCGGAAACGGAAACTGGACGATGAAACGGATGCGCCGTTGAAACGCAGTATCCAGCGCGGTCTTCATGTTGGTGGTGAGAATGGCCAGTCCGCGGTAGTCCTCCATGCGTTGCAGCAGATAGCTGATCTCCACATTGGCGTACCGATCGTGACTGTCCTTCACCTCGCTGCGCTTGCCGAACAGCGCATCGGCTTCATCGAAGAGCAGGATCGCGCCCCCCGTCTCGGCGGCATCGAAGATGCGCCGCAGGTTCTTCTCCGTCTCGCCGATGTACTTGCTCACGACCGACGAGAGATCGATTCGATACAGGTCGAGATAGAGCTCGTTGGCCAGCACTTCGCCCGCCATGGTCTTGCCGGTCCCACTGGGACCCCAGAAGAGCGCACTGATGCCGAGGCCGCGTGCGCTCTTGGCGGCGAATCCCCACTTGTCGTACACCGTGTAGCGCTGGCGCACCTGTACGGCGATTTGATGCAGCGTGTCGATCTTCGAGGTGGGCAGCACCAGGTCCTCCCACGTAGCTCGTGGCTCGATACGCTGGGCGAGATTGGCCAGCGCTGGCCGCGCCTGGGTACGGCACGCCGCCCACAAGTCCGCTGCAAGCTCCTCTCCATTCGAACGATCTCCGTGTGACGACTGGCGTCCCTGAACCTCGCGCGCGGCAGCATGGATGGCGGTGACACCAAGGTTGAACTGAGACACGAGTGAGAGATACTCGCCGTTGACTGTGCGAGGCCCGGATCCCAGGGCGCTCCGCCACACATCGTGCTGCTCGTCGCGGGTCAAAGCCGGAACGTCGAGCACGAGGCTGACCCGCCGCAGGTCGAGCTCGCGAGTGCGCGTGGCGACCATCAGCGCCCCGCTGGTGGTTTCGACGAACCGCTTGACCGCACTGCGGCGCACGACATCACTCGGGTCGATATCGTGGCAGTCGACGACGAGCGCGCCCGCCATCAGCGCGGCTTCCCGTGTCCACAGGCGGCTCAGCGCATCCAACTCCGCGGGTGCGGCGGGAAGGACAGCCGAGTCCAGCCTGTATGCGGCGAGCCCCAGCATCCTGCAGGCGTCACTCGCAATCAGATACTTTGCCTCTGCGTCCTGCCCGTGAAGCTGCACTGCGGGCAGCATCGCGGTCGACGATGATTCGGACCAGAGCTCGGCAATCCGTTCGGCCACGTGGCGGTGTGAAGGCACCAGACTCCCCTGGCCCGCCAATGGCTCCAGCAGGCTTTCAAGCCGTGGATCCAGATAGGAGACGCCCGCAAGGTAGTGCAGGATGCGCTCGTCGATGCGCAAGGCGCTCGTCGTCAACGAGTCGCCCGGCTTGATTTCGACAAGTCGCCAGCGGCGCAAGGGGGCGTTCGGCGCCACGGCGCTCCAGTGAGCGTCAGGAAAAACGGCCAGGGTCAGACCATAGCTGGGCGCAAACGGCTGTTTCGTGCCCAGCGCGTCGGCGCAGCGCCTGGCGAACCTCCCATCCAATTCAACACCGGCACAGAGCAGCAGGACGTTTCGCTCGAAACGAGTCAGCCGAAAGGTGTCGCAGAGAACCTCCAGTGCCGGCGGGGTTGGCATGCTCGCCGCCAGCACGTCCAGCGCCACCTCTGATGCTGAAGGCGACCCGTCCACTGGCATGCCCGTATCACCCTCGGCTCGGTACCGCTCCAACGTCTCGCCGAGCACCTCCAGCGCCTGGGTGAGCCAGCGCTGATTCGCCTTCAGCCACTCGGCATTCGGAACCGTGTTCATGTCACCACCACGGTAGGACCGATATAGCGACCGAAGGTCTCGCTGTCCTCATCGGTGTCAACGTCCAGCGCCGATTCCGCACCATCGATGCGCACGCGAACGAGATAAGTTCCTGGCTCTACATTGGGAATCGGAATTGAGAGGGCGTCCGGCGGCTCGACGTCGATGGTGTACGCACGAGGTTCTGCGCCGGGTTGCGCGCCACCGGCGAGCAACTCGTTCAGAAAGAGCCTGACGTTCTGCCCGGCAATGACACCAGGCAACAGCTCCACATCAATCGCGGCAGGAATGTCACCGTTCGCCGGCGTGAAAGCGAGCGACTGGATCCGAGGAACCACCGTCAGCGCAACCACGTTGGACTCGAACCGAAGGTGCGGAGCCTGCTCGGACACGCGATGCTCGACGTACAACGGAAGAATCCCCGCCCGAAGGTTGGTCAACACGGAGAGATCGACGGTGATCTCGCGCGCTGATACGGACGTTGCCGGCACCGTCTCACCATCGATATTGACTTCAACCTGTTCTGGACCGAAGCCGCTACCGAAGACGTGAATACTGTCATCGTCGTGAATGGGTTCGTCCGGCCCACCGCTGGCTTCGACGCGTTCGACTCGGATTCGCCGAAACGGCTCGACGAAAATGCGCCGCTCGCGCACGGGCAGTGCCGGAGCCGGTGTCTCGATTGCTTCTTCGATCAGCACAACCGACGCCTGATACGCCACCGACAGCACGTAGGGGACCTGAAAGAACACCGACCATAACTTGGAAAGCTCCTCCAAATTCAATGGCAACGCTGTGAGCTTTACCCGCTCCACTTGTTCGGCGAGGTCGGCGTCTCTCAGAACATGATTCGGATCAGTGCTCAGAACGGCCGCGACCGCCTGCTCGATGACTGTATTCGTGAGGACCGGCTGGGCGTGCAGCCTGCTCACGCAGCTGCCCATGAGCCGTTCGGGTACGAGGTCGAGCTCCGGACCGCGGAAACTAATCAAGTAGTCGATGTTGAGCCCAATCTGGGGGCGGCGGGTCAACGCCCCACTCGAACCGCGGGTAGGCAGGTCGGCATTGGCCCAGGCTGCGTTCGGGGTCACCTGATATGGATAGAGATTGACGGCGGGACTGTCGTCTGCGCCGGTTAGTGCCTGAGGACGCCCGAGCGTGACCTCGGTGCCCGGTACGGCTCGCGTCGCCGCATCGGTCAGCAGATGACGCAGGGTCTCGGTGACCACTGCGGGTGCCAGGAAATTGCTCACCGCCGCCTCTCCTCATGGCGCTTGAGGTATTCATCGAGCGAGATGGCGCTGTGCGCCGCTCGGCGGGGCCTCGGGGGCGCCTTCGGCGGCTCGATGACGGCGCGCACTTCGACTCGTCCGATCGTCACAGTCACGGCGGACTCTTGTCGTTGCTCGGCCTTGCCTTCGGCGGACAAGTCGGCCATTGCACGCATCAGATCACGTGGGTCCTTGTCTCTCCGACGCACGACGTCGTCTCTCGGGCGCACGACGGGCTGCGGCTCATCGCTCGGACGCATGACTTGCTGCGGCTCATCGAGCCGCGCCACGGAACGGTGTCCGACCGCAGCGCCTGTGGGTGCAACGTATTCCAATGGGATCGTTGACGCGGTGTGTGCTGTCCCAATGCGTGTCGCGGCGGGCTTTCCGGTCTGCGGTGACTGCAATTCGCGTTTTCTGTAATCAATCCGCGACGGTGCGGCATCATCCTGTTCTCTCGGCCTGCTCGTCGACGTATCCTTCCGCGACGGTGCCCGATCCGCCTGCGCCTGTGGTTTGGGCGCTGGGACCGTCCCGGCTAGCGTTGCAGCCACCGGCGACGACTTCACCGGCTCGGGCGGCGGCTCACCCGGGACGATTGATGCCTCTGCTCGAGGCGCCAACGGCTGAGGGCGGGACACGTCGCGAGGGGATTCGAGAGGATCCTTGGCGGCCCTGTGCTGCGGGCCCATGCCGTCCGTTCGGGCGAGCTGGTCGTCATGTGGTTCGACGCCGCTGTTCGCGGGTCGTTCGAACCGATAAGGGACCCTCGGCTTGATCGCATCGACCACACCGGCTACGCGCTCGGCGAGCCGTTTCAGGTAGTCGCTCATCGCGCCTGCAGCTCCTCCAGGTACATCTGGCGCCGGCGCGCACTCATGGTCAGAATGTCACGCTCGCTCCAGGCGTAGGCCGAGGCCAGCGTGTGCACCTGGACGACCAGGTGCTTGACGTGCATGTCGAGCTCGCGCCAGAGAAATGAGGCGATATCGAGCACGCTGTCCCAGCTGTGTCCGCAGCTCGGGCATCTGGCGTTGAGTAACACCTCGCCATGAGGATCGGCCTGCGCGATAAGCTCACCCAGGGCGATGGTTTCCTCCCGGGTCAGCTGCAATGGCTCGATAGGCTCTCCGCCCCTGCGGGCCTCCACCACGCAGCGCTCGAGCAAGCGGCGACGCACATCCTCCGGATCTCTGTACTCCTCGAGGTCCCGAAAGTCCCCGGCGGTTGGAACCCGAAAGCGAACCGACAGATCTCCCGTTGTCCACTCCGTCCTGGAGCCGTTGCTCGATTCGCGCCCGGCCCGAAGTTCATTCGCGTCGACGCTAATCTCCAGTGACTCACGGCACTTCGGGCAGCTGACAACGCTCTCCAGCCGGGAGCCGAAGAGTTGCTGCCGAAGCTGCAGCAGCAGATCGTCGCGGACACCCAAAGGCATCGCCTCCAGTTGCTCATCGGGGATGTCCGGATGTGTCCGGCTCACGAGCAAGAGCGCCCGCTCCGCGTACCCGCTCGCGCTTCCCTGCTCCCAGATGTCCACGAGATCAAGCGTCGTGAGCGCTCGCATGATCGCTCGTTACGGCAAAGATGGTTCCTCGGGCTCAGTCACTTCGACGTCGCGTTCCCATCCCTCGTTTTCCAGCTTGATGTGCTGGATGGCGACAGCGTTGGCGCTGGCATCCAGTTCCGGCAGGGCCTGGTACTCGGACACCCAGCAGTTGTAAATCTTGTAAGCGATCGCCAGCTGACCGGCTTCGTTGTAGAACTCGAGGATCACGTTCTTGCGAAAATTCTTCAAGGACACTTCTGCGCCCAACCCAGCACCGAGGTTCCACACCTTCGTGGCCCACTTCTCGAATTCCTCGTCGTGGGTCACCCCCCGCTCCAAGGTAATGGGCTCGTACTTCGTCTGGCCGGGTGACTTTCGCACGGTGCTCGGGTCGCCGCCCTCACGATGCTCGACGACCTCAGTGGTGCGTTTCAGTGCACTGACTTTGCTTACTCCGAGCACGTAACGGCCGTCCCATTTGGCGCGGAACTTGAAGTTCTTGTAGGGATCGAGTCGCTCCGGATTAACGGTGAACTGCGCCATGACTTACTCCTACTCTAGGTCTGGATCTGACCTGCCATCTGCTGGAGACGGATCACAACGAACTCGGCGGGTTTGAGGGGTGCGAAGCCGACCAGCACGTTTACGACGCCGAGATTGATGTCATTCTGCGTCGTCGTCTCTTTGTCGCATTTGACGAAGTAGGCCTCTCTCGGCGTTCTGCCCTGAAAGGCGCCCTGGCGAAAGAGGTTCTGCATGAAGGCACCGATGTTCAGGCGCAGTTCTGCCCAGAGCGGCTCGTCGTTCGGTTCGAACACTGCCCACTGCGTGCCGCGATACAGGCTCTCCTCGATGAACAGCGCGACGCGGCGCACTGGGATGTATTTCCACTCCGACGCGAGCAGGTCGTTCCCTGCAAGCGTGCGCGAACCCCAAACGACCGGGCCGGCCGCCGGTCGCAGGCGCAGGCAGTTCATCCCGAGCGGGTTGAGTTCGCCGTTTTCATCATCACTGAGGTGCACGCTCAACGCCGGCACGCCGACCAGACCGGCCTCGAGTCCCGCCGGCGCCTTCCACACTCCGCGCTGGCCATCGATACGCGCAAACACACCAGCCACCGCACCGCAGGGAACAAAGTCCTCTAACTGGTTTTCTCTGATCGGATTAGGTTTGCGTATCCGAGGAAAGAACAGAGCGGCATTCTTCTTGTTCTGAACCAATCGCACCGGTAAGAGCAGGCAAGCCGTCACGAGCTGACTCGACGCTCGTCCAATCGCTTGGCGGGTCGACCAGCAGCATTGCCCGGCGGTCAAAAGCGTATTCCGAAGCGGCGCTCCATACCGCCGCCGGTCAACGTCGTCCGTCGTCTGTCAAAAGAGAACGGAGGGATGCACAGCAGATTAATCAGATCCGCATCGTCCAGCGCAAAGAGGCCCTGCTTCCTCGACGTGCTGCCCACATAATCCCTGAGATGATCGGGAATGGGCTCTGGCCAGATGTCGATGTAGTTGTCAGCTGTCGAGGACTTCACCGTCGAGGGTCTCCGCCGAGCCTGCCGCATCCGGATCCGGCGTAAGTGAAAAGTCCAAAGGGGCGTCCGGGGTCGGCGCTGCAAAGTCGTCGGGAAGCTCCGGAAGGCCCTCCTCGTCGCGCGGCACTCTGACCAGGGCCGACTCGTTGTCCAGAACGCGATCGATCCGTCTGCGGCTCTCGACAATCGTGACGTTGTTGAACACTTCTCGCGTGCCGGTCGAGCGGTCATTGATGATGAGATTGAAGATTTGATCCGGTTCAACATCCAGATCTTCGGCAATCTCCTGGGCCAGCTGTACAGTCGGTGCGTGCGCACTGGCTTGCAGGGCAAGAGCCCATGAGCCTTCGTATTTCGCTTCCAGAGAAAGGCCGCCGGCCTCCAGCGTCACCCGGTTCGGTCCGTCCTCAGTTGGACGGAACAAACGTACGATGACGGCTGCGCTGCCGCCATTGAGATAGAAGTCGCGGACCGCATAGCTCATAGTGCTTTCGGCCCAGAGTCCTCCGAACCTGCGTTCGAAATCCGCAAAGTTGTTCACCCTGACAGGGTTGATTCACCGGACCGCGCCGTGCCCTGCCGACAAATGCGGTGATGGATGTGGCCACGCCCGTTATGGTGCGGACTCCACTTGGAACTTCTTCGATGTAGACTCCTGGAAAGGTAAGCGACACAGGCATGGGCCACTCTCCATTGCATGCACGAAAGCCGGCGCTTCCGGGTTCGGAAGATCGCGTTCGCGCGGTGCGGCCGTGGCAGTCTAGCGCAGCCGATTGTGCTGGATCAATCGTCCTCGATGCCAGTTTGCACGCCGAGTTGTGGAATAAGCTATCGGTGAGCGACCGGATGTGTCATCGAGATGACGCGGAAGAAATAGCTCGTCGTCGGGCAACGAGATGAAGCACCGGTGAGGCCATCAGCAGCAACGCCACCCAGAACAGCGGCCAGTTGAATGTGGTCGGCAGGACCTGCAGGACCGCGTCACGGCCATGCGGCAGCGCCCGCCAGGCGTCGATCATGAAGACGGCGAGCGCCAGCACGATACCGAAGCAGCCAAGCGCCGATGTCCAGTGGGCCCAGCGGGAGTCGGGCGCAGCATCATCCGACTGCGTCGCGAGCGTGCCCCACAGGATCATCACCAGCGCGATACTCACTGGCGCGAGCACAGGCCCCCACCATGGGAGCGGCAGCAGGAACAGGATGTCCCAGTCCAGCAGCGTCCTCGGCCAGCCCGAGATAAGGCGAAGGAAGACGTAATAAAAGATGTCCCAGGCGCCGAACGCAAGCGCCGCGTAACCGGCGCGATGGCGCCAGGTGCGCCCCGCGAGCGTCCCCAGCGTGGCGATCATGACAAGCGTCGCCGCCTCGCGCCACAATTCGACGTTGCCCAGCGCTCCGTTCATCGGCAGCGGGTCTGCCTGGTACGGCTCGATCCGATCGACGAGCGCGCGGATGTAAAACACGCTCGCGGCCTCGACCCAGGCCATCGCGATCGCGAAGGCCATCACGATCGCCCAGCGCGTTCCCTCCGAAAGGTGATCCGCTCATCTTTCATCACTCCGGCGCTCGCTTGCCTCCGCAACCTGACGAATTCGCGCCTCAACGCGGTCGATGACGTCGTCTGGCGTCGAGGTGCCGGCTGTCAGTCCCACGACGTTCGCCTCATCGAACCATTCGGGGCGGACGTCTGCGTCGGTCTGCACGTGATGCACGCGGGCGCAGAAGCGCGCACAGGTCATTACCAGCTCGCGCGTGTTGTTGCTCGACCGGCCGCCGACCACGATGACGACGTCGGCCTGGCGTGCCATATCGACCGCCGCGGACTGCCGTTCCTTGGTGGGCTTGCAGACCGTATCGATGAAGCGCACCTCCGATTGCGGGAATCGCCGCCGGATCAGGTCGACCAGGTGCCGCACCTTCTCTACCGCCTGCGTCGTCTGGGCGGCTACGCCGAGCCGTGGATGCTCCTCGAGCGCGAGGACGTCAGCGTCATCGAGCACGACATTGAAGTTGTCGCGATCGAGATCGCCGGTGAGGCCGCGCACCTCCACGTGGTCGCGTTGCCCGACGATGACGACGTGGTAGCCGTCGCGGTCGAGCGCCGCGACGGCGCGGTGCGCGACGTGGACGAGCGGGCACGTGGCTTCTACCACCGTCAGGCCCAGGGAGCGAGTCTGCGCGAGGGTCCGCTCGGACGTGCCGTGGGCCGTCACCATCAGGGTCGGCGTCTTGACGTGTGCGACGTCCTGGGCGACCGCGATGCCCTTCGTTTCGAGGGCGCTCAGGACGGTGGGGTTGTGGACGAGGTCACCGAGGATCGTGAGGGGGCCGGCGTCCGCGTGCTCGAGCGCGAGCGCGATAGCATCGCGAACGCCGAAACACATGCCGAGCTGGGCCGCCCGGAGGACGCGCATACTTTACCGTGCAAAGTATACTGCTACGCAAATTCTGTCAAGTCAGCGAAGCGGCCGACCTCGGTCTGAAAACGACGGTCCGTCTGGTCCTGTGCGAACAGACTGACGGCCGGTCGAACGATCAAGTAAGGCGCAACTCGCAGTCTGCTTTCGGCTGGCGACGCGACAAACTCGAGTGTCCTCTAGACCCACCGGAGCCACCAATTGAGCATTCATCGACCCGTTGCCGTTCTGGCGTTTGTATTGGTGTCAGTAATCGCGGGCACTGTGCATGCCCAAACAGTCGTCGTGAAGGCGGCGCGGCTCATCGACGGCGGGGGCGGGCCACCCCTCGCACCTGCGATGGTTCGCGTCACTGGCGAACGTATTGAAGAGGTCGCGGCGTCTCTTGTTGTTCCCGCTGGAGCGACGGTGATCGATCTCGGAGACGCGACGTTGCTGCCGGGCCTCATCGATTTGCATACGCATCTGACGGGTCAGGAAAGCGTTCACTGGGAAGATGACTTAACCACTACAACGCCTCCACAGGCGGCATTGTGGGGGGCGCGGAATGCACGGGTCACGCTGATGTCGGGCGTGACAACCTCTCGCGACATGGGATCGACGTGGCCATACGTGGATGTCGAACTGCGGAAGGCCATCGACGAAGGAGCCGTTCCAGGGCCGCGGCTCCTCGCCGCCGGCAGCTACGTCTCTTCGACGGGCGGAGCCGGAGACGCCCGCCAGTTCTCGATCTATCTCGACGTGCCGTTGGTTCGGAACATGGCCGATGGCCCCGACGAAATCGTCAAGGCCGTGCGAACCAATTTCAAGAATGGCGCCGACTTCATCAAGATCCTCGCAACCGGCGCCATCTTGTCCAAAGGCATCTTGCCCAGCGCGCAGCAGTACCTCTGACGCCGAGATCCAGGCGGCTGTCACCGAGGCGAACCGATGGGGACGCCAGGTCGCGGCGCACGCCCACGGCGCCGACGGCATCAAGGCCGCCATCCGTGCGGGTGTGCGCACAGTGGATCACGGTTCCTATCTTGATGACGAAGCCGTCGCGCTGTTGAAGAAGTCAGATCGGCGAACCTTTTATGTTCCCACGATGGCTCTTCGCTCTTATCTGCTGGCATCGCCGCACGTCCCTGAGTCCGAGAAGACCCGGAGCCTGGCCGTGAATGAAGTGGCGGTCGCTGGGTTCAAGCGCGCGCTCGCAGCCGGCATCCCCATCGGCTTGGGAACGGATGCGCCCGTGATGCCACATGGCCTGATCGCTCGGGAAATGGCATACCGAGTATCACTCGGTGAAAGATCGATGAACACGATTGTGGCGTCCACGTCGCTGAATGCAGAAATTCTCGGCTTGCAGGATCGAATCGGGTCGGTGACCGCCGGCAAGCTCGCGGACGTGATTGCGGTAGGTGGAAATCCGCTAACGGATATCAGTGTTCTGCAAGACATCCTCTTCGTCATGAAGGGCGGGGTCGTGTACCGAAATGACGCGGCCGGCCCAAAGCCCACGATTCGATAGAGCTAACGCCAGGCTAAGGCGGTACGAACTACCGGCTACGAGCTATCGGCTACCAGCGAACGCAGCCCCTTGTTGGTGCTTCAACTCGAAGCCCAGTTGTTGCGTGTAAAACGCCACGGCACGGTCCACGTCCCGCGTCTGATAACGGACTCCGTGAACCCGAAACGAAGCCACCGGCATGCCGCCTCCTTCTCGAATCGATTGACATAGCTTACGGGCAGCCACACGCCTGTGCGAGGGTGTGCGCCCGCTCTTACATTTGCGTCGGGAACGGGATTGGCGCCAGACCCCGCTAACATGCACGGTGTGCGCATCCTCGTCGTGGAAGACGGAGAACGAGACGCATGGCTCATCTACGTGGCCGGACTCGTGCGGTCGGCGACGGTCAGCCTCGTTGGCGTGACGGTGGCGATCCATCTGGCGGACTTGGGATTCTCCTCGACGAAGATTGGGTTGCTCATCGGTGTCGGTCTCGCAGGTTCATCGCTGGCGACCGTCATCGTCAGTCTTCGCGGCGATGCCTGGGGGCGGAGGCGAGTGCTCGTCGGTCTCGCGGTGCTGAGTGCGATCGGCTATGTGGCGCTCGCGGCGTTCACCGACGCCGCCGCACTCTTGCCGCTGGCGTTCATTGGGATGCTGAACGGCATGGGTCGCGACCGCGGCGCCGCATCGTCGCTCGAACAGGCGATCCTGCCGGAAACGGTGAGCGCCGACCGAAGAACGTGGACGCTCGCCTGGTACAACCTCGTGCTGGACGCGGGCCACGCGATCGGCGCCCTGGCAGCAACGATCCCGACCGTACTCACGCGCGTGTTGTCAGTTGACCCCGATGTCGCGCACCAACTCACATTCCTGATGTGTGCTGTCGCGATGCTGGGCTGCGTCGCTCCGTACCTCGCGCTGACACCCGGCATCGAGGTCGGCACCGGGTTGAAACCGGTGCAGACCAACGCACCTGTCGATGCCCGAAGCAAGCGCGTGATCACGCGCCTGGCGCTTTTGTTCGGTCTCGACAGCATCGGCGGCGGCTTCTTGAATTCGGCACTGATTTCGTACTGGTTCTTTCGCCAGTACGGAACGTCCGAAGCGACGCTCGCCCTGTTGTTCTTCGCGGCTCGGGTCCTGAACGCAGTGTCGCACTTGGCAGCGGCCTGGCTCGCGCGGCGGATCGGACTCTTGAACACGATGGTGTGGACCCATCTCCCGTCGAGCCTCTTCCTCATTGCGGCGCCCGCATCACCGAGTGCGGCGGTTGCTGCAGCGCTGTTTCTCGCACGGGAGGCGCTCGTCGAGATGGACGTGCCCACGCGCCAGTCCTACGTCATGGCCGTGGTCAAGCCCGCCGAACGCACCTTTGCGAGCGGCGTGACCAACGTGACTCGAAACGTCGCATGGGCGGTCGGGCCTTCGTTGGCCGGAGTCGTCATGCAGCACGTCGCGCTCGCAGGACCGCTGGTGATCGGAGGAGTGCTGAAAATCGGCTACGACCTGATGTTGTATCGGGCGTTTCGTCATGTGCGCCCGCCTGAGGAGGAGCTGGCCACACCCGATGAGGCCGGGCGACCGAACCGCTCGTAGAGGATCGGGACGACGATCATGTTGAGCGCTGTAGAGCTCGAGAGGCCGAACATGATGACCATGGCCATCGGCGCCTGAATCTCGCTCCCGGGCTCGCCGGCAGATAGTGCGATCGGCACCAGCGCCAGCCCGGCGGCGAGCGCGGTCATCAAGATCGGCACGAGCCGCTCGGTCGCGCCTCGAACGACAGCCGTCTTGAAATCGGTCACGCCCTCGTGCTCCTGCAAATGACGGATGTGCGAAACCAGCATGATGCCGTTGCGGGTGGCAATGCCGAACAACGTGATGAAGCCGACGATCGAGGCAACCGACAGGACACCGCCCGCCAGATATACGCCAATGACGCCGCCAATCAGCGCCAGCGGCAGGTTGAGCATGATCAAGAGCCCATCGCGTGAGGAACCAAAGGCGGCCGACAGGATGAAGAAGATCGCGACGACAACGCCCAGCGACAGCCAGAGCAGCTGCCGCGACGCCTGCGCCTCGCTTTCAAACTGACCGCCGTACTCGACGTGGTAGCCCTGCGGCAGTTTGAGGTTCTGAGTGACCCGCTCCTGAATGTCGTTGACCACGCTGCGCAAGTCGCGGCCGGAGACATTGCTCTGCACGACGATTCGGCGTTGGGCGTTCTCCCGCATGACAAAATTCGGCCCGCGGTCTTCCTGGATCGTGGCGACAGCCGACAGCGGAATCTGGCGACGATCTGGTGTTTGGATCTGGGTCATCGCAATCGAGTCGAGCTCCTTCGAGTCGTCCAGTGCGTAGCGAACGACCAACGGAACGGCGATCTGGCCCTGAAAAATCTGACCGACCGCGTGGCCTACGCGCGCAGTCTGCAACGCTTCGGCGACCGTGCCCGACCCGAGTCCGTGACGCGCCGCGGCTGCCGGGTCGATGCGCACCTTCAGTGTCGGAATGTCCGTCTGTGCCTCTGTTGAGAGGTCAACGACTCCGTCCACCTGCGACATCTCGCGTTGCACCTGGCCAGCCAGCCCCCTGAGCGTCGGGAGATCGTCGCCAAAGATCTTGACCGCGATGTTGGCCCGGGTGCCCGACAGCATGTGGTCGATGCGGTGCGAGATCGGCTGACCTATCGTCACATTGGTGCCGGGAAGCAGCGAGACTTTCTGTCGCAACTCTTCGAGCACGGCTTCGCGCGGGCGATCCTTCATTTCGAGGCGGACATCGATCTCCGCCGATTCGACTCCTTGAACGTGCTCGTCGAGCTCGGCGCGGCCGGTGCGACGGGCCGTGGAGGTCACCTCCGGGACGCTCAGCATCAGCCGCTCGAGCGCATTACCGAGCGCGTTCGAGTCGGCGAGGCTCGTGCCTGGAATCGTGACGGCGCTCACCGTCAACGCACCTTCGTTGAACTCGGGGAGGAACGATCTGCCGGCGGCCCAAATGCCGACGAGGGCCGCCACCAGGAGCGCCGCGGCAGCCGTCAGCACCGCACGCCAGTACGTGAACGCGTGTCCGAGCCATCTCTCGTAAGCAGCCTTGAGACGCTGCGTCAGCTTGGGTTCAGTGCCCGAGGCAATCAGGCGTGACTTCGGTAATAACCACGAGCACAGCACCGGCGTGACCGTCAGAGCAACGACCAGCGACGCCGTCAGAGCGACGACGTAGCCAAACGCGAGCGGCCGCAACAGACGTCCCTCGACACTGCTCAAGATGAAGAGTGGGAGGAACACCAGCGCCACGATGACCGTCGCAAAAACGACCGAATGGCGAATCTCTGTGCTCGCGCGGTAGACGACTTCGAGTACAGGCAAGCGCTCCGATTCCGGCCTCTTGGCGTTCTCGCGCAGACGTCTGACGACGTTCTCCACGTCGACTATGGCGTCGTCGACCAGCTCGCCGATGGCAATGGCGAGGCCGCCGAGGCTCATGCTGTTGATCGTGAGTCCGAATCGATGCATCGCGATGACGGCGGCGACGAGCGACAATGGCAAAGCAAGCAGGGTGATGACCGCCGCGCGCACGTTCATGAGAAACACCACGACCACGATGATGACGAGGACGGCGCCCTCCAGGGACGCCGTGAACAGGTTATCCAGCGATTGTTCGATGAAGTCCGCTTGCCTGAACAGATCCCGATGGATCTGCATTCCCTGAGGGAGCGCCCGCTGGATATCTTCCAGGGTGGCGTCGATGCGTTCGGTCAGCTCCAGCGTGTTGATCGCCGGCTGCTTCTGGATGCCGACGATGACGGCAGGTCTGGCATTGTGCGATCCTTCGCCGCGCTTGATCGCAGCGCCTTCACGGACGGTCCCGACGTCGCGCACGAGGACTGGCGCTGCATCAGTCGTTTTGACGCTCACGGCGGCAATCGCGTCGACGTCACCCAGACGTCCCACGCCGCGGACGAGGTACTCCTGTCCCTGTGCGATCTGAAATCCTGCGGTGGCGTTCTGGTTCGCGGCTGTCAGCGCCCTCTCGACTTCCTCGAGGGTCACTTCGTGAGCGGCAAGGCGTGCCGGATCGAGGACGACCTCGTACTGCTTCTGCTCACCTCCGGTGGCGATCACCTGGGATACGCCCGGGACGGCCAGGAGCCGCCGTCTCACGACCGTCTCCGCGACCGTTCGGAGCTCCAGCGGCGAGTGCCGGTCCGACTCGAGATCGATGAACAGCACCTCGCCCATGATCGAGGAGACCGGTGCCAGGAACGGCGGCTCGACGTTTGGGGGTAGCGAACCTGAAACCAGTGTGAGCTTCTCCGTGACCGTTTGACGGGCCCGGTTGATGTCCTGCCCCCAGTCGAACTCAACCCAGACCACGGCAACGCCGACGGCGGTCGCCGAACGCACCCGCCGAACTCCTGCTGCGCCATTCAGCGCGGATTCGATCGGGAAGGTGACCAGCGACTCGATCTCGAGCGGATCCATGCCCGGCGCTTCGGCGAGGATGGTGACCGTCGGCGCAGTGAGATCCGGCAGCACGTCCAGAGGAATGCGCGTCGCCGTCCAGCCGCCCCAGATCAGAAACGCGGCGGCGATGGCGACGACGATTGGACGATGCCTGAGCGACCAACGAATGAGTCCGTCAATCATGTTCAGCTCCCTTGGGCGCCGAAGCGCAGCGCGCGAAGGCGGCGCTCAGTGCACGTGCCCGTGTGCTGGAACCGACGTGGACAACGACGCAAGACGCACCAGGTACGCGCCTTTGGTCACCACGCGGTCGCCGACCTTGACGCCTTCGGTGACCTGGACGAGATCGCCCGATCTCGGTCCGAGCGTCACCGCTCGTCGCTCGAAGGTCTCACCTTCGCGTTGCACGAACACGATCGGCCGCCCGGCATCGTCGACAATGGCGGCCGCGGGCACGACGGGCCGGGCCTGCGTGGTCTCCATCAATAAGTGAAGGAATGCAGCCTGCCCCACCGGCAGTCCGATGGTCCGGTTGTCGAAGGCGAAGGTGATGGGCAATGTCCGGGACTGTGGATCGAGCACTTTGCCGACGCTCACGAGGCGGCCTGCCGGTACCCGGTCCCCTTGTCCGGCGATCTCGATCTCGGCCGCCTGCGCGCGACGCGCACGCGCGGCCTGTCCTTCGGGAAGATGGCCGACGACATACAGTTGTGAGGCATCAACGACGCGGAACAACACGCTTCCGGCGGTGACGTTCGCGCCTGTCGCGGCAGCGCGCTGAGCGATCACGCCGCTCACGGGGGCGCGGACGATGAACAACCCTTCGGCGTCGGTGGCGCCTCCAGTGCGTGCGGCGTTGTACTGCGCCAGACTTGCCTCGGCCGCCGTCAGGCGAGCCTTGGCCTGCTCCTCGGCCGATCGCGCCTCGTCCAGACGTCTGCCAGGCGCCGCTCCCGCGGTCGTTAACCGCTCGGCCCGCTCGCGATCGCGAGTCGCCAGGGCGAGCGCCGTCTGTGCTTCCGCGCGCGCCCGTTGAAGCTGCGGAAGGTCGGCTGGCGCCGAGGGTGGGGGCAGCAGTCGGGCGAGCTCCTGCCCGCGAGATACACTGGCGCCAAGCGCGACCTCGACGACCTGCGTCAACCGCCCGTCGATGGGGGCGACCACGTCGGCAGCGCCACCAGGTCGGGCTTCCAGGCGCGCCGGAACGCGGATCGATTCTCGAACCGCCTGTTCTTTCACCAGGGCGGTCCCGAAGTCCAGGCTCCATTGCTGTTCCTTCAGGAAGCTGATGCCCGGCGTGTTCTCTCCCGCTGCCGGCGAAGCGTCACGGGCCGCGTCGGCGTTGGGATACACGTCGACTTCGCCAACACGATGTTCATCGTTCAGTCCGGCCGCCCTGATGGCGATCACGAGCTGGCGTTTGCCTGCATGCGCGGGCTTCACATCAAGCCCGAAAATTCCCGGGCGAGACGGTGCGTCCACGCGAAACAATTCCGGTGACGCCGAGCCGCCCTCGAGTCGAAGCTCCACGTTGCCTTCAGTGAGCGCCTTGAAGCCATCCAGGCGCGTCAGGTGAATGGCGAATCGTGACGTGGAACCGACTGCGAGAGGCGGGTACTCGGCGAACAGCTCCGTCTTCTCGGTCCACCGCGTCACGCTCCACGCTTCGGGTTCTTCCGGCGGGGCTTCGGGCGCGGCTGAACGACTACATCCGGCCGCCAGCACGGCGATGAGGAAGGTTGAGAACCGAGATTTCAGGGCCACAATGTATCTCCCACTGCGCGTTCCAGAGCGATCTGTGCCAGGCGCGCGTCCAGCCGTAAATCGATGCTGCGAATCCTTGCCCGTGTGGCGGTACGCGCCGCATCGAGCAGCTCCAGAATGCCGACCTCACCCTCGCGATACGCGACCGTTGCGATCTGCACCAGCTCCTCGGCGGTCCCCTGCTGCTCCTGGACCAGCGCGGCTTGCCGGAGCGTCAGCACCTCCGAGGCGCCGGAAATCTCACTGCGGATGCGGTGTTCGATGAACATCCGCTCCGCCTCTACTCGTGACCGCTCGGCCTCCCACCGCGTGGCTTCCCGGCCGCCGTCATCGAACAGAGGCAGCGCCACGGTCACCCCGAATACACCGCCGGTCTTGCGTCCCGACAGTTCGTCGGCTCGTTTCACGCCACCGAACAGATTCGGGGAAGGGAGCCGCGCTCGTCGAGCCGCCTCGGCTTCGAACGTTGCGCGTTGAAGGAGCTCGTCGAGGGCACGAAGTTCTGCGCGAGTGGACGTCGCCCGGGTGAACAAGATCTCCAGAGGGACGGGTGGCTGCTGCGTGATCTGCGAGCCCGCAATTGTCGTCAGCGAAGCGTCACGCGGCAGCATGCCCGAGACCGTCGCGCGCGCATCGGCGAGTGCGACCGCCGCGGACGTAACGACCTGGTTGGTGTCGCGGAGCTCCTGTTCTGCGCGCAACCAATCGAATCGCGAGCCTTCGCCTTCTCGCTCACGGGTGCGAAGGATCTCGATGAGCCGTTCCACCTCGCGCATGTGGGCTCGAACGGACTCGAGCCGTTCCTGGCCGGCGACGACGCGAGCGACGGCCGCGGCGGCATCGGAGCGGAGCAGCCATAGCCTGAGGTCGCGCTCGGCCTCTGCGGCGGCAGTCGCCGCATTGCCGGCTCGCGACAGCTCGTCACGCACTCCGAATATCGGCAGCGACTGCTCCGCCTGGAAGAACTCGGTGAAGCCCGCCCCTTCCCGGCTGTACGTGACGGAAGGATTCGGATACGAGAGCCGCGCGAGCTGCTCACGACGGGTGACCTCCGATTCGGCGCGGATCGCCCTGGCCTGCGGCCCATCGCGCACGATCAGCACCACGACTTCACGATCGGTTCGGCCCTGACCGGCAGCCACAGGTGGCGCCAGCAGGCCGACCGCAGCGATCCAGGTACATACCTGCGCTCGAGTCGGCATACAAACGGTCCTCGATTATTCGAACTGACGGACGACCAGCGAAGCGCCGGTCAGGTGATCAGGCGTGGAGGAGAGGCGGGGCGCGAGAGGCGGTCCGAGCGTCGAACGGCGGACCGTGAACTCGTACGTCAGTGAAGGGCACCACGGAACGAATTGGGGCGCTAGGGACCGCGATCGTGGGCCCCGGAAGCTCGGCAAGATCGACGTGCGCCTGAGGAATGCAGGCGCAGCTCATACTGATTCTGACTGCGTGTCGACCCGGCTCGCACGAGTCGGGCTGCCAGGCGGGATGGTCCTCATCACCTGCGTCGTGATGGTCCCGATCAGCTAACGCCGGGTTATCGTGATCGTGCGCCGCCGGACCGTGGTGGTGATCCGGGTGATCGTGCCCGATGTACTCGTGGACGTGCAGAGACGACGCCATGGACGTCGAGGCGACCAGGGCTTGAACGAGCACGAGTGCGACGATACGGCGCACGGGAAACAGTCTACTACGACCGGCCGGACGGACTTCGGGCGGTTCGCGACGCCCTTGAAGACGTGGCCGCCTTCCGATTCGGCGCCTGTTAGCTACCCGGCGGAGGTCTCTGGTCTGATGCACGCTCCTCTCGGCGAACCCAAATGCTGGCGATGCGATTGACGGGGCCGCGGAGCGCAATAGGGCAGGATGCGAGCGCGAGTCGATCTTCGACCGGGTATATGCGGTGAAACACGATCAGCTGGTAGGCGAAGTCAAGGAAGATCGCCATCACTGCCAGCTTCCAATCGCGATGAGGCCTTCGCGGATCAGCCGCCGACGGTCATCGGCACTGCCGAGGATAGTCCAGAGGAACGCCGATCGCCCGACGCGGGCGGCGCCGCGCGTGTCGACGTCATGCGGTCTTGGTCCGAACGACCAGGTCAACGTCACAGTTCAACACTTGCAGCAGCGCGAGCAGCTGATCGACGGACTTGCGGTAGTTCGTCTGATCGAGCAGACGATACAACTGCGCGGCCGACGTCCCCAGCCGGCGCACGATCTCGCGTTTTGAGAGCGGGCTCTCGGCGACTCGCTTCTGTGCCTCGATCGTCAATCGGTACAACAGGAGATCGCGAAGGTATGTCGGATCCTGGTTGTACTCGAGCACCTGCTCGACGTGGACCGTGCCGGTGCGTCCGGAGTGGAGGACGTAAGTAAATGCCTCCCGGCCAGCCTCTGCGTCAACGGAGAGCTCTGCGAGCGGGTCTTCGGTCGTTGGTGTCGGTGCCGCCTTCGAGAACGGGAACACGAGCTTCTTCGTGGAGGTGCGGACCTCGAACACCTTCTTCCGATTGTTGTGCCTGACAGAGCGGATCTTCACAGCAGGCCCTCAGCCTCCAGTTCGCTGATCAGTTCCAGGATGCGCCGCGTCTCCGCGCCCTTCATTGGCTTCTGATTATCCAAATCCCACTTCACGACCAGCGTGCCGTCACGATACACATGCACATGGCGCGGCGCATGGTCGCCTTTCCAGGTGATGAAGACGAACCCGCCCCGCCGATGCTTGCCCACGGATATAAGATGTTACCATACAAGGTAACGGTTGATTCAGACACAGGAGGAACGCACGCGAGGCGCCGGACCGCCGGCAGCTTCGCCTCATACCCCAGCGATCCATGACAGTGACAGGAAGAGAGGCGAAGGCGAGCAGGAGCGTGTCCGGCTCGAGCCGCTTCTTGGTGAGGGATGGGAGGTACTCGAGGACCTCGTCGTAGGCTGCCGCCGGAGTGAAGACCTGTTCGACGTTGTCGTGCCGAAGTGCGAGAGCAGCGCGTCCACCGATGACCGCGGAGAGGAGGACTTCCGCGACGCCTCGAAGTCCTCCATTACGTCGTCTTCCGAAACGTTCCGTCGCTTCAACTGCCGTGCGACGTCGCTCGTCAGCATGTCGTACAGCTCGCGCTTCAGTTCGATCGGAAGGGTGATTTCATGCTGATCCTCATGTGGCCACCCTGGTGACCAATATACGATGGCGGCGCCCACGTCGATGCCGCGCAAAGGTTGGTCCCTCTGTCACACGGCGGGCTCGGACGGCAGATCCAATCTCCATGTGCCGGCCGGCGACCGAACAACGATGGATACCGGTTGCTTCAACGCCAGTCCGACAATCCCATCGCAAACACGCTCCACATGCACGACCGTTCTCTCGGTCGATTCAATCTCCAGGTCACCGACGGTGACCGTGACGCGCGTGTCGGAGCGCAGGTCGCTCATTTTCTGGCTCGCCACGCCGCACGTGCTGCGCGAAAAACCGGAGGGGACACGAGGAACGCCACAATCGGTCCCACCACCAGGAGAGGGCGGATACGGATCGTCGCGCGGAACGCACCTCGTACGCCCGACTCCAGGAACATCGGACGACAGCGGATGTTCAGTCCACGTACCTCAGCCATCACAAGCACCGGCGAAAGGCATCCGTACACGACCCCCGTGTCCGCCGGGTTCTCGAGCCCGAACATCGTATCCAATTGAAACCTTTCGAGCCTCACCCGCCGGAGCAGCGCAAGGGCGAGCTGGACGACTCTCTCGAAGAGGCCGCGTGTCCGCAGAACCGCAACTGCCATGCGCAGCCCTTTCGCCCTCCGTTTCTTCGGCGTGTCCGCAGGCCTGGCGTCGGCGCGCTCGGGTGGCGGCGGCGCAGATCGGTTCCTCGACCGGGGCTTGACCAGACCGAAGAGCCAGAACAGTCGCCACCGGACCGTCAGCTTGTCCGTGCGCTCGGCCTCAATGAACAGTACGAGCGGCACGGCAAGCATCGCCACCATGAGGGCGATCGGCGCCGCCAACGCAGCAACGAGCGCGAGCATAGGCGCGCCCCGACCTAGGCCGATTTCTCGCCGCGCTTTTCCATGATCCTGCCGACGGCCTCACCGACCTTCTCGACCATGGTGGCCGCACCCCTGCGAACGCTCTCCAGACGCACGCCATCCTTGTTGACGATGATGACCGCGACCGGTTTGATACCGCCTCCGGCGCCGGAGCCGGCGCCAAGGCCTTCCAATCTCGCCGTCTTCGGGTCTTTGCCAGACCCGCCGCCGGCACCAAAGCCAAAACCAACCGCAATGAGCGGAATGATCGTCTGGCCCTCGATGTTGATCGGCTCACCGACAACGGTACGAGTGCTGAGAAGACGCTCGATTTCGGCCAGCGTTGCCTTCAGCAGGCTTTCGACATGCTCCATAAGTGCCTCCATTCTCTGGACCTGCCAGATATCTGCTTGAAGATCCGATCATCCCGGCTGTCGGTCAACGATCATTTTCGACGATCATCTCTGACAGTTGAAATTTCGGTCCGATGCGAGAGCGAAGCGCATTGACGCAAATAACTTTGTGTAATAAAGTTACCTGAAACGTGGCAAAGAATCGGATCCCGACCTGGCTTGCGCTGATCGTCGGGGCCATCGGCCTGCCGCTCGCGGCGATTCTGGGGCTCTGGGCATACAAGAGCGTCACGGCGCCGATCCTGCACCCGGACCCGCAGCAGGTGCGATCCGTCACGCATTCGGACCCCTCGCGAAAATGGACCGGCGCGGTGGAACGCGGGCGACAAATCGTGCGCGCCGATCTCATCCAGCAGAACCTGCCGGGACTCTCGGTGGCGGTCGGCGTCGATGGTGACATCGAGTGGGCCGAGGGCTTTGGCTGGGCGAATGTCGAGAACCAGGTGCCCGTCGCACCAGATACCGGGTTCAGGGTCGCAGACGTATCCAAAGCGCTCAGTTCGGCTGCGGTCGGGCTGCTGCTGGAGAGAAACGAGCTGCATCTCGACGACGACATTCAGGCGCACGTGCCCGAGTTCCCGAAAAAGCAATGGCCCGTGACGCTGCGTCATCTGATGGCGCAGGTGGCCGGCGTTCCGACCGACCACGGTGGCGAGGCCCCTCTCTCCAACCCCAGCAGTGGCGAGGGAAGCCCGGCTCGGCGCTGCGAGCGGACGGTCGACGGGTTGCAGCTCGACAACTTCGGGGAGCGCAACCTGCTCTTCGAACCGGGCACGAAGTACAGCCCTTCGAGCTATGGTTGGATCCTCGTGAGCGCGGCGGTCGAAGCCGCCGCGAACGAGCCGTTCTTTGCGTTCATGCGCACGCAGGTCTTCGAGCCGCTGGGCATGCGCGACACGACGATTGACGTCGCGACCGAGGCGAACCCGGCGCGCGCGGCGTTCTACTGGCCGCTGTTTGGGCTTGCGGGGGATACCCGATATGGGCCGAAGTCTGCGCGCCAGGGAGATCATTCCTGCTACGCCGGCGCCGCCGCGTTCCTGTCCACGCCGTCAGACCTGGTGCGGTTCGGGATGGGCATCAACAGCGGCAAGCTGCTGAAGCCCGGCACCGTCCAACTGCTCCAGACACCGCAGCGGCTGGCCTCGGGCGAGGAGACCGGCTACGGCCTTGGCTGGGAGCTCGAGACGCATCCGCTTGCGGGTCAACCCGCGCGGATGGCGGGCCATGGCAGCAAAGAGGACTTCATCGGTGGGACGACCTACCTCATGACGTTTCCCGAACGCGGGCTCGTCGTCGCCGTGATGGCCAACATTTCGTTCGCGGACACGAAGTCGATTGCGCTGGACATCGCGCAGGCCTTCGCAATGCCTCAGCGTCGCGTCGCGCAGTAGATGTCCTTATCGCCAAAGCTGTCCCCGCGATCGCCCATCCAGCAGATCTCCTTGCCGCCGGCGCGAATGGTCGGCAACCCTTCGAAGCACGTTGGGCGTGATGAGAGGCGTGTGCGCCGCATCCTGCGAGTATCACTCCGGATAGGCTTTCCGGCACGCTCAGCATGCCGGAACGGCAGTACTTGGAAGGGCGCGCCCGCGGCGTCAGTGAACGACGTCGGTCAAGTCGGTAGGCGCTACCCTTATGGCGCAAGCGCCGAGATGAGAAGGTCATCGGACCGTCGTCCCTTCAGCGAGACGAACCCGGTTGCCGCGTGCCGAAGCTCCACAAGTAACCTTCGGTGTCTCGCGCCCAGTAGACGCGAGACCCGTCGGCTGTGTCCGCTGGCGATTGCACGATCGTCGCGCCAGATCGGCGAGCCCGATCGTGGTGCGCGTCAACGTCTGGCACGACGAGGTGTGTGGCGTGCCAGTCTTTCCCCCATAGGCGATCGTCGGGCGGCGCGGAACTCAACCACAGGGCACTGTCGCCGAGACGAAGTTCCGTGCACTCGGCCGACCTGCCGGAAGCGCTGCTCGTGAGCGCGGGCTCGAAGCCAAACGCGTGCGCGAGCCAGCGAGCCGTGGCCGGTCGGTCCGGATAGCGCAGGACCAAGAACAGCGTCGGCTCGCCGAACGGCGCATGGTTGTAGGTGCCGAAGCACCACAAACGGTGGTCGCCGTCCCAGACCGAGTACTGACGCGAGCCGTAGTCCGTGTCTTCCAACGGCATGGCAATCACGGCTCCCGCAGCCTTGGCGTGGGCGTGGTGCGCATCGACGGCGTTCGCGTCCTGCAGCGCTACATAGACGCCGCTCCGTACCGAGGTCCAGGGATTGTCTGAAGTGACGGGGCCGTTGGCCGAGCTTAAGCCAAAGCTCGCCGTCCCCAGACGAAGCTCGCCGTGCGCCACCGTCCCATTCGGGCCCTCGTGCACGGTCTGCCGTTCGAAGCCGAAACACAACTCGAGAAACGCGATCGCTGCCCACGCATCATCGTATCGAGGGGCTGGCGAAGACCGTTTGGCGGCGTGCCTGCATCATCATGTGACCTCCAGGCAGACACCATAGCTCGAAGGTGCGGCGATGCGCTTGGACGGAATTGACCTAGACGGCGAAGCCCCCGCGGTCGGGGAGCAGGCTTTCCAGCAGTTCCCCCGGCGTCGTGCCCGCGAACTCGCGCACGTCACGATTGAGGTGCGACTGATCGTAGTAGCCGGACGCGATCGCGAGGTCCGCGAGATCGGCAGTCTGGCCGGCACGAATCGCACGGACGACGCGTCCAAATCGCAGCATGCGGGCGAAGACCTTCGGCGAGACGCCGATTTCGTGCTTGAACTGGGCGATGAAGTGCCGCTGGCTCCAGCCGACCTCCTGCACGATGGAGGCGATGCTCGACCGCCCGCGCGAGGCAACCAACCGGTGCCACGCGCAACGCACACCCGCGGGCACGTCCAGCGGGTCGCCGATACGCATCGCGAGGGCGTGGTCGAGGCACTCGAAGCGCGCGTCCCACGACGTGGCGTCATACAGGCGATGGGTCAGCTCGCGAGCGAACTCGCCGAAGATCTCTTCCGGCGCAAACGCGCGATTTTTCATGTCTTCGATTGGCCGGCCCACGAGGAGGCGGATGCCAAGAAGGGTGAAATTGACCTGGACGCCGCTGGATGCTCCGACCGATTCGACGAGCTGATAGGTGTCATAGGCGCCGGTGATGAAGCTGGCGAGATCGAGATGACGACGGGAGTCGCCTGGCGCGAACAGGTGAAACGGGGCGCCGAAGTTGATGATGAGGGGTGCCTCCTCCGTGGGCAGCTCGCGGCGGCACAGCGGCGCCGACACCTGTTCGCTCCACCCGACGTACTCGCGAGCGAACGGGCGCAATGCCTCAGCAGGCGGCGCCGTCGCCAACTCCCAGCGCCCAAGCGCCGAGGTGTGTCGCGTCACCTTTGCGCGAGGCCGCGTCGTCTGTGAGTCACATCGGTGCGCCATGGCGTAGGCCGGAGTCACTCCAGCTTAGCATCGAGGGCTTACAAAGCAGGTCAGTTCCTTACAAGACGGCGTTGACGGGCCTGTCGAATACTCGATGACATGAACACCAACTCATTGACGCCCGACTCCATAGCGGATGCTCTCGCGACCGAACTTGCGGGGGTCGAAGAGGACTTCAACCGAGCGATGGTCTCGAATGACGTCCTGCGGATCAGCGCGTGTGTTGCCGACGACTGGGTGCTGATCACACCCGAGGTTGGGGTGGTGCCGCGCTCGCGTATCTTGCACGTGATCGAGAGCGGCGAGCTCAGCCACGACACGATGACGAAGGACGTTGGCCGCGTGAGGGTGTATGGTGACGTCGCTGTGGTCACCGCACGCGGCCGGAACACGGGTCACTTCAGAGGGCAGCGAATCAGTGCCGACGAGTGGGTGACCGACGTGTACCGGAAGGTCGACGGACGGTGGCTCTGCGTCCTTACGCATTTGACACCGGTTGCGGCACGATAAGCGTCGGGTGCGCTGCCGGCATTCCGAGGAAGTCGCCATACGCCTGCACCGCCGCTTCGAGAGCCTGGTGCTCCGCTTTCGTCAGTCGATCGAATAGCTCGATCGTGATGACCGCGGTGCCTTTCTCGACTCTGCGCTTCCACGTGCCCGTGATCTGACCATTGACGACAACTATGGATGTCAATGCGTTCCCCATGGCCATGAGCCGGGCTCCGTTCCGCGCACTGACGATGGCGCTACGATCCTTGTAGCCGGAGACGTACTCGTCGTAGATCGACAGCAAATGCGCGGTCGGTGCTCGTTGCTTTGCCGTTCGTTTGGTCGAGGGTGCGAACCAGTGGGTCTTGCCATCGGCAGTCTCGGAGTCGAGCCGCTCTTTGACGGCTTCGAGACCCTTCTTCGCATCGGTCGCGGTCATCCCGGACCACTTCGCGAAATCCTGAACGGTGGCCGGGCCGCGGCTCGAGAAGAAGCGATGCGCGAGCGAGGCCAGCGCCTCCTCGCGGTCGAGCGCGGCGTGTAGGTGGAACCCGCTCGTCGAGCAGTGCATAGGTGAACTGGTTCCCGCGTCGGGGCCCGCTGCACACGATGCCGTCGAGCTCCGCACGCATCATGAGGTATCCCATGCGAAACTCGCCGTCCGCGGGGACACCGGCCGCGTGAAGGACGTCACGCAGCTCTTCGCGAGTCAGGTGTTGGCCACCCTGCAATGCGCGCAGGAGCGTGTCGTTGCTTCGCCGGAAAGCGGCGTCGTCGAGCCCCAGCTTGCGATACATGTACGCGTTCGTGGCCTGGACGCGCGGCGCCGTTAGGCTCAAGACCCAGCGAATGTCGGCCGGCGTGATGAAATGCCACGTCGGTCGCAACAGGTGCGTGCGCAGGAGAGCCCCTGACGCGAAAGCCTGTTCAACATCCGCGTCCGTCGTGCCTGGCGCGCGCATCGCGAGCGCCCACTTGGCGCCGGCGTAGTCCTGAGCCTGGACAGCGCCCAGCCAACTCACTACGTCGTTCGGCGTCTCGAGCTTGGCCCCGAGCAACCGTTGGCTGAACAGACGACGGTGCGCGATGTCGAGAGTCGTCATTCAGCGAGTGATGCCTCCGGCTCGGCGCATCGCGCAGAATCGTCAGGGAGTCGATTGAACCCAGCGACCATCTCGCCAGCGCTCAACGTGCGCTGACTCTTTACGATGACTCTTGCACGACCGGGTTCGCCGTGGGAGCAGCGGGGAACTGCCGACTCATCCACGCCTGCCACAGAGGCTCCTCGCGCGCGGCGGTCGCAGGTGCTTGACTCCCGAACAAGTACAGGCGAGCGGGCATACAGACACTGCCTCCCATCTCCATCGCAAAGAAGTGGGCGATGCCGGGCGCCGGCTTCTCGAGTCGAAGCAGCAACTCGGGATGTTCCGGCAGGCCGACGCGTTCGACCTGCCCGGCAAGGCGCGGTGTAGCGGCAGGAGTCTCCACATGCTGCCCTTCGGCCGCGCCAGAGAGTCCGAGCGGAGTCGTCAGCGCTTCCCACGCTCGTGGCACCGGC
>CAVZIS010000017.1:0-126407 GCA_963775345.1 Vicinamibacterales bacterium
GATGTCGATCCCAGAGATTTCATCCAGGAAGATTTTCGCATCGACGCCGAACGCGAACGGCTCACCGAGATGCTCCGTCGAGAGGCCACGACTTCGCTATCTGTGGAGGCGCAAGCGGCGTTTCTCGAAGCCAGCCTTCCCTACAATTGTGAGCATGTCGTGCCGCAGTCGTGGTTTAGAAAGCGGGAACCGATGCGAGGGGACCTCCACCATCTGTTTGCGTGCGAGACCGATTGCAACACCTTCCGAGGCAATCTGCCGTATTTTGATTTTGAGGATTTCGAGGAAGCAGGTCCGCGACGCGTGTGGCAAACAGGAGGAGAATCGATTCGAGCCCTCGGCCGGTAAAGGTGCCGTCGCACGAGCCACGCTGTATTTCCTGCTGCGGTATCCGGGCGAAATCAATCGAACGTCGAAAGAGTATACCGTTGATCGCCTGGAACACTTGTTGCGGTGGCACAAGCACTTCAAGGTCACGCGTTACGAGCAGCATCGCAATGCCGCGATCTTCGATAAACAGGGGAATCGCAATCCGCTCATTGACTTTCCGGACTGGGGAGACAACATCGATTTTACAAAGGGGTTAGGAATGTAGTCGGCGCTCGCCCGGGGCCCTTGGAACCCAGGCGAGCGATGTGGACACTTGGCACCCGGAGCTCGAGCTTGGTCCTTCGTGTTCTTCGTGCCTTCGTGGTGGCTACTCGAAACGCCGAGCGACCGCGGTTGAACAGCCGGTGCGATACGCGTTCAAGTTCACGTCGTAGAACGCGTTTGTCCCAAAGGACGCTAGATGGTTCGCATCGGTCAGCGTGACCGTATGGTTGACGGTCTGCCAGCCCGCGGAGAAGCCGGGTGAGACGGGCAGGCTCGGATCGAATCCAGGCGTGCCCGGCAGATTGGCTGGCGTGTCGAAGAGGAGAAGCGCCACCATCGATTGACGATACGTGCGCCGGCCCTGGCGCGTCCACGTGCCGTGCCCGGGACTGCGCTGACCTGGGGCAAAGGCCACGCTGCCGGCGGCCTCGCTAATGGTGCCGTCGCCGTGAAACGTGACTAGCGCCCTGAATGCGGGGGCCGACGGGGCGTTGGTGTCGCAGTTGCGAGGCGTGACCTCGATAGCCCAGACGCCGACCAGTGGTGCGTTCGGGCTCGTCCGCCGCGGCCCCCGCAGATGCTCCGAGGGACACCAGCGCCACTGTGAGGGTGGCTACAGTCAGGGCACGGCGTGCGAGATCGATTGACGTTCGTTGTCTCATGCTTTTCTCCTCTTCAGCCAGAACGGTTGTTTCAGGCCGAACTGCGGAGGATTCGGGGCTCCGAGCGACCTGCACCCTCATACTCGCTGGTCGGCCGACGCGTGACCATGGAGGCCGGCTGGAGATCGTCTGATGTATTCCTGACCCGGAAAGAGGAAGATAGCGTGGAGGTTACGGCTGTCGGATTCCCCGCGTCGATTTCGCTTTCTCGACTTCGAGCTGGACGTGGGCGCCTACGAGCTGCGCCGGGGCGGCCGTCCCGTGCGGATCGAGCGACAGCCCATGGACTTGTTGTTGCTGCTCGTCGAACGGCGGCGGCAACTCGTGTCGCGGAGTGAGATCGTCGATCGCCTGTGGGGCGCCGACGTGTTCGTCGACGTCGAAACGGGCGTTCACACCGCAATTCGCAAGGTCCGCTTGGCGCTGCACGATTCGCCCGAGTCGCCCACCTGCGTCGAGACGGTATCCGGCAAGGGCTACCGGTTCATCGCACCTGTGGAAGTCGTTGGCGAGATCAACGGCACTCCGGAACTGACAGCGGTCGAACCGGTGACAGCTGCGACGCCGCCGACCGAAGACGCCGCGTCCGTGTCCGACTCGGCGTCTGGGTATCCGATTCGTCTTGCCGCGGAGGCCGCAGCCCCGTTGGTCACCCCTTCTACGCGTCCCTCGCGTGTCAGCCTCGCCCGCATGGCCGCGTCGGCCGCGGGCGTGATCGTCCTCCTCCTCGGCGCATGGATGTGGACGCGAACGCCGCTCGACCCGGGACCCCGCGCAGCGTTGACGCTTGCCGTGCTGCCGGTCGCCAACCTCAGCGGCGATCCCTCACGGGAGTACATCGCCGAGGGCCTTACGGAGGAAACAGCGTCGTCGCTCGGGCAAATCGATCCCGAGCAGATGGGCGTCGTCGCCCGGACGTCCACGCTCCGCTATAAGGGCACGACGAAGTCCGCGAGCCGAGATCGGACGAGAACTGGGCGCTGACTACCTCGTCGAGAGCTCCTTGCGCATCGAGACAGGTCGCATGCGCGTCACAGCCACGCTGGTGCGGGTGAGTGATCAGGTGCAGGTGTGGTCCCAGTCTTACGACCGCCAGCCCACGAGTCTCCTGGGCCTGCAGCACGAGTTGAGCACCGCCATCGCCGAGCAAGTCCAGCTCCGTCTGTCGCCCGCTCGCTTATCGGCCCTCGCGCGCCGGCAGACGCAGAACCCCGATGCATACGACTTGTATCTGCGCGGTCGCAACTTCCAGAATCAGCGGACACCCGACACCAACCGACGTGCGCTTGAGTACTTCACGCGGGCGACCGAAATCGATCCAGACTACGCGCTCGCCTGGTCGGCCATCGCGTCGGTGCTCGGCGGCCAGTCTAGTCAACGGCGACGCCGCCCCGGCCGAGGTGCTCCCCCGTGCGCGCGAGGCGGCGGCGCGGGCGGTACGAGCCGGTCCTGAAGCCGCCGAGGCGCAGTTCGCCCTCGCGTATTTGAAGTTCTGTTGCGAGTGGGATTGGCCAGGCGCCGATGCGGGATTCCGGCGTGCGCTGGCACTTGATCCGCACTTCGCACGCGCTCATCTCTCGCTCGGACACACGCTGTCGCAGATGGGGCGCCACGCCGAGGCGCTCGCGTCGACCCGCCGCGCGCGCGAACTCGACCCACTGTCGCCGCTCATGCCCGCGTTGTCTTCGCAGGTCGCGTTCCAGGCGCGCGACCATCGTGCGGCGCACGACTACGCTCGTCAGGCGATTGTCCTCGACCCGGAATTCTGGATTGGGCACATGATGCGAGGACAAGCGCTGGAGCAGCTGGGCGAGTACGAGCCGGCGCTAGAGGCGTTAACCACTGCGACCCGGTTCTCTGGTGAGAACAGCAAGGCTCTCTCCATGCGGGCGTACATCCTGGCGAAGACGGGACGGGCTGCCGAAGCGCGCGCCATCTTGCAGACACTCGAAACCGTCTCCAAAACCAAGTACGTGCCCCCATACGCGATGGCCCTTATCAACGCCGGCCTCGCGCAGCGAGAATGGCCCTCGTTTGGCTCGAGCGTGCCTACGACGCGCAGGATATGCACCTGATCTTTCTGCCGGTGGACCCCAAATGGGATTCCTACCGCGCGGATTCTCGCTTCGAGGCGCTCATCGTGCGGTGTGGCTTCAGGCGAACCGCGAGTCCAACCTCATCGCAGTAGTGGTGCAAGCGCCGGCTGCCGATCCCGTTTTCCCGTTTACGTTTGCCGATCGCGTGGGTGAAGTGTAGTACGGGATGTCGATCGTGTCGATCAACTCGGCAGCCGCGGGGGGATGCGATGAAAGCAATCGTCGCGCAGCGCTATGGCGGACCCGAGGTTCTCGATCTCGCACAACGGCGCGAGCCCGATGTCGGGCCGACGGATGTGCTGATCGCCGTGCGCGCTGCGAGCCTCAATCCGCTCGACTACAAGATCCGAAACGGCAACGTGAAGCTCGTGCTCCCGCTTCGTCCGCCGATCGGACTCGGCTGTGATGTCGCGGGCGTGGTCGCTGGCGTAGGGGCACGCGTATCGAGGTTTACGGCTGGCAACGAGGTGTACGCACGGTTGGAGAAGATGCGCATGGGTGGACTGGCTGAGCGCGTCGCAGCGGACGAGAGCGTTGTCGCGCTCAAACCGGCGCGCGCGAGCTTCGCAGAAGCCGCCGCAGTGCCACTCGCGGCGCTGACCTCGCTGCAAGCGCTGCGCGAATCAGCGGCGCTGCAGCCGAGACAGCGCGTATTGATCCACGCCGGCGCCGGCGGCGTCGGCACGCTCGCGATCCAGATCGCGAAGATCCTCGGTCTGTGGGTCGCGACGACGACGAGCACGAAGAACATCGACTTCGTCAAGAGCCTCGGCGCCGATGAGGTCATCGACTACACGAAGGAGCACCTACCCGATCGCGTGCGCGAGCTCGACGCCGTGTTCGATACGCTCGGCGCGAGCGAGCTCGAGTCGCTGAGCGTCGTCAAGCGCGGTGGCGTGGTCGTTGGCATCGCCGGGCTGCCCGATGTCGCGTTCGCGCGCGACTGCATGCCGTGGTGGGCACCGGCTGGGCTGTGGCTCGCGACCACGAAACGGCGGCGCGCCGCTCGTCGCGCGGGCGTGCGGTTCGTCTACTTGTTCATGCGGCCCGATGGCGCGCAACTCGCCGAGCTCGCGAGCTGGATCGACGCCGGCAAGCTAAAGGCGATCGTGCACCGCACGTATCCGCTCGCCGAGTTTCGCGACGCGTTCGCGGAGCTCGAGCGCGGCCGCGCGCGCGGCAAGATCGTCGTGACGATCTAGTGTGGACACTGGAACTAGGAAGGCCAATCAAACATGCCATCGAGAAATCGGGCGTACTGGGATTCAAGCAGCGATGTCATACCAGGCAGCACACGGGGCGACCCTCACCGAGAAAGCTTTGGCTTGGGGCGTGTGGCGAATTCCGGAATCGGAACTCAATGTCCTTGGCCGAGTAGACGGGCGAAAGGTTCTTGAACTTGGTTGCGGAGGGGCGCAGTGGACGCTCGCTCTGCTTCAAGTCGGCGCTCGTGCAGTAGGTATCGACATATCGGGACAGCAACTCGCGCATGCACGCGCGCTCGCACGAACTGTCGCTGTTGATGTTCCGCTTGTCCAGGGTGCGGCGGAGCAACTGCCGTTCACGAGCGCCACGTTCGATGTCGTGTTCTGTGATCATGGAGCGACCGTCTTCGCTCCTCCTGACACAACGGTGGCGGAGGCCTCGCGCGTGCTGAAGCCAGGCGGTCTGTTCGCTTTCTGCATGTCCACTCCACTTAGAGACGTGTGCGTCGATCAGTCAACGGGCGAGGTCTCTGCGCGATTCTCATTCCTTACTCCGGGCTGTCGGCAATCAAGACTGTAGCTTCCGCTGTCCGGCTTGCCTACGGGC
Source organism: Vicinamibacterales bacterium (assembly GCA_963775345.1). Taxonomy (GTDB): domain Bacteria; phylum Acidobacteriota; class Vicinamibacteria; order Vicinamibacterales; family JAMQPK01; genus JAMQPK01. The sequence continues at coordinate 5,165 of CAVZIS010000017.1, forward strand.
AGTGGATTCGACTGTTTCGTCGGCATGAGTTTTCGAGGTCGAGGATCTCTCTGGAACTCCAGCCTCCTGCGGGCGCAATCCATCGTGCACCGATTTCGTATCGCAAGCCTGGGCGAACAAATGGCCGGGTGAACACATCTGGAAGGTCAAGAAGGTTCCTGAACAATCCTGAGCGTGACTGCCGTTGCATCTATGAGCTTTCCTGCAGTTGAGCGCTCGCCGGCCGTGAACGGGCAGGCGGAAGCAGTGATCACATTCGATCGGCGGGACTTCGGACCGGCTGCCGCCCGGTTCGAATCGAGATCCTGGCGCCGGCGGAAGCAGTGCGACGGTTGGAGGGTCGGTCATGAAGAAGAGCAATTTCGCGTTGAGGCTTCAGCCGTCTTTGATGGAAGAGGCTAAGAAGGTCGCGAAGGCCGAAGGCGTGGCCGTTAACCAACTCATCAACGTTGCCGTCGCGGAGAAGGTGTCGGCGCTGCGCACAGAAGAGTATTTCGCTGAACGCGCCGCCCGGGGCGATCTCAAGAAGGCGTTTCAGGTGCTCAAGCGGGCAGGCAAAGGTAACCCACCTCTTCCTGGTGACGAACCGCCTGCGAAAACGCACCGGCGCCGACGTTAGACCCGCGCTCGCACATCGACCGGAGCTGTCGTTTATCGCGGTTGCGGTCGGGGCGGCGGGAGCAATGTGCCTGCCGCTTGCCGTTTTCAGCGGCGGCGGGAATCGGATCTGTTAGCCCAATCCCTTCTCCGTCAGGGTGCATACCCTATCGATCCAGCGAGGTGCTCTAGTCCATAATCTTCGACTTCATATATCTGCGGGCTTTTCCAGGCCCAATTTCGAGACCGGGCAAGAACGCTTCGACTGTCACATCGAGACAAGCAGGCCGCGTCACCCGGGCAATCGCTGCAGGCGAATGTGGCGACCGCAATCACCAAGGCGATGCAAACCGGTTCAACCGGACAGGGGAGTTTGGGCCTGAAACGTCTTAGCCGGGATTTCCAATTTGCCTTCCCCGAACACGCGGATGGCCTTGCCTCACCCCGCGCGAGTCGAATCGGCGGCGGCGACTTCAGCTCCTTGAGTAACTTTCTCTGTAATGACCTGCCTCTTGTGACGATTCTGCAACCTGAGGCATCTTGGATCGAAATCGCTAATTCGCGATGCGCTCAAATAGTTCGACCTCATTGAGCGGCTGGCCCTGTGGGTTCGTTCCTTTTATGGTCAGCGTGAATGTTTTGCCGTCTTTCGAGACGGTTCGAGTCGTCGTCCGAACGGTCCCGCCCGGCTCTCTATTCAAGCGCTCCACTGTGTATCGATCGATTCCCCTGTAGGTTGTTGTTGGATCAGCCAGTCGTTTACCTGTGGCTTGAAACTGGGCCAGCGTTGCGACGGTGAAGGCCGATTGCTTTTGGCTGCCGTCCAATCTAAAGACCCTTTGAGTGAACGTGGGAAGTCCGGCGGCGTTGGTGGTAAAAACTGACTCCACCCAGAATCCGTCAGGACGGAGTGTATATTGGCGCACTTGACCTTCCGGTGGCACCGGCCTTGGCATACCTTGGTACGTCGATTTCTCGAGATTGAGCTTCCACCAGCCGGACCACAGCGCGGCTGCTTGAGGCTGGTCCTGACTAGCCTCTCCGCTGGGAGTCTGCGCCTTGAAGGAGTCTCGCACGCGATGATCAGGAAGCCAACGACGATCAAGGTTCGTTTGATCATTGCCTACCTCACCAGCGCGGAGTGTACTCCCAAACCGTCGCTGGGAAGGGGTGTGTGGATGCGTCCGCCGGGAACGTGGGGCTGCCGCACGCTGACAGGACGAGGAGCACGGCGAGATATCCCGGTGAAGATGAGCATCGCTGGTTGAACATTGGTATGGGGTGCCGTCAGGCAATGCGTCGCGAGCTGGATTAGGATTGGTAGCTCCAGAGTGAAATTGTTGTGGGTTGGGGTCCGACGGAAAAACGGCTAGCACTATATCACGAGGTCTTCGCGATCCGTTCTTGATCACGCCAGGGACATTGCTGCGCTGGCATCGGGCGCTTGGTGGCGAGACGGTGGCGGTAGGATAATCGGGTTGTCCCACGGCCAGCCATCTGAATTTGAGGAATTGAGGATTTGAGGAATGTATCCAGATCTGAGGAACAGGAATGTCGCCGTCGTCGGTGTTCTCGCGGCGCTCGTCCTCTTCACCTCGCAGCTGCGCCCGGCGGCGCAGGGCGCTCGTAACTGGGACGAAACCTTCCGCGCGATTCCGGACGCGAAGAACATCTCCGAGTACGCGCGCCGGATGAGCGCGCGGCCGCATCACCTCGGCTCGCCCTACGACAAGGACAATGCCGAGTGGATCCTGGCGAAGTTCAAGGAGTTCGGCTGGGACGCCCGGATCGAGACCTATTCCGTGCTGTTCCCGACGCCGAGGGAGCGGTCGGTCGAGCTGGTGGCGCCGACCTCGTTCAAGGCGGCGCTGCGCGAGCCCGCGGTCGCTGTCGATCCCACGTCGGGACAGGAATCCGAGCAGCTGCCGACCTACAACGCGTACTCGATCGACGGAGACGTCACGGGCCCGCTCGTCTACGTCAACTACGGCCGGCCGGTTGACTACGAAGAGCTCGAGAAGCGCGGCATCTCGGTCCAGGGCGCGATCGTCATCGCCCGCTACGGCGCGTCGTGGCGCGGCATCAAGCCGAAGGTCGCCGCCGAACACGGCGCGATCGGCTGTCTGATCTACTCCGATCCGGCCGACGATGGCTATTCGATCGACGATGTGTTTCCGAACGGACCGATGCGCAACAAGGACGGCGTCCAGCGCGGCAGCGTGATGGACATGCCGTCGTATCCCGGCGATCCGCTGACGCCGGGCGTCGGCGCGACGCCGGAAGCAAAGCGCCTGGATCCGAAGACGGCGCCGACGCTGACGAAGATTCCGGTGCTGCCGATCTCCTACGGTGACGCGCAGCCGCTGCTCGCCGCGATCGGCGGGCGGCTCGTGCCGCCGGCCTGGCGTGGCGCGCTGCCGATCACGTATCGCATCGGCCCGGGCCCGGCGCGCGTGCACATGAAGGTCGCCTTCAACTGGAACCAGGTGCCGCTCTACAACGTGGTCGCGCGCCTGCAGGGCTCGACGTTCCCTGACGAGTGGGTCGTACGCGGCAACCATCACGACGCGTGGGTGAACGGCGCCGCCGATCCGGTCAGCGGCATGGCGCCCGAGCTCGAGGAGGCGCGCGCGCTCGGCGAGCTCGTGAAGCAGGGCTGGCGGCCCAAGCGGACGATCGTCTACATCGCGTGGGACGGCGAGGAGCAGGGCCTGCTCGGCTCGACCGAATGGGTCGAGCACCACGACGAAGAGCTGCGCTACAAGGCCGGCATCTACATCAACAGCGACGGCAACGGCCGCGGCTTCCTGAACGCCGACGGCTCGCACTCGCTCGAGCACTTCATCAACGAGGTCGCCCGCGACATCCAGGATCCCGATACCAAGGTCAGCGTCTGGAAGCGGCTGCAGTCGGCGCGGATCGCCAACGGCAACGCCGAGGCGCGCGGCGAAGCGCGCACGCGCGCGGATCTGCGGATCGACGCGCTCGGCTCAGGCTCCGACTACTCGCCGTTCCTCCAGCACAACGGCGTGCCGACGCTCAACATCAGCTACAGCGGGATGGACGACGACGGCATCTACCACTCGATCTACGACGACTACTACCACTACACGAAGTTCGCGGACGTCGACTTCCGCTACGGGCGCGCGCTGGCGCAGACGATCGGGACGGCGGTCATCAGGCTGGCGGATGCCGACCTCTGGCCGTTCGAATTCACCAACGTCGCGGACACAATCCAGAAGTACGTGAAGGAAGTCCAGACGCTGCTCAAGGAGCGCCAGGACGAGGTGAAGGAGCGCAACCGCCAGATCGAGGACGGCGTGCTCGCGGCGGTGGCCGATCCGCGCCGTCCGATCGCGCTGCCGAAAGTCGAGGCGGCGGTGCCGGCCATCAACTTCGCGCCGCTCGAGAACGCGGTCGGCGCGCTCGCCACGGCCGCGGAGCGCTACAAGAAGGCCGCCGCGGCGGCGCGTCCGCGTCTGGCGTCGAATCAGTCGGCGCTCTCGACGATCAACGCGCAGCTGATTCAGAGCGAGCGGCAGTTCGTCGATCCGGCCGGGCTGCTGCGTCGTCCGTGGTACCGGCACCTTCTCTATGCGCCCGGCTACTACACCGGGTACGCGGTGAAGACGCTGCCGGGCGTGCGCGAAGGCATCGAGCAGAAGGCGTACGCGGAGGCCGAGGCGGAAGTCGTCCGCGTCGCGAGAGCGATCGATCGCGAGACCGCCCTCATCGATGCAATATCCGCCGATCTCGAGAAGATCAAGTAGGGCAAGGCTCGAGGCTCACGATTGAGGGGCTCGTTGAGAAGACCGGAATTTCTGTTGATTGGGATCGGCGTCGTTGTGGCTGCCTTCATGGTGACCCGGGGGCGCACGCCCCCCGAGGAAGAGCCGTTGTGGCCGCCGACGCCTCACGCGGTTCAACATGCGCTCCTCGATGAGCTCAAGCCCGTCAGCCTGAAAAACTGCACGCTGAAGCGGTATGGCAGCCCGCACGATGGCGGCTATCTGATGTGCGCCAACCTCCTGAAGGATGTCAAGGCGGCGTACTCGTATGGCATCGATCTCGAGGACAACTGGGGCTGTGACGTCTCGCGGGAACTCGGCATGAGCGTGCAACAATACGACTGCTTCACGAACGAGCGCCCTGCCTGCAGCGGCGGCCGGTTCGTGTTCCACGACGAATGCGTGGGACCCCGGCGGGAAACGCTCGACGGTCAGCCGTTCGACACAGTGGCGTCACAGATCGCGCGCAATGGCGACACCGGGAACGCCCTGCTCGTCAAGATAGACGTCGAGGGCGCTGAATGGGAATCGCTGCTGGCAACCCCTGACGCCGTGCTGGACACCATCGTGCAGATGCCGATGGAGCTCCACCTCCGGGGGCTCGCCGACCAATCGCGGTTCCTGACGCTCGTCAGGCGTCTGAAGGACAAGTTCTATCTCGTGAATCTACATTTCAACAACTTCGCCTGCATGGGTAGCGATGAGCCGATGCCGGCCGGGGCCTTCCAGACCTTGTGGGTCAACAAACGCCTCGGGATCCTCGACCCCGGCGCTCCTTCACCCGCGCCGCCGAGCCCCTTGAACGCGGCTGACGATCCCAATGCGCCCGAGTGTCGACCGCGAATGCCCTGAGCGCAAGAACCCCAGCCTTGCCCGTGGTGTACAGGAATGGCGATCGTCGCACAACACTCCAAGCATCGGCGGTCGCTCCACGTCAGCAGAGACCGAGCCGCGTGGCTGTCAAATTTCCTAAGGAATCAGAGGCTCATTCACACAGCTGGGGCTTGCTTCGGCGGGACACTGTGCCAAAATTGTGCCCATTGCGCTACGAAAGTGGCGGAGGTGTGATGGACGCATGCGCTTGATCTCGTTTGCGATCTGCGCGACGACTTGCCTGATTGCAGTCCCGCTCCTGGGCGCCCAGGATCCGAGTTACCTGCGCGACGTACAGCCGATCCTCGACAAGAACTGCACAAGTTGCCATCAACCCGCTTCGAGACAATCGGACCTCGACCTCACCACGTACGGCAGATTCGAGGCTGGTGGCAAACGCGGACCAGCTTTCGTGGCCGGCTCGCCGGAGCAAAGCCTGGTAATCCAGTTCATCACCGCAGCCGTGAAGCCGTCCATGCCGCTTGGCCAGCCGCCTCTCTCCGCCGAACGAAGTCTCGACACTTCGCAATTGGATCGCGTCCGGCGCCAAAGACGATACGCCGGCCGAGCTGGTGTCGAGCGAGCCCCCCGTCTATCACCAGCCTCCCGTCATCACCGCGTTGCGCTTTTCACCCGATGGAAAGACGCTCGCGGTCAGCGGCAATCGCGAAGTCCTGCTACACAACGCCGATGGGAGCGGCCTCGTGAAACGGCTGCCGGGCAAGGCCGATCGCATTTTGTCCATCGCCTTTTCAAGCGATGGCAACCTGATGATCGCCGGCGGCGGCACTCCCGCCCGCTTTGGGGAGATCCAATTCTGGGAGCCACGCGAGGGCAAGTTGCTGCGGGTCGCGGAAGCAACCACCGATACCCTGTTTGGCGCGTCGCTTTCACCGGACGGATCCAAGGTCGCAGTCGGTTGCTCGGACAACACCGTGCGCGCATTCGATACCGCTACCGGGAAGGAACTCTACAAGATCAGCGCGCACGAGAATTGGGTGCTCGGGACGGCGTTCGGAATCGATTCCAAACGGCTTGTTTCTATTGGCCGAGACCGGGCAGCCAAGCTGATCGACGCCAACGCCGGACAGTTCCTGGAAAACGTCAACCAGTTGCACGGCGAGCTCGCGGCCGTGGCGCGCCATCCGAAAACGGACGAGATTGTGATCGGCGGCGAGGATCGGATTCCCTACATTTACAGGATGGATCGTCCTCGTAATATGAAAGTCGGCGAAGACGCGACGCTGGTCCGCAAGCTCGCCGATCAAGACGGGGCGATCTTCGCGCTCGACTGGTCACCCGATGGCAGGCGTGTGGCGGTCGCTGGCGCCGGTTCGAGCGTGAATATTTACGATGCCGAGACGGGATCGCCGGTTGCGTCGTGTAAAGGACACACCGCTGGTGTCTATGCCGTCGCGTTTTCCCCGGATAGTGCGCGCGTTGCAACCGGAGGATTCGACGGTCAGGTCCGGTTGTATCGTGCCCAGGACTGCACCCTGGAAAAGAGCTTCGTGCCCGTACCGATGGTCAACCACCCCACCGCAAAGTCCGCGCGCGGGGGCCCCGGCGGAGGTGCGCAATGAAGTGGCGCGTGTTGCCATTAATCGTCTCGGGGTTCGTGGTCACGGCGTCGAGCCTTTCAGCTCAGCCGGTGATCACCGAATTGCAGCCGCGCGGCGCCCAGAAGGGCAAGCCCTTCACACTGACGTTAGCCGGCAGGAATCTTGGTGAAGGCGCCAAAATTCAGTCGACGATGCCGGCATCGTTCACGTTGTTGACGCCCGATGAGCCCGCGCGGGTTGAGGGTGGGCCGATGCCAGAGGTGGGTCGCTACGCGACGTTCCTGGTCGAGCCGCTCGCGGACCTTGCCGCCGGAGTCTACCCGATCCGGGTCGTCACGACCGAGGGTGTTTCGAACGCCCAGCTTTTCACGGTTGGCGCATTTCCGGAACTCACCGAAGACGAATCGCGGCCAGGCGCACTCCCCAACACCAGCGACAACATGGAAGACGCGCAGACGCTGCCTCCGCCGCCGTTCACGCTGAACGGCGCATTGCGCGGACCTGAGCGCGACATGTTCCGCTTGAGCGTCAAGGCCGGCGAAAAACGAGTCATCGAAGTTGAGGCTCGGCGCTGCGGATCGGCAATCGATCCGTTGCTCGAGATTCTCGATGCCAATGGGAGGGTGATCGCGCGCAACGAAGACGCACCATTGCTCGGCCTCGATGCGAGAGTCGAAGTCTCCTTTCCTCGAAGCGGCGACTATTACATCGTCGTGCGAGATTCCCGCTTTTCGACCCAGACGGCCAATTTCTATCGTTTGAAAGTTGGTTCCTACTCCTTTCCGCGCGAAGTATTTCCTTTGGGCGGTAAGCGCGGAGACCTGGTCGAGGTTTCGCTCGGTTCAGAGAAAATCAATGTAGACCTCCGGAATGCCGGCCCGACCGTGCGTCAGGTATTTGTGAACTTGCCCGGAAGCCCAGCGCTTCCGATGCCGTTCGCCGTCGGGGATGACCCGGAGGTCAACGCGCCGGCGGTTGATGCAGCAATCAGCGTGCCTGTCACCATCAATGCCCGCCTGGTCAAATCGGGGCAGGTCGATCGTTATACGTTTCCTGTGCCGTCAAGCCGGGCCATGACATTTCGCATCCAGGCGCGCGAGTTGGGGACGTCGAAGCTCATGGCAGTCATCACGGTGCGCAACGAGAAGGGCGACGTCCTGGCACGATCGGGCGACGAGCCGCTGGCCGAGGATCTCTTCAACGTCAACCAGAGCCGCACGGCTGGCGATCCGATATTGCGACTGCAACCGCCGGAGGGTGTGAATCAGGTCACCGTGACAGTCGAGGATTTGGCGCTGCGCGGCGGCCCCGACTACGGATACCGGCTCAATGTTCAGCCAGCCGCCCAGGATTTCCGGCTCATTCTGAATTCGGCTTTCGTAAATGTGCCCGCGGAAGGTTCTGTGGCGGTGCCGGTGACCGTGCAGCGGCAAGGCTTCGAGGACGAGATCCAGCTGCGGGTCGCAAATGCGCCCAAGGGATTGCGAGTAGAAGGCGGCTACGTGGTGGCCGGGCTGGTGGTCAAGGAGACACCGCAGAATCGCAACAGCAGGGGAGTGCTGATCCTCAGCGCGGAGCCGGGCGAGACGTTTGACCCAATGGAGTTGACCGTGGAAGGAGTGGGCGTGCTGCGTGACGGTTCGACGATCGTGCGCAAGGCCGAAGGGCCCGGCATGATTGTGAACGTCGCGGGCGCGAGCGAACAGGGTGCGGTCGACCGGCAACGCGCTCTGACCGCGCCGTGGATGGGGCTCGAGTTGGTCACAGCGCCAACCAAGCCGAGCGCCGCGACGCTCGAAGTGACCTTGCTCGAACGCACGCGAATGGAAGAGGGAGACCAGCTCAAGTTTCGCTGGAAGTGGATTCGCCGGGACGCGGCGCAGGCCCTGCCCAAACTCGTGACCGCCGAAATGGTGGGATCCGCTGACGTGCGGGTGATCGACATGCAGCCGGAACCGCCAGACTCGTCCACCGGCACCTTCTTGATGACCACGACCAAGCTCACACGCCCTTCCAAGTACGACGTGTTCATCACCGGCAGGCTGAACCTTGGTGGCACCGAGCAGGAAGACGTCGTGTCGAGGCCCATCACGGTAAACGTAGAAGAGGTAGGAGCGGGCAATGCTGAAACCGCGTCTCGTCCTTAGCGCGGTCGCGGGCGCCTTCGTTCTGGGCGTACCGCTGGTCGCAGCGGCCCAGGAGCCGCGTGTGACGTTCCTGCGCGACGTCGCGCCGATTCTCAATAAGGTCGGATGCACGTCCGGCGCGTGTCATGGCGCGGCCAAGGGAAAGAATGGCTTCAAGCTCTCTCTGCGCGGATACGATCCGCGATTCGATTACGAAGCGCTGCTCTACGATCTGGCGGGCCGGCGCTTCAACCGTGCCGATCCCGGCAGGAGCCTGATGCTGGCGAAACCATCGCAGGAGGTCGCGCATGGCGGCGGGCGGCGGTTCGCGAAGGATTCCGATTACTACAAGACCATCTTCAACTGGATCGCGCAGGGGATCCCATACGGCGACCCGGCGACAGATACAGTTGTGGAGCTACGCGCCGAACCGCAAGAGATTTTCATGACCAGGCCGGGCGAGGACAGTGACGCTCAAGGTCGTCGCCCGCTACCGGACGATCAAATGCGCGATGTCACGCGCGAGACCATCATTGAATCGAATGTGCCCGACGTGGCGTTGGTCGAGCCCGACAAGTCCATCGATCCGCGGCGAGCGCGTCGGAGAAGCGACGGTGCTGGTCCGCTATCAAGGCAAGTTTGGCGCGATTCCGGTGACGGTGTTGAATCCCAAGCCAGGTTTCGTCTGGAAGCCCCTTCCGCAGCATAACTACATCGATCGTCTGGTTGACGCAAAGCTGGAACGCCTCAAGATTCAACCGTCGGGCGCAACCGACGACGCGACGTTTCTTCGCCGGGTATCGCTCGATCTGACCGGACGCCTGCCCTCAGCAGAGAGTGTCCGTGCCTTCCTTGGGGATCCCGGGCCGTCGCGCGTGAAACGCACGAAGATGATCGACAAGCTCATCGCGAGTCCCGAATACGTGGATCACTGGACGGTGAAGTGGGGCGATCTGCTGCAGTCCAGCCGCAAATTTCTCGGCGAGAAGGGCGCGTACGAATTCCAGCAATGGATCCGCGATGCGATTGCTTCGAACCGTGCCTACGACGCGCTGGTGCGCGAGCTGCTGACCTCGCGTGGGAGCTCGTACGACAATCCGGCGGCGAATTATTTCCGGGTTACACGTGAGGCCAAGCCTACGATGGAGAAGACCACGCAGGTGTTCCTGGGCGTCCGCATGGTGTGCGCGCAGTGCCACGATCATCCGTTCGAGCGCTGGACGCAGAATCAGTATTACCAGATGTCGGCGTTCTTCTCGGCTGTGGGCATCCGCGCCGGATTCGAAGTAGGCGAGGAGATCGTGTTCGATCAGCGCGCCGACTACGAGATGAAGCATCCCAAAGACGGGCGCGTCATGAAGCCGAAGTTCATGCTCGCTTCGAGCGCCGCTCCCGTTCCCGATGGCCCCGAGCGGCGCGAGGCACTGGCGGAATGGCTCACCTCCAGGGACAATCCGTTCTTCGCCAAGTCGATCGTCAACCGGATGTGGAGCTATTTCCTGGGCAAGGGCATCATCGATCCGGTGGACGACATTCGCGCATCGAATCCGCCATCAATCCAGCCCTGCTGGATGCGTTGACCAAGGATTTCGTGGCGCACGGGTTCGATTTGCGCCACCTGATGCGCACCATCGTCAACTCCCGGACTTATCAGGCGTCCATCGTCACCAACGAGTGGAACGTCAACGACCGCGATAACTTTTCCCACGCCATTCCCCGGCGTCTTTCCGCGGAGGAACTGATGGATGCCGTCGCCTCGGCGGCGGGCGTCAGGCCGCGTTTTCCCGACGTTCCAGAGGACACGTCCGCTTCGCAGTTGGTCGACCCGCACATCGGCAAAGAGGGATTTTTGGATGTATTCGGACGTCCGGCTCGTGAGTCTGCATGCGAGTGCGAGCGGCGATCCGATTTCAGCCTCCCGCAGGCGCTCAACCTCGTGAACGGCCGCACGATTTCCGATGCCGTCGCGGATCCGAAAGGGCGCGTGGCCAAGTTGATTTTGAATGGCACGAGCGAGGAGATCATGGTGGACGAGCTTTATCTTGCGGCGCTGAGCCGCCTCCCGACCATGGAGGAGCGCCAGCGCGGATTAAAGTATCTGTCGACCGCAGCCAAGGGCAGCCGTGTCCAGGACTTGCTGTGGGCGCTGCTCAACAGCAAAGCGTTTCTTTACATCTACTGAGGGGCGCAAAGTCATGCTGAATCTTCAAGGACACCGCGGTTGCAACTGCGAGGGACCCACCCGGCGCGAACTGCTGCGCATCGGCTCCATCGGGATGATGGGCCTGAGTCTTCCGCACTTCTTCTTCTGGCGCGAAGCCAATGCCGCCCAGGCTGCGAGCAAATACGCCGGCGCGCGCGGTTGGGAGTCGGCCAGGAACGTCGTGATGGTCTTCCTGCAGGGCGGGCCGTCGCACATCGATATCTGGGATCCCAAGCCCGATGCGCCATCGAATATTCGCGGGGAATTCAAACCCATCAAGACCAAGATCCCCGGCACCTGGATCGGCGAGCACATGCCGATGATGGCGGAGCACCTGGACAAGGCTACGTTGATTCGCTCGATGAGCTATACGCCGAACGGCCTGTTCAACCACACTGCGGCGATCTACCAGATGCTGACCGGCTATCCGCCCGACCGGGTTTCGCCCTCAGGTCAACTGGAGCCGCCATCTCCTGCCGACTTTCCCACCGCCGGGAGTCAGGTCTCGAAGCTGAAGCCGCCGGACGATCCGGTGCTGCCCTTCGTCGAGCTGCCGCGCCCGTTGCAGGAGTCCGGCATTATCGGCAAGGGCGGCAGCGCGGGATTCCTGGGCAAGGCCTACGATCCATATCGCATGTATCAGGATCCGGCCAAACCCGTAAAGCTGGAAGATCTGGCGCTGCGCAAGGACATTCCGCCGGAACGCTTGAAGGATCGCTTCGAGTTGCTCAAAGGCGTCAACGAATCAGTGCCCGACCTGCAAAAGGCACTGAACGACTACGCCGTCGATGAATATTACGGCAAGGCCTACGATCTCGTGCTGTCAGGCAAGACGCGCGACGCCATGGATCTGGAGAAGGAAACACCCCAAATGCGCGAGCGGTACGGTCTGCACACGTTCGGGCAAAGCTTGCTCATGGCGCGCCGGTTGATTGAGGCCGGCACGAGATTCGTGCAGGTCAACTGGCCTTCGGTGGCGAACGGCAATCCGGAAACCACTGCCTGGGATACGCACGCGGCGAACTTCGGACCCTTGAAGAAGCTGCATTGTCCGAAACTCGACCGCGGGCTTTCGGCCCTGCTCGAAGACATGGACCAGCGTGGACTGTTGAAGGAGACGCTCGTCGTCGCCGTGGGTGAATTCGGCCGGAGTCCGAGGCTGGGTGTTTCGACGTCTGGCAACTCCAACGCTCCCGACGGACGGGATCACTGGCCGTATTGCTACAGCGCGGTTGTGGCGGGAGCGGGCATCGCGCGCGGGTTGCAATATGGGGAATCAGACGCGACGGCTTCTTCGCCCAAGGAGAAACCGGTTCACCCGGCAGACCTGCTGGCGACAGTGTATTTTGCGCTGGGGATCGACCCGGACATGGAGATCCGGAATCACCTCAATCAACCCCGCGAATTGGTCAAGGGAACGCCTGTCTTGGGCCTGTGGTCGTAAAGCGGCGCCTCTGAGGAACTCACAAAAGGCGAACGAGGGGTCGTGCCTCCACACGACCCTCGCGCGTAGCTGGCGCCTGCGCACAAAGGCGAAGGAGCGGCACGCGTTTTCTCGTTCGACAAATCAGTCGTGCAAAGCCAATGCCCGCGCAAATGCCTTGACAGGCGCCGCTTACGAGTTGCGAAGTCGCCGCATCGGACGACTTTAGTGACTAGCCGCGGGACTTTCTGGTTCTAAACAGATCCGGGCTCCATCCATCTGTAAATGCGCTTGCCATCCTTGTCGCGAAACGAACCGACCGCGACGAAGATGAGATCGATCAGCGCCCAGATGCCCAATCCACCCAAGGTCAGGATCATGAGGATGCCGGTACCAATCTTCCCCACATAGAATCTATGGACGCCCAGGAAGCCCAGCAGGACCACGAACAGCAGCGTCACCAACCGCGACTTGTCGGAAATCTGCGATGAGTCGAGTAAGGCAGCCTGATTCATCTCGAGATCACCTTTCTGAAGAGTTGAAGCATTTTGAACAGATCTACGCGGAACTGGAACTGCCGGTTCCCGCCGAGCCGCACGTCCGCGCGAGGACGTGGAGAGGGAGATCGGCGGGCGCGCTTGGAACACAAAATGATTGACAGTGCTGCTTCATCGGGCAAGACTACGGCTCCGCCCCACGTCTTTTCGGGCATCAGTCTATGTGGAAGCGATTCAGGTGTCGATTATTCCGCGAGCACGATTACAAAGTGAGCCGCGAGCCGGGCGCGCTGTTCCTCGAATGCACGCGATGCGGTGTCCGCTCGCGCGGATGGGATCTGCTGGTGGAAAAGCGCGTGTCACGCGCCAACAGCCCATTGCGGCTGTTCTTTGCCGACTCGGGCTCGTCAGCTCCCGCCGTTGACCGGGAGCCCGAAGCGGAGATCTGGGCGGCGCTGTTGGATGCGGGCGAGCTCAGGCTGACGTTCGGTCCGGAAAGCCGGCTGCCCTGACCGCTGGACGCGCTTGGACACCGCAGTGCCCGATCGGCCGCTGCGAAACGGCGCTACCATCGCTGCGCCTCACGAATGAAGACGCATCGGTCCAACCGCGGTTCGGCGGGGCCCCTTCGCCAGAGCGCTCGCGTGTCAGAGATCGCCGACGGGTCTGGGCCGGAAGCCAAATCAAATATCGCCACAGCGCCCTCGCTCGCGATCGCCTTGAAGGTCACGAGCCGTGCAAACTCGCTGAAGCTGTCCAGAACCAGTTCTTGAAACCCGGGAGGACTGTCGGTCGCAAAACCCAGGTGGATTGCGACGCGCGGACTGCCGGCGAGGGCATGATGCAGACTCGTTTGTCCTCCGATCGTTCTGCACGATCGAGATCTTCGTGAGGCATGTTCAAGAACGAAGATTCGAGCGCCGTCCCCCGCCAACTGCCCTCGCGCATTCGTGTCCGCGATGCTTATCCGCCCGTACCACCAGACCGCCGGGAGCCCAAGGAGCGTCGTTATCAAGACATCGCCTGGCTCGTGCTGGCCCATCAGAAAGCGTAAGGCGGCGCGATCGTTCAACCCGTGATTGTCGGTCGCCTTCACGAACAGGTTGTCCCTGGGTTCGTTGCGCCATGTCCACACAGAGAAAACCGATCATCACGACCACGAGGCTCGCGAGGGCGGCCGGCACTTTCCGGCCCGGCAGCCATTGGCGGGCACGAGCGACGGAATCATCTGCGGCGAGCCCGATCGCCACGTAGAGCGCGGGCACAATCCACAAAGCGAGACGATCTGTCAGGGGGAACAACCTGCCGATCGCGAGCAGACACGCCGTGACAGGCGCCCCTAACCAGGCCAGCGCAAGAATCGGACGCGAGCGAATTGAAACGGCGATGCCATACGCTGCCAGCAGCCAGAAGATCAGCCAGAGCGTCGTTCCTCCCGGGTGCGCCGCAAGCCGTTCCGTCTGTTGTCCAAGCCAGACTAACGTCCGGCCCATTCCACCTTCCGCCGGCGGCAGACCGGGCAACCAGTACCTCCGCCAGAAAAGCGCTTGCTCGCGCATGTCGTATGACCAGGTAGTAGTGAGCCGAAAAAGATGCGAACCAGATCGTTCCGGGGATTGCGGCCCTGACAGCGTGCCGCAATCCGCCGTGCCGCCACGCGACGCCGCACAGCAGGATTGCGCATGCGGGTGCGACGAATGTTGCTCCGTAGGACATCCACTGGGCGACAGCGGCCGTGATCCACCAGACGACAGTCCGGCGCAACCCGATCGGCGAAGCCTGCGTGCTGTCCCCGGTCGCCCAGACGGCCAGTGCAGGAAGCAGGAGCGCCCAGAACGCATCGGTCGCGTAGGGCTTCGCCTCGAGGGGGTAAAAAATCATCCACTGGCTGAAGCTGCAGAGAAGAACGAACAGTGCCGCACCTGCGGGTCTCATCCATCGGCGGGCGACCCACGCCGCACATATCAGCGTGCCTATCCCGAACAACACTGATACGGCTCGTACGGCCCGGTCATCTTCGCCAAACAGCAGGAGAGTCGCCCGCTGCAGCGCGAGCCAGCCAAGCGGCGCGGTCTGGTCAAGCCAAAGTGGGCCGGCAAGCTGTGAGAAAGCGCGGTCGCGGACGTTGAGGAAGACCATTTCCTCGTCCAGCCACAAGGGTCGGGAGTGGTACCACTGAAAGATTTTCAGGAGGATACCCGCGAAGGCCAGGCCGATCGCGAGCGAATAGCCCCTGTGAGAGTTCCTGTCGCCCATTCAATTAGCGTTGTGTTGATCCCCGGCCGACATGCTTGGGAGCACGCACCCCACCACCGCCTGCTCCCATTGCCTCATCCGCGTCCATCGCACCGGTCGGGCCTGTTTTTGCCCAGCGCGACAGAAGCACGGTGCCCGCCAGGATCAGGAGCTCGTCAATCAGCGGAATGGGATCGGGAATCAGCATGTTCAGGACGAACAACACGCCGCCGATCGTCACGATGGTGCGCGAGCCGAGACGTGTCAGAACGGGCGCGAGCATGCGTTTGATCATGAGATCCCATGTCCTCTAGTGTGACACGGCTAGTGTGACTGGAATAATTTTCCGGGTCAGGTCAAACGGCGGTCAATGGTCTCACGGCGATTGGAGCGAGGAAACGAATCGTTCTGCCGGCGATCGCTCATTCGCGTTTCGCTGCGCACCCAACCAGCCGCTTTCATCAGAATTGCCAGTTGAGGGGAGACGTCGAGAACTTGTCCGACATCAAGATTGTCTGATGTGACTCCTTCGAGTGCGGCCGGTGGATGCTTGATGGTCACGACTCGCACATTCGCTCTCTCGCGCGACTCGGCAGCAAGTTCCATTCCTGTAACGTCAAGGGTTGCGCGTTCCTTTTTTATGCCCACCTAAATTGGAGGCGCTGGCGATCGCACGGTGTGCTGTGGAAGAGGCCTGCGATGTGGCGCGTTGGCGAGGCTTTTGCTGCCTCGAGAGTTGAGACGGACCGGCATGTCCGCCGTCTGTACACCTTTGAGGAGGAATGCATGAAGAGCCGTATCACATCGTTAGGTTTACCAGCGGCGTTGCTGTCGGTGTCGTTGTTTGCCGCCTGTCAGAACACGGCACGAGGAGTGGAACAGGACACCGAACAGAACACCGCCGAGGCGACGACAGGAAGCTCGCGAAGCCGGTAATGCTGCGCGAGCGCGCGGGAGATCGCATCGCCGGTGAAACCAAGGAAGCAACGCGATCGGTTAGCGACACGCTCGACGCGGCTGCGCAGACGATGCAGATCAAGACTGCGTTGATCGACGCCGACAATCTCGACGCCGGCTCGATCGATGTCGACACCAATGGCGAGACCAGGACGGTCACGCTGAAAGGCCATGTGCCGACGGCAGCGCAGAAAGCGGCGGCCGAACGAATCGCCAACGAAAAGGCGCCGGATTACCGGGTGGTCAATATGCTCGAGGTGCGGAAATAGACCAGATGCGACATTCGGCACGCAGGGCGGGTCTTGCAGCTCAAGACCCGCCCTGCGCCTGTCAGGACTGCGGTGGGAAAATCTGCGGCGCGACCTCGTTGAGGTACTTCCGCCAGACAATCCAGGTATGTGCTCCGGGACTGGTCTTGTAGATGTGCTTGACGCCGACTGAAGTCAGATAGTCCGACGCCCGCTTGGCACCCGCCATCGCGCCGTCCTCGGTACCGACACCAATCCAGAACAGTCTCAGCTTGTCGTTGATCGCTTTGGCATTCTTCCCGATGGCCCCAAGCGACTGCTCGGGATTCTGTCCGGCGCCCGAGCTGAAGACAGCCAGGCGGCTGAAGAGGTCGAGATGGCGGGGGCCGATCGAAAGAGTCTGGCCGCCACCCATCGAGAGGCCGGCGAGCGCGCGCTGTTCGCGATCCGTTGAGACGCGATAGTTCGCCTGGACGAACGGTATCAGATCCTCGGTGAGGTCCTTTTCGAAATCTGCGCGTTGTTTGTCGCCGGCGACGCCGGCATGCCATGGATACGCGTAGCCGAAGGGCATGACGACGACCATCGGCGCCGCTTTCTTCTCCGCGATCAGATTATCGAGAATCAGATTCGCGCGGCCGAACTGCGTCCATACGGTCTCGTCCCCGTCTGCGCCGTGCAGCAAGTACAGGACCGGCAGGCGTCCGTTCGATCGTTCGTAATTTGGAGGCGTGTAGATGAACGCGCGGCGTGTTCCGCCCGTGGCCTTCGACGGGTAGTATCGCATCGAGACGATGCCGTGCGGTACTGGCTTGATGTCGTAGAACATCGGCGATGCGGACGGCACTTCCAGAACGCTTTCGATCAAGTTCGGCCGGCTGTTGTACTTGACGACCGGGTTCCGCTGATCGAGGTTGTCGACGCCGTCAACGGTGAAGTGGTATTCGTAGAGATCTGGCTCGATCGGCCCCACCGTCACGCTCCAGACACCATCAGTGCCTTTGGTGAGAGCCGGCTCGCTCGTCACACACTCGCAGAAGACTGTCACCTTTGTTGCATTGGGCGCACTCACGCGGAACGTCACCCGACGGTCGGCAGACACCTCAGGCGAGCGGACGGCCGGTGGCTGAGCCGGCTGTTGCGCGTCCAGTACCGCGCAGAACAGCAGGACGGGAACCAGCATACGAATTCTCATGGAACCTCCTTCGCGATGACAACGTAGGTTAACATCCTCGCGGCATAATGGCAGTACCCTCGCCTCGCCGGCGGCTCGTGTATCTGGTGGCCTCATTCGCGCCTGTCTGGGCGTTTGTCGCGGCCTTTACCGGCGGGGTCGGCTGGGTGATAGGGCCGCTGCGGATTTCTTCGAGGGAGCCGTTCAGACCGTTGTTCGTCGGACTGGTGGCTGCTGTCTACTACGTCTGGCGATACGCGCAGGACCAGCGAGCGGCCGATGGCCGATGGCTGGAAAGCCGCCTGAAGCCGATCCTTCCGCTGGCGCTTCCGATGAGCATCATTCTCGGGTTCGGCCTTGGCGTGTACTACGGCAGTTTTGCCGCCGCCGGATCCGATTCGTACGGCTATGTGAGCCAGGCCCAGCTCTGGCTCAGCGGGACTCTTCGGGTCGCGCAGCCATGGGTGGAACAACTGTCATGGCCGGATCGCGAGTGGATATTCGCTCCCCTCGGGTATCGTCCGTATTCCACAGACGGCACGATCGTGCCGACCTATCCTGCGGGTCTGCCAATCGTCATGGCGGCGTTCCAGGCGGTGCTGGGTCCAAATGGTCCCTTCTTCGTCGTGCCGGTCTTTGGGGCACTCACTTTGTGGCTGACATACGTGCTCGGCAAAGAGGCAACCGGTAGCAAAACAGCGGCCGCGATGGCAACCTTGCTGTTGCTTGGGTCGCCCGTGTTTCTTGCGCACTTGATGGTTCCGATGTCGGACGTCCCGACGGCCGCCGGCTGGACGCTCGTGGCGGTGCTGGTGCTGAAAGGGAACGCGGATTCCGGTCCCCTTTTTGCCGGACTTGCCGCCGGCTTCTCGCTGCTCATCCGGCCGAATCTCGTTCTCCTTGCCGCGATTCCAGCATTCGCCTGGCGCGCTCGAACCGAATCGCTGGTGCGCTACGCGTTGGGCCTGGCGCCCGCGATATTGACGCTCGTCACGCTCAACATGTTTCTTTATTATTCGCCGCTGACGTTCGGTCAGGGCTCGCTGTTCGAATCGTACTCACTCTTTTCGGCCCCGGGTAATCTCCGCACCTATGCCGCGTGGCTCGTGCAGACGCAAACCCCGCTGATAGCGCTTGCGCTGGTACCGATTTTTGCCGAGCAAGCCTTGAGCGCTGGTAGCAAGGGAATGTCACCCCGGGCATGTCTCTCCGCACTTCTCGGTCTGACGTTTGTCTCCTATGTGTTTTATGGCGAGTTCAACCATTGGCTCTACCTGAGATTTCTCCTTCCCGCGTACCCGGCGATGTTCGTCCTGACGGCTGCTGCGATTCGCTACGTGTGTCTGAAGGCTCCGATCGAGGCTCGCGCGCCACTCGCGCTCTGCGCGTGCGCGGCGATGATTTCGTACGGCGTGAGAGTCGGGACCGATACAGGAATCTTCAATCAGGCGGCTTTCGAACGGCGCTACATTCGTGCCGCAGAGGACGTGAACGCCCGCACGCCACAGAGTGCCGTAGTGCTTGCCGTGCAGCACAGCGGTAGCATTCGCTTTTACGCCAACCGGATCACGTTACGGTACGACTGGTTGCCCGCCGATTATCTCGAGACGGCTGTCCGCGACCTCGTCGCCCACGGCTATCATCCTTTTATGGTCGTCGACGATTGGGAGGAAGCAGAGTTCCGAACCCGCTTCGGATCCTACAGCCGCCTGGGACGACTCGATTGGGCGCCGCTCAGCAGGATCAAAGGCAGTCCCGAGGTCCGCATCTACGATCTTGGCAGCGTCATCGACCGATGAAACCTCGTGCGTCAGCTGTTTTTCTCATCTACTGTGCTCTCACCGCAGGGTTGACTTATCCCCTGATCCTCAAGATCGGATCGGTGCTTCCGAACGATGCGGGAGATCCTGCCCTCAACACCTGGATTCTCTGGTGGAACACGCAAGCGGTTCCATTTACCACGCGCGTGGTGGAATGCGCCGGCGTTCTACCCGGCGCCCGGCGTGCTGACCTTTTCCGAGAATCTCCTCGGGCTCAGCATCATCTCCACGCCCCTCTACTGGCTCGGCGTCGGACCTCAAGCCGCCTACAACCTGGTGTTTCTGCTGACCTTTCCGTTGAGTGCGATTGGCGCCTACCTGCTGACGCACGAGTTGACCGGCCGCCGTGACGCCGCATTCATCGGCGGACTGTTGTTTGCGTTTGCTCCATATCGGATCGCGCATCTTCCGCAGATTCAGTCCCTCGCATCGTTTCCGATGCCGTTCGCGCTCCTGGGCCTTCATCGCTATCTTCGCGAACCACATCCGAAGTGGCTCGCGTTGTTTGCGGGCGGCTGGTTTTTGCAGGGGCTGTGCAACGGATACTACTTGCTGTTTTTTACCGTCTTTGTTGCCATCTGGATCTTCTGGTTCGCCAGTCCGTGGTCGCGGCCCAGGCAGTTCCTTGCGATTACGGTCGCCTGGGCCGCCGCCGCTCTGCCGATGTTGCCGCTCCTGCTTCACTATCGCAGCGTGCACGCCGCCTTCGGCTTCACTCGTGACTTTGGGACGATCCGCGGGTATGGCGGCGACGTTGCGGGTTTGCTGCTGGCGTCGCCCCATCTTGCGCTCTGGGGAGGCCTGCATGTCTTTGAGCGTGCCGAAGGTGAGCTTTTCCCCGGACTGACCATCACGCTGATCGTTCTGGCGGGCGTGGCGTTGGTCCGCAATCCACGACAGCCGATGGTCGGTGGGTGGGTGCGCGCGCGAAGCGTTCTCAGCGCGCTCGCTCTCGCGACCGGTCTCGTATCGCTCAGCGCCGTTGTGATGGGCCCGTGGAGATTCGATCCGTTCGGCATCCGATTGCTGTCGGTGACCAATCCCATCAAACCGCTCACCTTGTCGCTGGCGCTCGCGCTGATCCTCGGCCTGACGAGCCCCGGTTTTCGACGCACCCTTGCCGCGCAATCCGTGCTCGGCTTTTACGCGCTGGCCGGGTTCGTCACGTGGCTGTTCAGTCTTGGACCGGCGCCGACGGTGATGGGCAAGGAATTGATGTATCGAGGGCCGTACACGCTCTTGATGTTCCTGCCGGGCTTCAATGCGCTGCGCGTGCCCGCGAGATTCTGGATGATGACGACGCTGTGTCTCGCAGTGGTGGGCGCCGTCATCTTCGATCGCCTCACCTTGAAGTACGGCCGCAACCGGATGGTTCTGGCCGCCGTCGTGACAATCGGGATACTGGCCGACACGTGGATGACCGCGATGCCGCTTGCGGAGACGCCCCGGCTGTTTGCGGCGCTCGACTGCGCCGGAGGCGCCAAGGGACCGATGATCGAGCTTCCATTGGGCGAGGCGTATGCCGACGTGGCCGCGATGTACCGGCAGATGTCGCACCAGCGGCCGATCGTCAACGGATACAGCGGGTATTTTCCCCCGCACTATTCCGCCCTGCGGTTTGGACTGGCGCTGCGCGATCCGGATGTCCTGACGCAGCTGGCGCCCACCACATCAACGACGTCATCGTCGATCGCGACGAGGACCGGGACGGCCGCTGGAACGACTACGTGAAGTCCCATCCGTACGCGCGGCATCTCTGCACCGAGGGCAGGCAGTCTCTTTATAGAATCATCTTGCCGCAGGCACCGCCCACCCACGAGGCTGCCACGGTCGCTCCCGATCTCGCAGATACACGCGACCGTCAACTCCGACGCGATCGCGTCGATGATCGACCAGGATCGCCTGACAAGGTGGGAATCCGGCCCACAGACCCAACGCGCCGCCGTTGAAATCGATCTCGGCGCAGTTCGGCCGGTGGGAGGAATCGATCTCATGCTCGGGCCCTTTCGTGGAAGATTTTCCACGTGCCCTGGTGATCGAGGCCTCTCGAAGATGGCGGCTCGTGGGAGCAGCTGTGGACCGGTGGCAGCGGCGGGCTCGCGTTCGTCGGCGCGTTCGAATCGCCTCGCGAGGTGCCGCTGAAATATCGCTTCGCGGCGACGCCCGGCGCGGTTCCTCCGAATGCGTCTGACGGCGAACGATGATACGTACTACTGGTCGATCGCGGAGTTGAAGGTGCTGGGCCCGTGATGCATGCCGGACGCCGACGACGAGAGCTCGAGCGACCAGGCCCGTCGGCCTCGTCATTGCGCTGGGCGCCCTTGGGTTGCTGCTGGTGCTGCTGTTCTTCCGGTCGAGCCCCGACAGCGATCTGCCTCCCGATCAGGGGCCGGTCGCGTTGGCGCTGGTGAACAATCTGATGACCAACGGGGTGCTGGTCGATTACGACTGTTCCAGCAACACGGCGTGGGTCAACCGGGCTGTATGGACCAAATACAACTTCGAGCAGCGCCGCAACATGCTGATTGGTCTCGCAACCGTGTGCGATACGCAGCGCGCGGGCTATCGCATCTCGGTGATTGATTACGACTCCAAGCGCGAAATCGCCGCGTTCGACGGAAAATCCGTGAGGATGGAATGAGCCCAATCGCGCATCCATCAGGCCCGCCACGCCGGCTGATGTCCCGCTGATCCTCGGCGTTGATCCGCGAGCTCGCGGTGTACGAAAGGCTCGAGCATCTGGTCTCGGCGAAAGAGGAAGACCTGCGTCAGGCGTTGTTTGGCGAGCGCCCCGTCGCTGAGGCGCTGATTGGCAACCTGGACGACGAGCCGGCGGGCTTCGCGCTTTTCTTTCCGAACTTCTCTACCTTTCTCGGCAAGCCGGGGCTCTATCTCGAGGATCTTTATGTACGGCCAGACGCCCGCGGTGCGGGCCTTGGCCGCATGCTGCTCGAGCACCTCGCGCGGCTCGCAGTCCAACGCGGATGGGGTCGCATGGAGTGGGCGGTGCTCGATTGGAACGAGCCCGCGATAGGTTTTTACCGCAAAATGGGAGCGATACCCCTCGACGACTGGACGACCTTCCGCGTGACAGGTGAGGGTTTGAAGAAGCTTGCATTGGTAGATTGGTAGATTGGTAGATTGGATAGATTCAATCTCAATCTACAATCTACCAATCTACCAATTGGTTAATCGATCCAGCCTCCGCCGACAACATCATCTCCGTCGTAGAACACCGCCGCCTGTCCTGGTGTGATGGCCAGTAACCGGGCTATCGAACTCGACATGCAGCGCGCCCATCGTCAAGTGAACGGACAGTTGCCGCCGCAGGCTGATGGCGATGCCGAATCTGAGCCAATGACCCGCAGAGGAGCTGACGGCCGAGCGCCGGCGATCCAATTGACGTTGGAGGCGGTCAGGCTCGTTCGCTCCAGCTCCGGTCGTGGTCCGACGACGACCGTCTTGGTCGGCCGGGCGCAGCTGCAGCACGTACAGCGGCTCGGCCGCAGCGATGCCAAGCCCCTTTCGCTGGCCGACCGTAAATCGATGAACGCCCGCCGTGACGGCCAAGCACGTCGCCAGACTGATCGACGATGGCGCCCGCCGGGTCGATATCTCCGGCGTTCGTCTCGACGAATGCCGCGTAATCGCCATCGGGCACGAAGCAGATCTCCTGGCTGTCGGGCTTCTCGGCCACCGGAAGGCCGAGCCCGCGAGCCATATCGCGCACAGCCTCTTTCGAAAGATCACCCACGGGAAAGCTTGCGCGCGCAAGCTGTTCCTGGGTGAGCGAGAAGAGAAAATACGACTGATCCTTGGCAGTATCGCGCCCGCGGCGGAGCACCCGCCGGCCGCTGTCCGGATCGATGCCAATGCGTGCGTAGTGCCCGGTTCGCGACCATTTCCGCGCCGAATGCGCGCGATCGGTCGACGAGCGTCGAGAACTTCAGATCGCTGTTGCAGTGCGAGCATGGAATCGGCGTCCGGCCGGCGACATATTCCTCGACGAAATTCGCTCACGACCGTCCGCTGAAACTGCGTGCTCGAAGTTCACGATGTAATGAGGAATTTCAGGCGTCGCGCGACGCGGCCGGCGTCGTGCAGATCGTCCAGGCTGCAGCAGCTCCCGTAGCCCGACTCGCCGTCGCGCTGGTCGTAGAACTGCATGGACACTCCAATCACGTCGTGACCGCTCTTGGCCAGCAGGGCCGCGGCAACCGACGAGTCGACCCCGCCCGACATCGCGACGACGACTCTCATCGCGATCCCACGGCTGACAGACTTCGCAGCTTCGTCACGATACGCGGAAGGATCGCGATCACGTGGTCGATCTGCTCCTCGGTGTTGCTCGGCCCCGAGGCTGAAACGGATCGAGTTCTGTGCGCGGTGACTCGAGAGATTCATCGCCTTCAGTACGTGCGACGGCTCCAGAGTGCCCGACGAGCAGGCTGAGCCCGTTGAGACGGCCACCCCTTCGAGGTCCAGCGCAATCAGCAGCGACTCGGCTTCGATTCGATCGAAGCTGATATTGGTCGTGTTCGGCACTCTCGGATCGCGGGCGCCGTTGACCTCCGTGTGAGGCACCGACGAGAGGATTCCCTGTTCGAGGCGGTCTCTGAGCGCGGAGAGCCGCGCTGACTCGGCCGGCATCTTCTCCAGCGCACGGCCCGCCGCGATACCCATGCCAATCAAGCCCGGCACGTTCTCCGTCCCGGCCCGCCGGTTCCGTTCCTGCTTCCCCCCGTTGAGGAAGGGCGACAGTCGCACACCCCGCTTCACCCAGAGCGCGCCCGCTCCTTTCGGTCCGTAGAACTTATGCCCGGAGAGCGCAGAGCAGATCGACGCCAAGGGCTCGCACGTTGACGGGAATCTTCCCGACGCTCTGTACTGCGTCGGTGTGAAACAGCGCGCCGCTCGCGTGCGCCAGCTGCGCCAGCTCGGCGATCGGTTGAATCGTGCCGATTTCGTTGTTGGCATGCATGACCGATACGAGGGCTGTCTGGTCGGTGATCGTCTCGCGCAACCGATCGGGCGAAACGATCCCTGTTGCATCGAGAGGCAGCATCGTCGTCTTCCAGCCTCGGCGGGCGAGGCTCTTGAAGGTGTTGATGACAGCTTCGTGCTCGATTCCTGAGGTAATCAGGTGCTTCCGACCCGTCGCCTCGAGCGCTTCGGCGGCTCCGCGAATGGCGAAGTTGTCGGCCTCGGTGCCGCCACTGGTAAAGATGACCTCGGAGGGTTCGGCGCCGATCAGCGCCCGCGACCGCGCTCCGGGCTCCATCGAGAGCGGCCTTGGCCTGCTGGCCATAGTAATGAACACTCGATGCATTGCCGAAAAGATCCTGGAGTGCGCGCGATCATGGCGTCCGCGGCTGCCGGGTCGACCGGCGTCGTCGCGTTGTGATCGAGATAGATACGCATGTGCTGATCGGCCATCTTAGCATAGGGCGAGTGGCGCTAACTCTCAGCAGAATAAGGGCTAGACACGTCTGGGTGGGTCACCTATACTTGGCCTACCCGCTCACGACCCGGGGTCGCAGCTTCGGGTTCTCCTGTCATATCCCGAAACTTTCGGGGAGGTAAGTAATGTGGAAACGTGACGAAGCAGTGCGACAACCGGCGGTGCCTACCCAAGACGCGGCGGCTGCAGCGGCTCCTGCAGCAGCAACACAGGCGACCCGTCAAGATTTCACGACGAGCCAGATTGGGAGGGACGTGGTGAACATTGGGAAATCGGTCGTCATCAAGGGTGAGCTCAACGGCAGCGAAGACCTGACCATCGAGGGTCATGTCGAGGGCAAGATCGAGCTGCGCGACCACGTGCTGACGATCGGACCCGAACGGCAAGATTAAAGCCCAATTGTTCGCCAAATCGGTCGTGGTGCTGGGCGAAGTCATTGGCAACGTGACGCGCGACCGAGAAGGTCGACATCCGCGAGAACGGATCGGTCGAAGGCGATATCACGTCTCCGCGCGTGGCGATCGCCGAGGGCGCGCATTTCCGCGGCAGCGTCGACATGGCCAACAAGGGCAAGACGGCCGCTGACCGCCGGGCCCGCGTCCTGCCGAAGTGAAGCCGCAGCCGACGCCTGCGCCCGCGCCTCAGCCGGTCGTACCGCAAGCTCAGAAAGTGGGATAGTCCCGTTGCTCTGGGACTCCCGCAGCAAGGCTCGGAATGAGGCGGCGGCTCCGGCCGCCGCCCTTGCCGGCGACGGGCAGGTGTTCCACACGAAGGCGCTTCGGAAGTTTCTGACGGCCCTGATCTCGCGCGAGGGACCGGTCCTGATGGACCTGGGACCGGTCGTCGGGCCCAACGTCACTTTCTTCGGCGAACGGCTCGGGTGCAAGATCATCCTCGAGGATCTCTTCGCCGATCTCGAACGGCGATCGCGGAGCGCTGAGACACCGTTCGCAGAATTCCTGAAGGGCCGGCTCAAGCACGAGCCCGGAAGCGTCGATGGGATTTTGTGCTGGAATTTTTTCGACTTCCTCGAGCCGGCTGCGGCTCAGGTGCTCGCCCGCGCGCTGACGAGGCTGCTGCGCCCCGACGGGGCGCTGCTGGCCTTTTTTGCGACCATCGGCAGCACCGATTCGCGGTTCTCGAAGTACGTGATTCTGGATGAGGATTCGCTCAAGCAGCGGCCAGTACTCTGCCGGCGGAAAACGGCAGATCGCGCTTCAGAATCGCGACATCATCAGGATGTTCGAGGGCTTGAAGGTGGCGGAATCGTTTCTCTTGAAGACCAACGTCCGCGAATTTCTCTTTAGAAAGCCCGCTCAGACCTCTACCCAGTAGGAGGCGTCGTGTCACGCCCGGTCGTCGCGTTGCTGACCGACTTCGGTACCCGAGACCATTACGCCGGCACGATGAAAGCGGTCATCCTGGGGATCTGTCCCGATGCGACCCTGGTCGATATCACGCACGATATCCCCCCGCATGATGTGCTGAGCGCAGCGCTGGAACTGGCGGCCAGCTACAAATACTTTCCAGCCGGCACGATCTTTCTGGTTGTCGTCGATCCAGGCGTTGGATCCGCTCGCCGGGGGATCGCCGCCGATACCGGTGACCACCGGTTCGTCGCGCCGGATAACGGCGTGCTCAGCGCAGTGCTCCGGGAATCGCCGGCGCGCCGTGTTGTCGAATTGACCGAACGGCGCTACGCGCGGCCGACGGTGAGCCGCACGTTCGAAGGGCGCGATCGGTTCGCGCCTGCCGCCGGCTGGCTGGCGAAAGGGGTCGACCTTTCGGCCCTCGGGCGATCGGCTGGCGCCATCCATCAGTTGGCGATACCGGCGCCCAGCGTCACCGACGATCTGCTGGCCGGCGAGGTGCTGCGCGTGGATCGATTCGGCAACCTCGTCACCAATATCGATCGGAAGCTGTTCGAGAAATTCGTTCACTCCAACGGCATCGAGATCAGCGCCGCGACCCATCGCATCGGCCGTGTCGTCGCCACTTATGCGGAGGGCGCACCCGACGAGGTCTGCGCGCTGTTCGGCAGTACCGATCATCTCGAGATTGCCATCAACGCCGGCAGCGCCAGCGATCAGCTCCACCTCACGCGTGGCGCCCCGGTCACCATCCGCCGAACGTAACAACTTCGATGACGTCAACACGACTTCAACGCAGAGGTCGCAGAGGTCGCCGAGATTCCTTTTGAAACCGAACTCTGCGACCTCTGCGTCTCTGCGTTGGGACATGTTGAGGACGTGCTAGATTTTCTGTTCGATGAATTTCGATCTGAACGACGATCATCGGCTGCTCGAGCAGTCCACGCGCGAGTGGGGGGCGAGAGAGGTCGCGCCGCGGATTCAGCAGCTCGATCGCGAGCACCGCTTCGATCGCGAGCTGTTGAAAAAGATGGCCGAGCTGGGTCTGCTTGGCGTGTGCGTGCCGGCGAAGTACGGCGGCGCCGGCATGGATTACATCAGCCTCGGCGTGGCGTGCGAGGAGCTCGAGTACGTCGACACGTCATTACGCGTCGTCCTGTCGGTCCACGTGGCGCTGAACAGCCTGACGCTGCTGGCGTGGGGGTCGGACGCGCAGAAACAGAAGTATCTCGTCCCGCAGGCTCAGGGCCATTTGATCGCGACCTACGGCCTGACCGAACCAGGGGCCGGCAGCGATGCGCGCGGCATCCAGACGACCGCCGAACGGCGCGGCGGCCGGTACGTGCTCAATGGCGAAAAGATGTGGATTTCGCTCGGCGACGTGGCTGATGTGTTTCTCGTCATTGCCTGGACCGATCAGGACAAGAAGCGTCAGAAAGATCCATCGGGTTTGAGCGCGTTCATCATCGAGAGATCGTTCAAGGGTTTCTCGAGCGGGACGCTGACGCAGAAGTGGGGAATCCTCGCGGGCAACACGGGCTTCTTCAAGATGGACAACGTCGAAGTGCCAGAGGAGAACGTTGTCGGTCAGCCCGGCGAGGGATTCAAAATCGCGATGTTCGCGCTCGATCAGGGAAGGCTCACGGTGGCTGCCGGCGCGACAGGGCTGATTCGCGCGTGTCGCGACGCGAGCGCACGCTACGCGCGCGACCGCAAGACCTTCGGCGTCGAGATCGGGCAGCACCAGCTCGTCAAGGAGATGATCGCGCAGATGGAATCGGACTATCAGTCCTCCCGGCTGCTGTGGCTGCGCTCGGCGTGGCTCAAGAACGAGGGGCGGCGCAACACCCGCGAGACGGGCCTGGCCAAGTGGTTTGCCACGGTCGCATCGGAGCGCGCCGCCTCCGATGCGGTGCAGATTCACGGCGCCAATGGCTACTCGGACGAGTATCCTGTCGGACGTTATTACCGGAATGCCAAGGGCGCAGTGATCTACGAAGGAACGCGCGAGATTCACAAGCTGATGCAGGCTGACTACGTGCTCGGGTACCGGTCCGACAAGCCTCTTCGTTGCGAGCTTCCTCGATATCCAACGATTTGAATTGCTGAAGTTTTTCCCTCACCCAATCCTTGACACTACGTCGGATGATTGCTTCACTATCAGCCGATTCCCGGACATAGAAACGCATCTCCCGGCAACAGTTGGTCACCACTGGATTGATGGAGGTTACATATGCAGCGGAAACTCGGCGGCATCCTGCTGTTGTCGCTCGCGTGTCTGGTCCTTCTGCCGGCAGTCGTTGCGGCCCAGAGCCAGATTAACGGCGTCGTGCGGGACGAATCAGGTGGCGTTCTTCCCGGCGTCACGGTCGAAGTTTCCAGTCCCGTGCTGATCGAAAAAGTGAGATCGGCAATCAGCGACGATCAGGGACGCTACACGATCGTCGATCTTCGTCCGGGTCATGTACAGGATGACGTTCACCCTTACCGGGCTTCAACACGGTCGTCCGGGACGCATCGAAGTGCCGGGCGGTGTCGCCGTCACGGTCAATGCCGATTTGAAGGTGGGCGCGCTGGAAGAAACAATCACGGTGTCCGGTCAGACGCCGCTCGTTGACGTGACGCAGGCGACTCGCACCCAGGTATTGACGCGGGACCTCATCGACGCGCTGCCTTCAACCCGCAACATCATGTCGGTCGGCATGATGGTGCCGGGCATCCGGCTCGGGACGCCGGACGTCGGCGGATCGCGTCAGATGGAGCAGACCAATCCGCGCGGTCACGGCATCGCGGCAAAGCATACGGTTCAGCACATCGACGGCATGAGCGTGAACAGCCAGGAAACTTCCAACCAGCAGAGCTACATCAATGACGCGCTCAGCGCCGAAGTGACCGTGTCTACCAGCGCGCATCCGGCCGAAATCCAGTCAGGCGGGCTGCGGACCAACATGATTCCGAAGGACGGAGGCAACATCGTCAGCGGCAGCATCTTCTTCGGAGGCACCGACGGCAACTGGCAGAGCGACAACGTCAGCGATGAGATGAAGGCGCAGAACTTCACCAGCGCCAACGGCATTGCGCATATTCAGAACTTCAATGGCGTCGATGGGAGGGCCCATCAGCCGCGACAAACTCTGGTTCTTCATTTCCGCGCGCCACATCTCGACCGACGAGGTCGTGGGGAACGTGCCGGAGCACATCGTCGCACCCGATGGCGAGCTCATTACCAGCACGCTCGACCAGTACATCCGCGACGTCCTGGGACGCGTCACGTGGCAAATCAGCCAGAAGAACAAACTCGCCGTGTTCTTCGAGCGCACGTGGAAGCGAAAGGGCAAGGACTTCGGCTTCGGCACCGACCCGCGCGCCGGCACGCAGCGCGATCCCAGCCATGCGCACTACGGAGTGGGCCAGGGCAAGTTCACGAGCACGCTGACCAGCAGGATTCTTGCCGAAGTGGGCTATTCGAGCTCGTACCAGCACTGGACCGGATTCAACCAGCCAGCCGTCCGGCTGGAACGGTATCTCGCCAACGGTCAGATCAATCCGGCGTGGCTGAACAACGCCCGCCGCGAAGCCAACGCGTTGCTCATCACGCCGCGATGCGCCTACTCGTTCGGCTGCACCGCGTGGATCTCGAACGGGCAGGATCAGCGCACCGAAGACACCGGCATGCGCGTCGTCGGCTCGATGTCCTATGTGACCGGCAGCCATAACTTCAAGGTCGGGCTTCTCCGATTCGTTCGGACCCGGTGCACGTGTTCACGGATCGGCAGGCCGACCTGGTCCAGCGGTACACCAACGGCCGGCCGCAATCGGTGACGGTCTACACGACGCCATACAACCGCTTCAGCTACGTCAACTACGACCTCGGGCATCTACGCGCAGGACTCCTGGACGATCAAGCGGCTGACGTTGAATCCTGGGTGTGCGCGTCGACAACTTCGACTCGAAGATCGAAGACACGGCCATGCCCGCCGGCCGGTTCGCCGGCGACCGGTTCTTCACGCGGCGCGGGAGCATGTGCCGCAGTGGCTGTGGGACGTCTCGCCGCGTTTCAGCGCGGCATACGATCTGTTCGGCGATGGCCGGACTGCTTTGAAGGCGAGCTTCAGCCGTTACATCGATCCGCTGACGGGCGGTTTTGCGGACCGGTACTCTCCCGGAGCGGGCAACGAGAACAGAAACTGGTTCGACTGCACGATCAACGCGGCCGGCAACGCCTGTGCGGCGGGCGCTGTCGCTGCCGACCGACAACGACGACATCGCGCAGGCCCATGAGATCGGGCCGGGCGGCGCGACGTTCGGCATCCGCGAGGATCGTGATTTCGATCCCGACATCCTGCGGGAACGAAACACCGAAATCACGGCCGGTGTTCAGCATCAGCTGTTCTCGCGCGTGTCGCTGATCGCCCAGTACTATCGCCGCACGTTCCAGGATCTCGAGATGCTGGACCGCGAGCTGATCACGACGACCGACTGGACGTCGTTCCAGTTGCCGATGCCGGACGTGTCGAGAGATCCGGAGGTGGCGGCCGTCCTCAATCCCTGCGAAATGGTCACGGTCTACAACCTCAGGCCGGCGAAGCTCCCGGTGTACAGCGTGCAGCAGCGTGACAAGACGATCTCGGACTTGCAGTCCATCTACAACGGCTTCGATCTCGCGCTGACGGCCAGGCTGACCGGCGGAAGCACGATCTTCGGGAGCTGGACGGTCGAGAAGAATGTGTCGGTGTTCTGCGCCAACGATGACAATCCCAACGGCGTCAACACCGCCGACCGCTACACCGGCGCCAACGTGTCGGCCGGTGGCCGTTTCTGCGACCAGGGTGCCTTCGACATGCCATTCCGGCACGAATTCAAAATGGCGGGCACCTACCCTCTGCGCTGGGGAGTGGATGTGGGCGCCGTTCTGCAGAGCTACGCAGGCAGCGAGCGGACCATCACCTGGGAGCCCGCCGCGGCGCTCTTCCCGGGCGGACGAACCAGGACCGAGACGGTGACGCTGAACGAACCGGGTTCACTGTATTATCCGCGGTACAACCAGCTCGACTTCAACGTCAAGAAGACGTTCCGGGCAGGGCGGAAGATCTACTCGGGACAGATCGACTGGTTCAACCTGCTCAACGGCAACGCCGTGTTCAGCCGGAACAGTGCGGTAGGCAATTCGCTCGGCCAGATCCAGACCATCCTCCAGGGCCGGATGGTGCGCGTCGCATTCCAGATGAAATGGTGAGGACCGAGCTCTTTTTATTTCTTCAAGACCGCCTGAAGGCGATCGATCGCGGCACGTGCCTCGGCATCTTCCGGGTTGAGCTGAGCGCGCTGCCGATAGTGCCTGATGGCCTCGTCGTACTTCGCCTGCGTGGTCAGCACGCGCGCGAGATTGAAGTGAGCATCCGCGTAGTCGAGGTTCAATTCAAGCGCTCTGGTGTAGGCCGAAACCGCTTCATCGAGCCTGCCGAGACCGTCGAGCGCGACGCCTAAGCCGTAAGAGGCCTCCGCGTGCCGCTGGTTCAGTGAGAGCACGTGGGTAAAGGTCGTCGCGGCTTCGGTGAATTGCCGCAGCATCAGATGGAGCCGTCCGACGTCGTAATGGCGTGCCGCATCGGGTTCGAGGCGTGCAGCTTCCGTCAGGTGTTCGAGCGCTGCCGCATGACGGCCCGCCTCGTAGTAGCACATCGCAAGTTCGGCATGAATCTGTGCGTCGCGCGGGTTCATCTCGAGCCACTTCTCGTTGCCGGCGATGTCGTCGCCGAGGAGTTTCGGCGAGAAGTCCGCATCGAGAGTGCGAAGATCCGCGGCTGTCGATGGGAGAACCTGGATCCAGAGGCTGCCCATTTCCGAGGCGCTCGTTTGCCCGAATGTGACACGGCGTGGCGGCTGGTTCGGATTGTCGCGGGTTGGCGGCGGAATTATCGTAGGTGTATCGCATCGAGAGCACCGTCCCTTTCGGGAGGCGCAACGGCGTCGTGAGCACGTACATGTCCTGCCAGTGAAAGTCCCAGTCTTTGATGTAGATGAGCGGCCTCGTCGTGCCGTCGGGAAGCCTCGCCGGATCCGCGGATCTCCCTGGCGAGATAATGCGCATGTGGCTGCACGCCGAGCACCGCGACATCGACCGGCAGCGTGTATGAATCCTCGCTGACGTATTCGCGTTGCCCGGCCGGGATGTCGATGTCCTGACGGCCGAGCCGCAGCATGTAAGGGGAGTTCGATGGTGCCTCGCTGGTGAAGAACAGGCCGACGCTGGCCTGCACCTTCTCGTAAACGGCGCCTGGCATCAAGTGCATCTCGATGACGAGATCGCTGCCGGGTTCCAGCCGCCACGACATACCAGCAGGTGAGATGCGAGGCGACTGCCCGGGAGTCCAACCCAGAAAATGTCCGTCGGGAAAGACGGCCTCTCGGCTGCCGCCTCCGTGATAGCCCGGCCCCGTCTTCCCGCTCGTCCCACTGTCTGGAAAATCGCGTGCGATCGATTTTGATGTTCGTGTGATGCACCGCCCTGAAGTTGCCCGGATGAAATTCCAGCGCGCGGATAAACCGCGGTGTCTGCAACGCAATCGGGATGACGAAGGTGCGGAAGACGTCGCCCCGCCGTGGTGTGAGCTCGTAGGGTTCGGGCATGGCGACGATCAGATCGGGTTGTCCAAGCTGCCAGCCCGAGGTCCAGGCGGGACGCGGCGGCAGATCGCTCGCGTTTCCTTCCGGACTCCCTCGCTCGACCCACCTGTCGATGAGGCGCGATCTCCCGCTCGGTCAGCCTGCGAGCGCCGGCAAAGTCGCCGTGTCCCGGCTCAGGCTTCCATGGCGGCATCCGGCGGCTGTTGACCGCGCGGGCAATTTCACGCGCGCGAGGCCGCACGTCATCGAATGTCACGAGGCTGAATGGAGCGAGTTGATCGGGACGGTGGCACGTCGCGCAGTGTTGCCAGAGAAGAGGTGCAACGTCCTTGTTGAACGTGACGTCGCCGGGCGTTGTGTCGACTGTGCGGCCGAGCCTGCCTGCACTGCGAGCGCAAGGGAAACCGGCAGCGCAGCGCCTGCAGCAAGCAAACCCGATAGACTGCGCGGCATTCGCCCCAGTGTACCAGAGGATGTACAGTCACTGCATGGTTCGGCTCCCGATCGATCCTCATTCGATGCGTGCGGATGATTTGGCGCCCGCTGTCCGCGCGCTTCGGACGGGGGGCATTGTGGGGTTCCCAACCGAGACGTTCTACGGGCTCGCGGCCGATCCTCGTTCTCCGCACGCAGTAGAGAAGATTTACTCCGTCAAGCGCCGGCCGGCGAATCGGTCGCTGCCTTTGATTGCTGCGAGCGTCGCGCAAGTGACCGATCACGTAGGGAGGATGACACCGCTCGCCGAACGGCTGGCATCGCGTTGGTGGCCCGGACCGTTGACCCTGATCATTCCCGCATCGGCGCAACTGTACGAAGATGTGCATCAGTCGACGGGCAGGGTTGCCGTGCGGGTGCCTGGCGATACGGTTGCGCGCACCCTTGCCGGCTCTGCGGGCCACGCGATCACGTCTACGAGCGCCAATGTCTCCGGCCAGCCGCCGCCGTCATCGCCCGACGCTGTCGCGGCAGCGTTTGGCGCCTCGATCGACGTGCTGATCGATGCCGGGCAGACCCCCGGCGGTCTGCCTTCGACGATCATCGACGCGACTGGCGAGACTCCGGTGCTCGTGCGCGCGGGCGCGATCGCGTGGGACCGCGTGCTAGAATTTCTTCGCTAGCTGGTAGCTGGCAGCTCGTAGCTGATAGCGGATGCGCTCCCCTCAACCTCGTGAACGTGCCGCGCTCGTGGGTCTCGCGCTTCGGCGATCCAAACGCCACGACGCCGAACAGTCGCTCGATGAGCTTGCCGGCCTCGCCGACGCCGCAGGCGCCAATGTCGTGCTGAAGATGATTCAGGAACGGCCCACACCCGATCCTGCTACATTCATCGGCAGCGGAAAGTTGGCGGAGCTCGCAACCGAATGCGCCCGCTTCGCCGCCGATGTCGTCATTTTCGACAACGAGCTGACTCCGGCGCAGCTTCGTCAGATCGAGGAACGGGTCGATCGGAAGGTGATCGATCGTACGCAGCTGATTCTGGACATTTTCGCGCGTCGTGCACGGACGAGGGAAGGGAAGTGGCAGGTCGAGCTGGCCCAGCTGAAGTACTTGCTGCCCCGGCTGGTGGGCGCCGGGACTGCGCTGTCGCGCCTTGGTGGCGGCATCGGCACACGCGGACCGGGTGAAACGAAACTCGAGACCGACCGCCGGCGTATACGTCAGAGGATTCACGCGATCTCGCGGGAAATCGAGGCGATACGGCAGCGACGCCGGCATTCACGTGCGCGACGGCAAAAGGCGTCGGTCCCGCTGGTGGCCCTGGTGGGCTACACCAACACGGGTAAGACCACACTGTTCAACCTGCTGACCAGGGAATCGGCGGAGACGTCCAACGCGTTGTTCGTGACGCTCGACCCTCTGGTGCGACAAATCAGCCTGCCGGACAAGCGGCAGCTCCTGGTTTCGGACACGGTCGGCTTCATTGATCGTCTTCCGCACACGCTGGTTGCCGCTTTTCGCGCGACGCTCGAGCAGGTGGCCGAAGCGGACCTCGTGCTTCACGTGATTGACGCGGCAAGCCCCGAGCGCGATCGCCACGTCGATGCCGTGCGACGCGTGCTCGAAGAGGTGGGCGCCGCAAAAGTGGCGACGCTTGACGTCTTCAACAAGTGCGACCTCATTGATTCGATCGAGGTCGATCGCCTCCGGCGTTCGCGCCGGGAGGCGCTGTGCATCTCAGCGCTCAAGAACAGGGGACGCGACGATCTCGTCAACGCCATTGCCGAAGCACTCGAGATGGACACTCGCCGCGTGACACTCGAGTTCGACGCGGAAAGCGAGGAAGATCGTGAAAAAATTGCGCGCGTGTATCGCCATGCACGGGTGGTGAGTCATGTGGTCGACGGGGGCCGTGTCGCCATCGAGGCTGACGTGCCAAAACGCGTCCTCGATCAGGTGAAAGCGGCTGGTGTCAGGTGAGGGCGGCGGTCCTCCTGGCCCTGCTCGTTGTGGCAGCGTGCAGTAGAACCATGGCGCCGCCGGTTATGACGACGCCGCGATATCCGGACTACATCTTCCCGGCCCTGTCACAGCCGGATCCGAAGCAGAACGGCCTTATGCGCCAGCATGACGCCGGCTGGCGCTGGCTGCAGGCCGGTGATTTCGCGCGCGCCGAGCGCGAATTCCAGGACGTGTTGAAGCGATCGCCCCAGTTTTACCCGAGTGAGACCGCCTTGGGCTACCTCGACCTGGCGCGCAACAACCATGCGTCGGCGCTCGAGAGGTTCGACCGCGTCCTGCGGTCGCGCGCCGAATATCTTCCCGCGCTGGTTGGCCGGGGTGAAACGCTTCTGGCCGGGTCCCGCGATGCCGAGGCGCTGGCGACGTTCGAGGCCGCCGTCAAGCTCGACCCCAATCTCGTGGAAGTCGCGCGGCGTGTGGAGGTTCTGCGGGCGCGGGCGGCGCAGGAGAACGTTGCCGCGGCGCGGCGCGCGGCACTGGCGAATCGGCTCGACGAGGCGGCGGCGCTGTACGAAAAGGCGATTGCAGCCTCTCCCGACAGCGCATTTCTCCTTCGAGATCTTGCCGATGTGGAGGCAAAACAGGGCAAGACCGAACAGGCCCTCGCGCGCTACCGTAAGGCGATCGAGCTGGACCCGTCCGATTCAGCGTCCAGAGTCCGCGTCGGGGAGATCCTCGACGCGCGCGGCGATATCGAAGGGGCCTTGAGGACCTATCGGGAAGCCAGCAATCTGGATCCGAGCCCGGAGTTGAGACGGCGGATTGCGGCGTTGGAGGCCCGGCTTGCCTATCTGCGTCTTCCTGCCGAGTACCGCGCGATTCCCGAGAGCGCGGCGATTACCCGAGGCGACCTCGCGTCGCTCATCGGCCTCAGGCTCGACGGCCTCGTCAACAGCGTGGCGGCTCAAGGGGTGCTGATTACCGATGCCATGAATCACTGGGCGTCGCGCTGGATCATCGCCACCGCACAGGCGGGGGTCATCGAGCCATACGACAACCACACGTTCCAGCCCCGAAACGCGATCACGCGCAGCGATCTGGCGCACGCAGTCGGTCGTCTGCTGAAGATCATCGCCATCGGACGGCCAGGGCTGCTCAAGGATTGGCAGGGGCGGCAGCAGAAAATGACCGATGTGGGCGTCAGCAATCTGCACTACGCCGATGCCTCGCTCTCGGTCGTGGCAGGCATCCTCCCGCTGACCGATTCAGGATCGTTCCAATTGTCGCGCCCTGTGACCGGAGCCGAAGCGATCGATGCCATCAGCCGCATCGAGCGCATATACCAATCCACCAGATGAGCGTCCTCACGCCGGCCAACCAGCTCACCCTCATGCGGGTGATGCTCGTGCCCGCGTTCGTCATCCTCACCGTGTATGGCTATTTCGGATGGGCGCTGATCGTGTTCGCCGTCGCGGGGCTGACCGATCTGCTGGATGGTCTTATCGCGCGGATGTTCCGAAGCCCGACGAGCCTCGGAGCCTGGCTCGATCCGATGGCGGACAAACTGCTGATCGTTGCGACGTTCATCGTTCTCACGCTGCCGGGGCTCGGCCTGGTCAACAGGCTGCCCGTCTGGCTCACCATCCTGATCATCAGCCGAGATCTGCTGATTGTGCTGACCGTCGCGGTGATCAACTTCGCCATCGGCCGCCGGGAGTTCCGGCCCTCGCTCTACGGAAAGATAGCGACGGCGACCTACATCATCACGTGCGTCATCATCATGTACTACAACTACCTGCAGCGGCCATCACCGATGGTGACGCTCGCCGTCTGGTCGTCGGCGGTCATCACACTCGTATCGGGGTTTCACTACGTCGCGTACGCAACAAGAATCATCAATCAAAACTGAAACACGAAGATCCTCGAAGAACACGAAGATCCACGAAGAACACGAAGATCCACGAAGAAGTTGCTTCGTGGCCCTTCTGTGATTTCTAAGGGAGTGACGTCTTTTGCCTGAAGTATGCGATCGTTTTGATGAGGCCCTCTTCGAGTGTCACCTTCGGTGCCCAGCCGAGCAGCGTTCGCGCCTTCGTGATATCCGGCTGGCGGACTTTCGGATCGTCGACTGGCAGGTCCTGGTAAATGATTTGGCTCTTCGAACCGGTCATCCGAATGATTGTCCGGGCGATCGCCTCGATGGTCATCTCGTGCGGGTTGCCGATGTTGACCGGATCGTTCAGATCCGAGTCCATCAGCTTCAGGATTCCGGCGACGAGATCGTCGACATAACAGAAGCTTCGGGTCTGCTGTCCGTCGCCGAAGACCGTCACGTCCTCGTTCAGCAGAGCCTGTGAAATGAACGCCGGGACGGCGCGCCCGTCCCTGATTCTCATGCGCGGGCCATAGGTATTGAAAATTCTGACGATCTTCGTATCAAGGTCATGGTACCGGTGGTACGCCATCGTCATCGCCTCGGCGAACCGCTTGGCCTCGTCGTAGACGCCGCGCGGACCGATGGGATTCACGTTGCCCCAATAAGCTTCCTTCTGTGGATGCTCGAGCGGGTCGCCATATACCTCCGACGTCGACGCGAGCACGAAGCGCGCGCCTTTGGCCTTCGCCAGGCCGAGCGCCTTGTGGGTCCCGAGGGCGCCGACCTTCAATGTCGGAATCGGCAGCTCGAGGTAGTCGATGGGACTGGCAGGGCTGGCCCAGTGCAGCACCACATCCACCGGCCCGTCGACGTTGATGTAATTGGTCACGTCGTGCTTGATGAACACGAAATTCCGGCCGGCGAGATGCGCGATGTTCGCGAGGTCCCCGGTCAGGAGGTTGTCGATGCCGATGACTGTGCAGTCTCGATTGAGAAGCGCCTCGGCCAGGTGGGAGCCGATGAAACCTGCGGCGCCCGTAATGACCACGCGTTGGTTCATCTTGTTGGTCGCGGTTCCCCGCCCTCGCTTCGCCGCTCGCGGCTCAATATTGTCTCTGGAGAACGCCGCGGAAGAGCGTCATCCACATGATCTTGAGATCGAGAGAGACCGACCAGTTTTCGATGTAGTAGAGGTCGAACTCGATCCGCTTCTCGAGCGACGTGTTGCCGCGCCAGCCGTTCACCTGGGCCCACCCGGTGATGCCGGCTTTCACCTTGTGGCGGAGCATGTACTGCGGGAACCGGTGTTTGAACTGGTCGACGAAGAACGGGCGCTCGGGACGCGGGCCGACGATGGACATGTCTCCCTTCAGCACGTTCCAGATCTGCGGGAGCTCATCGAAGTCCCAGCGGCGCAGAAACCGTCCAATCGGCGTGCATCGCGGGTCGTCGTCTCGTGCCCAGATTGGGCCGGTGACATCTTCGGCGCCCTCGTGCATCGATCGGAACTTGTAGACCCAGAACGGCCGGCCATCGAGCCCCATGCGCTCCTGCCGGTAGAACACCCGCCCCGGCGACGTCCACTTGATAATCCCTGCGATGATCGCGAAGGGCAGCAGGAGAATCAGCGCAGAGACGCCGCTGATGGCCATATCGATGATGCGCTTGATGACGGCGTTCAAACCCTGGAGCGGGACATCATGGATGTTGATGATCGGGACGCCGTCGAGATCTTCCAGGCGTGCACGTAAGGCAAGAAACTGGACCAGATCGGGCACCACCTTGACGTCGACCACCTCGCGGCTGGTC
Organism: Vicinamibacterales bacterium; assembly: GCA_963775345.1. Classification (GTDB taxonomy): domain Bacteria; phylum Acidobacteriota; class Vicinamibacteria; order Vicinamibacterales; family JAMQPK01; genus JAMQPK01. The sequence continues at coordinate 44,211 of CAVZIS010000017.1, forward strand.
GCCTCGATGAGGTCGAGCATCTTGACGTGCTCGTCGAGCGGCAGCGCGACGTAGAGATGATCGATGTTCTCCTGCCGCACGATCTCGGGGGCGTCGGCGAGCGTGCCGAGAAGCGGCAGCCCGCGGTAGCCCAGATGATCGCCGCCCGCCCGGTCGTCGACGAAGCCGACCACCTGATATCCAAGCTCGCCGTGCTGAAGAATTTTCTCAGCGACGACGCGGCCGAGGTCGCCGGCGCCGGCGATGAGAATCCGTTTGAGGCCGATACCGGCTTTCCAGCGCATCTCCAGCAGCTCGCGGACGAGCTCGCGGAGCCCGAACGTGAAGGCGACGTTCAGGATCAGAAAGAACGCCCACACGATGCGCGACACCTGATACGCGCCGCGCGCCCGAAGCTCGGGCGGCGCATGATAGGCCTCGAAATACAGAGTGCTCACGATACCGAGCACCACCGCGACGATCGTACCGATGAACAGGACGAAGAAATCATCGACCCGCGAGCGGCCGCGCCGCAGGCGATAGACGCCCTGGAACTGATACGCGAGCGGCACGAGGACCGCGACGAAAGGCATGACGGCGACGTATTGTTCAAACGGCGGATAGCCGCGAGTAATCGGAATCAGGCCGAGCGAGAAGCGGAAGACGTAGGAAAGCCCGAAAGCGAAGGCGGCGAGCAGCGCATCCGAGACGACGTAGAACGCCACGAGCAGCCGCCCGTATCGCCTAAGCATGCGCCATGCTCTCGACAGTGGATCGGATCGATCGCGCGAACTCGGTCCGATCGAATTTGAGCGCGTGCTGGCGAATGACGTGCGGGTCGAACGCGGTCTGTTTCGCGCGCGCGATGCCAGAGACGAACGCTTCGGGTGTCGGTTCAGCGACAAGGACGCCGGTCACGTTGTCGATGACCGTGTCGAGCGCGCCTCCACGGCCCAGCGCGATGACCGGCCGTCCGCAGGCCTGCGCTTCGACGGGTACGATGCCGAAATCCTCTTCGCCGGGCAGCAGGACAGCCGCGGCTCTTCGATACAGTTCGCGGATATCGGTGTCGGAAAGGGAGCCCAGCAGCTGGACATCGGCGCCGGCGGCGAGCCTGCTCAACGCCTCTCGTTCGGGGCCATCGCCGACGACCCGTAGTGGTACTCCCGATAGGCGGCTTGCCTCGATGGCGATGTCGATGCGCTTGTAGGGGACGAGGGCCGACACAATCAGCAAGAAGTCTTCGGGAATGACTGTCTCATCGCCCGCAGGGCGATAGAAGGCCGTATCGACCGGAGGATAGATGACAACAGCGTCACGATTATAGTACCGACGGATCCGGCTGGCAACGTGCCGGGAAATCGCAACGTAGCGATCCACGCGTCCAGCCGTGGCGGCGTCCCAGCGGGCGAGCGCGCCGAGAACCGGGCGCAGCGCGCGACTGGCCGTTCGTCCGACCCGGGCTTCACCGAAATACTCGTCGAACTGGTCCCACGCGTACCGCATAGGCGTCAGGCAGTAGCACAAATGGCGGGCGCGGCCGGTCTTGACGACGGCCTTGGCGGCGCAGTGGCTCGTGCTGATCACCAAATCGTACCGATCGAGGTCAAACTGCTCGATGACCGCCGGGAACAAAGGGAGGCAGTATCGATAAAAGCGGCGAACCCCGGGGAGGTGCTGAAGCAGCGATGCGCGAGGCCGCAATCGCTCGATGGTGGGAGAGACGCTGCCTCGAACGTGGAACAGGGTCAGGAGATCCGCATTCGGGTACATCTCACAAAACACTTCGAGGACCTTTTCGCCGCCGCGCATTCCCGTGAGCCAGTCATGGACGAGTACCAGGCGCGGCTCTGCCGTCACGACAAGACCTCTCCGTAGACCTCGTGCACTCGTTGGACGGAACGGGCCCACGAGTATGCCTGGACGCGTTTGAGCCCCCGCTGTCTCAGATCTTCGCGGAGATGCGTGCTGCGAAGCACCTTCAGGATGCCGTCGGCGATGGACTGAGCGCTGTGCGGATCGACCAGCACTGCCGCATCGCCCACCACTTCCGGCAGCGACGAAACGTTCGACGTGACAACGGGCGTGCCGCTGGCCATGGCTTCGAGCGGCGGAAGCCCGAAGCCTTCATAAAGTGAAGGAAACACGAAAACCGACGCCAGGCGATAGAGCACCGAGAGCGTCATGTCGGGCACATAGCCCAGAAACCGGACGTACCGGTGGATGTCGTACTTGTGGACGGCGCGCCGAAGTGACTGGAGCCGCGAAATTTCGTCGCCGATGATCAACAGCTCGAGCTCGGATCGTCCCTCCTGGCGTACGAGATGGAACGCTTCAATCAGGCGCTCGAGATTCTTGTGGGGTTTGATGTTGCCGACATAGAGCAAATACGACGGGCTGAGCTGATATCGCTCACGCGTCTGGATGACCTGGTCCCTGCTTGGCGGAACGCTGACGCGATCGTCGATCGCGTTGGGCGTCACGACGATCTTCTCCGGGGGAACGTTGAAGAACTTCAGGATGTCGCTCTTGGACTGCTCGGAGACCGTAAGAATGCGGTCCGATTTGTGTGCGGCGGTGTACAAGGATGCTCGCGCGTACGCATAACCCAGATGGTGACGAAGGTACTCCGGAAACATCAAATGGATACAGTCGTGAATCGTCACGACGGTCTTCGATGGGGTGAGGGCGGGCAGGACATAGTGCGTCGAGTGAAAAAGATCGAGCCGCTCGCGCCTGACGGCGAGGGGGATCGAGAGCTGCTCGGCGATGGAGTAGTGGGCCGAACGGTTCTGAACGGCGCGAAAGTTCTCGCCGAGCGATGCAGCCACGCCCACATCCTGCGGCCTGGTAAACAGGACGTACTCGTTCCGCTGATCGATTCGCGCGAGCTCGCGAAGCAGATTGCGAATGTAGGTGCCGATGCCAAAATCATGAAGCTTTCGCGCGTCGATGCCGATCCGCACGGCGTCATTCTAGTCTGTCATCGGCGCCGCCGATGGACGATGGACGATGGACGATGGACGATGGACGATCCCCTTCCTTATCGGCTGTTTTCCCTCGAAACTTTCCTCGTAAGTCTCAGGTAAGCCCTCAGAAAAGGGGCCCAGGCAGGGTGGTGTTTCTGATAGAACGCCAGCTGGCTGCGGCTCCGGGCATCGCGGGTCGCGCCACTGGCGGGCACCCATGACCGCCCCCGCAGATGAACCACGTCGGCAGCTGGACTGAAATAGACACGCCCGCCCTTCGCTCGGACAGCCGCACAAAAGTCAACGTCTTCGCAGTACATGAAATAACGCTCGTCGAAGAGACCGGCCTGCTCGGCGTCGCGGCGCCGAACCAGCAGGCACGCCGCGCTGACCCAGTCGACAAGCCGCGGCCTGGATGTCATTTCAGCAATCCGGCGGCGGCTGGCGAACCTCATCAAGGCTTTCTGCCGGAGCTCGCCGAAGGGGGAAATCATCGGTCCGAACGAGAGCTCCGGCATTCCGCTCGCATCACGAAGACGCGGACCGACAATCGACGCGCCAGGGAGCTCATGGAGAGCCCCGACCAGCGCATCAATCGAGCGCTCCCGCACAACCGTATCGCTGTTCAGGAAAAGAATGAGCTCGCTCGCGGTCTGACGAATCGCTTCGTTGTTCGCCCGCGCGAAGCCGGCGTTGCCCTCCATCGAGATGACGCGCACTTTCGGCCACCTGGACCTCACGACGTCGACGCTGCCATCGCTCGACGCATTGTCCACGACGATGATTTCGTGCGAATGGCTGGGTGGGTGGTCGTGGAGGGAAGCGAGGCAGTTCTCGAGATCGCTCCGCGTGTTGTAGCTGACGATCACGATGACGAGATCAACCAACGGCGGCTGCCTCGAGGACCGAAAGCGTCTCGGCCGCCGCGCGCGGCCACCCATAGCGAGAGAGGACGGACGGGGCCGCGCTCAATATCCGTTCGCGAACGGTTTCATCGAAGAGGAGGCTGTCGATCGCCGATGTGATGCCGGAGGGATCATCGAGCCGGGCGTACAGCGCTGCCTCGCCACAAACCTCGCGCGCGACGTCAGTGTCGAGCAGGAAGGAAGGCACGCCGCAGGTCAGCGCTTCGAGCGGCGGATGGCCGAACCCCTCGTACTCCGACAAAAAGGCAAACGCTCGTGCCCGGCGATACAAATCCACGATCTCGGAATCCGGCGCGTACGGGCGGATGCTCACCCGCGCCTGGATGTCGAGTGCCGCAGCAATCGCCGCGAGATCTTGATGCGGATGGGTGCGATTGTCTCCCACGATCTCCAGTCGTGCGCCGGCATGGCGTTTAGCGATGGCCCTGAAAGCGCGCATCACGTCGGGAACATGCCGCCTGTTGAAAACCGATCCGACGAAGAGGACGAGGGGGTCGCGGCCGTGAAGGTCCGGGGACGGGACGACAGATCCGCACAAGGACGCCACCCCTGGATAGATGCACTGCACCCGATCGGCGGAAAGACCGAAATGCGTCAGTATTTCTCGGCGCGCCGCGGCCGACACCGTCAGCACGCGCCTGGCGCGATCGGTCGACCACCGGGTCACAAGTCTCCGGCGAAGACCTTCCTTCCAGCTGAACCACTCGGGATGCGCGACAAACGAGATATCGTGGACCAGGACAACGGTCGGCGTCTTCCAGGTGAGCGGCGCGGTGTAGCCCGGCGCAAAGAACACGTCGAGGCGATCCTGTTTCGCGGCTCTGGGCAGATCAATCTGCTCCCACGTCGTGCCGCCTGCGCCCTTTACTACACGGCGCTCGGCGTCGGGGGGTACGGCGGCAACCTCCTGAGGGGCGTACAGCACGAACGTATGTCGTGCTGCATGCGGATCGTTCGACCATGCGCCGAGCAGTCCCGCCAGGTGACGTCCGACCCCAGTCGGTTTCCCGCAGAGCTCACGGGCATCAATCCCGATGCGCATCGAGACTCTGGACGGCGCCCCTCGACTCGTCTTGTTCGCTCGGAACACCCCGCTCCATCAAGGCATCCTGGTACGTGCGACGCACGGCACGAGCGGTTTGCGTCCATGTGAACTGCCGCGCGCGATTCAGTCCGCGATGCGCGCAGGTCGCGCGCAACGACGAGTCACTCAGGATGCGTGTCATCGCCGCCGTCAGGCTTTCCGGGTCGTCCGGGTCAATCAGAATGCCGGCATCGCCGACCACCTCGGGCAGCGACCCACGGTTGGACGTCACCACGGGGATCCCTGCTGACATCGCCTCAAGGGCCGGGAGACCAAACCCTTCCTCGAAGGAGGGAAGGACGAAGAGCTGCGCACCCTTGAACAGCGATTCACGCATGCCGGCGGGCACATAGCCGGTGTACTCGACATGGCCGGCAAGCGGCGGTTGCGCGATGCGATGCAGCCATTGCTCAGCGTCCGGCCCGGCCCGTCCGGCAATCGTCAGCCTCGGGACGTTTCTCGCGCTCGCCAGCAGTCGTTCGTACGCGTCCAGGAGGCCGCCCACATTTTTCCGCCGCTCGAGCGTGCCCATGAACAGGATGTAGCCACCCGAATCCATGCTCGCGGGCGGCGTTTTCCATTCAGGCGCGCCGGCCGGACAAATCGAAATCTTGTCGGATGCGACGTTCAGCAACCGGCGCACCTCGCCGGCGGCAAAGCTCGACGAGACGATGATCCGGTCCGCTCGTCGCTGGCGTGAGCGCCGGCGAGACCAGGATAGTCGCGACGGATTTCGCGCGGCGTGCGCTCGGGATGCGACATGAAATGAGAGATCGTGCATGGTCACGATCTGCGCCGCTGAGCGGGATGGAAGCAGGAGCGGATGCGGCGAATGCGCGATGTCGTAAACGCCGCCCGACAACGTTTCAATCGGCGGCCATCCCAGACGATGCCATGTCCAGATTCAGCGCGCGAACCGGAAGACGCCGGTCGACAATTCTGAGCGTCGGGAACGTCGTTCGCCAGATCGTCCGATGGGCGATCTTTCCACGAGCTGGTAAAGAGCGGTGATATCGTCTCCGCCGGCTCGTGCCAGCGCAGCTGGCGACCTGGTGGATGTACTCGCCGACGCCGGTGCGGGCTCGAAGGGCGGGCCGGTAATCGATCACGATCCGCACGCGCCCGAGCCTATCACATTCGCACCTATCCTTGCTGGTCAACGGGTTGGAAGGATATACTCGGACACTTTGGCGTTCGCGCGGAGAGATCACGAATGAAAATAGCGGTCGTTGGAACAGGCTACGTGGGCCTGGTGCTCGGAGCCTGTCTGGCGGAAAACGGTAACGACGTCACGTGCATCGACAAGGATGAGGCAAAGTTAAAGCGCTTGCGCCGCGGCGTGATGCCGATCTATGAGCCGGGCCTCGAGGAGATGGTCCGGCGTAACCAGAAAGAACACCGGCTCGCGTTCACCAAAGATCTTCGAAAGGCGGTCCGCGACGCGAGCATCGTCTTCATTGCCGTCGGTACGCCCCAGCACGAAGATGGGTCAGCCGATCTCACCCACGTCCTCGCGGTCGCCCGCGACATCGCCAGGGCGATGAACGGTTACAAGGTGATTGTCGACAAGAGCACCGTGCCGGTCGGCACCGCCGCGCGCGTGCGGGAGCTCATCGCCCGCGAGACCGCTCACCCCTTCAGCGTCGTCAGCAATCCCGAATTCCTCAAGCAGGGTGCGGCGGTCGAGGATTTTCTGAAGCCAGACCGGGTCGTGATTGGCGTGGAGGACGAGCGCGCAAAGGCGTTGATGCTCGATCTGTACGCGCCGTTTACGCGCACCGGGCGCGCCGATCATGGTGATGGACTGCGCGAGCGCCGAGCTCAGCAAGTACGCGGCGAACGCCATTCTGGCGACGCGCATCTCGTTCATGAACGAGGTCGCGAACGTCTGCGAGGCGTTCGGTGCCAACGTCGATCAGGTGCGCAAAGCGATCGGATCGGATCGGCGCATCGGGTCCTCATTCCTGTTTCCGGGCATTGGTTTCGGCGGGAGCTGCTTTCCGAAAGACATCAAGGCGCTGATCAAGTTCGCCGACGACAAGGGCTACGACTTCCAGACCCTCAAAGCCGTCGAGCGGGTCAACGAAGCCCAGAAGGTGCGGTTCATCGTCGAAGCTCGAGAGCCATTTCGGCGCGCTCAAGGGCAGAGACGATCGCCGTCTGGGGTCTGTCGTTCAAGCCGCGGACCGACGACATGCGCGAGGCGCCGGCCATCCCGTTGATCAACCGCCTGCTCGGCGCGGGCGCCGAAGTGCGGGCCTACGATCCGCAGGCCGAGCCGGTCGCCCGGCGCATTTTTGGCAAGAAAATCACTCTGGCCGATAACAGTTATAGCGCCTTGAAAGGGCGCCGATGCCCTCGTGATTGCGACCGAGTGGAACGAATTTCGGGAGCCCGACTTCACCCGCATGCGTACGCTCATGAAGTCGCCCGTCATCTTTGACGGGCGGAACATCTATAGTCCGGAGCAGATGAAGGCGCAGGGGTTCACGTACTACTCCGTAGGGCGGTAATGGCGGGGCTGCACGGCATCCTGAAGGATCCGCTGCTGTCGGTCGTCATGCCCGTCTACAACGAGCGCGACACGGTCGAGAGCATGATCGCGCGCGTGCTTGCGGTCAACGGCATTCGCATCGAGCTGATCGTGGTCGACGATGGGTCGAAGGATGGCACGATCGGACATTCTTCGGGCCTTGCAGAAGCGATACCCGTTCAAGCTGCTTCACAAACCGAACGGCGGCAAAGGGTCGGCCCTGCGGCTCGGGTTCAAGGAAGTGACCGGGGAACTGGTCGTCATTCAGGACGCCGATACGGAATACTCGCCCGAGGAATTTCCCGAGCTGATCGAGCTCATCTGCCAGGGGCGCGCCGATGTCGTGTACGGCTCCCGTTTTCTCGGACGGCATCGCGTGTTTCTGTTCACCCACTATCTCGGGAACATGTTCCTGACGTTCCTGACCAACGTGCTCTACAACACGATGCTGACCGACATGGAGACCTGCTACAAGGCGATGCGGGTCGAAGTGCTGAGATCGTTTACGCTCAGGAGCGACGGGTTCGGCATCGAGCCCGAGATGACTGCGAAGATTTTCAAGCGCGGCTACCGCGTCTACGAAGTGCCGATCACCTATGACGGGCGCGGCTACGAAGAGGGCAAGAAGATTACGTGGCGCGATGGCGTGGTCGCGCTCTGGGTTCTGCTGAAGTATCGCTTTACCGAGTGAACTCGTTCTTCCGGCTCCTTCGCTACGCAAAGCCATATACGGGCCGCCTGGCCTGGGCGGTGCTGGCGATGGTGCGTGTACGCGGTCGCCTCTGCGCTGGTCATCTATCTGATTCGCCCGATCCTCGATCACGTCCTTCCGACTCGCGAGGGGCTGCAGACGATCGCCCTCGTGCTCGTCGCGCTCTACTTCGTCAAGGGCATCGGGTCGTACTTCTCCGGTTATCTGATGGAGGACGTCGGACAGCGCGTGGTGATGGATCTGCGCGACCGCCTGTACGGTCATATCCTCGGACAGTCGGCGAGTTTCTTTTCGCGAAACACGACTGGGCAGCTGCTCTCGCGCGTGTCGAACGACGTCGCACAGGTGCAGCGCGCCGTGTCTGAGACGGCCGGCGACCTGCTCCGGGAAACGCTCGCGCTGGTCGGATACGCGGTCATTCTGTTCTGGATTGACGCCGCGTCTGGCGATCGTCTGTCTGACCGGCGCCCCGATCATCATCTATCCGCTCGTGCGGCTCGGGCAGCGGATCCGCCGCACGGCGCGACGAAGCCAGGAAGCGCAGGAGGTGATGTCGCACGTTGGCGCCGAGACGTTCTCGGCTCATCGCATCGTCAAGGCGTTCGGCGCCGAAGAGCGCGAGGCCGGCCGGTTTCCGCGAGGCGCTGCGCCACCTCTATCGCACCAACATGCGGGTCGTTCGCGCGTTGTCTCTGATGCCGCCTTCGATGGAACTTCTCGGCGGAATCGGCATGGCAGGCGCGCTCTGGTACGGCAGCGAGCAGATTGCCACCGGCCGGCTGACGACGGGCCAGTTCACGTCGTTTCTGGCGGCGCTGCTCATGATGTACGCGCCCGCCAAGAAACTGAGCCGCGTGAATGCCAACCTGCAGCAGGCTATTGCCGCCGGCGATCGGATCTTTGAAATGATGGACACGCACACCGAGGTGGCCGAGTCGCCCGGCGCGCAGGTGATGCCGGCGTTTTCGCTCATGCGATCGAGTTCCGCGATGTGAGCTTCGCCTATGAGGACGCGCATCCGCGCGCGATTCTCCGCAACGTCTCGTTCAAGGTTCCGGCCGGCCAGATGGTGGCGATCGTCGGCCGGAGCGGCGCAGGCAAAACCACGCTGGTGAACTTGATCCCGCGGTTCTTCGACGTCACGTTCCGGCGCCATTCTGATCGACGGACGCGATATCCGCGACATGACGCTGAAGTCGCTGCGATCGCAGGTCGGGATCGTCACGCAGGAAACCGTGCTGTTCGACGACACAATCGCCAACAACATCGCCTACGGGTCGCTTCGGGCGACCACGCCGGAGATCGAAGCCGTCGCGAGGGCCGCGCACGCGCACGAGTTCATCGTGTCGCTGCGCGAAGGCTATCAGACCAGGATCGGCGAGCGCGGCCAGAAGCTGTCGGGCGGCCAGCGCCAGCGGCTTGCGATCGCGCGTGCGCTCTTGAAGAACGCGCCAATTCTGATCCTCGACGAAGCGACCTCGGCGCTCGACACCGAGGCCGAGCTGCTGGTGCAGGACGCGCTCGCGACGCTGATGCTGAATCGCACGTCGTTCGTCATCGCGCACAGGTTGTCGACGATCATGCGGGCCGACGCCATCATCGTTCTCGAGCGGGGCCGCATCGTGGAGATCGGGCCGTCATGACGATCTGCTGGGCCGCGAGGGGGTCTATGCGGCGCTCTACAAGATGCAGCTGCTCGAGCCGAAGCGCGAGCTGGCCGCCAACGACGTGGAGCAGGTATCGCGTGAGCAGTAGAGCCGCGAGCGGCGCGGGGCGACGGCGGGCCTCGCCGCGAAGCGACGGCGGGCTCGGGGCATCCCCGCAAGTGAGCGGCGTGGAGCGGGGAGGGCCCCCGCGACTAAACATGATTAAAAGCATGACGGGATTCGCTTCGGCGACGCGGGAGACTGACACCGCCACCATCACGGTGACCGATCCGCGCCGTCAACCATCGCCATCTCGATCTGCAGCTTCGCGTGCCGCAGACGCTTGCCGAGGCCGAAGGGCGCATTCGTGCGAGCGTTCAGCGCCGAATCGGCCGCGGGCGCGTGGAGCTTGCCGTGAACGTCCAGTATCGTCATGCGGCAAGCGTTGAGGTCGAGTTCAACGAGGCGCTCGCCGTAGCGCTGTCGGCGGCGCTCGAGACCGCCCGAAGCCGGGGCATCATTCAGGGACTGCTTGACGCCCGGCGATCTGCTGCGGCTTCCGCAGGCGCTGGCTATTCGCGAGCGCCCGGTCGAACGCGACGCGGCGATGGTCGCCCAATTGCTCGAAATGCTCGAGGCGGCGGTCGAGGAGGCGGTCACGCAACTCGACGTGATGCGCACGACCGAGGGCGAGCATCTGAACGCAGATCTGGAAATCCGGCGCGCGCTCGCTCGGTGGCATGCTGGAAGAGATAGCGGAGGCCGCCGACCAGGGCCGTCTCGAGCTGCAGGCGCGGCTCGCGGCCCGCGTGCAGGAGCTGGCCGTCGAGCGTGCCAGCCGATCCGAATCTCATCGTCCAGGAAATCGTCCGCACGGCCTCGCGATCGGATATCAGCGAGGAGATGGCGCGCTTCCGCGCGCACCTGGCGCATTGGAAAGCGCTGGCGGATTCGCCGGAGCCATGCGGCCGAAAGCTGGATTTCCTGCTGCAGGAGATGAACCGGGAGGTGAATACGATCGGCTCGAAAGCCGACGGGCTGCGCGTCTCGAATCTCGTCATCTCGGCCAAAGCCGAGCTCGAAAAGATGCGCGAACAGGTTCAGAATGTCGAGTAAGCCGACCTGTCTCCTGTTTATCGTGTCAGCGCCATCGGGAACCGGCAAGACGACCGTCGTCGAGCGTCTCGTCAAGGTCACCGACCGCTTGCAGTCTTTCGCGGTCGTACACTTCGCGCGCGCCGCGCGGCGACGAGCAGGATGGCGTGGACTATAATTTTGTCAGCCGGGCCACGTTCGAGGCGATGATCGCAAACGGCGAGTTTCTGGAATGGGCCGACGTGTTCGGGAATCTGTACGGCACCGCGGCGGCCGACACGAAGCGATGCCTCGAGAGCGGCGAAGACGTCGTTCTGGTGATCGACGTCCAGGGTGCGCGGAAGGTGCGCGCTACGGGGCTTCCACACGTGGCGATTTTCGTCCTGCCGCCTTCCTATCAGGTGCTGGAGCAGCGGCTTCGCGGACGCAGCAAGGATACCGAAGACGCCATTCAGCCAGCGTCTGCGCGTGGCCCGCGAGGAGGTGTCGGCGTTCGAGGAATATGACTACGTCGTGATCAACGACGAGTTCGATGCGTGCGTGGATCGCGTCAAGGGCATCGTGCTCGCCGAGCGTTCGAAGCTCGACTGCATGCGCCCGAAGGCGCTGGAGATTTTGAAGAGCTTTCAGTGACGCGCGCGACTTCGAAGTCGCGCATGTGCGAGAACCTTATGGCGATGATTGCTCTGGGCGTGTGCGGCGGAATCGGCGCCTACAAGTCCGTCGAGGTCGTCCGCGGTCTTCAGAAGCAGGGGCACGACGTCGTCGCCGTGATGACGCGGTCGGCACGGAAGTTCGTGGGCGCGCTGACCTTCGAGGCGATCACGCGTCACCGCGTGCTGACCAGCCAGTTCGAGCCCGGCGCGAATTCGGACATCGAGCACATTTCGCTCGCGTCCAGCATCGACCTCCTGCTGGTGGCGCCGGCGACAGCCAACATCATCGGAAAGTTCGCCAACGGTATCGCCGACGATTTCCTCACGTCGCTGTATCTCGCGACGAAAGCGCCCGTGCTGATGGCGCCGGCGATGAACACCCACATGCTCGAACATGCCGCCGTTCAGCGGAATCTCGAGATACTGGCCGGGCGCGGGTGTCCGGTTCGTCGATCCGGGCGCCGGATATCTCGCTTGCGGATGGATTGGCAAAGGGCGCCTCGCCGAGCCCGCCGACATCGTGAGCCGCCGCAGACGAGGTTCTGGCTCCATCCGGTTCGCTGAGCGGCAGAGACGGTCATCGTTACGGCCGGGCCGACGCGCGAAGCCGCTGGATCCGGTTCGCTTCATTGGAAACCGATCGAGCGGAAAGATGGGATATGCGCTGGCGGCGGCGGCGCAGGAAGCCGAGGTGCGCGCGTCGTGCTGGTGAGCGGTCCGACCGAGCTGCCGGCTCCTGCCGGCGTCGATGTGATTCGCGTCACGACGGCTGCGGAGATGCGCGATGCCGTTGTCTCGCGGGCGCGCGCAGGCGGATGTCGTGATCATGGCGGCGGCGGTGGCCGATTTCGCGCCGGTCGAGGTCGCGGCGCAGAAGATTCACAAGACGCAGGACACGCTTACGCTGACGCTGGCTCGCACGCCGGACATCCTCGCGGATCTCGCGTCGATTGCGCGCCGGGAAGGAGCGGCCGTTGCTCGTGGGTTTTGCGGCCGAGACGTCCGATGTCGTGTCGCCGGCGCTCGACGCAAGCAACGTGAGAAAGAGCGTCGATCTGGTTGTCGCGAACGATGTCTCGCGCAGCGATGCCGGTTTCGAGGTCGATACAAACGAAGTCACGCTGGTGACGGCCGACGGCGAAGAGTTTCTCCCACTGCAGTCCAAGACGGCGATCGCGGCTCGGGTCATCGATCGATCGAGATCTGAGACGATCTCGCTGCGCTCCGGTGCGCCTCCGCAGCCGGCAACCTGATGGCGAACGACTCGCGATCAGCTGGCTGAGCACTTGAAGTTCTTCGGCGAAATGGGCGTGGAAGGGTTTCGGAAGGAGACGCGTCTGGGCTTCTCGAGCTGACGCAGAGAGGGCAGAGGGAAAGCGTGCGACAGAGGGCAGAGAGCGGGACAGATTGCACCCGACGCCTCTACTGACCTGGCCGCCATCCGCGAGGACATCGGCGACTGCATCGCGATGCAAGCTGTGCAACCTGGGCCGCAAGCAGATCGTGTTCGGCGTCGGCAATCCGAACGCCGACTTGATGTTCGTCGGCGAAGCGCCGGGGCGCGACGAAGACATCCAGGGCATCCCGTTTGTCGGCAGAGCGGGCCAGAAGCTCACGCAAATCATCGAAGCCATCGGCCTCAAGCGCGATGACGTCTACATTGCCAACGTCATCAAATGCCGGCCGCCGGACAACCGGAATCCTGAACCGGACGAAGTGGAGTCCTGCGAGCCGTTTCTCTTCCGGCAGATCGATACCATCAAGCCCAAGGTCATCGTGGCGCTCGGCACGTTCGCGGCAAAATCACTGCTGAAGACCACCGATTCGATCTCACGCCTGCGCGGCCGTGTGTACGACTATCGCGGCGCGAAGCTCGTCCCGACGTTTCATCCCGCATTCCTGCTTCGCAACCCGAGCTGCCGGCGCGAGGTGTGGGAGGACATGAAGAAGGTCCGCGCCCTGCTCACGGCGAAGACGTGGCGTGAGCCGGTGCGATTGGTCTCGGTCGCCGTTCCTGTTCCCTTCCTCGACGTTTTGACGTATGAGGTGCCCGCTGGCGCTGCCTCGTCCGCAGCGCGGCGCGCGCGTCGTCGTGCCGCTGGGCAAGCGTGTCGTCACGGGCATCGTCGTCGATCCGAACGCGGCGCTGAATCCGGAGCAGACCGCCGTCGAGAAGATCAAGCCCATCATCGAAGTCGCTGGATGACGAGCCATTCCTTCCGGGACCGGTGGTCGACCTGGCGTTATGGGTGGCCGAATACTATGCCTGCGGCGCGGGCGATGCGCTCGCGGCGGCGGTTCCCCTGACGCAAGCCGACAAGACGATTCGTGTCGCGGCGTTGACCGCTCAGGGACATGAACTGATAGGTCAGGCGGGTAGGGCGCGACGCGGCCTACAGTGCACGGCGCTACGTCGGACGGGTCCGACTTCAGTCGCGGACGCTCGCCAGAAGGAGGCGCTCGACGCCCTGCGCGGCGCCCCTGATGGTCTTCCGGTATCCGATCTCAATCACCGCGGCATATCGACCAGCGTGCTCCAACGCCTCGCGCAAGAAAGGGCTGATTGCCTTCCGCCGCCAGCGCGTCGAGCGCGATCCGTTCACGAGTGGCGCGGCCACGACGCCGGTGGCCTCGTCGACGGATCGTCAGCTCACCGATGAGCAGGCGAGCGCGCTCGATGCGCTCGGCAGCCGCCGCGGCGACAGGGCAGTTCTCGGTCTTTCTTCTTCAGGGCGTCACGGGTTCGGGCAAAACCGAGGTCTATCTGCGCCTTTCGGATCGTCGTGCAGCGACAGTGGAAAGTCGGTGCTCGTGCTCGTGCCGGAAATTGCGTTGACGCCCGCGGTGGCGTCCGCATTTCGCGCGGCATTCGGCGATCGAGTGGCCGTGCAGCATAGCGGGCTTGTCCGACGGCGAACGATCCGACCAGTGGTATCGCATCCGGCGCGGTGAAGTCTCGATCGTCGTCGGCACGCGTTCGGCGGTATTCGCCCCGCTTACGAATCTCGGACTGATCATCGTCGATGAAGAGCACGACACGTCGTTCAAGCAGGAGGAGACGCCTCGATACAACGGCCGCGACGTTGCGGTGATGCGCGGCAAGCATGAAGGCGCGCTGGTCGTGCTCGGCTCGGCGACGCCCGTCGCTCGAGAGCAGCCAGAACGCGGCAATGCGGGCGCTACTCGCGCTTGTTGATGCAGCGGCGCGTGGAGGATCGCCCTCTTGCCGCTGTGACCGTCGTCGACATGCGGACTCGAGTACGCCGAACATGGCCCGGACGTGATTCTCAGCGGCCGGTTGAAGAACGCGATTGCCAGGCAGGCTCGAGGCAGGGCAGCAGTCGCTGATCCTGTTGAATCGACGAGGTCTTGCGACCGCAGTCTTCTGCCGTCAGTGTGGTGGAACGCTCGAGTGTCCGAACTGCAGCGTGTCGCTGATCGTGCATTCCGAAGGAGCGGGACCGTCATCGTGCCCGCTGCCACTACTGCAACTACGGCGTCCTGGTCCCGAAGGCGTGCCCGGCGTGCAAGGGCCCATATCTCGAACGTCGCGGATTTGGCACCGAGAGGGTCGCCGCCGAGATTACCAGCCTCTGGCCGGCGGCGAAGGTGGCGCGACTCGATCGCGACACGGTGCGTCGCAGGGGCGCTGCCGCCGACATCCTGCGATCGATGGCCGCCGGATGCGATCGACATTCTGGTCGGCACCCAGATGATTGCAAAGGGACATGATTTTCCGCGGGTGACGCTGGTGGGCGTCATTTCCGCCGACGTTGGTCTGGGACTCGCAGACTTTCGAGCCGCCGAGCGGACGTTTCAACTGCTCACACAGGTGGCGGGGAGGGCCGGTCGCGGGGTCGATGCCGGCGAAGCCATCGTCCAGACGCTGTATCCAAGGCACTACAGCATCCGGCACGCGTGCCGTCAGGATTACCCTGCGTTCTTCAAGGACGAGCTTGGTTATCGGCAGGCCATGCGATATCCCCCGGCAACCGCCCTCGTGAACGTTGTGGTCAAGGGGCCTGACGCGCGTGCGGCGATGACCGATGCCGCCACGCTGGCACAGCATCTTCGTAGCGAATGCGAGGCAGGCCGCTTCAAGGTCCTCGGACCCGCCCCGGCGCCCGTGGCCAAGCTGCGCGGCGAATATCGTGCGCAGATTTTTCTGAAAGGCGGACATCGCGCGGCAATGCGAGAAGCTGTGCTCGCCGCCCTTGCGGCCGAGCCCGATCTGCGGAAACGCGTGACGATCGACATCGATCCGGTGTCAATCCTGTAACACGAAGATCCACGAGATCGAGATCACGAGACACGAAGATCCACGAAGAACACGAAGATCCACGAAGAACTTGCGTGGCGATCAGCGGACGATGCGGGCTGCTCGAAAGAGCTGGTCGGCTGACTGATCGATTACGCGCCGCAAGTCGCGGTGGGTAATTCTTCTGACTGCTGAGAAAGGCCGTGACCAGTTCTGCGGCTGAGCGTGAATTGTGACCGCCCAGGACGGCGCTCGTCCAGTCGAGGGGGAAGAAGATGTCTCCGGTCCGCTGAATCTCCCTGAGCAGCTCCAGGCTTGGCCGAATGTAACGTTCCGCGTGGGCGCGACGCAATGGATGATTGAGGAACGCCAGAGCGTCGCGCACCCACGGCTCGCGTGCACGGTTTTCGACGCGCGCGAGGCTCTGCGAAGAAACGGTCGCGCGTCGCTGGGTCCGGCCGAAAGGGCCGGCCTGACGAAGGCGAAGCGAGCCTTTCGGTCAGGGTTGACTATCCGGAGGCTTTGCTCATCGAGGATTGATTCGATCTCGCGGCACATTTCGCAGCGCGAGATCCTGTGCCATGTTGATGTAGTCGGTTTCCGCGAATGTCAGCCCGGGAATCTTTTCCTGCTGCCGCCACACACGCTCGAGATAGTCGAGGCCCCTCGGTTGATACGACCGTGCGCCGAAAGGCATTGAAGTAGGCGGACTTCAGCGACGTCCCGGCAGCTGCCTTCATTCCGTCGAGAAGCGCCTTCTCGAGGCGGCTTGCCGCTGCCGCGCGGGCGGGCTCGGGCAGGAATCGCCAATAGATCTCCTGAACATGACCGAGAATCCGGTCGACGTTCTGTTCCTCACGTTCTTCCGGCAGCGCCCGCGATGCGAGCTCGAAGATGTCGGCTGGTGCAGTGCCACCTTCGAGCATGTCATCCCACAACGTGATCCACACGGTGCCGCGCGTCACGGCATCGCCGATCTCGGGCAGGTGCTGCAGCACGTGAGTCTTGCTGCCGGGATCGAGTCTGAAAAGCCCGTAGCCCCTGCCTTCGCCGTTTGGCAGCACATAGTGCGGAACAGGCAGGCCGCGAGCGCTCGCGAGCTCCACACTGGGGGCATTCATCTTCAGAATGCTGATGCGCGCCCCATGGTCGTAGCCGAGCGCCACTTGAAGAGTCTGATTCCACACCCGCGAACGGCCGCCCGGGTCCGATTGTGAGAACGTCAGGCGCGATACTTTGCCCGCCTCCACCTGCAGGTCGGTGGCAATCGTCGGGCGGCCAGGCTCGTCCACCCAGATGCGGCTCCAGGCAGCGAGATCCTCATCGGTGCGTCGATCGAGAATCTCAATCAGGTCCATCCAGGTCGCGTTGGCAAATGCAAACCGCGACAGATATTCGCGCAACCCTTCGCGCAGCTCGTCGGGCCCGAGGATCTCCTCGAGCTGGCGCATGACGATCGGCGCCTTGGCATAGATGATCGACCCGTAAAGACTGCCGGCGTCCTTCGGAGATTGTCGAGCTCCTGGCGGATCGGGTTTGTCCCGGCGTGCGGTCCACGTCGTACGCCGGTGGATAGTGTTGCAGGAGGAAGCGGAGCTCGTGGTCGATCTCCGGAAACGACGGATTGACGATTTTGGCGGCCATGAAGTTCGCGAACACTTCTTTCAGCCACACATCATCGAACCACTTCATCGTCACGAGATCGCCGAACCACATGTGCGCGGTCTCGTGGGCAATCAGGCTGGCGCGTCCCAGATGCTGTCGCTGCGTGGCCGTCTTGTCGAGGAGCATGGCGGGCGCGCTGTAATAGATCGCGCCGGCGTGCTCCATTCCCGAGAACTGGAACGCCGGCAACAACACAAAATCGAACTTCTCGAACGGATATTTGCGGTTCGGTGTAGTCCTCGAGCCAGTCGATCGCCTGCTGATGCAAGTCAAAAATCGTTTCCCGGTTGGCGGCGACCTTCTCCGTGTCGGTCTCGCGGTGATACATGAGGAACTGTCGGCCTTTACGTTCGCCCCGCTCGACTGCGAACTTCCCGGCGGCAAAGCCGAAGAGGTAGGTGGGCAGCGCCTTTGTCGGCGCAAATCGAACCGTCGTGCGATCTCCGTTCGCTTTGCGTTCGATTTCCGGACCGTTCGCCACGGCCACCCAGCCGGACGGGAATCTCGAGAGTCAGCGCGAGCGAGCCTTTGATGTCAGGCTGATCGAAACAGGGAAACGCCTGAGATGCCCGCGCCGGGACGAACAGCGAATAGAGATAATCGTCGTTGCGGTTCAGCGGCTCGTTGCCCGCGGTGAAGGAGATGTCGACCGTGTTCTCGCCAGCGCGCAAGGCATCGACCGGAACGACAAGATGTCCCTGCTGGGACTGCACCCGCATCGGGTGTCCGTTTGCCGAGATCGACGAGACATGGGACGCAGGTTGTGCGAAGTCGAGAATCAAGGGGATTCGATCGACAAGCTGGAGGCGGATCGTCAGCGAGCCCTGTATCGGATCCTGCACCCGCGTCAGGATACCGCGAGGGTCAACGCGTACCTCACCGACCGTATGTTGGCCGCACGTTCCACGGCGAGCGTCCGCGAGATCCCTTCGGTTGGGGGTGTCACAGTAAGAATTCTGGAACCCAGACGTTGAGCAGACCCACCACGCGGCCGGCAGGCAGAGCGCAAGCGCCATCAGGGGATACCATTTACGCCAGATGCTGCCGTGCGGCCTCAAGGTCGGTGACCAATGATAGCAAGGCACGGAGTTGCCTCTCTCGTCCTCGCGTTGCTGCCCTGGATGCGCCCAGGCGCCCGCCGTGTCTGCCGCCCCCAGTCCGATTTGCCGCTCCAATCCCAGAGAGCCGCGTTCTGAGCACCTTTGCGGTTTCGCGGGATGGGCAGTGGCTCGCGTATGCAGCTGAGTCTGGTCCCGGCGGCACGCGTCGCATTTTCATCCGATCGCTGCTTTCGGCAGGTGCACAGGACCGCGAGCTGCCCGGCACGGTCGGCGGAGCCAATCCATTTTTCTCTCCGGACGGCGCATCACTCGCGTTTTTCGCTGCTGGCCATTTGTGGCGCATGCGAACCGATGGACAAGCCGAGCCTCTGAGAATCGCTGACGCGTGTGGGGAGTGCGCTGGAGCGACCTGGACCGACGCTGGCCGTATTGTCTTTGCGCCTTCGGGCAGGCAGGGGCTCATGGAAGTCGCGGCGGCGGGCGGTGCGGACCCAGTTCCATTAACTGCACCGGGTCCAGCAGAGAGCTCGAGCATGGCTGGCCGCATGCTCTGCCCGGGGGCGCCCTGGCGTTCACGGTGTCCGAGCGTGGCCGCGATCCGCACGTCGAGTTGCTGCTCCCGCACGGTGAGCGCAGGCGGCTCAGGGTCCCGATCGCTGGCCAGATTCAATTTGTTGAGGCCGGGTATCTCGTTTACGGCTATCTCGGTAACCTCATGGCCGTGAAGTTCGATCCCGGGGCGCTCGAGATTCGCGGCGTCCCCACCGCGATCGCGAAGGATCTCCAGACCGCAGGTGGATTTGCCGCACTCGGTCAGTACCGGATTCGCGGTCTCTCGAACCGGCACGTTGGTGTGGCTCCGTGCAAGTCCCGATGATGCGAAGAGTCGATTGGTCATCGTGTCTCGTGATGGCCGTTACAAAATGCTGACTGCTCCAGCGGATGTGTATCAGACGCCTCGTCTCTCACCAGACGGACGCCAGCTTGCTGTCGTAGTGCGGCCCGGCGTCATGACCCGCGAAATTCGCGTCCTGGATGTTTCACGCCCACAGCAGGTGTTGTTCGCCGTTCGCGGGGGCGACAATCAGTCGCCTGCCTGGATGGACAATCGGCGCCTCACGTTCGCGTCGAATCGCGACGGGCAGCAGAAAATCTACGTCGTCTCGGCCGACGGTCACGGCGTCTCCGCTCTTCACGGCCGTCCCGTCTTCGGGCCGCAATCCGTCGGACTGGTCGCGCTCCGCTCGGCTGCTTGCGCTCTATGAAGTCGATCCCGGAGGCAGGCGTGACGTGCTCGTCTACCGGGTCGGCGAGTCGATCGCGCCTGTGGCCGCATCCAACGCGAACGAGCGATCGCCAGTGTTGTCTCCAGACGACAGATGGATCGCGTACGTGTCGGATGCATCGGGAAGGGACGAGATTTATGTCAAGGCGCTCGACGGACCCGGCGGACCGCTTCAGCTGACAAAGAGCGGTGCGTCCGAACCAGCATGGACGCGGGAAGGCCTGTTCTATCGCGAGGGAGACAGGATGATGCTCGCCCCGCTTCAGTCAGGAGTGCCCGGTATCCCGCAACAGATCTTCGAAGGGTATTTCGACCGTGACCCAGGTGCGAACGCCGCTGCGTACGACGTCGGCGCGCGAGGCAACTTCATCATGCTGAAGAGCGCGCTGGTGCCGCGAGAGCTGCGCGTTGTCCGGCACTGGGGAACGGAGTTGGTGAATCAGCTGCGGAGAGCCTTAACGATCTTTGTCGACGTTCATCGGCTTTCCGCGAGCGCGCAGGTCCGGACGCCTGACGCTGACCTCGGTGTTCTTGGGCGGAATCAATCGATCCGGCCGCGCGTAGGTCACGCGATACTGATTCGAGATTTCCGTCGCGAGTTGCCGGGCTTTCATCTCGAGACTGGTAATGGAGAGGACCTGTTCGTATCGCCCGCCGGTTTCCGACGTGCCCCTGCTCAACACGATCTCACGTCCCTGCTCGCCGATGCCCATCCCGAGCTGCAGCACGTGGAGGGATGCGCCGCTCTCGCGAAAAAATCGCAGCACCTCGGTGTACTGTCGATAGCTCATCTCCGGCCCGAGGCCAGTCAACACAGCCAGCGTCGAACGCCACATCGTCCGTTTGGCGAGCCCCTGCGCCGTTTCGGCAATGCCGTCGAGCAGGTAGTTGCCGGCCTCGTAAGCGAACAGGTTGTCGATGGCCTTGCCGAGCACGGCGCGGTCGGTCGTGTAGCCGACGGCAATTGTGGGCCGCTCGGCGAGCGTGATGAGAGCGATCTGCGCATCCGCCCGCGTTGCGTCGACAAACGCCGCAACGGATTTTCGCAGCACCGCGAGACGGTTTCGCATGGATGTGCTGTTGTCGACGAGCAGCGCGATTTGCAGCGGATCAGTATCGCGCGCAACGCGCAGCACTTCCCGGGATTGACCGTCCTCGCGCACGATGAAATCTTTGGCCGTGAGATCGAGCGCAGGCGCTCCATCCTTGTCGACGACGCTCACGTAGATGATGCGTTCGTCGACCTGGGCGAACGCGCCAGGGGCCGCCGCGACCAATGCGGCCACGATAAGAACGACGTACCTCATAAAGAAAAAGGGCAAGAGGCATCTTACCCCTTGCCCTCATTGCATCTGCTCAGGCGCTACCGGCTACAGCTACCGGCTACCAGCTACCGTTTCCAGGTATACAGCATTCCGGCGTAAATGCGATGCGCGCCTCGGCTCTTCGAATGGGCGAAGAACGCGGGAGCGTCGCTGTTCTCGTTCACGAAGAGATAGCGGTAGTCGATGCGGAAGCCCCAGTTGGGAGCATCGGCGCCGCGGAAGATCTTGATGCCTCCGCCGATGTTCTCTGAAATGAAAGACTGCGTGCCGACCACATCGACATCATAACCCAGCACTTTCGTCGGTACGCGGGGCGACAACATCACCAGCCCGATACCACCAGTCAGGTAGAACGGCATACGTTTGCCGACGCTGCCGCCCGGATAGAACAGGATATTTCCAAAGGTGCTCCACACGGTCGGCATCTGGTTGTGGATGAGCATCGAGTTATTGAACTCAACGTCCTGGGCCCAGCCAACGCTTCCAGTAAACTCGCCTTCGAGGGCAACAGCCTGGGTAAAGTAGTAGGTCAGGCCGCCGCCTGCGGTGTAGACGTTGAAGTTGACTTCCTTGTCGCCATCTCCGCCGACGAAGAACGTGCCCCCGCCGGGGAAGCCGCCGATTTCGATTTTCCCTGCGCCGATCGTCGCTTCCTGTGCCGAGGCGACCGCGCATCCTGCCACCAGGACCAATGCGGCAAGCAAAGCCTGGAATCCACGACTCATTACCATCCTCCTGCAGAGAATTCCTGCGAACGCACACTATGTACCGGAAAAGAGCTAGAAACTGCTGTTTCGGACGCGTGGAGTCTACCATAAGGCGCTGCACAGTTAATACATGCCCTGCGGCAAAGACCTGGCTTATCGCGCCCCGAGCAACTGATGGGGCTCGATCGGGTTGTGGCGTGAAGCAAATGACAAAAATGATCAGGGCGACCAGCGCAAGCCAGAGCCGCTGGCGGTCGAGCGGTATGTCTTCGTCGACGGTTCGCGGATGCCGGGGACCCATGACCAGTGTCATCGCAACGAGCAGGAAGGTCCAGACGAGCCAGCTTGTCGAGAAAAATGTCAGGCAGATCGCCACGCCGATGGACCCGAGGGTGACGGCCGTCGATCGGCGGCCGAGCACTGCATACGAGATATGGCCGCCGTCGAGCTGGCCGATCGGAAAAAGATTCAACGCCGTGGCAAGCAGCCCGAACCATGCCGCGAATGCCATCGGGTGCAGGTTCAGTGAATACCCGTCCTGGAACCGGACCCCACAAAAGCCACGCCACCGCTTGAAAAAGAAGAGGTTCGCCAAGCTCGAATCCCGCCAGATCGACTGGCACCCTGGACGACCGGCGACATGGCGACGCCAATCAACAGCGCGGGCAGCGCAAAGGCAAACCCGGCGAGCGGTCCCGCAACGCCGATGTCGAAGAACATGCGCTTGGTCGGGATTGGTTCGCGGATCCTGATGAAGGCGCCGAGCGTGCCCGTGAGCACGATCGGCATCGGGATGAAGAACGGCAGCGATGCGTCGACCTGATAATATCGGCACGCGAGATAGTGTCCGAGCTCGTGCGCGCCGAGGATCAGCAGGATCGTGCCGCTATACCAGAACCCATTTGACAGCAGTTCGCGCAGTGCCGAACGTGACCGGCCGGCGAAGAAAGTCGGAAATGAAAGACGCGTAGATGGTCGGCCCCGATGAGCGTCGTGCTGACGATGGTAAGCACCAAGAGCGTCACGTGGAGCCAGACCCGGTCCTGGAATTTCCTGCGGGGTGAAACGGCTGCGAGCGGAAGCGGAGGCTCCGGAAGCGGATCGTGCACGCGCGAGACTTCCGGCTAGCTGATATTCTGGAGATCTTTGCCCGGCTTGAAGCGGATCGTGCGGCCGGGCGGGATGCGTACCTCTTTGCCGGTGCGGGGGTTACGGCCGATGCCGCGCTTGCGCGGCTTGACCTGAAACACGCCAAAGCCACGGAGCTCGATTCGCTCTCCCCGCTGCATCGATAGTCGCATCGCGTCGAACACCGCGTCGACGGCCACCTCGGCCTTCACCTTGGTGATGTCCGCGATCTTCGAGACCTCATTGACGATGTCGACCTTGATCATGCTTAGGCTCTCCTGCGGGGATGTAAATATATTAAAAAACAACCACTTACGCTGTCAAGATATCGGCTAAGTGGCCTTCGGACTTCATAGATGGCCTCGAGAAACCTCCCTGCCGTCGTGCTCGTCGGCCGCCCCAATGTCGGAAAATCGACACTTTTCAACCGTATTGCCGGCACGGCGTCGCGCGATCGTCAACGCCACGGCCGGGACGACCCGCGATGTCATCGAGCAGACCGCCGCACTGGCGTACCGTGCCGTTTCTGCTGACCGACACGGCGGGGATGTTCGGGAAGAGTGAAGACCCCCTGCAGAAGCTGGTTCTCGAGCACGGGCGACGGGCGCTCGAACATGCCGTCGCTCTTCGTGTTCGTGGTCGACGGACGCGAAGGGCTCGTCCCGGCCGACCTCGAAATCGCCAACGCCGTCCGGATGAAGGGGCGGCCCGTGATCGTCGCGATCAACAAGACTGACGATCGTCGCGCGCGCGGCCGGTGCGCTCGATTTCTACGAGCTTGGATTTGAGCCGGTTGTGGAAATCTCGGCCGAACACGGGCAGGGCATTGGCGACCTGCTCGACGAGGTGATCGAACGGCTGCCCGAGCGGACAGACGCGAGGAGGAGAAAGCCGAGACTGCCGGAGCCTCGCATCGCCATCGTCGGGACGGCCGAACGTGGGCAAGTCATCGCTCGTGAACCGTGTGCTGCGGGAAGAGCGTGTTCTGGTCAGCGAGGTTGCGGGCACGACGCGCGATGCCGTGGATGTGAAGTTCCGATGGCATCAGCGCCAATTTCGCATCGTCGACACCGCAGGGATCAGAAAGCCGGGACGCGTGGCGCGATCGGGTCAGGTCGAGGCGGTCAGCGTGCTCACGGCGCGTCGGGCGATCGCGGATGCCGACGTGGTCGTGCTGGTGATTGACGCGACACTGGGAGCGGCCGATCAGGACGGTGCGATTGCCGGCGAAGCAGAGCGTGCGGGGCGCGAGCGTGATCATCGCGGTGAACAAATGGGACCTGGTGAAAGGCGGGGGGCAGGACTTCGCGGAAGTCGTTCGACGACAGGCTGCGCTTCAATTTGAAGTTTCTCGATTTTGCGCCAATCGTCCACATCTCGGCACTCACCGGCGAGCGCGCGCCGAGAGCTGCTGGAGGTGGTCGACAAGGTGATGCAGGAACGCACGCGCCGGGTGCCGACTCCTGAGCTGAACAGGTTTCTGGCGGAGCTGACCGCGGCGCATCCCGTGCCGAGCGAAGGAAAAAAAGCCGTGCGGATACTCTATGCGGCACAGGTCGGTGTCGCGCCGCCGACCATCGCGCTCTGTTCACCAACGTTGCGACCGAGCTGCACTTCTCGTACGAACGTTTTCTCAAGAATCGCATCCGCGAGAAATTCGGATTCTCGGGCACACCCATCAGACTTCAGGTGCGGCGGCAGAAGCGCATAAGCGAGGCTCGTTCGCCGTCGGCCGGTACTATACTTCCGCAACTTGCAGCAGACAGGACTCTTTGTGGCGGACGTCGAAATTCCTAATCGCGCGCTGTTCAAGGCTTCCGAGGTGTGCGAGATCGCAAGCGTGCAGCCGTACGTCCTGCGATCGTGGGAGTCGGAGTTCC
This sequence comes from Vicinamibacterales bacterium, assembly GCA_963775345.1. GTDB lineage: Bacteria > Acidobacteriota > Vicinamibacteria > Vicinamibacterales > JAMQPK01 > JAMQPK01. The sequence goes on from CAVZIS010000017.1 coordinate 69,120, forward strand.
CCGACCTCGGTGTAAAGAAAGGCGCCGGTGGCCCGCGTATTTACCGGCGCGCCGATGTCGAGAAGGTGCTGCGCATCAAACACCTGGTGTTCAGCGATGGGCTGACGCTGGCGGGTGTGCGGCGCCGCATCGAAGATGAGGCTCCACCGTTACTCGAAGAAGCCGCCGCGGCGCCCATCAAAGAGCTGCTGGGTCGAAACGCCAAGGAGCGACTCGCCGAAGTCAAAAAAGGCCTGATAAGCATTCTGGAGATGCTCGACGGGCGCCCTTACCAGGCCCCGTTCCGGCACACCCTCGTTGCCTCGTCGCTTGTGGTGTCACACAGCAAACGGAAGAACGGCGGGCGCGCCGGCAAACCTGCCGCAAAACGCGCGGTCAAGCCCGCGGTCAAGACGACGAAGAAGCGCCGCTAGCGTTTCGGGAACCCCTCTGTTGACGCAACCGAAATGGTAGAATTTCCTGCGTCGGGATGTGGCGCAGCCTGGTAGCGCACTTGACTGGGGGTCAAGGGGTCGCAGGTTCGAATCCTGTCATCCCGACCACTTCGCCTCGCTGGGGTGGAACCGGGTGGAAAAGGCATCGAGCGCCTCCTCCCGCTCGCCGAAATATTTTCGATCGGTTACTTGTCGAAAGAAGAAGCCGTCCATTATGCGCCTGTGTTCGAACTGCTCGGGCGGCACAATCGTGTTGGAACATGCCGAGCACAGTTGACCGGCGGCTCTCGCGAAAAACGATCGTTTGGCGTGTTGCTCAGTCTCCGCGAGGTCGATGAGTTGCTGATTTACGTTCGCGACACCCTTGAGCCCAATTCCGAGGACGTCAATCCGTTCTAGCGAGCTGGCCGGCCACGGTTCAGATTCCGCGCGGCGCGACCCCTCAGCGAACACCGCACGAACGCCACCCGGCATTCGACGCCACGTGGTGGCCTGGTAAGGGTCCCAGTCCCGGTTTTGAGTTCGCGCAGCAATGGCGGTTGCAAGCGTGAACCGCCAACGATGAAAAACGCCCTCGCCATTCCCTATGCCATCCATGGTGAATATATATTCGAATTGTAGTATAATTATGAGTTCGCCTGTCCCTCGATGCCGCGCCCACGCACCCACCCACGACTGCCGTTCGATGACGATGAGGATGATCGCGTGGTCCTGGTGGCGAAGTGGGCGGGCACCTGTCGGCGCTGCGGGAACGTCATCGCGCCGGGCACGCTGATGCACTGGTCACAGACGCGCGGCGCGGTCCATCCGACGGACGACGACTGTGCACGGGCGCTGGCAAAGGTCGGTGCGCACAATCGAGGTCGCGAGCCCGTGCGATTCAACAGTCCCACGAGCTCCGGCGGAGTCGTACTGCCGTTCAAAATCTAATCGTCCAGCTCCAAAGCAACGCCGAGCCGGAGGCGCATGTCGATGGGGACGCATCGCGCGCGCGCCTCCTCGCCGTGCGTCTCGATCGAGGACTCCATGAGCCGAATGAGGAGGAACGCCAGAGCGGACAGCATCAGCTGCTCGACGTAGATCGGGCCGTGGCCGACCTCATCGAGACGATCCGTATAGACCTGAATCACCCCGGGCAAGTCGTTGTCGATTCGCTCGAGCAGTTCGCGTTCCGCCGACTCATCATCCGACCTCATGGCCACGCCTCCCGACACGAAAGTTGAAAATCGGAGCGGTCTGTCTTCATACTTATATCCATCCACGACCGGGACCACGCATTTACAGGAGCACAAACGACCGTGAAGAAGACCTCGACCAAAACGACGAAAACCGCGAAGGCGAAAAAGAAAAAGACCAACGAGCGCGTGCGCAAAGAGGCACAGCGCCGCAAGGCGCACGCCCGCCGCGTACGCACATCCACAGTCCTAGAGGAGTGACGCGCGTCGAATCGTGCGGCGCGTTGTGCTTCATGTGGGATCTCGCTTTTCCCAAAACCCGCGCCACGCGTCACGGCTGCGCGCGAGGCGCAGATCTTTTTTGCGGCGATGTCGACACCGATCGGAGCAACACACGCGCGAGCGAGCGCGAGGAAGGACGATCGCGCCGCCTACAACCCGGGGCGAGCCGCGGTATGTGCTCGAGATCGCACGGCTGGTCGAGCGGTCGGGAGATACGCTAGCCGCGCTGAAGGAGTATCAACGCGAGCTCCTCGAAGCACGACGAGCCGTCGATCGGCTCCGGTAGCTGGCCGCCGATGTGTCGTATTCCACGTCATTGGGCGAGTCCGAACTCTCAACTCTTATCTTCCAGCTTGAGCTCTAAGCCCTTAACCCTTAGCTCTCGCGGTGGCCTTGTCCTTGCTTTATCCAGAGGCCATGTCAATGACAAATGAACCTACGCAATCTGACGATGCACCGGGGCAGTGGACGAAGCGTCTGGGATCGCCACGATGACGAGCACTGGCGGGCGCGGATGATGGGAGCTGCCGGTCTTCTGCTGATTGCGGCCGGTACACTCCTTGTCGGCCAGTGCGTACAGGTTTCAACTCGCGTGCTTGAAGGGGCGGGTGAACCCGGTGCTGCCGAAGCGTTCGACAGGTCGACGCAGATCAACAAGGCGTCGGAAGAGTCATTCCCTGCGAGCGACCCGCCCGCCTGGAACGCCGCGGTGGGCAAACCAGCAGAGGTCGAAAATCGGTAGACTGGTGCCATGAACGTCGCGGCCGCCTTCCGCCGGCCCCTGGTGCTGGTGCTGGCGTGGTCGGTCGCGTTGGCAGCGCAGCAGCCGGCGACGTTTATCCCTCCGCGAATCTTGAATGCTGTCTTGCCTGCTCCTCCGGCTCTTACCGTGGCCGGTGGCGGAGAGGTGCTCATCGAAGCGATCGTCGACAGATCGGGGGCACGTGACGCGTCCGTGCTTTTAGGAGCACTCCGCCCTATGCGCAGTTCATGCTCGATGCGATATGCTCGCTGGCGGTTTCTCGCTGCTCGCGCCTCGAGCGCCGGGACGCCTGAAATGCCGGTCGACGCGCCGGTGCTGATTGCCGCCGTCTATCGCCCACCGACGATGTTCCCCGGCACGACCGTTGGTGAGGCTCCCGACGATCTGGCGACGCCTCAGTGGACGTGCGTTTCCCGCTCGCCCTCATTTCGCCCGTGTATCCGCCGAACGCCGCGAATGCCATCACAGTGGCGACGGTGTTGTTCGAAGTCTCGCTCGACGAGACTGGTCGGATACGGGAAGCGCGCACGATTACGACCGATCCGGCGTTCGAGAGCGCGGCGCGTGATGCGTTGATGCAGTGGAGATTTCGTCCGGCGTTGTTTCGCGGCCGTCCGGCCGGGGCGACAGCGTACGTGTTGTTCGGTTTCAGGCCTCCTGTTGTATCATCAGCGCCTGCGCTCCGTGCCCCCCGTTGAGTCGTCTTCTCAGACAGTTCCCCTAAACAGAAACTGCGCGCGTATTGGGCCTGGGTCGCGGTCTGCGTTTCCTGGGGCACGACATATCTCGCCACACGCGTCGCTATCGAGAGCATTCCGCCGTTTGCGATGGCGGGAACGCGCCACTTCGTCGCCGGCCTGATTCTCGCGCTCGTTCTGTGGGCGCGCGGCGTCAGGCATGCCGTCGAGAGAGTCATGGAGGGGTCATGCGCTGCTGGGCTTTCTGATGATCGGCATGGGCAACGGCTGTCTCGTCTGGGCTCAGCAGTTCGTGCCGAGCGGTGTCGCCGCGGTCATGGTGTCGGTGATTCCGTTCTGGATGATCGGCGTCGAAGGCGCTGATGCCCGACGGCGAGAAGATTCGAGCGAGGCAGCTCCTGGGCCTGTTGCTCGGTTTCGGCGGCATCGTGCTGCTCGCGAGCTCGAGTCTCAACAACAACGGGGCGTCGAGCAGGCAGATCATCCTCGGCGTCATCATGATTCAGCTGTCGTGCTTCGGATGGTCGCTCGGGTCGGCATATGCCAAGCGTCACAAGCGCGAAGAGGATTTGTTTGCGGCAACGGCGATGCAGATCGTAGCTCGGCGGCGTTGTGTTGATGATCGTCGCGACCATTGCCGGCGAATGGCCGCGGGTTCATCCGACGGCCAGGAGTCTGCTCGGCGTTGCGTATCTGATCGCGTGTCGGCACATTCGTCGGGTACGTGAGCTACGTCTACGCGCTCAAGCACCTCGCCGTGTCGATCGTGTCGCTTTACGCGTATTTCAATCCGGTGATCGCCGTGATCCTCGGCTCGCTGATTTTGAAGGAGCCGTTCACGGCGCGCATGGCCGTCGCGATCGCGATTATTTTTTCGGCGATGCTGATTGTGCGGAGCGCTGATACATCGCGTAGTTAGCGAGCACCTGTCGCACGTACGCGCGGGTCTGCTGATAAGGGATACTGTCGATGAACAGCTCTTCGGGCAGCCCTTTCGCCGAATCCCACCACACCTGCACGCGTTCCTTGTCGGCGTTGTACGACGCAATCGTGGGCGCCAGCGCGCCTTGATATCGGCTCCGCAGGCCGGCGATGAGTCTCGCGGCCAGCTCGGCGCTGACGCCCGCGTCAGTCAGTCGATCGAGTGCCGCGGGATTTTCAAAAGCCGGATCGAGCTCGGCCGCCGTATACGGCATGACCTGAAACAGGCCGATCGCACCCACCGGGGAGCGGGCCGCCCGATCGAAATGTGATTCCTGTCGGGCGAGACCCAGCATCAGCAGGGGATCGACGCCGTGCCGCGCTGCCGCGGCCGAGACCTCGGGCCAGTACGCGCGTGGGTACGCGAGAGACCAGAAATCATCGGGAAGATTGCTGGCGGGCCGCTGAAGGTAGGGACCGAAGTTCGCCGACATCAGAGTGGCTGCCGATGCGTGATCGCCCGCGAGCTCGGACGCGCGCGCTGCGAGGAGCGCGACGGCGTCATCGCGTCGGAATGCGGCATTCAGCCGCCGGGCGTAGGTCGCGGCATCCGACACGAAGCCCGCTCTCGACAGGAACACCGCCGCCTGATAGTCGGGATGCGCCATCACCGTGTCGCTGAGAGACAAATCGGGGAACGTGATCGACGGCTCCGGCAGCGACGCGCCAATTCGCGCAGCCGCACGAGTGCCGTAGAAACTGAAGGGATGTTGCTGCACGAGGGACGACCAGCGCTTCTTTGCAGCCGCTTTCGAGCCCGCCGCATCCTCGGCGAACGCCAGCCAGAATGTGGCTGCGCGCTCGGTCTCCGAATCGGGCTTGAGGCTGAGCACTTCCTGAAGCGCCTTCATCGCCCGCATGCGATTGCCCGCCCGCAGCGGAGACGATCCCGATCCTCCACAACAGGTCGACCCGGGCTACGCGCGCTCGCGTGATCTTGTACAGCTCGTCCAGGACGCCGAGCGCCTTCGCCGGCTGGTCGACGCTGAGGAGATACTCGGCCAGGAGTCGTGCCGCCGACTGCCGATCGGCGAGCGTCGTCCCTGCGACCTGTCCGCCGAAAATGGCACGTCCGCGCTTCTCGACGTCCGCTGTGCGTCCCTCACGAACGTCAAGCCTGAAGAGCGTGATGATGACGTCGTGCGCGACGCTGCTGTCCGAATGCAGTTTCAGAAACTCCGCCGCTCGACTGCGCGCTTCCTCGTTGGCGCGCAACAGGTACAGGTTCTGAACCCTCGCCGCTTCGACATTCACCCGTCGCGGAGACTCCGGGAAACTGACGAGCCATTCGGTCTGCATGTCGACCGCGCGCCGAAATGCCGCAACGCCGGCGAGGCGATCGACAATGGCGTCGTAGTCCGCTTCCGTAAGAGGTTCCGGGTTGCCCAGCTGAGCAGAGAGCAGCCTGGCAGCGGCATCGGCTGCATCGAAGGCGGCAGCCTGACGAAATGTCAGCTGAAGCTCTCTGCAGGTCTCGAGAGCTTCGCGAGACTGCCCATTCTCCTGGAGCGCACGCGCCAGACCGAGCGCTGCGTCGTCGGCTGCCGGCGTGCGGCCGGCGGCTTCGCGGGCACGACGGTAAAGGGGAGCTGCGCGGTCGAAGGCTTTGAGGGCGCGATAGGCATCAGCGGCGCGGAGGAAGAGCTCTGCCGGGGCGGCCGCTCCCATGGTGGCCAGTGCCTCGAGCGCCGGTTCGAGGTCTCCGGCCGCTATGAGCGCGCGAATTGACTCTCGCTGAGCGAGGCTCCCGACCGACGGTTGACGCGCCGCTACCGTCTGCCACGCGGCCGCGCTTTCACGGTAATTTCCCGCCGCGTACAGATCGCGCCCGCGCTGAATCAACGCTTCGTCTGCAGACGGTGTCTCGAGGGGCGCAGGGAGGCGCGGCTCCTGCCCCCGTGCGTCGACCGCGAGAACGACAATCGCGAGAAGGGGCGCGAAGATGGCCTTCATCTACGCCCGTGCGCTCAGCTCCTCGTACGCGGCCTGAATCGTGCCTTCCGGACTGCCTTCATAGTCCGCGAATCCGGGGACTGCCGCCACCTTGACGATTTCCGCCGCCGACTTGCCGGACGCGATCCCTTTCTGGACGTACGCCAGCAGGGCCGTGAAGTAGTCGCGGAACTTCAGGACCTCGCCGCGCGACACGGTGATCGGCAGGTTCGTTTTCGAGTGACCGGCGATATAGATGGTGTCCGCGGCATGCTCCTTTGCAACCGATTCGAGGGTGGCGATCCAGTTCTTGACCGATGCCCCGGCTGGCCGATCCACCCGTGGATTTCTCAAGTAGAAGAGCAGGTCGCCCATATGGACGATGTTGGCGTTGTGGAATCGAACCACGCTGTCGCCGCTCGTGTGGCCCGGGCCGTAGTATTTCAGGCTGACCGTTTCGTTCCCGACCTTCGCGGACCAGGTCGTGTCGTAGGTGGTGTCCGCATAGGCCTGCTGATTTTCGGATTTCGCATTCGCCGCCTGTGTCTTCTGGAGCGTCGGTACGTTCCGATGCGCCACGATTTTGGCTGCCACCGGGCGAAACACGATATTGCCGGATGTATGGTCTCCGTGATGGTGGGTGTTGATCAGAAAATCGATTTTCCGCGTTGTCAATTGCTGGAGGTTGCTCAGCGCGATTCTTCGCCGTGTCCTGAAACTGCGTGTCGACGATGACGACCCCGTCCGGCGAGACGAGCATGCCGATCGTGCCGCCTCGTCCGCTGAACACGCCGACATTGCCGCGCAGCGGATCGAACGAAGTCTCCGGAGGCTGGGCGGGCGGCGTCGCCGAGGCCACGGGAGCATTCTGTGCCAGCGCGTGGGAAACCGTGCCGAGAGCAACCGAGGAGGTGACAAGAAAGTCGCGGCGACTGAGCTTCATACTTCCTCCGCGGCACATTCTATAATGCCCGCCATGGCCGAACACGATCATGCTGTGCACCATGACAAGCACGCCGTACACCTGGCGCTCGTTCAGCGTCTGAGAACACAGGCGGCCGAAGTCCGACGGCTGACCGCCGGGCTCGACGAGGTGGCCCTCGCAGGGCGAACGCAGCCGGGCAAGTGGTCCCTGAAGGAGCTCGTCTGTCATTTCCGCCGGATGGAATCTATCTTTGGCGAGCGGTTCAGAGCGATGCTCAAAGACGAGAACACGGTCATCGTGCCGTACGCAGATCCGGACAGCGACGAGATGTTCGTTGCGCTCACAAGGCGAGCCACCGCCGAGGTTCTGGCCGAGTACCTGGGCGAGCGAGAGGCGCTGTGCCGCCAGCTCGAATCATTGTCACCGGCCGAGTGGCATCGCAAGGCGAAGCATCCGGAGTTTCCACACTATGACGTGCACTTTCAGGTGGAGTACATGGCCCATCACGAAGCGCACCACATCTATCAGCTGTTCCAGCGGCGGGTGCCCCTGGGGAAGCTTCCGCACTGAAACACGAAGGCTCCACGAAGGACACGAAGATCCACGAAGGTCCAGAGTCACGAAGACCGAGAGATTTTCTATGCTTCGTGGATCTTCGACTTCTTCGTGGATCTTCGTGATTATTGCGCAGGCTGCAGCTTCACTTCCTGAATCACGGCGATCAGATCGACGTCTGTGAAGCTCTTTTGCGCGTCGCAGAGCGCAATCACGCGTCGATACACCTGGTCCAGCTCCAGACGGGTAAGGGTGTGGCCGAGCGCTTCGCACCGGTGCTTGACCGCGTGACGCCCCGAGTGCTTTCCAAGCACGAGCGTCGTTGCCGGTACTCCAACGTCCGACGGACTCATGATTTCGTACGTCCGGCGATCTTTCAGCATCCCGTCCTGATGGATGCCTGCCTCGTGAGCGAATGCGTTCCGGCCGACGATGGCCTTGTTGGCCTGGACGTGCTGGCCGGTGAGCGAGCAGAGAAGCTGGCTCGTGGGGAAGAGCTGTTCGGACCGGATGCCCGTGGTGAACGGCAGCCGATCCGGTCTCACTCGCATCCCCATGACGATCTCTTCGAGCGACGCATTGCCGGCGCGCTCGCCGATCCCGTTGATGGTGCACTCGACCTGCCGCACCCCGGCGGTGACCGCGGCATGAGTATTCGCAACCGCCAGACCGAGATCGTCATGACAATGCGCGCTGAAGACCGCTTTGTCGGCGTTGGACACGGTGGCGCGCACCTTCGTGAAGAACTCTCCGATGTCGTCCGGTGTCGCGTAGCCGACCGTATCGGGAAGATTGATGGTCGTCGCTCCCTCGTTGATGACGGCTTCGACGACCCTGCAGAGAAACTCCATGTCGGACCGGGTGGCATCTTCTGCAGAGAACTGCACGTCATCGGTGTAGTTTCGCGCCAGCTTCACCGCGGCCACCGCGTTGGCGAGACATTGCTCCCGCGAGATGTTGAGCTTCTTGGCCAGGTGGAGATCGGACGTGGCTATGAAAGTGTGGATGCGCGAGCGCTCCGCGCCCATCAACGCCTCGCCGGCGCGCTCGATGTCGTCGGTCCGGCACCGGGCCAGGGCCGCGATGACCGGGCGCCGAACGTTTGCGGCAACCTGTTTGACCCCCTCGGCGTCATCCTGCGACGCAATCGGGAAGCCCGCTTCAATCAGGTCGACGCCGAGCGCATCGAGCTGCCTGGCGAGCTCGACTTTCTCGCTGGTCCGAAGAGAAAAGCCGGGCGCCTGCTCGCCATCGCGCAGGGTCGTGTCGAAAATCGTGATTCGATCAGTCGTCATGTTCACGTTTGTACGGCACCCGGGGCTCATCGTCAAATCTATATTAATGAATCTTTCATAATGATAGTTTATACATCGCCAGGCCGCGGAGCGGAGCGGGGCGATGGGGCCCTGCAAGCGGAGCCGCGGGGCGGGGCGGGGGCCCCTGCGTCCAAATGGACCTCGCGGAGTTGCGCGTGTTTCTGATGGTGGCGTCCGAGCGCAGCTTCTCGCGAGCCGCCACCAAGCTCCACAGGACACAGCCGGCGGTGAGCCAGGCGATTCGTCGCCTCGAGGAAGAAGTCGGCGAACGCCTGTTCGATCGGTCTTCCAAGGATGGCACGCTCACTGAGGCTGGCCGTGTGCTGCGGGACTACGCGGAGCGGCTGCAGCGTCTTTCCGAAGAGGCGCAGTCATCGGTTCGTGAGCTCCGCGATCTGCAGCGCGGCCGGGTGTTGATCGGATCGAATGAGGGGGGCGTCCACGTCCTGCTTCCGCTGATTGAACGATTCAGGCAGAGGCACTCGCGCATCCTCGTCGACGTCCGGCGCGTACCCGCCCGTCAGGTCGGGATTGAGGTCGTGCAGGGAAGCCTCGACTTCGGAGTTGTCACGTTCGATCCCGGGGACAGGCGCCTGCATTCCTCGCGCTGGGCTCTGATGAACTGGTCATGCTCGTGCATCCGTCGCACCCCTTCGCGGGGCGCGAGACCGTACCGATGGCCGATTTCGCGCACGAGACGGTCATTGCGCACAGCGATCCATCACCCGCACGAGATCAAGTGCTGCGCCAGGCCGAGCTTCGTCATGCGCCGATCAACATTCAGATCGCGCTGCCGAGCCTGGAAGGCATCAAGCGGGCCGTCGAGAAGAAGATGGGCGTGGCCCTGCTGCCTAGAAGATGTGCGGTCGCCGAGATCGAGCGGGGACAGCTCGTGGCAGTGAGGATTCCAGAGGTGAGGTATCCACGTCAGTTGCGGTTGCTTTATCGGCGAGGGGATCTCTCGCACGCCGCGACGGCGTTCGTGGAAGCGGTCAAGGACGCTGTCGCTGGTAGAGCTAAGAGCTAAGAGCTAAAGTGATCAGAGCGAAGAGACGAGCGGTCTTATCTCTTATCTCTTAGCTCTTAGCTCTCAGCTCTTTCAGAACCCACTCATATAAGGCAGCCGGGCGGCGACGTTTCGGACCTGATCGAAGTCATCCAGGAGCAGCCCCGTGGCATCCCACGTCCCGGCGGTCAACGCTTCGCGCGCACCAGCGGGAATCGAGGCCCGATACGTTCGTCCGCTCGCTTCCACCGTCTGGGCGCTGACACTCACGCTGATCTCAGTTTGCGGGTCGGCTTCCACCGCCGAGAGCATTGCCTCTGCGTCCTGGGCGGCAATTGTCAGGCACGGCATGCCGAGCGCAACCGAATTGCCAAAGAAAATCTCCGAGAACGATTCACCGACAATCGCGAGGATCCCCCAGCGCTGGATCGCCTGAGGGGCATGTTCGCGGGAGGATCCGCAGCCGAAATTTCCGTTCACAATCAAAATGCGGGCGTCCTTGTAGCGGGGATTCGAAAATGGATGCAGCTGACCGCGTTCTTCGAGTTGTTTGCGGTCGTCCTCGAACGCATGTGCCTCCAGGCCCTCGAAGCTGACGGATTTCAAAAACCGGGCCGGAATGATGCGATCTGTGTCGATGTCGTGTCCGCGAAGCGGGAGCCCGCGTCCGGCGATCCGATCGAGATACCGGGAGTTGTCCATTAGGCGTGCACCTCTTCGGCCTGCAAAATCCTGCGAACGTCGACCACCTCTCCTGCGAGGGCGGCAGCGGCCACCATCGCGGGGCTCATCAGCAGGGTACGCCCGGTCGGGCTGCCCTGGCGCCCCTTGAAGTTGCGGTTCGACGAAGACGCGCAGATCTGCCGGCCCTGGAGCTGATCGGGATTCATGGCCAGGCACATCGAGCATCCTGCGCCGCGCCATTCGAAGCCGGCGTCGACGAAGATCCTGTCGAGTCCCTCCTGCTCGGCGATCTTGCGCACCGACTGGGAGCCAGGCACCACCAGCGCCTTCACGTGCTTCGCCACGCGCTGGCCCCTCACGAGCCGCGCAGCTTCCCGGAGGTCCGAGATTCGTCCGTTGGTGCACGAGCCGATGAACGCGACGTCGATCTTCGTGCCGGCGATCGGCATGCCTCCCCGGAAGCTCATGAACTCGAGCGCCTCGGCAACCGATGCCCGATCTTCCGCAGCGGCATCACCAGGTGACGGCAGCTTCTCGCTCACCCCGACCGACTGACCTGGATTGATCCCCCAGGTGACGGTCGGTTCGATCGAGCCGGCGTCCATCGTGACGACGTCGTCGTAGGCGGCGCCGGAGTCGGATGCGAGCGAGGCCCACCACTGCCGCGCCTTGCCGAAGTCCGCGCCCTGTGGAACGAAGGGCCGTCCCTCCAGGTACTTGAACGTCGTCTCGTCGGGATTCACGTAGCCGACGCGGGCTGCGCCTTCGATCGACATGTTGCAGACCGTCATCCGCTCTTCCATGGTCATGCGGTCGAATGTGTCGCCGCCGTACTCGTACGCGTAACCTGTGCCGCCCTTCACACCCAGCCGGCGGATGATGTTCAGGATCACGTCCTTCGCATACACGCCGGGGCGCAGCGTGCCGTTGACGGTGATGCGACGGACCTTCAGCGGCTCCATCGCCAGGCACTGTGAGGCCAGGACGTCTCGAACCTGCGAGGTGCCGATGCCGAATGCAATCGCGCCGAACGCCCCATGCGTCGACGTATGGCTGTCGCCGCAGGCGATCGTCATGCCTGGTTGCGTGAGCCCGAGTTCCGGCCCTATCACATGGACGATGCCCTGGTTTGCGCTGTTGAGGTCGTAGAGGGGAATGCCGAAGTCACGGCAATTCTTCTCCAGCGCCGACATCATTTCCTCGGCGAGCACGTCCAGAAACGGACGCCGCTGATCGAGCGTCGGCACGATGTGATCGACAGTCGCGAAGGTGCGGCCGGGGAACGCGACGCTGCCGCCTCTGGCGCGCAGCATGTCGAATGCCTGTGGGCTGGTGACCTCATGAATGAGATGAAGCCCGATAAACACCTGGATCTGGCCGGTCGGCAGCGTGCGCACCGCGTGCCTGTCCCACACTTTCTGAAGAAGCGTCTGTCTCATGCGATAATGTCAAATTATGACATACCCCGAATTCTTCGTTGCTCCCATGCGCCAGGAACTGACCAGCCTCGGCGTTCGCGAACTCAGGACGGTTGCCGACGTCGATGCGGTGCTGGGTCGACAGCTCAATCAGCCCGGCGATCAGCACGGCCCGACCGTGATGGTGATTGTGAACTCGGTGTGCGGCTGCGCCGCGGGTAAGGCTCGTCCCGGGGTCGCGCTGGCACTCGGCCACCATACCAGGCCCGACATCGTGTCGACGGTATTCGCCGGCGCTGACATCGAAGCGACCGAGCGCGCGCGCGGCTATTTCACCGGCTATCCGCCTTCGTCACCCTCGATCGCTCTTTTGCGGGATGGCAGGCTGCTCTGGATGCTCGAGCGACGGAACATCGAGAATCTGTCGGCCGAGATGATTGCGAAAAACCTGACCGACGCGTTCGACAGGTACTGCGCGCCGGCGACAGTGAAGACGTAGGGGTCAGACCCTATTTTTTCACTTTTCGTAATTCATCAATAAGGCAGACCGGCTGAGTTACGAAAAATGAAAAAATAGGGTCTGACCCCATTTACCCGCCGCGGGTGTGCATCTCGAGGTGGGGATTCCTCTTCAAGCTGCTGGCCGGAACGAGGGGCGATCGATCGTGCAAGGCGAGACGCTCCTCGGCTCCGCGATCCGATCGCGCGGACCACTCCGCTGCAAGCAGTCGAAGCAAATCGTCCTGTGACACTCCCGAACGGAGTGGCGTGCGAAGGTCCGTACCGCGCGTCGCGTAGAGGCAGCGATACCAGATGCCGTCGGCCGTGAGCCGGCTTCTGTCGCAACTGCGGCAGAACGGCTCGGTCGTCGACGAGATGATGCCGAACACGGTGCCGTCGGGCAGCCGGAAACGATCCGCGGGCGCGCTGGTGTTTTCCAGCATCGCCGAGATCGGCCCGTACTTCTGCCCGAGCGTCGTCAGCATTTCCTGCCGTGACATCACACGGTCGCGCGACCACTGCGTGGCGCCGCCAACGTCCATGTATTCGATGAAGCGCACCTCTGCCCCTATCAGCCGCGCGTACTCGACCAGCGCGACGAGCTCATCCTCGTTGGTCCCGCGAATGATCACGGCGTCGAGCTTGATGCACGTCGAAGTATTTCCTTGCCTCGTCGATACCCGCCAACACCTGGGGCAGCGCATCGAGCCGGGTGAGAGACTGAAAGCGATCAGCACGCAGCGTGTCGAGGCTGACCGTCAGTCGATGGAGGCCGGCCTGATGCAGGGCATTCGCCTGATCGGCGAGCATCACTCCATTAGTGGTGAGCGCAAGATCGCGGATTGCCGGTTTGCGCGCGATCATCGCGATGAGCTCGGGCAAATCGCGGCGCAACAGCGGCTCGCCGCCGGTCAATCGGATGCGCTCGACGCCCGCCCGGGCGAAGACATCGACCAGCGCGCTCATTTCCTCGAAGTGGAGAATGTCTTCGCGCGGCAGCCACACATACTCGGCTTCGGGCATGCAGTAGCTGCACCGCAGGTTGCAGCGGTCGGTGACCGACAGCCGCAGGTTCTTCAGGGGTCTCCCGAGCAGGTCGGTTAACGGCTCAAGTCCCATGAGACAGGCAATGGAAAGGCGGTCCGTTGTTCGGTGAACGCATGGCTCCAGCGTCCCGGGATGCGAGTGCCGCAGGACGGGCAGGCGCCCGTCGCTGTGAGATTGTAGTCGCGAATCAGGTAGCCATAGCGCTCGATCAGGACCTCGCGACAGCGCGGACAATGTGTATGCTCGAGCTCGGCCACCTTTCCCGGGATATTTCCTGCGTAGACGTACCGAAGCCCCGCCGATGCGCCGATCTGCGCTGCCTTCATCAGCATCTTCGGCGTCGTATTCGACGGTTCGGTCATCTTGTAATCACCATGGAACGCGGTGACGTGCCACGGGATGTCCGGCGACACGCTCACGACAAAGTCGGTGAGCCGCTTCAGCTCGTCCTCGCCGTCGTTGAACCCGGGGATGAGCAAGGTCACCAGCTCGACCCATATGTCCATGCTGTGAAGACGCCGAATCGTGTCGAGAATGGGTTGAAGTCGTCCCCCAAGCTCCCTGTAATGCCGATCGTCGAAGCTTTTCAGGTCGACCTTGTACGCGTCGATCCAGGGGCGGAGATAGTCGAGGACACGCGGTGTTCCGTTCCCGTTTGACACGAAGCCGGTCATGAGGCCGACAGCGCGCGCCTCCTTGAAGATCGCGACCGCCCATTCGCTGGTAATCAGCGGCTCGTTGTACGTGCTGACGACAATCTTCGCGCCGCGCGACACCGCGTCGCGGACCAGCCTCTCGGGAGACACGTCGAGCGGAGGCGACACGGCGTGGGGATCGCGCAGCGCCTGTGACGTCACCCAGTTCTGGCAATATCCACAATGGAGATCGCAGCCGAGCATGCCGAAGCTGTAGGCTAGTGCGCCGGGATGCACGTGAAAAAACGGCTTCTTCTCGATCGGATCGCACTGAACGCCGCCGGCATAACCCCACGGGACCATCAGCCGTCCGCCTTCATTGAAGCGGACCTTGCAGACCCCCAGGGCGCCCTCCGGAATCTTGCAGTCGTGCCCGCACGCATAGCAATGCACCCAACTTTTGTCGAGGCGGTCGTAAAGCTCACCTTCGCGAGTGCGTTCCGCGAGGACGTCCTTCAAACTCGGCATGTCTTGTCGGTCTCTTGATTGTACGACATGCTGCCGGGACCAATGACAAGGGATCGTGGTCGCTCCCGGCAGGCGTGTGGCTTCTCGGCGGAGTGAGCCTCCTCAACGATGTGGCCTCGGAGGCTATCTACCCGCTGCTTCCGTTCTTTCTCACGTCAGTGCTTGGCGCGACGGCAGTCTCGCTTGGCGTCATCGAGGGGGCCGCCGAGGGGATCAGCAGCGTTCTGAAGGTGATCTCGGGCCGCCTCTCAGATCTGTGGCAGCGCCGAAAGCTGATCGTCGTTGCCGGTTATTCGTTGTCTGGCCTGGCGCGGCCGTTCATCAGCGTCGCCAGCGGATGGCTGCTCGTGCTCGTCCTTCGTTTCGTCGATCGTGTGGGAAAGGGCATTCGCAGCGCCCCGCGTGATGCGCTGCTTGCGGAGCTTGCCGATGCCGGCAATCGCGGCCGCGTGTTCGGCTTTCACAGGGCGATGGATCACACGGGAGCCGTTCTAGGGCCCCTGCTCGCGACAGGATTTCTGGTCGCGTTTCCCGATCAGTACCGCACGCTCTTCGCTTTGACGGTGATCCCCGGACTCGCCACCGTGCTGCTCCTGCTGTTTCTGCGCGAGCCGCACTCGCCAACGAACCCGGTCCAAATCCCTGACTCCCAATCCCTAATCCCTAGTCTCCAATCCCTAATCCCCAATCCCCAATCCCTAATCCCAGCTGATCCCCTCCCCCTCCTCTGATCCGGTATTTCATCGTCCTTTCGATCTTTACGCTCGGCAATTCCGCGGACGCGTTCCTCCTGCTGAGGCTCACCGAAGCGGCCGGCGGGCCGCAGTACATTCCGCTCTGGTGGTCGTTGCTGCACGTGGTGAAGATGATTGCGTCCATTTTCGGTGGCGCCGGGTCCGATCGGTTCGGACGCAGACCGCTCATCGCGGCGGGATGGGCGACCTACGCCGTTGTGTACGCGGGCTTTGCCATGAGCACTTCTCTGTCGGCGCTGGTCGCGTGGTTCCTTCTCTACGGTGTGTACTACGGTTGTGTCGAAGGGAGCGAACGCGCCCTCGTTGCCGATTTCGCCCGATCCTCCGAAAAGGGCACGGCGTTTGGCGTCTACAACGCGGTGCTCGGGATTGGCGCTCTGGTCGCCAGCGTTGTGTTTGGATTCATGTGGACCACGTTCGGTCCGGCGTTCGCATTTGCTACCGGAGCGGGGCTGTCACTGGTGGCGAGCGTTCTTCTCTTCGTGGTCGTCCCCAGTTCGGCGGCGAACCAGCCAACCTGCTGATGTGCGACCTCGAACCGATATAATTCGAGGATGAAACGAATTCTCGTCACAAACGATGACGGGGTGCACTCAGAAGGCCTCAAGGCGCTGGCCGACGCGCTTCGGCCGCTGGGCCAGGTGACGGTCGTCGCGCCCCTCATCGAAGCCAGTGCCATAGGGCATGCCCTCACGCTTCGCCGGCCGTTGCGGCTCGAGACGGTTGCCGACGGTGTCCATTCGGTGGACGGCACTCCCACCGATTGCGTCAACATTGCCATCACTCATGTCTTGCGCGCGATGCCCGATCTCGTGGTGTCGGGCATCAACAAAGGCTGGAACCTGGGCGATGACGTCAGCTACTCGGGAACGGTCTCGGGAGCTCTCGAGGGTGTGCTGTTGGGCCCGCCCGGCATCGCAGTGTCGCTGCAGAATACTGGAGGCGTGTTCGATTTCTCCGAAGCCTCTCGGGCGGCATTCATGGTGGCTCAAGCCGTTCTCGAGAAGGGCATTCCTTCCCGAGTGTTCCTGAATGTCAATGTGCCCAAGAGTCCTACGAAAGGCTTTCGAGTCACCGTGCAGGCCAAGCGCAATCACATCACCAAGGTGAGCGAGCGAACCGATCCTCGAGGGCAGAAATACTTCTGGATTGAAGAAGGGCAGAACGCCTGGGAACCCCACGATCGATCCGATTATCAGGCGGTGCGCGATGGCTTCATTTCGGTCACGCCCCTTCAGCCGGATTTAACGGCGTACAGCGTCCTTCCAACGATCGAGGAGCTACCGTTCGCCATCCCGGCAGCCAGCCGGGCATAGGCGTTGCACGTCATTAGTCACTTCAATGCGATTTCATGACCGGCGCGAGGCGGGACAGCTCCTGGCCCGCCAACTGACCCGGTTCAAAGAGCGTGACGATCTGATTGTGCTGGGCCTCCCCCGTGGGGGCGTGCCTGTGGCGTTCGAAATCGCTCGCGAGCTGAACGCGCCGCTCGACGTTTTCGTAGTGCGCAAGCTCGGAGTGCCCTGGCAGCCAGAGTTGGCGATGGGGGCGATCGCGGGCAAAGGCACCGAGGTACTGAACGGCGATGTCGTAACGGCGTACAACATTCCTTCCCATGTCATCCGTGCGGTCGCCGAGCGCGAAGGACATGAGCTGCAGCGGCGTCTTCAGCAATATCGAGGGGAACGTCCGTTTCCCGACCTCTGGGGCCGAACGGTCGTTCTGGTGGATGACGGGCTCGCGACAGGGTCCAGTATGCGGGCGGCGATTGGCGCTCTCAAGCAGGAACGGCCTGCCGGCATCGTCGTGGCTGTGCCCGTGGCTGCGGCTCAAACGTGCGAGGAGCTACGCGAGGAGGTCGATGCCGTTGTCTGCCTCTACACGCCGCCCGACTTTGCCGCGGTCGGACGCTGGTACGAGGACTTTTCGCAAACGACAGATGAGGAAGTGCGCGAACTGCTGACCCATGGAAGCACTCGACGCGATTCATTCAGCCCTCAGGCCGCTGACCGGACCTGACGATACGCAGCACGTCGTGGACCTCATCGGCGATGCAGAGTTCGCATTGCTGGGCGAGGCCAGCCACGGCACGCAGGAGTTTTACGCGCACCGGGCCGCGATCACCAAGCGGCTCATTGTCGAGAGCGGCTACCGGGCCGTGGCGGTCGAGGCGGACTGGCCCGATGCATATCGCGTCAATCGATACGTTCGGCACGCGAGCGACGACAAGAGCGCGATCGAGGCGCTCGCCAGCTTCAAGCGGTTTCCGACCTGGATGTGGCGGAACGTGGTTGTCGTCGAGTTCATCGAATGGCTGCGCGAATACAACGACGGCCTGCCGCCCGGCCACGATCAGGTTGGGTTCTACGGAATGGATCTCTACGCGCTTTATACCTCTATTCGGGCCGTCCTCGAATACCTGGACGAAATCGATCCGCAGGCGGCGAGACTGGCACGCGAGCGGTACTCATGCTTCGATCGCTACGGCGAAGATCCGCAAGCGTATGCCTATGTAGAGACCTTCGAGCTGGAGTCATGCGAAGACGCCGTGGTCGAGCAACTGATGGAGCTTCAGCGTGCCGCGTCGATAACGAACAGACTCGTCACGCGCGACGAGCACTTCTTCGCCGAACAGAATGCGCGCCTCGTCAAAAACGCCGAAGCGTACTACCGCACCATGTTCCGCGGCGGCAGCCAGTCGTGGAACCTCCGCGACCAGCATATGGCGGGCACGGTTGAAGCGCTCCGGGAGCATCTCAGCGAACCGGGTCGCCCGGCAAAAATTGCGTTATGGGCGCACAACTCCCATCTGGGAGATGCGCGCGCGACGCAAATGGGCCGGCTGGGCGAATTGAATGTCGGACAGTTGATGCGCGAGCGTTTTGCGGGCACCACATGCCTGGTCGGCTACACGACGGCGCACGGCACGGTGACGGCCGCGACCGATTGGGGCGAGGCCGTCGAGCTCAAGCGGGTCCGGCCGCCCCTCGCCGAGAGCTACGAGCATCTCTTTCACGAGGCGGCCGTCCCGCGATTCCTCATGTCGTTTGAAGACGCTTTTACACATCGAACCCTGATGAAGCCGCGGCTCGAGCGAGCGATCGGGGTCATCTATCGCCCGGATACTGAACAGCAGAGTCACTACTTTTACGCAAGCCTGCCGTCGCAGTTCGATGCCGTTATCCACTTCGATCACTCGACCGCGCTGCGTCCGCTCGAAATTACGCCGGAGTGGGACGCGCCGGAGGTGCCCGAAACCTATCCGACGGGAGTTTGACGTGCCCCTTCAGGAGCATGCTGTCCGTTTCAACGTAGCTGGTGTTCAACTCGACGGGGACATGTCGATCGGCGCCGACGCCACCGGAATGATCCTGTTCGTCCACGGAAGCGGGAGCGGACGGCACAGCCCGCGCAATCAATTTGTGGCGGCGAAGCTGCAGTCGTGCAGGTTAGGAACCGTCCTGATGGACCTGCTGACAGCCGCTGAGGAACGTGCCGATCAGTTCACTGGTCACCTTCGTTTCGACATCGCGTTTCTGTCGCGGCGTGTTTTGGCGGTGATCGATCACCTGCGGCGCCAGACGTCTCTGCCGTTCGGCTTGTTCGGAGCGAGTACGGGCGCTGCTGCCGCGCTGGTCGCCGCGGCAACGCGACGCAAGGAAATCGGAGCGGTCGTCTCGCGTGGAGGACGGCCGGATCTTGCAGCCGATGCGTTACTTGCCGTACAAGCGCCGACGCTGCTCATCGTCGGAGGCGCCGATGAAGATGTGCTGGAGCTCAACCGGAAAGCGATGCGCCGGATGACAGGGGAGGTTCAGCTCGAGGTCGTGCCCGCTTCGACGCATCTTTTTCACGAGCCAGGCGCGCTCGAAACCGTCGCCGAACTGGCGGCCGACTGGTTTAGGAAGCGGCTCGTCGATCGTCATCGTCCATCGTCCATCGTCCATCGTCGGAGGAATCCCGATGAAACGACGTGAGATTGCACGCGACGGATGGCCGGAATTTTTCGATTCGTTCAACGGGCAACACGAGGGGTGGCTGGTGGGCGTTGATCGATTCGACGAGTTCCTCGATGAGAGCGTGGAGACCCACCATTGGGATGGCGCTCTCCGCGGCGTGCAGTCGGAAGACGGGCTGATTGCGTTGGCGGTGGACGATCGCGCGAGCGGGCACCTCGAGACCGAAGCCATTCGAGACCCCCAGCGAATCGTGCTGGAGCAGTCAGAAGATGAAGTCGATGTCGGTCTCGAGATCGACGGGGCACAGTCGTGCATCATCCTGCGGTTCCGCCATCCCATGCCGTCGCAGATGGTGGACGGGGTGGTGGGGGTAAGAGTGTAGGTCTGAGAACTGTGGTTCTGGGTTCTAGGTTCTAGGTTCGCGAGGTTTCCGAGTCGTCGCGGCGAACGAACCATGAACCCAGAACACCGGACAAGAACCCATCACCCAGAACCAGGAACGTAGAACCGCAGACGTTCCTGTGATCCGTTGTACAATGGCGGCCGTCGGGGCGTGGCTCAGCCTGGTAGAGCACTCGGTTCGGGACCGAGGGGTCGGAGGTTCAAATCCTCTCGCCCCGACCAATTTCCTAAGAAAACCATCGAAATTCAGCCCGCCTGGTCACTCGGTCTTTCCATCCGGATTGACTGTCGGAACCGAGTGGCCGGTGCTTCAAATCCAACCTTCCGTCGAAATGGTTCGAGATTTATCGCCGCCGTCGCTTGCGACCGTCCATCCGCCGAACTTTGCGAAGCAAACCGCTACCCGTGACGCTACCCGACTTCGTGTTCGGACACTGATTCACGACGCTGACGATTGATCGGTTGATCGCCTTGTCCGGACGATGACATCATCGCCGCAAGGTCCAAGGCGATGACTCCCATGGAGCAGAGTCCCGGTTTCGTCCATCAACTCTCCTCGTCCGACGAAAAGATCGCAATCTTCCGCTCGCTTTTTCGGGGGCGCCAGGACGTGTATCCGCGTCGATTCGAGAGCCGGAAAACCGGCAAGTCCGGCTACGCCCCAGCCTGCGCCAACGAGTGGGTGCGGGGCATCTGCGAAAAACCGCGCATCAAATGCGCGGAGTGTCCGCACCGTCGCTTCCTGCCGGTCACCGATGAAGTGATCCGATGGCACCTTTCCGGCCGCGACGATGTCGGCCAGCCCTTTGTCGCCGGCGTCTATCCCATGCTTCTGGATGAGACGTGCTTCTTCCTAGCGGTCGATTTCGACAAGAGCGGTTGGTTGGAGGACTCAACTGCATTTATTGAGACGTGCCGCAGAATGGATCTTTCGCCTGCACTCGAGCGGTCGCGTTCGGGACGGGGCGGCCACGCCTGGCTATTCTTCGAAGAGGCTGTGCCTGCTGCACTCGCGAGAAAGCTCGGCTGCTACGTCGTGACCGAGACGATGGAACGTCGGCCGGACATCGGTTTCGATTCGTACGACAGGTTCTTCCCGAATCAAGACACTCTGCCACACGGTGGATTCGGCAATCTGATCGCCTTGCCGCTGCAGAAACACCGCCGCGGTGACGGCAACAGCGTCTTCCTCGACGACCACGGCATCCCGCATCACGATCAATGGGCTTTTCTTTCATCGATACGGCGTATTCACCGCGGACACGTCGAAGATGTCGTGCGCAAAGCCGAGCAACGAGGCCGTGTCCTCGGGGTGAACCTTCCGCTGGCCGAGGATGACGACCCTGCGCCGTGGACAGCGCCGCCATCACGACACAGAAAGGAGCTGCCGATTGCTGGTGACCTCCCTCAATCGCTTGAGGTCGTCCTCGGCAACGAGGTCTACGTCACCAGGGACGGATTGGCGCCGGGGCTGCGAAACCGGTTGCTGCGTGTCGCGGCATTCCAGAATCCGGAGTTCTACAAGGCGCAAGCGATGCGGCTGCCAACATACGACAAGCCACGCATCATCGGCTGCGCCGAGGAATACCCGCATCACATCGGTCTCCCGCGTGGCTGCCTGGCAGATGTTCGTCAAGTCCTGACGGACCTGAACATTCGCATGGTCATCCGCGACGAACGTCACAATGGACAGCCGCTGCAGGCGACGTTTCACGGTGAGCTGCGACCCGAGCAGAAGCTCGCGGCCCATGCGATGTTGAAGCATGAGACCGGTGTCCTGTCCGCAACGACAGCATTCGGGAAAACGGTGGTTGCCGCTTGGCTGATCGCACAGCGCAACGCCAGCACGCTGGTGCTCGTGCATCGGCGGCAACTCCTCGACCAGTGGGTCGAGCGTCTCGCGGCCTTCCTGGACGTACCGGCAAAGTCGATTGGCCGAATCGGCGGTGGCCGAAAGACACCGACCGGTCTGCTCGATGTGGCCGTCATTCAGAGCCTTGTTCGCAAAGGTGTTGTGGACGACCGCGTTGGTGACTACGGGCAGGTAATCGTCGACGAATGCCACCATCTATCGGCGCACAGCTTCGAGCAGGTCGTCCGCCGCGCGAAGGCTCGTTTCGTCCTCGGCTTGTCAGCGACCGTCACGCGGAAGGACGGGCATCATCCCATCATCTTCATGCAGTGCGGTGCCGTACGGCATCGGGTGGACGCAAAGGCGCAGGCGGCGGCGCAGCCCTTCGATCATACGGTCCTCGTGCGACCGACCGCGTTTCAATCGGCCGATAGCACTGGGGCCGACAAGAGAATCGAGTTTCAGACGCTTTATCAGTTTCTAGTGGAGGACGACACGCGGAATCGAGTGATATGCGAGGAGATCGCTCAGGCCGTCAGTGCGGGCCGATCACCTCTTGTGCTGACCGAACGAAACGAACACCTTGATCGTTTCGAAGGCGCACTCTCCGCGAGGGTCCCTCATGTCGTGGTGCTGCGAGGCGGAATGGGTAAAAAGCAGCGGCGAGCAGCGGCCGAACGGCTGGCGGCTATCCCGCTGGACGAAGGTCGCGTCATCCTGGCGACTGGGAAGTACATCGGAGAGGGATTCGACGATCCGCGCTTGGACACGTTGTTTTTGACGCTGCCGGTCTCTTGGCGAGGGACGATTGCGCAGTACGTCGGAAGGCTGCATCGCCTCTATGACGGCAAGCGTGAGGTACAGGTCTACGACTATGCCGACCTGAACGTGCCGATGCTGGCGCGCATGTTCGACCGGCGTTGTCGAGGCTACGAGGCCATCGGCTACACCATCGTTGTGCCTGCGAGCGCGATTCCGGGCTGGCCGGCCGACGTGCCGCTTCCAGCAGACCCGGTTTGGAAGCGTGACTATGCCGCGAGCGTGCGCCGCCTGGTTCGGGACGGCGTTGATGCGCCGTTGGCGACCCTTTTGGTGACTGCCGCTCGCCCCATGCCTCAGGACATCGATGGCACCAATCGCGCCCGGAGTGCCAGCGAGGCGTTTCTCTATCGACGTCTGCAGACGTTACCGGAGACACGAGGACGCTTTCAGGTCAATGTGGATCTGCCGATTGCGTTCGACGGCTGGGGCAGGATGGAAGTCGATTTGCTATGCGCGGATTCGCGCGTCGTCGTCGAAATCGATGGCGGTCAACATCTCGCGGACCCCATCGCGTACCGCCGCGATCGACGCAAGGATCAGTTGCTGCAGGAGAACGGCTATCTCGTCCTGCGGTATCTCGCCGAGGACTTGGCTAAGGAACTCGACTCCGTGCTCGATGGGATTCTGCGGGCGTTGAGCGCCCGCCGAAATACAGCGGCAGTGATCCCGATGGCCGCGGTCCGGCGGAGCGGCGCATAGACCGCGTGCAACCAGCACTCTCTCCCAGAAGTCGTCAGCGGCAGGCTATTACCGTCTAGGCTCGAGCTGAGGACCGCGCTCTCGTCGCGCGCCCCACAGCGCTCGGACGAGGACGACGTCGTCATCGAAGGTGTAATAGAGGTGGAGGGCGACGCGTCTAAGAAAGACCCGGCGTACGCCCGGGATCGGCGATCTCGCATATAGCGTGCCCGCGCCTGGAAGCACTGCAACCACCTTGAGCGCTTGCTCGAGCTCCTCGACGAACACCTCCGGATAGTCACGGTTCTCGAGCCACCACGCTTTCTCTTGTGCGACGTGCCGCTGCGCGGTGAGTGTGAAGCTAACGTGCCGCTGTTTCAACTTGAGCGGAGCTCACGCAGAACCGTATCCGCGTCGACAAGGCGACCGGCCTTCACGTCCTCTTCAGAATCCCTCAAGGCCTTATGCAAAGCGGCACGGTCTTCCTCGTCGAGCCAATCTCCGGGATCGAGAGGCAGCAGCTCGATTTCCGTTCCTTCGGGCAGGTCGGTGGGTTCATCGACGACTAGCCGGCCGGCCTTCACTCGCGCCTTCAGTGTCATGGTGATCACAGTAGCACCGTGCAGCGTCGCACAACAAGCTGGCTGCGCGTTGCGTCGTTGAGTCTGGTGTTCGCCATGTCGGCGATGGCCGGCGAAGGCAGGACGCTGGTACTTCCGAGTCGCTACCCGGTTGCTACCCGAGTCCGAAGAGATTCGAAATCGTTCGGAAATCCGCGAGGATCAACTCGGTTCGGGACCGAGGGGTCGGAGGTTCAAATCCTCTCGCCCCGACCACTTTTCCTTAGTAAATCCTCGCACTCAGTCTGGCTGAGCGCTCGGTTCCGCTCCGGATACCGAGTGACTGGCGCCTCAAATCCCACCTTCGGCGACGTCCGCACACCAAAGCGTTCGAGATTTACGGCATTGCCATCGATCATCCCATTGACTGAGGCGGGCAAATCGCTACCCTTGACGCTGGCGAAGGCGGGCATGACGAGGGCAGTGAGCGACGGCCATCAGCCGCAATCGAACGACGACGATCGCTACACGCTCCGACGCTATGAGGATTTTCGCGCAGCGGCCGTCTACGTGGCGGAGGCGTTCGCGGGCGTTCCGGCGGTGAGACGAGTCGCCCTCTTCGGCTCGGTCGCTTCGCCGCCGAGGATTGAATCGGGCCGGCGCAGGCGAGGCTACCTTCATGAACCGAAGGACGTCGACTTGGCCGTATGGCTCGATGGCGGAGTCGACCTTGACCACCTGCGTAAGTGGTCGGCTCAGGCTCTCAGTCGACTCTGGCACGACAACGAGGTGGGCGTTGCCCACCATCAGGTCGACATCTTCCTCCTCGACGCGACCGGTAAGTACCTCGGGCGCCTCTGCCACTTCAATCAATGCCCGAAGCACAAGCCTCAGTGCCGAGCGGAGGGCTGCGGCACGGTGCCGTTTCTGCAACAACATGACGGCTTCGTCTTCGACGGCGGTGAGTCGCTGCACGCAGGCCGCGTCCAGATCCTCTACGATCGGCAGGCGGAAAAGGGCGCAGTCCTTGACAAGATCCCGTTCTAACCAGCGCGCTATGAGCCAGATACTCGACTACCGAGCGCTTCGACGTCTAGCCGGCGCGACATCGTTCCATCGGGGCGAAGAATACGCCGCGGGCGGGCGAGTGCAAGGCCTCGTCGAGTCAGAGGATTCGATTGCAGGTCAGGTCCGCGGGACGCGTCGGTACGATGTGAGGTTGTGGGTCGACGCTGGGAGCCTGGAGTACGCCTGCACCTGTCCTATCGGTGCCGACGGAGCGTTCTGCAAGCACTGCGTGGCCGTGGGAATCGCGTGGCTCGAACCAAACGGGAAGCGTTTTCGCATCACGCACATCGTCGAGACGTTGGCTCGCCAGACTGGCAACGTCGAAGCGGTCGTCGCCGTGAAGAAGGACGTGTATCTCGCTTAGTTGTATCGAATGCCGCTTTTCGCGCCCTGGCGGACCAGACCCGGCGTGACATTTTGGGGATGCTCCGGACAGGGCCGCACACTTCTGGCGAGATCGCCGCTCGCTTCGACTCAAGTTGGCCAACGATCTCACGTCACTTGGCGGTTCTTCGTCACGCCGGGCTTGTCATAGCCCACCGCAAGGGGCAAGAGATCTACTACGAACTGGACACTTCGGTCTTCCAAGACTTGATTCAGCACCTGATGGAGTGGGTAAAGCCTGCGGCGCCCCGCCGGGCTCATAGACAACAGGAGGTGTGAAATGGCGGCGACAAATCGGCGATATCTCACCGTCGTCGCCTTCGGTTACGTATCGTCGTGGAACTCGGCGCACCCGAACCGGACCTGCGCGAATACGGCGCCTGGTGGCGGTGCCGGACGCTTCTACTGCTTCGCGCGCGACTGATCGGAGGCTTGAACTTTCACCGCAGAGATCGCAGAGGCCACGGAGAAGTTTCCAGGAAAATTCTTGCTCTATGTTCTCTGCGTTCTCTGTGGTGAAACCGTGTTTCAAGCCCGACGAAAGTTGTTTGACCTTCAACAATCTCCATGCTATACCGCACGTGTACGTCAAAATACGCATGCTCGGGCGCACATCCGCCTCTTTGGATTCCAACATCTAGCGCCGCATGCTTGCTCTTTTTCTGAGAGGTGGGTCATGCGTCACGTCATGCGAAGCATTCTTGTCTTCACCACTGCACTGTTCCTGTATTCACCAACGCGTGTCGACGCGCAAGTCACGACTGCAACGCTGGTGGGACTTGTGCGCGACACGTCGGCTGCGGTCATCCCTGGTGCAACCGTGGTCGCGACGCACGAAGGCACTGGCGTCGCCCGCGATAGCGTCACCGACGCGAACGGCGAGTTCGTGTTGTCGGCGCTGCCGAGCGGGCCGTATACCGTAAGAATCGAGCTGTCGGGTTTCAAGACCATCAGTCAGCAGGGTATACAGCTAGGCGCGGGCCAAACGGTGCGTCAGACATTCACGCTCGAAGTGGGCGCGATGGCCGAGACGGTGACGGTGGCCGGACAAGCGCCTCTCATCGAGACGGCCACGTCGCTGCAGGCCGACAGTCTCGGTTCACAGGAAGTGCGTGAGCTGCCGGTCAATCGCCGGGACATTCAGAACCTGATCGGCCTCACCGCCGGCGTTGTCATAACGAATACCGGGGCAGCGGGCGGCTCAGGCGGCGTGCAGATGAATGGTGTCGCGTCAGGCGGCACAGGCGTCACCGTCGACGGCACCGAGGCGAACTCGAACCCGGAAGGCCGGTCTCTGACCCAATATGGCAGCGGGAATCAGATCTCCGTCCTGAGTCTCGACGCGATTGCGGAGGTCCAGATCGTCAAAGGCGTGCTGCCCGCGGAGTACGGCGGCGTCGCCGGCGGACAGATCAACGTCATCAGCCGGTCGGGCACGAACAACTTCAGCGGCTCGGCCTTCTCCAGCTTTCAGAACGAGAAGTGGAATGCGCGCGACTTTTTCTCCACTTCCCAGCACCCGGTCGGCTCATTCAAGCAGTACGGCGGCACGCTCGGTGGTCCGGTGCTGCGGAACAGGGTGTTCTTCTTCGGCACCTATGAAGGGTACCGCGAGAGAGTTGAGTCTGAACCTGAACACGACGGTGCCGTATCAGGCCGTTCGTGATGAGGTCCTGCGCGCGTTGCCGATGCCCGAGACGAGAATCGTACTCGACGCGATGTATCTTCCGACCGAGCCGATCGTCTCATCCGCCGGTGTCGTGAACCCGCAAGTCGGCCGATGGCGCGGCCTCGGAGTGCGCAGCCGCAGCGAAAATCACGTGGTGGCCAAGACCGACATGGCCGTGTTCAACGGGGCGAATCTCACCCTCACGTACTCTCGTCTTCGGCCCTTCACACTTGAGCCACGACCGAACCCGAACAACGCGAACGACCGAGAATTTCCGAACCGGCAGGATCGCATCGCTGCGCAATATGTCATGACGCGTGGCGCATGGGTGTCGGAAAGCCGGGTTGGATGGAACAAGGCGGACCTGGCGCGTCTCGACAGGTTCCTGTCTGTTATCGGCCCAAACCAGCCAGTCGAGATCATGCCATACGGCCGGAGCATGCCGCAGTTCGACGTCAGTGGCCTGTTCAGCACGCCGCGCGCCGAACTCCTGGACATGGCGGGGACGACCTACAGTTTCGAGCAGAAATTCAGCCGTGGCTTTCAGAGGCATCTCGTGAAGGCGGGATTCCGCTTCCTGCGCGAGACCGGGAGGCACACCAATCCGGAAGATCCAGGCTTCTCCTTCCAGACGTATAACGACCTTCTCGCGAACGTCGTGAACTCGATTCTCTCCCAGTTCGGAGCGCCGCCGCACGATTCACGCCTGGACCAGTACGGCGTATTCATTCAGGACGATTGGCGCCTGGGCAACAACTTCGTCCTGAACCTCGGCCTGCGCTGGGACTACTACGGGGTCGCCGAGGTGTTTGCCACGACGCCCATTGAGGTGGAACTCGTCAACCTGGAGAATCCAACCGATCTGCGCAAGCTGGACTTTGGGCCAAAACGAGATCCACTGCGGCCCTACGAGCCTGACGGCAATAACGTTGCTCCCAGAATGGGATTTGCGTGGACGCTGGGCGAAAATGAGGCGACAGTGATTCGGGGCGGTCTGGGCTATCTCTATAGTCCCACCCTGCCCTTGTTGGTTCGGCAGGCCGTGACTCACCCCACGATTCCGTACCGCGCGGTGTACAACCGCACGGAAGCAGCCGCGCGAAACATCAGGTGGCCGATGTACACAGACGATGTGTTGCCATTGGCGCTGGCAGACTTGGGCGGCCAGCCCGCCGTGTATGCGCTGATCGACACCGAACTCCGCGCGCCTTATACGATTCAGTCGATGCTCAGCGTCCAGCGCGCGCTCGGCCGCACGATGGCCGCCGAGGTGAGTTACCTCCACACGGATGGGAACGAGTTCCCGCTGCAGCGGCAGTTTACGCAGGCGTTCGACAGAGAGACTGGCGCGAGGCCGAATCCTGCGCTCGGTGCGCTGAGTGGCTTCTACGTGGACAGCAGTCAGACGCTGGCCTACAACGGCCTGCAGACGTCGCTCCGCAAGCGGTTCTCCGACAGGTACTCGTGGGACATCAACTACACGCTGAGTAAGAGCGAGTCCACGCAGGGCGGCGATCTCTCCGTGACCTACATCACCGGTTTCAACAACACCCAGGATTTCTGGAATCCGGAATTTGACTATGGTTTCTCGCTTAACGACATCCGTCATCGGTTGAACGCCTCGTTCATTTACGAGCTCCCTGGGATCCGCGGCGGCCAGGGCGTCCTCAACGGTATCGTGGGTGGATGGCAGCTTTCAGGGATCGCGCAGATTCGGACGGGCGACCAGCTCGTCATCACGCAACCGTCGGGGATGCCGAGGAGCCGTCCCGACGTTGTACCTGACGTCGATCTCGTGATTGATGATTGGAAGGACACCTGCACCGCGGGGGGCTGCAACTATCTCAATACGGCGGGATTCACCAGAGTCCCAATCGTGCAGCTGACGGGCGCGACGATTCGGCCCGGTACCTACATGGGGGGCATGGCGCGCGGTCCCGGCGCGTTCGACATGCACACGACCTTTGCCAAGAATTTTCCCCTGCGCGGAGCGACAAGGCTCCAGGTCCGGGCCGACATATTCAACGTGTGGAACAGGAAGAATTACAACAATCCCAATCAAAACATGAACAACGCGGACTTCGGCCGGATCACGGGCGCGGGGCGCCCGCGGGTGTTCCAGCTTGGAGCGCGCCTTACGTTCTGATTCACGTCAGGGGCAAGGGGTAAGGGGCAAGGGACGAGGCTGACGCGCCACAGGCGGGATTAGGGTTGGGGATTAGGGGTGGCGTGAGAAGGCACTGGTCCGAATTCGGGAGGAAATCGCCGCGGCCAAGCGTGCACCCGAAGGGAATCGATGGATCGTCGCCGTAAGGGTGGACCACTCGCAGCGTCGCCTTTAGTCGAACGATCAGATCGGGCACGTCGATTAATCCGCGCTCTGCAGCCGTACGCAGGACACCGAGCGTCCCGGTTACCCGCAGATTGCGCCGCCTGGCTTCGGCGCGTCCTGCGGCTTCGTCGATCAACAAGAGGTCAGCATGGATCACTCCGGCGAGCGCGATAGCCGCGCGTTCGCCGAGATCCAACTCGTCGGTGACCTCCTGCAGTTGATCAGGCTTTACCGGAACGACGCTCAGCCAGGGTGGAGCGCGTGAAATCCATTCGCGCACTGCGCTCGGCGCCGATGACGACGTGAGTTCATTGGCGACGGCATCTGGGACGACAACTTCATCGTAGAAGCGATGAAGCAGTTCAGCGTGGTCGAGCAGAATCAAATAGTGAAGGGGGCCACTGTCTGCAACGACGATCATCGTCCGGGCAGGACGCCGAGTTCGCGCTGTGCGCGGAGATCATCTTCGAGATCTGCCTCACTGTACCGAAGCGCCACGTGATGCTCCTTCAGCAACGCGTGCACCTGAAAACGGCTCTCAAGTCGAAGGAGCCGCCGAACTTGGGCCTCCGTCAACGCGCCGGTCCGATACGCCTCAACGGCGATCGCCTCGAGCGCGCGCCTCGGGACATCGCTATCGGCGCTTGAGCGCCGCCGAAACGTCGTCTGGCAGGTCGATCCGCGAAATTCAGTCCGCCGGGTCACTCGGTTCCGCGTTCCGAATCAACTGTCGGAACCGAGTGGTCGGTGCCTCAAATCAGGCCTTCATCCAGAATCGTTCCAGATTTCTCGTCTCCGTTTCTCGCCGACTGGTCCGTCGCCCGACTCTTCCAGGCAAAGTGCTACCCTCGACGCTACCCGACGCCGCTCGACCGGATACCAGCAGCACCGTTTTCGATGGCGACCGCTAGCGCGTGTGGTGAACGGCGGCGGTCAACTGCCGCAACTTAACGACGATGACCGCTACAGGTCGGCGGCAGCCGGGCTGTGTAGAGTGTGTCAGTGACCCAGTTCAGGACGGCGTTCTCGATGGCTCCCCACAGAGCGCGGACGATGACCTCGTCATCGCTGAACGTGTAATACAGGTGGAGGGCAACCCTCCACATGGTCGCGGTTCTCAAGCCACCACGCCTTCTCTCGGTCGACATGCGCCTGGGCAGTCGTGGTGAATCGGACGTGACGATGTTTCAAACGAATGTCACCGGCCAGGCGATGGCCAGCATGGGTTCGTCAAATTCGTCGACGACACGGACGTGCAGCAGCGCAGGGACAGCGGTCACGCCAATGGCGGCCACCACCGGCAGCAACGCGCGGCGCCATGGATGAAGCACTCCACCCGGTACAGTCGCTTCGACCACCTCCTTGGTGATGACGGCGAAGAAGAACACCATGGCGATACCGTTGACGGCAAAGGCAATCGCCAATGTGAAACGAAAATAGCTTTCGGGAGCTGTGTTGACCCATGCCAGAGCGATGGTCGCTCCCAACGGGAGCATGAGCAGATGCTCGAGCGCGAATCGTGAGAGGCGGGGAACCGTCGATCGCCAACGGCGTGCGCGCACCATGCTTCCTCTCGCAGCTTACCAATGTTCAGCGGCGACTAGGAAGCATCGCAATCACGTAGTCGAGTAACGCGCTGCGATGAAGAATGCGCTGTTGCCGGCGCGTCAGGGCGTCCACTTGGTCGAGCGAGGCGTCTGCGGGCGGCCGCAGGGGCGTGGTCTTGGCAGGGCCACCGGTTTCGTGCGTGTCATCGTCGCCCGGCCCCCCGGTGCGGCCAACCGCCGCCAAGGATCGCACTAGAATGGGCTCCGGGTACCGATCGTCGCACTTTCGCCGGCAGGGTTCCCTGTATGCGCTATCTTGCGCTCGCCACCGATTATGACGGAACGCTCGCGCACCGCGGCGCGATCGATCATGCTGCGGTCAACACGCTCGAGCGCCTTCGCGCCACAGGGCGCAGGATCATTCTCGTGACGGGACGAACGCTCGATGACCTGGTACGTGTGTGCCCTCACCTCGCACTTTTCGATCGGGTCGTCGCCGAAAATGGCGCGCTGCTCTATCGTCCCGACAACAAAGGCGAAACGATTCTCGGTGAACGTCCGCCCGATAAGTTCATTGAAACGCTGCAGCAGCGCGGCGTCGCTCCGCTCTCCGTCGGGCAGGTCATTGTGGCGACCTGGACGCCGAACGAGAATATCGTCCTCAACACGATTCGCGATCTGGGACTCGAACTTCAGGTTGTTTTCAACAAGGGCGCGGTCATGGTTCTTCCCTCCGGTGTCAATAAGGCGACCGGCCTGCATGCCGCGCTCGATGATCTTTGCCTCTCACCGCACAATGTGGTGGGTATCGGCGATGCGGAGAACGATCATGCCTTCATGCAGTTGTGTGAATGCTCGTTCGCCGTCGCGAATGCCCTGGCGATGGTGAAAGAGCGCGCCGATGGGATTACACAGAACGATCATGGCGCGGGCGTCGCAGAGTTGGTGGAAAGGCTTATCGCCTCCGACCTTCGGGAGATGGACTCTCGGCTCGATCGCCACGAAATCGTACTTGGCGTGCGCGAAAACGGACATGAACTGCGTCTCAAGCCGTACGGTGTCAACGTGCTGCTGGCAGGAACGTCCCATGGCGGCAAAACGACGCTGGCGACAGGCGTGGTGGAGCGCCTGCTGGACCATCGCTATCAACTCTGCATTCTGGATCCTGAAGGCGATTATTCCAATCTGGAACAGACCGTCTGCCTGGGCGATCCCGACCAGAAACCTACATCCGAGGAGGTGGCCAGTCTGCTGAGCAAGCCGGCACAGAGCGCGGTCGTCAACCTGCTCGCTGTGCGAATGGAGGATCGTCCCGCATTCTTCGATCAGCTGCTTCCGCGCATTCAACAGATGCGATCCACGGTTGGACACCCGCATTGGCTTATCGTGGACGAAGCGCACCATCTGATGCCGGCACTGGGAAACTCAACGCCCATCGTTTTGCCGCAAGAGATCACCGGTCTGATGATGATTACGATGAAACCAAAGTATCTGGCGGCTGCCCTTCTGAAGTGCGTCGATGTGATTATCGCCATCGGAGAAGCGCCAGAGACGACGCTGCAAGAGTTCGCCGACATCGCGGGAACGCGCCTGCCGCCCTTCGATGCGCATCCGTTGCAGCAAGGTGAGGGGGTCTTCTGGGCGCCACGCGAGAATGCACCTCCTCTCCGTTTTCACAGTCTCCTGACCCGCACGGAGCGACAGCGTCACGTCCGCAAGTACGCCGCGGGGGTCATTCCGTCGGAGCATAGTTTCTATTTCACCGGCAGGGAGCACAAACTCTGCATTCGCGCCCAGAATCTACTGCTCTTCCTCCAAATCGGGGATGGCGTGGACGAAGAGACGTGGCTCTATCATCTGCATCGCGGCGACTACGAAAATTGGTTTCGGTCGATCATCAGGGATAGTGGCCTCGCCAATGCTGCCGCTTCAATCGCGTTGCGGCCAGGCCTTACAGCGCAGGAGGGTCGCGCCCTGATCCGCGCGGCCATCGAGCGGAGCTATAGCGCCTCTGCCTAGACTCAACCTCATGCATCTCGCCATCTGAATGCACCGGACGCCACAACAACACAACAGCGATCGGGTGCCAAAAGCTGCCGTGTTTAGCAATACCAGTTTCGTCGATCGCACTGTTCGGCTTAGTAGATCGATGCCCGGATCGAACGGATTGTCGATCGGTTCGAGCCGGCTAGCTGCGATAGTTGGTGTTGTGCGTTAGGATCGCGGGGATGGAGAGGCCGTCAGCTGCGACGAAGTCAGAGCGCTCTGCTCCCAAAGACCATTGTTCGAGCGGATGTGAGACACTTGATGGAACGACACGAATGCCCTGGCCAAGAAGAAGGTGAGGCGCTACTAACCCGACGTAATGACTGAGACACCGAAGCCCACGCCGCAGTCAGGAGAGCCAGTCATCTTCAGGAAAGAGGATGGCAAGTATCGCGTGTCACAGATTACTGGTGAAATTACCGAGCCCCTTCTTATTCAGGACGAGATCGCAGATCTGGAAGACGCGAAGCGCGTGGCCAAAGGAGTCCTGACTGGCGGTCAGACCTGGTATCACGACTACCGGGATCCGCCAGACCATCTTGAACCGCTCCAGTAAGTCTTTCAGCCCCGGCGGGTGTCATTTCAGTGGTCTTTGACGAACAGCCAGGACCCGCGCGATTCCCCTAGTGGTAATGCGATATCCTGAACCCGCGAGACCAATAGGCCCCGCTATCTTGTTCCCGTGAGCGGCGAGGCTTTATTGCCTATTTGGGAGCAGCCACGCGACAGGCGCGCAATCGATCGACTGTTCTCGTTGAGTCAGGGGGAGCCATGAGCACAGATGCGAAAGACATTGCCCGGGGTTTTTACGAGGAGATCATCAACCAGAAGAACATTCATGCCATTGATCGCTTCTGCACGGTCGACTTCGTGGACCACAACCCGCCGCCCGGGCGAAAGGGCAGCCTCGACGCGACCAAGCAGCAGTTCCTTGAGCTCGTGGCGGCATTTCCCGATCTGAAGATGATGGTCCAGGATCAGATCGCGGAGGGGGACAGAGTGGTCAATCGTGTGCTCGTGCGCGGGACGCACAAAGGCGAGTACATGGGCGTGCCGGGAAGCGGGAACACGGTCGAGATCGGCGGGATCGATATCCTCCGCATGATCAACGGCAAGGCTGCCGAGCGGTGGGGCTACTTCGATGACATGAGACTCATGCAGCAGCTCAGTGCCATGCCTGGTCCCCCAAAATAAACGCCTGAGACGTCGGTTTGATGAGGCGAAGATGAAGAAGATGAACTCGAACGATATAAAAAAGAATGCGAACGACCCACCCGCGGCTGACACACCCGTTCAGAACCCCGCAAGCCAGCCCCACGGCAGCACGCAGGACCAAGTCAGCGAGATGGAGAGCGAGGGCCAAGCGACGAAACAGGGCCAGAGTCCCCATCCATCACCGCTGGGCACCCAGGCGACCCCGATGCGTAGTCAGAAGCCAGATGAACACAAAGGCGCCGTCGAGGGTGACCGCTCCTCAGACAAGGAACAAGGAAACAAGAACGCAGTAGGTGCGCTGGACAAGGATGGGCTTCCGAAGAACAAGAAAGCCATCGCGGAAGATTCCATCGGCGCCCGTGTGGACGAAACACAGGGATAGATGATTTCGGGGCGCACTCAGTGCCTACGAGAGCTAGCGCCGAAATGGTTACCCTGTGGTTACCCTGTGCCAGAGAACTGACGAGCGGGAAAGTAGAAGGTGACCGCTTTAGTTGTCAGTGGCGCATCGTCAAGCTTCACGGCCAAGAAGCAGCAGTGAACGCGCCACACGGGATCGAGCGGCAAGAGGTCGACTTCCGTTCCTTCGGCGGTGGCAACTTTCTTCCTGGGGGCGTTTAATACTCGTCTGACAGCCGAAGGAGGGACGCTGCATGGCTCGCGTGCGGAGAGATGTTTGGGGCTTGGGAGCAGGGTGGAACGACACGCTCCTCTGGTATGCCAGGGCGGTACGGACGCTACAGTCGCGGCCACTGACTGACCGGACCAGTTGGTGGTTCCTGGCGGCGATTCACGGCATACATCCCCTCGTCTGGCGGGAGTTCGGCGTGATAGAAGCGGAGACGGCGTTCCCGCCACTCGCCGTTCAGCGCCGTTTATGGAACCAGTGCCAGCACCAGAGTTGGTATTTCCTTCCCTGGCATCGCGGGTATCTGGCGGCATTCGAAGAGATCGTTCGCGATGCGGTCGTCATCGCTGGCGGGCCCGAAGACTGGGCGCTGCCGTACTGGAACTACAACGACTCGACCCGGCCCGACGCACGCACGATGCCCGACGCCTTCGATCTGGCGACGCTTCCCGACGGATCGGACAATCCGCTGCGAGTCGAGCGCCGCTTCGGCAGCGGGACAACGCCTATCCAGCTCGATCCGTCGTTCGTCTCGCTGGCGGCGCTTCAGGACGAGGTGTTTCCCGGCGGCGAGAGCGAAATTCCGCCGGGGTTCGGCGGTCCGGAAACCCTGTTCCATCACGGACCCGAATCGGAGACCACGAACGGCAGCCTGGAATCACTGCCGCATAACGTCATCCATGGGGCAATCGGTGGCGTTGCGCCGGGTGGGGATCCCAATAACTGGCGCGATCTCGGGTTGATGTCGATGCCGATCACTGCTGCACTCGACCCGATCTTCTGGCTGCATCACGCCAACATCGATCGCCTGTGGAACGTCTGGCTGCGCGACACGCAGGAACAGCATGTCAACCCTGACCAGACGACCTGGCTCGATGGACCGGCGGACCGCCAGTTCGTGATGCCGCGGAGCAACGAGGGCGAGTGGACCTTCACCGCGCGCGATCTTCTGGACACGACCGCATCACCGCTGGAATATAGCTATGACGACCAGGCGCCGCCAGTCATCGAACGACGCGCCGAGCGGCGTCTGAACCGGCTTGGGGCGCGGGTTGTAGCTGCCGATGGCGCGCCGGAAAGCGAGGACGCGGTTGTGGGTACCGGAAAGACGCCTGAGTTGATCGGCGCCAGCGACGGACCGGTGCGTGTCACAGGCTCGACCGGCACCGAGGTTAGGCTCGACCCCTCATCGATACGGGCCCTCCGCGGCAACCTGGAGAGCGTGGCCGGAGCCGAGTTGGGGCCGAAGGCAGAACCCGCTCGCGTCTTCCTCAAGCTCGAGGGCATCCGCGGCACGAGTGACGCGGCGATTTATCACGTCTACATCGGTCTTCCGCCAACCGCCGACCCGGCCGCGTATCGCGACCGGCTGGCCGGAACCGTGTCCCTGTTCGGGGTCTCAGCGGCCAGCGATGCTGATGGCCCGACCGCCGGCAGCGGCATCAACCAGGTCCTGGAAATTACGGAGATTGTTGATGCCCTTCATCTGTCGGGCGACGAACTTGATCGACTCGACGTGCGCTTCATTCCGGCCACTCCGGCAGTCGCCGGCGCGAACTTCTTGATCCGTCGCTTGAGTGTCTTCAGACTCGGGTGAATAGGGGCGTGTGGCCGCGCGCCGTGCTGAGGGTCGCGCTACGCCGACCGGGGAAGGCCCTGTTGCTCGCCAGCGCTGCCGGTTGGATCGCAATGGCATGGTTACTCACCGGCGATCGGCTGGCGCACTCCCATTCGCCTCGCGATTTCACGGCAATGTGGTTGGCCATGACCCTCGCGATGGCGCCGCCGCTGCTGCTCCGCGAGATCGGACTCCTGTGGCGTACCAGCCTTCGTCGGATGCGTCATCTGACGATCGCCTGGTTCCTTTGTGGATACGTTGGAATCTGGCTGCTTGCTGGCCTCGCCTTAGTGATGCTCTCAGGATGGGTGACCGGCAGTTCCGAGCGTATTGCCGTGGCGGTTGCGCTGGTCGCGATCTGGCACTGCTCACCGGCGCGGCAGCGCTGCCTCAACGCCTGCCATCGCGTTCCACCGTTGCGCGTGTTCGGAACAGCAGCCCAGTGGGATTCGCTGCGATATGGCATCTCAACCGGCTGCTTTTGTGCCGCGGCATGCGGTCTCGCCATGCTCCTGGTGCTGCTTGCGAACGATCATCACCTCGTCGCCATGGCCGTCGTAGCTGCCGCAACGACGCTCGAGCGACATCTGCCGGCGAGACGCCCTCGTTGGCAAATTCCGGTACGCCGCGGCCGATCAACGGACTGGCCCGATATGCCTGTCACGATCCGAAATGCGGATGCTGGTTGGCGTTAGCGGAACCAACTGGAAAAGGCGGGTCGAACTTCCGAGCGCGGGCGCTGATCAGGAGCGACTCGATTGTTGGCGATGGTTGCCGGCGCAGCTTATCGAATGACCAGAGTGGCACCTACCGACCAGAAGTTGCCCACGACGTTCTCGTATTTCTGCACGCTGGTTTCAAGATCGCCGAGACTGGCAACGTGTTGGGCGCCGAAGATCTGGACGCCCAGACGCTGGGTATGTCGGAACGTCCATCCAGCGCCATAGGTAAGACCGAGGGCCTTCGAGGTGTATGGCGGACCCCCGCCCTGGCCGGTGATGTCGTAGACCCAATTGCGCACGAACGCCATGCCCATGCCGGCCTTCAACGAGAAGCCCTTCGACTCCCAGGGCCTGAACTGTGCCGCGCCCATAACAAACGTCGAGCGAAGACTGTCGCCGCCAGCCAGGTCTGTCGACGCCCAGAAGATCTCTGCGCCGGTATCCATTCGGCTGTTCACGCGGTAGCCTGCGTTCGCCAGAAAAGTTCCCGTTTGCCGGTATTCGCCTCGCAGGTCGCATCCTTCGCCGCAGGCGCCCTGAAGCGTCGTCCAGGCCCCGCCAATTGCGATCCATTTCCGCGACGACTCAGTGCTCTGTGCCTCGGCCGTAGCAGCTGCGAGACATACAAACGCGATGGCCAGAGCCCACTTGCATGTGCCTCGGCTCACGACGCCAACCTCCATGTCAAATACGCCAGGAACTGCGGGAACTGAAAGGTCTTAGGGGCGCTGCCGTCCTTGAAGTACCGTCTTGCGGTGGAAGTATTCGGCCGACACTCCAAGTCCCAGCGGTCCGCGCAACGCCGTTCGCAGATCGAGTCTGAATTGCTGCAGCACGTGGTTGGCGCGAACACCGTCGAGACTGTAGAGTTGGTGGCCCTGATAGAAGAGCGTCGTCAATAGCCGTCGGCCGCTATCGAACCTGACGCCGGCGCCAAAATTCGAGCCCGGTCCGTAATCGTAGAACCGTGGTCCCTCGGAGACGCCCTGGCCTGGCGATTCGCCATCAGGCGGTTCCTCCTCCTCAGCCATCCCTGAGGAGGGAAGCGAATCCACGGCCCCCAGGGCGGTCAATCCTCCCCAGCCGGCGACCCACATGGATGTGCCTGATGACGGTTTGCCCGCGAACGCGAAGTTTGCTGCGAAGGATTGCGCGCCGAACTGGTACGCGCTGTTTTGAGCGAAATCGTATGCCTGCACCACAGTCAGTTGGAAACGGTCCCCTCCAAAGGGCTCGCCAAGGAGGCGCCCGCGCACGCGCGCTTCGCTGAAACTCGCACCGCCGCCGAAACGGAGCTGTACCGCAAATGCATCGTAGGGTGTTCGGCTGCGGCCGATCGTCGGGTCCCCGTACAGGAGATCCGCCTCGAGGAAGGGCTCGCCAGTGGACTCGACAGCGCGCGTATTCGACCCTCGCCAAAGCGCACCCGCCGACATGATATCCGCCGAGTCGCGACGGGACGAGCTCGGCAGGCTTCTCAGACGACCGTGAAGCGTCCCCGGATATGAAACGATTGACGCCGGTCACTGGATCGATCGCGGCTGCCGCGATCTCACGCCAGAGGCGGCCGCGTCCTGTTGCGCGCGTGTCCCGCACGAGCCAGGCAGTACGGTGGAACATCTCTCCGAGCGCAATGCCGCCGAGGGTGGTGTTGATGAGGTCGTTCAGTGAGGCGTGGTTGGTCTCACCAAAGTATTCCCACGTGCCGCTTCCGAACGCCGTGACGCCGGCCGATTCCCAGAAGCTCAAGCCATTGGCGCGGCCGGTGTTGTAGTAGTTGTTGCCTTGATACGGGTGCCCGATCTGATTGACCGTGAATTCGTCGAGGTCCCACACCCAGCCCCGCTCCATGTTGTCCCACCACGTGGCGGGCGTGATCTTGGCTGTCACCTGACCCCGAGCGAGGTTGGCGAGCTCATAGAGCAACATTGACGACCGTCGTCTGCAGAAATGCGGTGCCGACGCGCCGCCGGGGACAGCCGGCGCATGCCCGCCCCTCGCCGGCCCACGAGGCGGCATCGATCTGCAACCTCGGGGCATCGGAGGGTGATCGACCGTCAGCTTCCGGAGACGCTGGCGTGGCTGTCAGAGCAGACGCAGTGGATGCGGTCTGTGCGCACACATGCTCTGCGCTGGCGAGAATGACGAAAAAAATGAGGAACGTCATGTGAGTGACTCGTATTCGGCAACCGCGGCCCTGCAAATCGCGAACCAGCTCACCGAACGTAGTTGTTCCGCATACGCGATCGCAATAGGGAGATGGTAGCTTTTCACGCGGACGTTCTAGAGGATGCTGGCTCCGGGAGGAAGGTAGTTTGCCGCCGGGTGTTCTCGAGCGATAGCGCCTTGCGCTTCAGGTATAGTTCGATTGAACTTTCAGCGAGTAATGCAAGACGCGCAATGCGAGTAGCAGTTGACGTGCCATCACGCGATTTGCGGGCGAAAGGTAGGTCGGGTGCTTAAGAAAAGTGGGCGCACGCTAACGGTAGACGGCGAGCCGACCA
The DNA here is from genome assembly GCA_963775345.1 of Vicinamibacterales bacterium. GTDB lineage: Bacteria > Acidobacteriota > Vicinamibacteria > Vicinamibacterales > JAMQPK01 > JAMQPK01. Next base: position 108,761 of record CAVZIS010000017.1, read on the forward strand.
CGGCATTCCGTGAGCACTCCGGGGGTTCGGCTTCGGTTTCCGGAGGCTGGCAGTTTCCGCTCGCGAAAACGGGCCAACCAGGGTGACTGTGAGAGAGCGCTGTGGCCGCAGTTTTGCCAGCACACGCGGCGGATGACCACCTGTCGCAGACAGTACCAGAAACAGGACAGGTGCGTGATCGAGAATGGCGGCGCAATCGTGCTGGCCGGCATCATCATCGCTCTCATGCCGGCTCGGATGGATGCCCAGCAACACGAAGGGACGATCATTGCGGCGGTCACCATCACCGGTCTTCGGACCATCAAGGAAGAGATCGTTCGCGAGCAGATCGAGTCGAAGCCGGGCCAGCCGTACCGGCAGGCCGTGGCCGACCAGGATGTGGTTCGATTGGATAGGCTCGGGGTGTTCGGCGACATCACGCTGACGCCAGTCGATGCGGGTGATGCGCTCCAGGTGAACGTGGTCGTCGTCGAAACGCTTCGGCTGCTGCCGGCCGTGTCGATCGCGGTGACCGACGAGAACGGCGTTTCGGCGGGTCCTGCGCTGAAACTGCTGAGTCTGCGCGGTTACCCGCATGAGATGTCGGTCACCGCGCGATTCGGCGGTTCAACACTGTTCGAGTTCAGCGAGATCTCGCCCGAGCTGACTCGTGCGCCATTCTGGCACAGCGCCAAGCTCTCGCTGCGCGATCGGTACAATAAGCTCGACGAATTCAACGAGCGTTCGATCGATCTCGATAGCCGAGCGGGCCTGCGGCTGTCCGAGCGATTCAAAACGGGCGCGATTTTTCAGCTGTATCAGGTACATAGCGATGAGAGCGGCATCACTGTGTCGGAAGACGACGTCGATACGCTCACGAGCGTTGGTGGCGTCGCAGAGTACGACGGCCGGAATTCGCGGAAGACCACGTCGCACGGCTGGTGGAACTCGGCTGATGCCTTGTGGTGGATGGGCACTGGAGGCTATGCGGCGCTGAACATCGATCTTCGCCGGTACCAGCGTCTCGCGCGCCGGCATGGTCTTGTTGCGATGTCGCTGCTGACGCTCCAGTCCGGCTCGACCAGCGTCGTGCCCACATACCTGGATTACTCATTGGGCGGCAGCAACACCGTGAGGGGTTGGGAATTTAACTCCAGGCGCGGAAAGAATCAGTTCATCAACACCATGGAGTATCGTTACACGGCCGTTGAAACCAGAGCGTTCCGGGTGTTCGGACTCAGCCTCTATGCAGGGCTGGCATTGGCGGCGTTCGGCGACGCCGGCACGGCCTGGAGCCAGAGCGATGACTTTTCGAGCGGCGTCATCGCGGGCGGAGGCATCGGCCTGAGGGTCTTTTTCCCCTTCGTCAACATGATACGCCTGGATTTCGCTCTGGGCGATGGCAACGCTCACGCGCACTTTGGTATCAACGAGAAAGCCGTTGCGCAGCGGAACCGCGTGCGTTAGTGCTCTGTTCTTTTAAGGAGGGTTGTGATGAAACGAACGATTGGCGTAGCGGCACTTGCTCTGATGGGGTACGCGATGCCCACGGGAGTCGCGACGGCGCAGACGAAGGTGATTCCGGGCGAAACGAAGACGACGACAGCAACGGTCGAGGCCATTGACCATACGACGCGTACGGTGACGGTGAAGTTACCGGATGGCAACTTCAAGACTATCGTCGCGCCGGCCACCGTCGAGCGGTTTGACCTCATTAAGATAGGCGACACGCTGACTGCCACTTATTACGACAATATCGTTCTCCGGGTGAAGAAACCCGGCGAGAAGGATGTCGACACCGCCAGTGAAGCCGTGACCAAGGCCACTGGCAAGGGGCCCGGCGCCACTGCGGCCGCGCAGCGGACGATTACCGCGACTATTACAGCGATCGATCCGAAGATTCCGTCCATCACGTTCAGCGGTCCGAACAACTGGAAGTACAGCTCGCGCGTGGAGGACCCGAATGCGCTGAAAACCGTAAAAGTCGGCGATAAGGTCGATATCACCTGGACCGAGGCGCTGCTTGTTGGATTTACGCAGCCGAAGAAATAGTGGCGCGCCCGATACGAGCAGTCTCGAAGCCGGTCGAAGGAGCTCAAATGAAGCGTAGTGTATGCAGCACTGTGACGACCGTGGCGGCCGTGACCGCCACCATGTCCCTCTCGGCCGCGGTCACGTTTACGTCGACTTTCAAGTCGCCGGACGCGAGCTCGGTGAGCTTCGCGGGTAGAAAGGTCGCCGCGCTCGTGATCTCGAGCGACGACTCGTTGCGCGTCGCGGGCGAAGAGTCGTTGGTGCGCGAGTTGAGCGCGCGCGGTATGCAAGGCGTCGCGACCTACCGTATCGCGCCAAAAGAAGAACTTCGCCGGGCAGAGACCGCCCGACCCTGGTTCGAGAAAGCCAACGTGGAAGGGGTCGTGGCCGTAAGGCCAGTGAGCGCCGATACGACCGAGACGCATACCTCCAGCACCTGGATAAGTCCCACCTACAGCTCGCTCTGGAGCTATTACGGCTACGGATGGGGAGCCGTGTACGTTCCCGGCTCGGTGCGGCGGGAGACCGTGGTCGTCGTCGAATCCACGATCTACAGCGTCCCGCGCGACCAGCTCCTGTGGGCGGCTGTCAGCGAGACAAAGAATCCGCGCGACCTGCGCGCGTTCATCGAAGAGCTCGTGAAGCGCTCGGTCGAGGAGATGCAGAAGCAGGGGCTGGCGAAGCGCCAGCAGCGGTAGAGCATGACGCATCAGGACTGAGGTTCCAGGTTCCAGGTTCCAGGGTTCCCGGTTCCAGGCTGCGAACATGGGCGCAACCCAGAACCTGGAACTTGAAGAACCAGGAACCTGGAACCCGGAACCTGGGAACCCAAGGCGCTCCCACCGCTCTACTTCCAGGTGACTTCCATGCCGAAGAAGTGCAGGAACACCTCGCGGTTCGGCCGGTTCTTCGGGTTCTGCTGCGGGCTGCGGATGTAGAAATCGATCTGCTGCGTGGCCGGGTTCACTTCGCCAGCCGGCTGCTTCTTGTTCGCCATCGGGTAATTGACGCGGAGCGTCTTCCGGTCGCGGATGCCCTGCGTGACCATGAAGTGCACCTCGTAGCTGTCGTAGAGGGGCTTGCCGTTCAGGGTCGCGTGTCCGAATCCCCAACCCGCCAGGTAAACGAACGTTTTTGGCCAGTTGTTGTCGCCGCAGCCAGAGTCGGTGCCATGCTCGTGCAGGAATCCGACGATCCCGCCGTTCTGGCACGGGTTGAACTCGTTGAACTTGTCGATCGCGAGCACCAGGTCGCCTTCGGGAATCTTCAGCCGCGCCTCGAACCTGCCGCTGTTGGTCAGATCGTTGACATCGATCTCCGCCGTCCCGGATACGGGCTTCACGGTCTTCGCCTCGTTATCCATGTGGTCCCAGCCGGGCGGGTCGTTCAGTCCACCGACCATGTAAATGCGGCCGGCCGAGAGGATGTAGCGCCCGTCGTAGAGGTCGTGCTGTTCGGGCGCGAACATCGTGATCATTGCGCCCGGCTGTTGGCGCGGATTCGGTTGCTGCGCCGCGAGCGCCGTGCCGATTACAAGACTCAACACCCACAGGCCACTGCGCATACAGCCTCCGAATCCTTATACCCTGAAACGAACGTTACAAGGTCCAGTGCTGGCCCAGGGCGTGACGCCCTTCGGTGAGCAACGCACAAAGCGATATCGGCACGCCCGGGCACTTAGTGGCGGGCCACACGACATATCGTGGCACGGTGGGTGCAAGATTGGCGAAACTGTCGCTCGCGTGACCCCTGCAACTACTTCAGCGACCACGCGATACGGCGTGCTGGAGGAGTCGGTGTAGACTATCGGGGTGAGACCTGCACGATCGGTACCTGATCGTTGACCACTCTTAAAGCGAACCTGCTGCTTGCAACGTTGATCGCGGCCGCGGCGGGCTGTTCATCTCCAAGTCCTTCCTCGACGCCCATTCCAGCCGCCGACTCTGGGAATCCTTCGCCCGGACAGAGACCGGGAGACACCGAGGCGCTGCCCCAGACTCCTTCGCCCTACGACGCGCTTTCTCCCGAGATCCGCGGCGTGCTTGACAAAGAATTCACGGGCGACTTCGACGCGATGGTGAAGCGTCGCCTCATCCGTGCCGGCGTCGTGTTCAACCGCACGCAGTACTTCATCGAGAGGGGTGTCCAGCGCGGGATCAGCTACGAGTCAATCACGTTGTTCGAAGAGCAGGTCAACAAGCGCTTGAAGACGGGACCGCTCAAGGTGCACGTCGCCATCGTGCCGCTGTCGCGTGACCAGCTCTTTCCCGCCCTCCAGCAGGGGAAGGTCGACTTCGTGGCCGCGACGCTCACAATCACGCCGGAGCGGCGCAAGCTCGCCGACTTCAGCATGCCCACACGTACCGGCGTATCCGAGATCGTCGTTACTGCGCCAGGCGTTCCGCCGCTCGCGACCGGTGACGATTTGTCCGGCCGCGAGGTGTTCGTGCGGCGAAGCAGCAGCTATCACCAGAGTCTCCGGCAGTTGAACGAATCCCTCGCGAGCCGCGGCAAGCCACCTGTGACGATCAAGGAAGCGCCCGAGGCGCTCGAGGACGATGATGTGCTCGAGATGGTGAACGCCGGGCTCGTGGATATCACGATTGTGGACGATTTCGTTGCGGAGTTCTGGCGTCAGGTCTTCCCGAACATCAGCCTCCACGAGGGAGCCGCAGTGCGGACAGGCGGCGAGATCGCGATCGCCGTGCGAAAAGACAATCCTCAGCTGCTGCGCGCGGTGAACACCTGGATCAAAGAATATGGGCCTGGTACGGCATTCGGCAACACGTTGGATCGCAAATATCTGCAGAATGCCAACTACGTCAGGGGCGCGGCCGCCGAAGCGGAGCGGAAGAAATTGCGCGAGCTGGTGAAGCTCTTTGAAACCTACGGCAAGCGGTACGACGTGGACTACCTGCTGATGGCGGCGCAGGGCTATCAGGAATCCCGCCTCGACCAGTCTGCCAAGAGCCGCGTCGGGGCGATCGGCGTCATGCAGGTGATGCCGGCGACCGGAAAGGAGCTGGCCGTGGGCGACATCACCCGGGTCGAGCCGAATGTCCACGCGGGCGTCAAGTATTTCCGGTTCATGATGGATCAGTTCTACAAAGACGAGCCGATGGACAACTTGAACAAGGGATTGATGACCCTCGCGTCGTACAACGCGGGGCCGGGGCGCATTCGTCAGCTTCGAAGGGAGACGGAGCGGCGCGGTCTCGATCCGAACCGGTGGTTCGGCAATGTCGAGCGCGTGGTATCGGAACGGGTTGGACGCGAGACGGTCCAGTACGTCAGCAATATCTACAAGTATTACGTCGCCTACCGCCTCATATTGGACCGCGAGCAGGCTCGCGACAGTGCGAAGCAGGCGGTGAAGAACCCCGCAAGCACACAGCCAAAGTGAAGCTGTTCCTAGACACTATGCAGCGACTGTCGCTCGCGAGCCAGCGTGCGGACGAGCGCCACGAGTGCGCGTCCTTGAAATGGCTTGCGCAGGTATGCGATACAGCCTAGTTCCTCGGCCTCGCTGCGTGAATCGGCATCCTCGCTGGCCGTCAGGACGATGACAGGTATCGGAGAGCCCACGTTTCGAAGCTCCCGCAGCAGTTCCAGCCCCGACATGCCCACCAGTTGGATATCGAGGAGGAGGCAGAGGGGTTCCAGCAACCCGGAGCTGAGGAAGTCCTCGGCAGACGCGTAACCCCTTACGTCAAAGCCGCTGGCCCGCAGAACACGCCCAAGCGAGGTACGTGCGTCCGCATCATCTTCGATTACCGCGACACATGAGAGGTTCGTCATGGATGCCTGCAGAGGGTATGTCGGGTGGGGTTTGCAAGGAAATTGTTTCTTAGTTCTAGAACCTCCCTGAGTCCGGTCGGACAGCGACGCCTTGGCTGGGCACGGCCCGAGACTAGGAGTCACCGCGAGTCGGCGCGATGTGAAGCTCGGACGAGACACGAATGAGGTCGACAACCGACTCTGCCTCGAGCTTCTGCATGATGCTGTGGCGGTGGGCTTTGATCGTCCGCTCGGAGGTACCGAGGTCGAAGGCAACCTGTTTGTTCAGCTGACCGCTGATCAGGTGGGCGAACACCTCTCGCTCGCGGGGCGTCAACCGGTCATACCGTGCCTGAATCGCGCGCTTGTGTTCCTGTGCAGCGCGCTCTTCGGCCTCGCGCGCCATCGCTCGAGCGACGGCACCGAGCAGCACATCCTTCTGCACGGGCTTGGTGAGGAAATCCACGGCGCCGGCCTTGATTGTCCGGACGCTCATCGGGATGTCCCCATGGCCCGACACGAAGATGATGGGCCTCACTTCGGCCGTCTTGGTGAGAATCTCCTGCAGTTCGAGGCCGCTTGGGCCCGGAAGCTGGACATCGAGCACGACGCACCCGGGATTGGCCGTCTGCATCCGGGCAAGGAACTCGGACGCCGAGGCGTATGTCTGGACCATGTAGCCGGCAGTCGTCAGAAGCCTGGCGGTTGCCACTCTCACGTCCTCGTCATCCTCGACGATGTGCACGGCCGGGGGGAGCGTGACCGTCGGCCGGGCAACGGTCTTCATGAGGGTCCCCGCAGACAGCGGACCGAACGATGGTCTACCGCACTCGTTGGTGTGGTCTTCATACACTGACGTCGGAGACGTGCACGGATAGACCCACGGGCAAACGGCGCCCCTATTCAGTCTAGACAGCAGCTGTCGCGCAAACTATTGCACCTTGGATCCATGACATCAAGGCAGTCGCTTGAAGGCGAAATGTTATCGCCGCGGTCGCGAACGTGGAAGCGCTGCTGCATCCGGCGGTCCGGACAGGTATGGCGTCTGCGAACGGGAGGCAATCTGAGCACCGGTAGCATCGATCACGTTGGTCACGCCGAACAGGAGCTCCTCCTGGATCTCGAGAAAGTGGTTCCAGTTGCTCGCGAACACATAGGCGAAGACATCGATGTCGAGCGAGAACGTTCCCAGACGGAGGAACCGCACGCGCACCGATTCCTGGTCGACCGATGGGTGCTCGTCGAGAAGCCGGCGGATGCCATCGACCACGGCCCGTACCTGATCAGGCGGTGTCTCGTACCCAACTCCGATTGAGGGGTGAAACAAGAACTTGTCGCGCGCAGAGAGCGTCTCGAGGCTGACGTTCGCGATCTGACTGTTCGGAACGCTGACGATGGTGCGGTCGACCGTGCGGATGCGTGTTGAGCGAAGGCCGATGTGGTCGACGGTTCCCTCTACATTCCCCATCTTCAGGGAATCGCCTACGCGAACGGCCTGATCGAAGATGAGCGATGCACCTGCGATGACATTCTCCAGCGTCTTCTGCGCCGCGAGTGCGACGGCAATCCCCCCGACTCCAAGTCCGGCCAGCGCCGGCGTCGCGTCCACGCCGAAGTGACGCAGCGTGGCCAGCAGGCCGGAGAAGAGCACCAGGACGTCCACTGTTCTTCGGAGCAGCCTGACGAGGGCTGTGGCAGCCGACACGTTCGAGCGTGGGAGCCGCCGTCGGATGTACTGCTCGACCTCGCCGTTCAACCAGATGAGCAGCCACGCGATTCCGGCAATGGTGAGGAGACTCGCGAGGTTGGACCAAAACTGTCGTACCAGCATCGTCAGGGGCAGCGCGTACAGAGCCCAGCGGATCGCGAAGGCCAGGATGAGGAGCCGAACGGGCGTGGGCACGGCCTGGCGATCGCGGAGAAGTGGTCGCCCGGCGAACACGCGCCATGCCACACGTATGACAGGCGTCAGGATTTTGTTCAGCCCCACGGTCAACAGGTAGAAGAGCGGGATACCGAGGAGCACCATGATCCATTCGAACAATCGGAGCCCTGCTACGCGGGTGCTGGTCAGGAAACGGGGGACCGTGGCGCCCCAACCAAGCATCACTTCCTCGTACAGCGCCGGAACCGATTCCAGAGTGGTCTGCGAGAACAGCCAAATCGGCTCGCCGCTCCCGCGTGTCACTCTCTCGAGTACCACATCAATCTCACCCCTGGCGCTCCTGATGGTGCCCACGACCTCGTGATCGGGTCTCAGCGGGTTCGAGCGGGAGCCCTCGGGCACGTCGCTGATCTGTGCGAGCCGGGTTTGCAGCCGCACATCGAGAACGACGAACAACTGCTCAGTCAGCTCGGCGGTATTCGTGAAAGGTGTCTGAAGGTTGAGATACTGACGCGCGATCTCCTCGTCTCCGCTCCGGGAGGCGGCCAGGAATCCATCGACGGTGCCTCGCGGCGTGTCTCGACCAAGCGCGTCTGTGGGAGCTTGGGGTTTGGCCGGCGTCTGGTCTTTACCCTGGGCGTGTGCGCCAGCCGTCGACCATGCCAGCATCAGTAGACAGGCCCAGATCACCCTCGAACTGCAAACCCGCATGTCTCTCACTAAGGAAGTGCGGCTTCGACAGATTTTTCGATCTTCTTCCAGGCGACGTTTGCGACGCGCGCGTCGGCAAGACGCAAGACTTCAGCACCGGTGTTTCGGCCTCTTGGTGACATCCAATCCTCGCTGGCTTTCACGGCACTCGAGGTGCGGCTCAGTAGCGCTCGGGCACGAATCTGCGACGGGCGATCGTGGCGGCGTCGTCGTACGCGCGCTTCGATGACCGTTTCGGAAGCTTCACCTTCTCGGGTGGGAGTTTTTTGTACGGAATCAGCGACAGCAGATGAGCGATCGCGTTCAACCGCGCGGACCGTTTGTCGTCAGAGCGCACGATGTACCACGGCGCGACTCGGGTGTCGGTGCTCTTCAACATCAGGTCGCGCGCGCGCGAGTAATCATACCAGCGCGTTCGGGAGGGCAAATCCATCGGGCTGAGCTTCCACTGCCGCAGCGGGTCGTCGATGCGCGCTTCGAACCGCCGCTTCTGTTCTTCGTTGCTCACCTCCAGCCAGAGCTTCACCAGGATGATGCCCTGCTCGACCATAAACTTCTCGAACTGCGGGCAGAGCTCCAGGAATCGCTTGTGCTCCTTCGGCGAGCAGAAGCCCATGACGTACTCGACACCCGCGCGGTTATACCAGCTCCGGTCGAAGATGACGACCTCGCCCGCGGCCGGAAAATGCGGCAGGTATCGCTGCAGGTACATCTGGGTTTTCTCGCGGTCGGATGGGGCCGGCAGTGCGACGACTCTGAAGACACGCGGGCTCAGACGCTCGGTGATCGCGCGAATCGTCCCGCCTTTTCCGGCCCCGTCGCGTCCCTCGAACACCACCACGACGCGCAGGCCTTTCTCCTTGATCCATCGCTGCAGGTGGCACAGCCGCACCTGCAGACCCTGCAGAGTTTTTTCGTATTTTGCTCGTTTCATCGCTCCTCGCTGATAGACGGCCCTGGATAGGGTACAACGTGCCGTGAACGAAGCCCGATCAGCTCACGACGTCATGACGCACTTCAGCGACGTAATCCAGACCGCGGGTGTTGGTCACAAAGTCGAACTGCACACGGGGAAGCTCATGCGCCGATTCCAGGACCGCCAGGAGCGACGTAAAGCGATTCGAACGGACGCGCCGGCGCATGTCCCCCTCGGTCGCCCACTCCTCCATGTAGTGGACCGTTCCGTCCAAATCCACCCAGGTGGAGCAACCCAGGCAGCCCGATTCCAGCCGCGTGTCGATCATCAGAAATCGAAACGCTTCGAGAAGATCCTGGGCGCCTTGCGCCGCCGGTCGAAGCACGACGTTCAGCCGCACCATACCACCGTCGAAAGCACTTGGCATTCCAGACAACCCGTTCTGATGCATCATCGCGGGTACTGCCGCTAACCAAACTCGTTTGGAGACGCGGGTCAATGAGTGACTTCCTGCTGCAGTAGGCGTACCAGTAAATCGCGGTCCCGGACCTGCCATCATCCGCGGCAGTTGAGCGCATCGAGCGTCCCGTCGAGCTCGCGCCTCCGGCATCACGGACAGCGCCCGGAATACCGGAGCCATCCGACAGATTGTCAGGGCGTGACGCGGGTCTGAGGTGGCACGCAGCGTGCTCTGCAGGCGCTGGTCGAACACGTCATGAACTTACGTTGGAGACCGCTCCTCGCAACTCTGGCCATTGCCGCGCTGTTGGTGATCGACCAGGCAGCGTTGGGATCGCCGTTATCGACGTCTTCATCCCAGGCGACATTTGCCCAGGCCGAAAGCCAGGCTGGAACCACGGACGACGCGCCTGAGGAGCATCACCTGTCGCAGAAAGCGGTGGAGATTGGGCGTCCCTTCGGCTTTCCGATTACGAACTCGATGGTGGTCACGTGGATCGTGGCCCTCGGCCTCATCGTGTTTGCTCAGGTGGCTACTCGGAAGATGACGCAGGTGCCTGGTGGCGCACAGAACCTGTTCGAATGGCTGGTGGAGGGTCTTTACGGGCTGCTCGAGAGCATCATGGGCCGGCACCTGGTCGATCGGACGTTCTGGTTCTTTGCGACCACCTTCATCTTCATCCTCGCCGCCAACTGGTTAGGACTCATTCCCGGCGTGGGAACGATCGGCTGGGGACATCAGACGTCGCACGGTTTTGTGATCGATCAGCCGCTGCTCCGTGGCGCCAATGCGGACCTCAACATGACGCTGGCCATGGCTTTGGTGTTCTTCGCCTGCTGGATCGTGTGGGCGCTTCGGGAGACCGGACCGATGGGAGTGTTGAAGGAGCTCTTCGCGCCAAAGGGGGAGACGACAGGCCTCCTGAAGGTCCTCATGGTGGTCGTGTTCTTCGCCGCCGGCCTGCTGGAGATTGTGTCGATTCTGTTCCGTCCCGTGTCGCTCAGCTTTCGTCTGTACGGCAATGTCTTCGCGGGCGAGAACATGCTCGAGGCGATGGCCACGATCGCTCCTGGGTGGGGCTGGCTGCTGCCGGTGCCGTTTTACTTCATGGAGCTGCTCGTCGGTCTCGTGCAGGCGATGGTCTTCATGCTGTTGACCGCCGTCTTCACACTCCTGATTTGTCAGCACCACGAAGGTGAACCGGCGGCTGGACACTGATGAATCGGCGGTTGCCTCAGTGTCGGCGTGCCGAGACCGCGAACGCTCGGAACCGGGACGGCGTCCCACGTCAGAAAGGACAACGTAGATGACAGGAAGTCTGCACGTCGGCCTGGCTGCTCTGGGTGCAGCCATCGGTGTAGGGTTGATTGGCATGGGCGCGTCGAGCGCCGTCGGACGCAATCCGGGAGCCTCGACGAAGATCATGGTCCAGTCCATCCTGGCGATTGCCTTCGCCGAAGCCATCGTGTTCTACGCGCTATTCCTCGTGGGAGGATAGTCGAAACCCGGGCGGGTGCTGTGCGACCACAGGCCCGCGATCGAAGGATAACGAATTGATCATGTTTGCACTGGCTCTCCAGACGGCGGCCCAGAGCGACGGACAAGTCGCGGAGATCGCCCGAACGTTCGGCGTGAACTGGCCCCACCTCATAGCCCAGATCATCAGCTTCGGCATCGTCTGTGTTGTTCTGTACCTGCTCGCGTACAAGCCGATCCTTCGAATCCTGGAGGCGAGGCGACAGCAGATTGCCATCGGCCTGGCCAACGCCGAGAAGATCAAGGCAGAGCTGACGCGCATCGAAGCCGAGCGGGTGGACGTGCTTGCGAAGGCTGCTGACGAAGGCAAGCGGATGATCGAGGAAGCCCGCGTCGCAGCCGCCCGCATCCACGCGGAGGAAACAAAGAAGGCGACCGCCGGCGCCGAAGAAATTCTCCTCCGCGCGCGCGAGAGAAATGAAGTGGAACGCGTCCGGATGCTCGCCGATCTCAAACGTGAAGTCGGCCGGCTCGTCTTGCACACCACCGCTACGGTCACCGGCAAGATCCTCACCGCTGATGATCACAGACGCCTCGCGGAGGATACTGCCAGGCAACTGTCATGAGAGCGAACAAGCGCACCATGCGCACCGCGCGTCGCCTGTTCCGGCTCTGTCTTGCCGAAGGACGGCTGGTGGACGAACCGCGCGCCCGCCGGGTCCTCGAGCATATCGTCGGCGTCGGACGCCGGCACAAGTTGCAGGTGCTGACCGAGTTCGAACGACTGGTGAGACTGGACCGCGACCGGCATACGGCGGTCGTCGAGAGCGCAGTGCCGTTGAGTGATGACCTGCGGGATGGAGTCCGGGCCGATCTGACGCGCGTCTACGGCCCTGCGATGGAAGCGGTGTTCGAGGTCAATCCAGCGCTCATCGGCGGGATGCGGATCAAAGTGGGCAGTGATGTGTACGACGACAGCGTGCGCGCCCGGCTGGCGGCACTCGAAGAGCGGTTGTGAATCGCGCATGAGAGACCTTTATGGCTGACCTGGTACAGGAAATCGAAGCACAGATCTCCGGCGTCAAAGCCGTCGCTGCCAAGCAAACCGTGGGCGTCATCCGCGAGATCGGCGACGGGGTAGCCAAAGTCGAAGGGCTTGCCGACGTCATGCTGAACGAGATGCTCGATTTTGGCGGCGGCATCACCGGGCTGGCGCTCAATCTCGACGAGACCGAGGTCGGCGCGATCATTCTCGGCGACTACACCAAGCTCCAGGAGCGTGACGAGGTCCGCGCGACGGGCAACCTGCTACAGGTGCCGGTCGGCAAGGCGTTACTCGGCCGGGTCGTCAACATGCTCGGTGAGCCGCTCGATGGAAAGGGACCCGTTGCCAGCGACGTCGCCTACCCCGTGGAAAAACTCGCGCCGGGAATCATGCGCCGGCGTCCGATCAACCAGCCGGTGCAGACGGGCATCATGGCGGTAGACGCGATGATTCCGATCGGCCGCGGCCAGCGCGAGCTGATCATCGGGGATCGTTCCACGGGCAAGACAACGATCTGTATAGACACGATCATCAGCCAGGCTCGACTCAACAAGGCGGCGGAGGCCGCGGGCGATACGACCTATCGCCCTCTCTACTGTATTTACGTCGCGATTGGTCAGAAACAGTCAACCGTTGCGCGAATCGTCGCGGCGCTGGAAGGAGCAGGGCGCCTGCCGTACACCATCGTCGTCGTGGCCGCCGCAGCGGATTCAGCCGCGAGCCAGTATCTGGCGCCCTTTGCCGGAGCGGCCATGGGTGAGTGGTTCATGGACAACGGCATGGATGCGCTGATCGTGTACGACGACCTGTCCAAGCACGCGGTCGCCTATCGCCAGGTTTCTCTCGTCCTGAAGCGGCCGTCAGGTCGAGAGGCATATCCGGGCGATGTGTTCTACCTGCACAGCCGCTTGCTCGAGCGCGCAGCGCGGGTCGGCGAGCAGTACGGCGACGGCTCACTCACCGCCTTGCCGATCATCGAAACCCAGGCGGGGGACGTCTCCGCGTACATTCCGACCAACGTCATTTCGATAACCGACGGGCAGATCTTCCTGGAGACCGACCTTTTTCACCAGGGTGTCCGGCCGGCAATCTCGGTCGGAATCTCGGTGTCGCGAGTAGGGTCGGCTGCGCAGCTCAAGGCGGTCAAGCAGGTCGCCGGGCAGCTCAAGGGGGACCTCGCGCAGTTCCGGGAGTTAGCGGCCTTTGCCCAGTTCGGTTCGGAGCTCGATACCGCGACGCAAGCCAAGATCGACCGCGGAAAGCGCATCGTCGAGCTCTTCAAGCAACCCCGGTACAGCCCGATTCCGGTCGAAGTGCAGGTGGCGGTGATCTGGGCAGTGCAGAACGGGTACGTCGACGACGTGCCGGTTGAGCGGATCAAGGAGTTCCAGAGTGCCTGGACCGACTTCCTGACAACATACAAGGCCCAGATGCTCGGGACCATCGCAACGGAAAAGGCTTTGAGCCAGGCACTCACGGCGACTTTGAAAGCGGCGGCCGATCAGTTCAAACAGACTTGGAAGAACTAGCGACCAGCTGACATGAACAGCCCCCGCGACCTACGCAGGCGCATCAAGTCCATCAGCGGCACCGCGCAGATTACCAAGGCCATGCAGATGGTGGCTGCGTCGAAGATGCGCAAGGCTCAGCAGGCGGCCGCTGCAGCCGCACCGTTTGCGCGACAGCTGTATCGCATTCAACGGATCGCCACCCTTCGGGCGGGCGACGTCGCACATCCGCTGCTGACGCGGCGCGAAGTTCGGACGCGCGCGGTGATTCTGATCGCAGCCGACAAGGGTCTCTGCGGTGCGCTCAACAGCAACGTTTTCCGCCTGGCGTCACGGTTCGATCTCCAATCGACGATCTTCGTGACGGCGGGGCGGAAGGCCGCGCAGTTCGTGGCGCGGACACGCCGGCGGCTGGCCGCAGAGTTTCCGTACGGGGATACGCCGAATTATTCCGAGGCCCGGGCTATCGCCGCTTTCGCCCGCGATCTGTTTCTGAAGGGAGAGGTCGACGAGGTACAGGTCGTCGGGACGCGATTTGTGAACACCCTTACCCAGGAACCGGTGTGCCTGGAGTATCTGCCGGTCGGAGCCATCACCGGGCTGGAGATTCCGGGCGTGGAACCCGAAGAGGTGCTTGCGGCGGATACCGAAGAGGCGCTTTTCGAGCCACGTGCCGGGACCCTCATGACCTATCTTCTCAACCACTATCTGAACATCTACATCTATTACGTGCTGTTGAGCGCGAAGGCGAGCGAGCAGAGCGCACGCATGGTGTCAATGAAGGGTGCCACAGACAGCGCCGAGAGCCTGATTGCAGATCTGAGGCTCGAATACAACAAGCTGCGGCAGGGAAATATCACAAAGGAATTGCTCGAGATTGCAGGCGGGCAGGCCGGATGACGACGACATCACCTCTTTTAGTGAACAGGCTAACAGTATGAATACCGGCAAAGTGGTCCAGGTCGTGGGCGCGGTCGTGGACGTCGAGTTTCCCGAAAAGCTCCCGCCGATTTTCAATGCTCTGACGGTTGACTACGAGGTGGCGAAGCAGCCCGTCAAGCTGACGCTCGAAGTTCAGCAGCATCTCGGCGACAAGTGGGTTCGCACAATCTCCATGTCGGGCACCGAAGGTCTCAAGCGAGGGTTGACGGTCACTGACAGCGGCGGACCCATTTCCATGCCGGTCGGTGCGGGCGTGATGGGCCGGGTGTTCGACGTCACCGGCAATCCGGTGGACGAGCGCGGGCCCGTGACGGCAGAGAAATACTATCCGATTCACCGCCCGCCACCTCCGCTTGTCGACCAATCGACATCACCCCAGGTGTTGACGACAGGCATCAAGGTCATCGATCTGATTTGCCCGTTTCTGAAGGGCGGCAAAGTCGGCGCGTTCGGAGGCGCCGGCGTCGGGAAGACCGTCGTCATCATGGAGCTCATCAACAATATCGCGAAGCTCCACGGTGGCGTATCCGTATTCGCCGGTGTCGGCGAGCGGTCTCGCGAAGGGAACGATCTCTACCACGAGATGTCACAGGCCGGCGTCATCAATCAGAAAGACCTGGGATCCTCCAAGATCGCTCTGGTCTACGGCCAGATGAACGAGCCGCCGGGGGCACGGCTGCGAGTGGCTCTCTCGGGCCTGGCAATTACCGAGTACTTCCGCGACGAGAAGAACCAGGACGTGTTGCTGTTCATCGACAACATCTTTCGCTTCTCGCAGGCGGGGTCGGAAGTGTCCGCGCTGCTCGGCCGCACGGCGAGCGCAGTAGGTTATCAGCCCACCCTCGCGGCTGAAATGGGCGTGCTGCAGGAAAGGATTACGTCCACGGTGAAGGGGTCGATTACGTCATTCCAGGCGGTGTACGTGCCGGCCGACGACCTCACGGATCCCGCGCCGGCGACAACGTTCGCGCATCTGGACGCGACCATCGTCCTCGAGCGCTCAATTGCCGAGCTGGGCATCTACCCGGCTGTGGATCCGTTGGCGTCGACGTCTCAGGCGCTCACGCCCGAGATCGTCGGCGACGAACATTACGACGTCGCGCGGCGGGTGCAGAGGGTGCTGCAGCGATTCAAGGATCTGCAGGACATCATCTCCATACTGGGCATGGACGAGCTCTCACCGGAAGACAAGCAGACGGTGTACCGGGCGCGCCGGATCCAGCGGTTTCTGAGCCAGCCTTTCAGTTCGGCGCAGGTATTCACCGGTCGCGAGGGCAGGCAGGTCGCTGTCACCGACACCGTTCGTGGATTCAAGGAAATCCTCGACGGCAAGCACGACAACGTGCCGGAAGGCAACTTCTACATGAAAGGCGGGATCGAGGAAGTCACCCAGGGTTGACACATGGCCGATACGCTCAAACTGGAAATCGTGACGCCGCAGGCAATCGTGTTTTCCGAGCACGTCAACATGGTCACCTTGCCCGTTCTGGAGGGCCAGATCGGTGTCTATCCCCGGCACGTCCGCCTGATCTCCCAAATCGTTCCCGGCGAGATCATCGTCAGCACGGCGGGTGAGGATCGCTTCCTCGCCGTCGGCGAAGGGCTGGTAGAGATCACGGGCGATCGGGTGGTGATTGTCACAGACATGGCTATCCCGGCCGAGAAGATAGACGAGGCGAAAGTGCAGGAAGCGCGCGAGCGCGCCGCTGCGCGACTGCGCGAGAAAATCTCGGACGAGGAGGTCGCGACGGTCAACGCGTCGCTCGCTCGTTCGCTGGTGCAGCTGCAGGTGCGGAGGCGGCGACATGGTGGGGTGTGACATCACCTGCCTCGACACAGTTCGATTCACAGGCGTCTTCTAAGTTCAGGACTCGTTCTGCTCGCCGCGTTCGGCACGCGCGGCATCCTCGCCGCTCTCCTCTTCCTTGCAGTGGGTTTTGGGGTAGGGTGGTTGCTCGGCGGACCAGGCATGGACACGCGGCGGGTCCTGGCCCTGGGCACTGCGCAACGCAACATTGCCGCGAATCATACGGAGGCGATTCATGTTTGCACCTCCCCCTTTTTGCGGTCAGAGAGTTGAGGGGAGCTCTGGGAGAGGGAGTGGCAGACATCTTCTTTCAGGCGGAGATTCAGCCGCGGCGGCTGTGACCCAGCGCCTGAAGGCGTTAGGAAAGTAATGACGGGCCGACCAAACCGTCGTCTACGGCGTCTGCGTCAGAAAATGATCTGGAGGAACCTTGTCAGCAACTCCTCGAGGGAAATCATCGTCAACATGAGCGGCAACACTGGTGTGAGCGTCGTGACGCCCAACTTGAAGACGGTGGACATGGTGAACGGCACCCGCCGCATTTCCTTCACCACCTCGAAGCTGTTGCCGAGGTCTGCCAGAGACTGGATGTCGGCGCTGCCATTCCTTTGGCGTCATCGCCGGCGCCGATTGTCGGTGGCCACTCGAGGGCTTGTATCTCGGTCAACCCGCGGATGTCGGCCGGTTCGGACAGGGCGATCCGAGCTGCGCGTGGCGATGAACCTGTATGGGGCGCGACGCTCTGCTCCGCGGCGACAAAGGTGTCGGCACCTTGGAGAAGCCCGTTCCTGGAGACCGAGGGGTTGAATTCTCCAGACGCACTGGCGCCATCACCTCTCGCAGGGTATGATACCTACTCCACCCTTGGGCATCCCCGTCGCCGTGAACGCCGCAACCGAGTTTCGGGCGCAAAATCGCACGATCCTCTCAACACGACCCCGAGCGGGGCGTGGATTTCCGCAGCGCCTCCGGCCAGGCGAGAGGCGTACCGTGGAGCACATCGAAAGGTTCTAACGCAGTTGCCAGGAGCGTCCTGAATTCGAGATGCCACTGCGAGACGGGACTCAGCCCCCCACGAAAGCGCGTCTAACTCCGTTGCTCCAGTTG
>CAVZIS010000018.1:0-272757 GCA_963775345.1 Vicinamibacterales bacterium
GGTAATTTCACACCATGGGTAGGTTAAATCTTCCAATTCCTACAGCTCTCTCAACGCGACAGGAATCGGCAACCGCGCGGCGCGGATCGCCGGAAACAACCCGCCGACCAGACCCATCATCAACGCATACACCAGCCCCATTGCCAGCAACTGCGGTGTGACGCGAAATGCAAATGCGACCTGACTGAACGTCTGAAAGTTCATCGTCGAGGTCTGATAGCCGTTGAACGCCAAATACGCGGCGGCGCGCCGATCGAGCCCGCCGATCGGCCGAGCACCATCGACTCGACGAGCATCGACACCAGGACACTGCCCGTATTGAACCCAAGCGCGCGAAGCGTGGCGATCTCTCTCGCCCGAGTGGCGACCGCCGTGTACATCGTCAGAATCGCCCCGAAGACCGCGCCGATCCCCATCAGGCCCGCGATGACGAAGCCGATCGTGCGAATCAGGCGCGACAACGCCTGTGACTGGGTGGCGTAGTACTCATTCTCTCGCCGTATCGAGACGTTGAGCTGTGGATTCGACGTGAGCCAGTCACGAAATGCGTCGTACGAGTCGCGCGTATCCAGCCGCGCGAGCAGCGACTGGTAGGTGTTGCCTCGGCGATATGCGCCCTGAAGCGTTCGAGCATCGATCCAGATCTCGGTCTCGGCGACGCCACCGTCGGATTCGAAGATGCCGACGACGTTCCAGCGGTGCTGTCCGGTGACGACCGTATCGCCGACATTGAGGTTGACGAATTGACCTTTCGCCGCGCGGCCGGCAATGACCTCGTCGGTGCCGAACTTGAACATCCGGCCTTCGACGATCGAGAACTCGCTTCGCAGCGGAATACTCTCAGGCCCAATGCCGCGCACCGGCACGTTCGCAGGGGCATCAGGCGATGACCGTTTCGGCAAGTCGATGATGACGACCAGCTCGGCAGCCGCCAGCGGCGCCTGGCCATTTCGCCTGATACCGGGTGCCTGCTTGATCACGTCGACATCCGGTCCGCTGAGCCCGCTCGTCATTTCGCTGTCGGCGCCGCTTCGCATCACCAGCGCGCGATCCGGCGAGCCCGACCCCTGCATCGCTGCCGTGAAGCCGGCGGCTATCGACAACACGGACACGAACACGACGACGACGCCCGCGATACCGACGATGGCGACGGCCGACGAGCTGAGCCGCTGGGGAATCGTGCGGATGTTCAGCGCAAGGACCGCGAGTGTCTGAACAATCCATTGCATCGTTGTCGCTCTCTCTCTCTAGGTTCGCCTGAAGGCGTCGGTAATTCTCAGCCGCATTGCGGCAACGGCCGGCATGAGGCCGGCCAGCACGCCCATCATGATCATCAACCCGACGCCGATCAGCACGTCACGCGTCGGAAGCGTGAAAATCGGCAGCATGCCGTTGGTCGGATCGCCGCCCTGCACGAACAGCCACGCAAGCCCGAGGCCGAGCAGGCCTCCGCGTGAACGCGATGAAGAGCGACTCGGCGAGGACGAGAAGGAGAATCGTGCTGCCGGAGAATCCGACCGTCTTCAACACCGCAAGCTCGCTCGTGCGTTCGCGAACCGACTGCGCCATCGTGCTGGCGGCGACCAGGCCGAACATGAACAGGACCGTGGAGGAGATCGCAATCATGATGCTGCCGATATCGCCAATCTGCTTCGCGAATACTCTCGATGAATCCCTTCTCGGTGGTGGTTTTGGTTTCGGCGGCGGAATTGGCGAACATCGCGTCGAACGTGCGGCTGAGGTCGACGGCCTGCGCCGGATCGGCAATTTTCACGACGTACCATCCGACCTGTCCCTGGCCCTGAGTCCTGATTTTCGTCGAGATAGTCGTATCGGAAAAACATCTGCGTCTTGTCGACCGCCTCGCCGCCGTCGTAAATGCCGGCGATGTTGAACTCCCAGGTCGTGCCGCCGTTTTTTGGCAGCCAGATGGGCGCGGTCAACGGAACGCGATCGCCGATTTTCCAGCCGAACCGCTCCGCGAGATCCCGGCCGATGATGGCTCCTTGCCGATCGTTGCGCCACCGCTCGAGGTGTTCGGGCGGCAGGATGAATTCAGGATAGGTCTTGAGGAACGGCTCCGGCTCGACGGCGATGTTGGCAAAGAAATTCGAGGGGTCCTTGTAGATTCCGCCGAACCACGTCTGGTGCGACGCGATTTCCACGCCCGGGGTCTGTTGCAGCCGCTGCTGATACGACACCGGCAGCGGCATGATCAGGCTGACTTTGTGAATCAGCACCAGCCGGTCCGCCCCGGCGATCTCGACACCGAACGCGAACGAGTAGCGGATGGTCATGAGAATGCCGAACAGTACGAACGCGATGAAGATCGACAGCAGCGTGAAAGTGGTCCGGAACTTTCGGCGCCAGACGTTCTTCCAGATGAGCGGGAGAAACTTCATGCCGCGTCTCCTGACAGCACGCCTTTTTCGAGATGGAACGTGTGGCTCGCGCGCTCGGCCGCACGCGGGTCGTGGGTGACCATGACAATCGTCTTCCCGTGATCGCGGTTGAGGGACTGGAGCAGGTCGAGGATCTCGTCGCCGGCTTTTCTATCGAGATCGCCGGTCGGCTCGTCGCAGAGCAGCAGTGTCGGGTCGGTGACAATCGCGCGCGCGATGCCGACGCGCTGCTCCTGGCCGCCTGACAGCTGCCGCGGATAGTGTTTGGCACGCTCTGACAAGCCGACGACCTTGAGCGCGATGCCGGCGCGCTTTTTTCGCTCGGCCTTGGACAACTTGGTGAGCAACAGCGGCAGCTCGACGTTCTTTTCGGCTGTCAGCACCGGCAGGAGGTTGTAGAGCTGAAAGACGAAGCCGATGTTCCGCGCGCGCCACTTCGACAACTGACTGCCGCCGAGCGAGCTCGACCGGAACGCCCTCCACTTCGACCGACCCTCCCGTGGGCGCGTCGAGCCCACCGATCAGATTCAACAGTGTGGTCTTGCCGGAACCCGACGGGCCCATCAGCGCGAGAAAATCGCCTTTGGGGATCTCGAGGTTCACGCCTTTGAGCACGTCGATCCGCTCGCTGCCGCGCGTGAAGTGCTTGTGAACGTCTCTTACACGGACCAGAGCAGTGTCACTCATTGCGCTGCCACCCTTGCGCCGTTGGCCAAATCAGCCGGCGGCGACACGACGACCCGCTCGCCGGCATTGAGGCCGGCGATCACTTCGAGCCGATCGCCATCGGTGCCGCCGAGCGTCACCGCACGCCGATCGACGACGCCGTTGACCACGACGAACGCGTACGACTGCTTTCCTTCGGTTCTGATCGCGGCTTTTGGCACGAGCGCAACCGGACGTGCAGCCGGCGCGCTGTCTTCTGCGCCCGCCTGGTCGCGCAGAAACGTCACCTTGACACCCATGTCCGGCAGGATTCGAGGATCGAGCTCGTTGAAGGCGATGCGTACCAGGACCGTCGCCTTCTGCCGATCCGCGGCCGGCACCGTCGTGATGACCCTCGACGGGATCTGCCACTCAGGATACGCATCGAGCACCGCGGTGACCGGCTGATCGGGTTTGACGCGATTGATATAGCTTTCGTTCACATCGACCTCGATCTCGAGCGACCGCATATCGACGATCGTGCAAATGCCGGTACGGGTGAATCCGCCGCCCGCCGAGACCGGCGAAACCATTTCGCCAGGCTGAGCGTCCTTGGAAATCGCGACGCCGGCAAACGGCGCGCGAATGATCGTGCTGTCGAGGTTGGTCCGCTCCAGCGCGACCTGGCTCTCGGCCACCCGGACCTGTTCGCGGGCGGCGCGAATGCGTGCGTCCAGCGAATCGACGGCTGCGCGCGCCGCATCGACTTCGGCTGTCGTCGAGTAGCCGACCTTGACCAGCTTCGACACGCGATCGAGCGTGATGCGCGCCTCCTTGAGGCGCACTTCGCTTTCGTTGACGTTTCTGCGCGCCGCCTCGGCCTGCGCTTCGGCCAGCGCGACCGCCGCGCGCTGGGTTTCATCGTCAAGCCGTGCGAGCACTTGTCCCTCCCGGACGGCCATGCCTTCTTCGACGTTGATCTGCACGACTTTGCCCGTGATCTTCGACGACACGGTTGCGCGCCTGCGCGCCGCCACATATCCGGTTGCGTTGAGGACTGCGGCCTGGGCTCCGGCCTGTCGAATCGAGACCGTGGCTGCTGGACCTCGATCGGCCGTTCGCGCGTGTACCACCACCACGCGCCGGCGCCGCCAGCCGCCAACACGGCCGCGAGCAGTGCCCATCCGACCCACCGGCGGTTCCGGTGCGACTCCGGCTGGCGCTCGAGCCGGAGCGCCGCGAGGTCGTCTTTGAGATCGGGCATTGTCAGACTGATGGAATGACGATTGTAAGAATGTTGTCAGAAGGACGATTGACGATTCGAGAATCGCGCGGTTCCGCGGCGTGAGTCAGAGAATCTACAGTCCTCACTCTGACAACATTCCGCCAATCTTCAATTCCCATCAATCTAGCAATCATCACGCCCGTCCTGCAAATGCGCGGGTTTCGGTGTGCACCCTTACCTTTTCCCCCTCTTTGATGAAGAGGGGGACCTGAATCTGCAGACCCGATTCCAGCGTGGCGTTTTTTGTCACGCTGCCGCTCGCCGTATTGCCGCGCACGCCCGACTCCGTAGCGGTAACGGTCATCTCCACGTGCGGAGGAAACTGGACTCCAATCGGATTGCCGTTGAACTTATGCACCTGAACGATCAGGTTGTCGACGAGCAACAGCCTGTCGTCCCCAAGCAGTTCCGGGCGGAGCGTCAGCGTCTCGAACGATTCCTGGTCCATGAAGTTCAGACCGCTGCTGTCTGCGTAGAGATACGCGGCATCGACGACGGCCAAATCCGGCTCCTCGAACTTCTCACCGGCTTTGAACGTCTTGTCGAACACCGCGCGGGTCACCAGATTGCGCATCTTGATGCGCACCAGCGTCTGACCTCCCCGGGCCGTCGGCCTCGAGATCTCCACGTCGAGCGCGAGATATGGCGCCCCCTCGTACTCAAAGAACATCTTTCCGTTTGATGTCGATTGCTTCGATTAACGAGGCCATCCAGCTAATTTTACGGTTTCCCGGTATGTAAAGTTCCGTTACACAATCCTGCTTTTTCCTGTTTTCCTTTCTACTTTTCACTTTCTACTTTCCCCTCACCTTCCACCCCTTCTTCTCCAGGAGCTCGCGCACTCTGTCTCTCAAGTCTCCCTGCAGCTCGATGGTGTTTTCAGCTACCGCTCCGCCCGTCGCGCACGCGCGCTTCAACTCTTGAGCGAGATCCTTGAGAAACCAGCGTTGTCGGGAAGGTCATACACCACAGTGACGGTCTTGCCGCCGCGGCCCTTCTTCTCGAGTCGTAATTTGACGACGACTGACGCCGGGAACCGGCTGATCGATCTTCCGGTTGTTGCTGCACTTGCAGTCTTTGACCGGCCAGCCGCACCCTGCGCAGACCCGGCCGACGCCCGTGGAGTAGACGATCCGACCGTGACTCATCCGCGTAGTATAGGATCCCCCTCCTGCGTTGGGCTGGTGGCTGCCGTTGGAGCCCTGCAGGCTCGGGGATGGTGGATTATCTGGTCAACGACCGGCGCCGTAGCAGGCGGTCAGGCGCGTAATTCGCGAACGCGTCTGACAATAAGCGATCCGAGCTCGCGTTCGCTGAGCGTCTCGAGAGAGGCATCGCTCTCCCGGCTCAAATGGTAGTCCCTGATGATCTGACGCAGATGCCAGGCACGCAGGGCAGTCAGTTCCTGCGCCAGGAGATCCGGGCTCTTCTCGTACACGGAAAACGGATTCAGGATCGCCTCATGGACATGACTCCGCCCTGATTCCGGCCGCCCCGCAGGACCATCGAAGACCGGCGGAGGATTCGGTGCGGGCATGCGCGCGGGGCGCCTTCGGCAGAATTCGGTCAAGAGCGCCTTCGAGATAGACCGGGGTCAGACCGGTCGCCCAGTACTGAAGGTCCGTCAGATTGGGCTGCGTCGTTTCGCGATACGTTCTCAAAGTCTCTCCGGTCGCTTCGTTCTCGAACTCGATCCAGCCTTCCCAAAGCCGATCGTCTCGCTCCCGGCCACATGCCTTTGCCGCATACAACCGGCCGTATCGATCGCTGACGGGCGTGTCAAATTGAGCCAGTGTCTGTGCCACGTCCTGCTCCTTCACGGAGAGAACGGGCGGGGAGCCCGCTCTCTCCTCGTAGGGTTGCCGCCGAAAGTGCGCGGCCGAGCCTAGGGGATTGTCCGACGTCCTGTGAACAGCCCGACGACGAAACAGCACCAGGGCGATGACGAGGAGCACGTAAATGAAGTTCCCCAGGGTGTAGCCTGACACGAGGCCGAGAAGCCACAGGACCAGCAACACCGCCGCGATCGTAAACAGCATCTTCTACCTCCTGCATGGAATCCTAGGCAACAACCGTTCCAGCGGCTAAGATGGCGACAGGGGACGAAGAGAAGGTGGAGGGAATACCGGACTGGAGAGGACATTTTGATTGATCAACGTTTGAAGATTGCCGTCTTCATCGATTTCGACAACATCGAGATCGGCGTGAAAACGACGCTGCACACTCAATTCGACATTGCTGCGATCCTGGAGGGAATCAAGGAACGCGGCGAGGTCGTCACGAAGGTGGCGTACGGGGATTGGAAGCGGGCGGGAGAGTACGGCCGACTATTGTCGCAACATGCCATTCGGATGGTGCAGCGGAACCTGACGCCCGGGGGCGACAAGAACGGCGCCGACATCAACCTTGCCCTCGATGCGCTCGAAATGGCGTTCACCCACGATCACATCAACGCGTTCGTGATTGTTGGCGGCGACAGCGATTTCATCACGCTCGTGGAAAAGCTCAAGCAGTACGACAAGAAGGTATTCGTGGTGGGCGGCCGCCAGTTTACGAGTCAGGTGATGCAGAAGAACTGCCACGAGTTCATCGCCTACGAAAATCTCGTGGGCACGCGCAGACCGAGCCGTGGCGGGTCCGAGGAAGGAAAACGGCGGCGAGCAGCGCCGGCTGACGTGGCAAAGGTGATTCCTCTCGTGAGACGCGCGCTCAAAGTGCTCGCCGACCGGGAGGTGTCGCCGCAGCTGGGCCTGTTGAAGAGTACGCTGCTGCAGCTCGACTCGACGTTCTCAGAGCGGGACTACGGCGCGAGCACGTTCCGCGACTTCATCGAGAAGATCGCGAAGACCGGGCATCATCACGCTGCGGCACTCCGGACGCAGCATGCTCGTCGATGCGGCCGATGCTGCAGGCGAGTCGGTGACGTCGCCTCAGCCGCGCTGAAGCGCCGGCTGCTGACGCTACCATCCTTGCCGCCGGCGCCGCGCGCGCACGCCGGTTGCTCCGGATCCGCAGGAGATTCAACAGATCATCGAACAGACTCTCCAGGCGTTCCAGCTCGCGCCGCACAACAGGCGCGATGGCCGATGTACGTCCGGCAGATCAAGCAGCACCTGCGGAGCGCCGATCCGAATTTCGACGAGCACAAGCTGGGGCTTTGCGACGATCATGGAATTTCTCCGCCTTTGTCAGCGCGAGGGACTGTTCCGGCTCGAGCGGGATCGGAGGGGGCAGGTTCGCGTGTTCCCGGGTCCGTCCTGCAACCCGCGGCCGCGATGCCTGCGTCATCAACACCGGAAGAAGGCGCCGAATCGGCCGGAGATCGCCGTTGACTCAGCCGAGGCGGAAGCGCAGTCAGTTGCCGACGTGCAGTCAGTTGATGTGGAAACAGCCGACAAGGAATCGGAACAGCAGGCCAGCCCACGGCGCGCGCGCAAGAGCCCGGCCGCCCGAAAGCCGGGTGCTCGCAAGGGATCGGTCGGGGAAGGCGGGCTCCCGCCGTCGGAAGGAGCCTCGCCCCGCGTTTAGCGCGGCGCCTACAGTCCTGCCCTCAGCCCGCATGTGCGCGCGAATCGCCTCGAGAAAGACGCCGCCGAGATCCTCTGCTTTTCGCGCGCCCACGCCTCTGACTTCCAGGAGCGCATCCAACGAAGCTGGCCTCAGCCGCGCCATCTCCCGCAGCGTCGCATCGTGAAAAATCACGTAAGGCGGAACGCCTCTCGACCGGGCGACCTCGAGCCGTAAGGCGCGCAGCCGATCGAACAGCTCGCGATCGACACCCTGCCACGACTCCATTTCGACCTTCGACTGCGTGCGGGCGGCGTCTTTGCGCACTGTGCGCTGCCTGGCGAGAGAAAGCCCTGGCATGCTCGCTGCGTCCTTCAGCAGCGTCAGAGCCTTTCTGAGTGAGGAGGATGACCGGATACGCCGAGTCGGTCTGTTGCAGGAGACCCAGAGCCGCAAGCTGTTCGATGTAGCCTCTGACTTCTGCCACCGAAGCGCCAGGCAGAAGGCCGAACGTGCTGAGGCGATCGTGCCCGCGCGCGATCAACCTGCTCGCTTGCATCCCACGCAGGACACTTGCGATGTGGGTGGCTCCGAAACGCTGACCGACACGAGCCGACGCAGCGACAGAATCTTTCTGGCCGGTCGCCACGGGCTCGGACAACGGTTCCAGCTCGTTCAGGCAGTAGTCACACGCGCCGCAACTGTCCTTCGAGTACCGATCGCCGAAGTACTCCGCCAGGTGGCGGTGGCGGCAGCTGACACTCGACGCATAGCGCTTCCATCTGGCGGAGCAAGAGACGGCTTGCCTCGGTGAGTTCGCCATTCTGCTCGAGCATGACCCGCCATCGCATGAAATCTGCCGGCGAATAAATCAGCAGGCACTCTGCCTCGAGACCGTCACGCCCGGCTCGTCCCGATTCCTGCTGGTAGTGCTCGAGCGATCGCGGCGCTCCGGCATGGACGACGAACCGCACGTTCGATCGGTCGATTCCCATGCCGAACGCCACCGTTGCTACGATGATGTCGGCACGCTCGCTGAGGAACGCATCCTGATGACGGCTGCGTTCCTCATCGGAAAGGCCGGCGTGATACGGCACTGCCGGTGATGCCGGATGCCGTCAGCCAGGCGGCCAGCGCATCGACTTCGCGTCGCGACGTGCAGTAGATGATTCCTGATTCGTGGTTGTGACGTGCGAGGACCTCGAGCAGCTGTTTCTTCAAAATGGCGCGCGGGAGGGCGCGATAAATCAGATTCGGACGGTCGAACGAGCCGATGAATTGGAGCGGGTCAACTGAGTCCGAGCTGCAGCGGCAATATCGCGCCTGACGCGGCCGGTCGCCGTAGCCGTGTAGGCGTGAAGGCTGACGCCCGGCAGCGCTTGTCGAAGGTGGCCGAGCTGGCGATACTCGGGCCTGAAGTCATGTCCCCACTGGCTGATGCAATGCGCCTCGTCAATTGCGACGAAGCTGATGCCGCACGTCGAGAGGAGAGAGAGGAAGCCGTCTGACCCCTCTCCGACGAGGCGCTCGGGAGAAACGTAGAGCAGCCGGTATCGCCCCTGCCGCAGCCCCGTCAACGACCTCCGACTTCTCCGAAGAGGTCAGAGAGCTGTTGTACAGCGCCGCAGGCACGCCGTTGCCGGCGAGAGTGTCCACCTGATCCTTCATCAGAGAAATAAGCGGCGACACGACGATCGCGACGCCGGAGTTGACGACGGCTGGGGCCTGAAAGCACAGAGATTTTCCGCCTCCTGTGGGGAGCACCACGATCGAATCCCGACCGGCGAGCACCGCTTCCATCGCTTCCTTTTGAAGCGGCCGGAAGCTCGCGTAGCCCCAATAGCGGGATATGGCATTCTGAAGACCGCCTTCAGCCATGGCGATATAGTACGTCGATGATGGATCCTGATGTCGCGGAAGCTCAGCAGGCGCAACGGCTGCTGACACATCTTCGACACGCGCTGCTGCGGCTGCACAAAGTGTTGCTCGACTGGGAGCGCAGCGGGTACGAGCGCATCCACGGGCGCCAGTCGAGCAGTGATCTTCTGAAGGCGCTTCTCAACGATCCACAATTCGCCTGGCTCCGGCCGATGTCGCAGCTCATTGTCCGCATCGATGAAATTCTCGACGAAAAGACGCTCCCGATGCGCAACGACGTCGAGGCCGTCGTCTCACAGGTAAAGGTCCTGACGTCGCCGAACGAAAGCGGCAATACCTATGAGCGACGCTACGATATGGCCCTCCAGGAGCATCCCGATGCGGTGTTCGCCCACAGGGATGTGCTGGTATTGCTGAAGTCCGGTTAGGCAGGAATAGGTGTCTTGACGACCCATACGTATCCGCCCGCCCGGCTCGTCGCGCCGAAAGCTCACGAGCACTTTGCGAGACATCTTGCCGCCGCCCGAAGCCGCGGCCGGGAACCCATCGCCGCGCTTCCTGACCCGGAAATCATCGAGCGCATGATTGACGCGACTTTCTGGGCGAGCCTCAGGCGCGAGGAGGGGTACGTGCCCAAGATTTCGATGGCGTATCTTCCACCGGAACACGACGAGCATCCGGTCAGGTTCGAGCGGCCGGTACTGCTGACACCCGCGGCTCTGACGAAAATCGCAGCTGTGGTGGAACGGCCCGGTATCCATCTTGGTGTCTGGCAGGAGGACGGCGAATTGTGCGTGTGGGGTACGACTCACAACATTCCAACTTTTTGCTTCGTTCTCGAGGTGGTCGAGCCCGGCTTGATGGTCATCAAGCACCATCGCGGCGAGCGGTCGGGAAAGTACGTCAACGTCGCGGTGCTGGAAGGGGATCAGGTGAAGATCGTCGACGAGAAGGCGTCGAGCCTGCCCGATTGTCCAGAACTGGTCACGTCGCTCCTGGGGTTTGACTCGCCGTCATCGTGGGTGGATTCGGTGAATGTCCTCGTGCAGATTGCGGTGTCCATGCGAGGCCATGGTCGCGGGGGCACCTTGTTGGTGGTGCCGCCCGGCAGCGACACCTGGCGTGATGCGATCGTCCATCCGATTCCGTACGCTGTTTCGCCCGCCTACCGCGAGCTCTCCGAACTGATGCGCGAGACCGGCGAAGGCCGGAGGGCGGAGATCTGGCAGGAAGCGCTCCGGGAGGCGGTTGACGCCATCGCCGGACTGACCGCCGTCGATGGCGCGACGATCATCACAGAGGATTACGAGCTGCTCGCGTTCGGAGCGAAAATCATGCGCCGGCGTGGGTCTCAACCGGTCGAACACGTGACCTCACCGAGCCCATCGAAGGCGGCAGCCCATCAGTTCTTCACGCCTCCCAGCTTGGAGGCACCCGGCATTTTTCGGCTGCGCAGTTCGTCCACGATCAACGGAACGCCATCGCGCTGGTCGCATCGCAGGATCGACGATTCACCGTCTTCGCCTGGTCTCCCTGCGAGGAGACCGTCCACGCCCATCGCGTTGAGACGTTGTTGTTGTAGTCCGGTCGGTGGGCGCACGGCCTCGGACTACCCTCAGTCCTCCGGCAACCACGAGCTGGTTGTCAACCGAAAACACTCCGCCAACTTCGCGCGCACGCAGTTCGGCCAGTCGTTTGTCCATCGCGCTGTCGACGGTTCCATACAAGGTCGTGTGACCATTCTTTACGATGATGTGAATCGGATACACGCCGAATGGCTGCAGTCCGGGAAACCGCCTGGCCTGGTAGATGGCGTCGTATACGGCCGTAAATCCACCGGGAGCGTAGCGCGACAGGAACTCGTCGCCGTAGATTCGATAGAACGTCGCCCATCTGATTTGGTCGTCGAAGCTCGAGGCCGGCAATTCTACAATCTTGTTTGCGACTTCATCGACACCTGAGATCCGTTTGACTGCCCTGGCCGCCTGAGATTTAAGTCTGCCGTTGTAGCTGTAGCCCGTGAGGATGACTGTGCCGCGATCGACACCGAACGACAGAAAGTCGAACACCCCGTAGGCTGGCAGGCGCTCGAGCTCTTCCTGGATTGACGCTGTCGTCTGCCGGCGGGACACCGACTGGGCGAAGGGTGACGCCGACGCAATGAGGACGACTGTAGTCATGAGTGCCGCCGAAACGCATAACAACCTCCCACCTCTTATGACTGTAAAAGCCGCTGGCAAGTTCCCCGTCCTGCGCGAGCGCCTGAACTCCCGGACCATCGCATAGCAATGCCTGGGCCACGCGGCCCTGAAGCCGAGGCCGGAGCACGAATGACGGTGGCTGACGCGGAATCGAATGACTTCGAGGGACAATACGGCGAGAGACTCAGAAGAGCAGGCTCGGCGGGTCGTCCTCACGAAGCGACAGAACATTCATCCTTTGACAGCACGGACCAATAGAACGCGCCCGAGTATCCGGCGCCGCGTGCGGCCTCCACAATTTCATCCGAGCTTTTTCGCGAATCCTTTCGTTGGAAACTCGCCCAGCAGGACCGGACGATCGAATCCCAGCCGTTCCACTGGTGTCTCGAGCGGGGGCTGGTGCTTCAGGCTGTCGTACCAATGCACCTGGTAAAAATCCAGCCCGAGTCCTTTGTAAAGGTCGCGCCACTTCGTCCCTGCCGAGCCGACTGTCGCCGGATGAAGGGTCGCCGAGTGAACAAGGGCGACAGCCTCATTCAGGAATTCATGCATTTCGTCTCGAGTGAGCGTGTTGATCCACTCCGGCTCATTGATGATGTCCCACGCAAAGACCGCCGGTTCTTCACCGTATCGCTCGAGCACCGGACGAATCACGTTCTCGAGGAGGGCACGACGAGTGCCCGAATCCTGTAGCACGTTCGTCCTCCCGCCCAGTTGGACGCCACGGACCACTCGCGCCCTGTCACACCAGAGGAAGTCGAGCAGAACGAACATGACTCGAATACCGTGGTGCCGCGCTGATTGAAGGGCGGCGTCGATGTCTCTGAAGACAAATTGATCGGGCGCACGAGGCCTGCCGCGATCGTCGAATTCGATTCCTGCCCGGCCGTCGCAGAACAGAAACCACCGGATGTAGTTCACGCCTCTGCTCGCAAGGTCCTGGAAGGTCGCTTGCAGGTGCGCGAGCTCATCAGGTTGCGCGACTCCACCGTTGGGCCGCCATCGAGTTGGCGCCAAAGTCGATGCCATAATGAATCCAGGGGAGATTGGCCCCAATCAGGAACGGCTTCGGCGAATTCACGGCAGATTCCATGCATCATGCAGGACCGAACTATTCGCACCGTCGGTCTGTTGCTTGCAAGCCTCTACGCGCTGTTCATCGTGTGGCTCTACATCAGGCAGCCACAAACCTTGGCGGAAGTCACCGGCGGCCGTCACTGCAACCGTTGGCGCCTACCGAATCGATCGGCTGGCGTTCGAAGACGGGCTGCGGATGTTCAGACGCGGCCAATACGAGGCGTCGCGGGCCGCTTTCGAGCGCGCC
This sequence comes from Vicinamibacterales bacterium, assembly GCA_963775345.1. Lineage (GTDB taxonomy): Bacteria > Acidobacteriota > Vicinamibacteria > Vicinamibacterales > JAMQPK01 > JAMQPK01. The sequence goes on from CAVZIS010000018.1 coordinate 13,243, forward strand.
GATCCCGCGCAGCAGGACCCCCGCACCCAGTTCTACATCGCGTATTCCTACTATCGATCAGGTTGGGGCCGCTTTTACAGCGACGACGGGGATTTCAAACTGGGGCTCGCGCGAATCGACAAAGCGATAGAGCTGGCCCCCAACGGGCGTCTGGTCGTCGAGGATCCCGAGAACGATCATTCACAGCGCCGACGAGCTCAGAGCTGAGCTGACTGCCGGCCTTCGCACCGACGCGTCAGATTTGAATCCACTGCGCGTTTTCAGGCAGCGAAAGTGAAGCCGGCGACAGAATCGATCTACCTGCCGCTGCTGTTTCTCTCTGTGGCCCTGCTCGGGGGCTTGCGCATGGCGAATCGCATGAGCCTGGTGCCGCCGCCACCGTTCGCCCTCGTGCTGGGAGTGTTGTTCGTGGGCGTGATCGTGCGCGGCCGTGTCGTGACGCCCCAACGCCTCATGAGCGCATCCCGGTCGCCGCTCGAGAACCTCAGTGGGCTCGTCGTGGTTCTGAGCCGTTCTTCGCGGCGACGCAGATTTTCAACCTCCTGATTCCCGAAGCCGGTCTGCCGTTCCTGTTGTTCAATTGTTCTTTTTCGTCCTGCTGGTCAACACGTTGGTGGGATCACCCGATCGGCTTTCCGTCCTGCGCAGTGTTGCCGTGATCGTCGGGTCGGCATACATACTGAAATTTGTCGTGCTGGGATCGTTGTCCGACCCCGCTGGCGGTGCGGTGAAACGTGTGCTGCTCGTGCTGTTGGAAGGCGTGACGCTGGGAACGCTCACCCAGCCGCCGCTCACGCGGCCGCCGCGTACATCGCGTTTGTGACGCTCGTGCTGTTCCTCATCGGCCTGGCCATGCTCGAGCCGGGCAGAGGCCGTGGAAGCCTTCCACCGGCAGGACAGCCCGTCGCGCTGATAGAATCCGACGAGTGAACCCCCGGGTGTTCCTGTTGTCTCCTGCAAACTGTCGCGGCCGTAAGGCGCAGCAAGTGCTCTCGCCGGACGCCACGTTTCCGGTCGCTACACGTCTTCGATCCGAAGGGGTGCCCATCGGCGAGCTCTTCGCGCACATGAGCGCGCTGTACTTCCGAGGAAAGCTCACCTACGCACGACGGTTTGGACGTGCGCTCGTCATCACGCCGGATCGAGGCCTCGTGCCGGCCGAGGAATCGGTGACCTCAGACGTGCTGGTCCGTTTTGCCGACGCAGAAATCAGTCTCGAGAACCCGGAGTACCGTCTTCCGCTGGAAGAGACCGCACGCCGGCTGTCGGCGGCGTCAGGCGGCGAAGCTCAGTTCGTGCTGCTCGGAAGCGTCGCGTCGGAAAAGTACGTCAACGTGCTGGCCGGCATCTTCGGGTCCGGTCTGGTGTTTCCTTCGGCGTTCGTGGGCCGCGGAGACATGAGCCGGGGCGGCCTGTTGTTGCGGGCCGCCGCCTCGGGCCACGAGCTCGAGTACGTACCGGTCGTCGGTGCGGTCCGCCGCGGGAGCCGTCCACCCAGACTGGAGCCGCTTCCTCGCTCGAATACGCATCTCTAGATGTGCGATTTCGATTTTCGGCGGTGGGGTGTCTTCAACCTCGTCGGCTGTGCAGGATTCGTCGTGCAGATCGGCGCGATCGCGCTGCTGACGCGGGGTTTCGGATGGTCGCCGGTTGCTGCCACGGCGCTGGGGCTGGAGCTTGCCGCCCTCCAGAACTTCATCGGGCACAGTCGCTGGACATGGCGACGCCCCGGTCTCGGGTGTTCGAGGCTGGCTGTTGCGATATTGGCGTTACCAGGTTGCGAAGACCGCCTCGTTGGGCGCGAACCTGGCGATCACAACAGGTCTCGTTTACCTCGAACTCCCTCCAGAGGCAGCCAGTACTGCGGCCGTACTGCTCTGCGCCCTGCCTAACTACTTCATTTCCGACCGCTTCATCTTTGATCACCCATGACCTGCCCTTCTCTTCCTTTTTCCTTTTTCCTTCTTCCTTAACCCCTAGTCCCTAATCCCGTCTATACTTCCCGGCCATGCTCACGAGGCGAGACCTTTTGAAAGGCGGCATAGTGTCAGTGGTTGTAGGAATGGCAAGCCGAGATCGTTGGGCCCAGTGCTGCGGCGCCACAACCGAGGACAAAGGTCAGTTTCGACGTGCCTGCCGGAGGATGCGACTGCCACGTGCATGTGTTTGGCGATCCGCAGCGGTATCCGTTCTTTTCCGGCCGGACCTATACGCCCGAAACAGCGACGGTCGCCGAGCTGCGGCAGCTTCTCGCGGCGCTTCGCCTCGATCGCGTCGTCATCGTGCAGCCGAGCGTGTACGGAACGGACAACTCCTGCACGCTCGACGGCCTGCGTGAGCTTGGCAACCGCGCGCGCGGTGTTGCGGTTATCGACGACAAGACGTCTGAGGCGGATCTGGACGCCATGGCGAAGGTGGGCGTTCGCGGCATCCGGCTGAATCTGGCGACTGCAGGGATCAGCGATCCCGCAGCGGCGCGTCAGCGTTTCCAAACTGCTCTCGCCCGCGTGCGGGACCGCAACTGGCACATTCAGTTCAACACCCAGCCATCAGTCATCGAGGCGCTGAGCCAACAGCTGCTCGCATCGCCCGTGCCGCTGGTGATCGATCACTTCGGCGGTGCTGTCGCGGCAGGCGGTGTTGACCAGGCCGGTTTCGGTGCGCTGGTGAATCTGGTGAAGTCCGGGAAGGCCTATGTAAAGATTTCTGGAGCTGCCGATTCGGTGTCGAAGCAGGAGGATCTCTCCGATGTGATGCCGCTTGCAAGGGCGCTGGTTGCAGCAAACCCCCAACGGATCCTTTGGGGGACCAACTGGCCTCATCCCGGCTCGGCGGCGACGCCAGGCCGCAAGCCTACCGACCTCGCCTGCCACGTTCAGACCGATGATGGGAAGGTGCTGAACATGCTGCCCGCGTGGGTGCCCGACGCCGCCACACGCAAGCTGATCCTGGTCGACAACCCCGCGCGCCTCTACGGCTTCGGTTAACCGTGCGCGCTCGGCGAGGATTGAATCCGTCCGGCAGTGGGACGGCAATCCCATGCCCGGACATCAACCCTTCATGCGCTGTCAAAAACGCCTGTTTTTGACCGGACTTGCCTGGCAAACTTCTTGAGCTAAGAATCGTCAAAACTGAGCTAGAAATCCCTTTATGGACATAGCCCGACCACCGGAAGTCGCCCAGCAGCGCAGACGGCGCCGCATCATCATCGGCGCCGCAATCGCGCTCCTGGTGATCGCCACGACCGTTGCGCTCGCGCGCCTCAAACCGGCCGCGCCGACCGTCGAAGGGGGAACGCTGTGGATCGATTCGGTGAAGCGCGGGACCATGCTGCGCCAGGTTCGTGGCAACGGCGTGCTGGTGCCCGATGAGATCCGCTGGATCACTTCGCTCACTGACGGCCGCGTGGAACGGCAGCTGGTGTTTCCTGGAACGGCGGTTGAGGCCGACACGGTGCTTCTCGAGCTCAGCAACCCACAGACCGAGCAGGCGGCGCTGACAGCCGACCTCGATTTGAAGACCGCGATGGCGACCTACGAAGTCCTCAAGGCCGATCTGGCCCGCGACCTCCTGGCGCAACAGGTTGTGGCAGCCACCGTGGCGGCGGACGCGGCGCAGGCGGCGATGGATGCGACGGCGGACGAGGCGATGGCCAAAGAAGGGTTCATCCCGAATATCCAGCTCCAGAGGACGAAGCTGCGCGCAGAAACAGCGGCGGCACGAAAGAAGATGGAAGACGAGCGCCTCGCGAATACCGAAAAGACGCTCGCCGTGAAGCTCGAGGTGCAGCAGGCCGAAGTCGAGCGCAGACGGACCATGGCAGCTCTGCGACGAAGCGAGGCAACCGGCTTGAAGATTCGCGCCGGTGTCGTCGGCGTGCTGCAGGAAGTGCCCGTTCAAGTGGGCCAGCGGATCAGCCCTGGCACCAACCTGGCTCGCGTGGTCGATCCGACGCGGCTCAAGGCCCAGCTTCAGATCGCCGAAACCCAGGTCAAGGACGTCGTCATCGGCCAGAAGGCTGAAATCGACACGCGCAACGGCGTCACACGAGGACGTGTCTTCCGAATCGATCCTGCGGCGCGCAACGGCACTGTCACGGTCGATGTCGTCCTGGACGATGCCTTGCCGCGGGGTGCCCGTCCGGACATGAGCGTGGACGGCACGATCGAGTTGGAGCGTCTCGACAACATCATGCACGTCGGACGGCCGGCGTTTGGTCAGGAACAGGCAAAAGTGAGCCTGTTCAAGCTCTCGGCCGATCGCTCGACCGCGACGCTCACGCCGGTCGAGCTTGGCCGGAGCTCCGTGAACACAATCGAGGTTGTACGCGGACTCAATGTGGGCGACTGCGTGGTGCTGTCCGACATGTCAGCGTGGGATGGGTACGACCGGCTCCGCATTTCGGGCGGTCCCCCATGCGGCGCACCTGAACAGCGGTAAGTGGGAAGGCCCGTTGGTGAGAGACTTCTATGGATCAAACACTAATCAAGCTCGACGGCGTCAAGAAGGTTTTCTACACCGACGAAGTCGAAACGCATGCACTCGGCGGGATTCACCTCGAGATTCAGAAAGGTGAATACGTCTCGATCGCCGGCCCGTCGGGCTGCGGCAAGTCAACGCTGCTGTCGATCTTTGGATTGCTCGATACGCCGACGGCGGGGGAATACTGGCTGAACGGGAAGCCCGTGGCGAACCTGACGATGCGCGAGCGGGCGCGGACGCGCAACCGTGAGATCGGGTTCATCTTTCAGAATTTCAACCTCATCGGCGATCTCAGCGTGTTCGACAATGTCGAGCTGCCGCTGACCTATCGCGGGATGCCGTCGACCGAACGGCGGAAGCGTGTCCAGGAGGCGCTGGAACGAGTCGGCATGGCGCATCGCGCGAAGCACTATCCCAGCCAGCTTTCCGGCGGTCAACAGCAGCGCGTTGCGGTCGCGCGCGCGGTCGCCGGAGAGCCCTCGATCCTGCTGGCAGACGAGCCCACCGGAAATCTCGACTCCAAGAATGGCGAAGCGGTCATGGAACTGCTCCGCGAGCTGCATCGCTCGGGGGCTACGCTCTGCATGGTGACCCACGATCCGCGCTACGCCCGCCACGCCGATCGAACGATTCATCTCTTCGACGGGCAGATCGTCGATGAGAGCACGGCGGAGAAGATGAGCAAGGAGATGGGGTTTAGTGATGTGAGGGAGTCATAGACTGTAAGTAATCTGTAAGGAAAAAGGAAAAAGGAAAAAGGAAAAGGGAAAAAGGAAAAGGAGAAAGAGCAGGTACCACAACGTCGCCGGCGACCGCTCATTGCAAATTCTGCGATCCGCGAGACGGAGACGACCGGGCATTCTTCAGCAACGTCGTGAGCATGGCGATGAACTCGGTCGCTTCTTGGAGGAACGGCTGCAATTCCCTTTCCAGCGATGGATCGGTGGCGCCGATGACACGAAGCCAAAATCGTGTTTCACGAGCTTCCTTCAATGAGATGAAGTTTTTGGCAATGAAATCGGGCTTTGATTGTCCTGCCCGGCCCTCCTCCATATTTGCGCCAATAGATGTACCTGCATCCAGGAACTTCATGCTCAAACGCCGGATGACTGGACCGCGTTCCTGGAGTCGAGCGCAGAGTTTGGATACGTCGCAGGCATATCGGAAACTCCGTTTACAAAGTTCGTGTTCATCAATCATGGGGGATACGCTGTGCAGTATTTATGCCCGCATCGTGACAGCGTGCTCTTTTCCTTCTGCCTTTTTCCTTCTTCCTTACTGCTTCGTTAATTCCTTATGAATGACCTCCGCTACGCCTTCCGCCACCTCACCAGGACACCGGCCTTCACGATCGCCGCGGTCCTCACGCTGGCGCTGGGCATTGGTGCGAACACGGCAATCTTTCAATTGATCGACGCCCTGGCGCTCCGCCCTCTGCCCATTCCAAATCCGGCGGAGCTCGTCGACGTCCGAATCGTCGGGGGCAACCGGGGCTTTGGCCTGAACCCTGCCGCCTACGGCCAGCTGACGCGGCCGGTGTGGCAGGAGCTTCGCGACCATCAACAGGCGCTCTCCGGACTCTTCGCGTGGGGCCCTCGTGAGACGCGTGTCGGTGAGCGAAGCGAACTGCGAGCGGCCAACGGCATCGCCGTCAGCGGGGAGTTCTTCGCCAGCCTTGGCGTGCAGCCGTACCGTGGTCGATTGATTCAGGTGACAGATGAAACGACGCCCTGCCCGGCGACGGCCGCCGTCATCAGTTACGACTTCTGGCAGCGGGAGATGGGGGGCCGCGAGCTGACTCCCGCGACGCGCCTGCGTGTCAACCTCGAGCTCGTCGATGTCGTCGGCGTGACACCGCCGGGGTTTTTCGGTGTGGCCGTCGGAGATTCGTTCGACATCGCGCAGCCGTTGTGTCGACCGAAGGAGCTTCGACGCGACGTTTTCGACGTTGCCGTAATGGGCCGGCTGCGGCCTGGTTGGACGGTTGAGAGAGCCTCGGCGCATTTGAACGCTCTCAGCGCAGGAATCTTCGAGGCGATGACGCCGGCAGATTACAGTGCCGATTCGATCGAAAGATTCAAAGCGTTTCGGCTCGCCGCGTATCCGGCTGCGTCGGGTGTGAGTGCCCTTCGCACGCGCTACGAGACATCGCTGAGGCTTCTGTTCGCAATTACCGCCCTTATTCTTCTGATTGCCTGCGCAAACCTGGCGAACCTGATGCTCGCACGCGGGAGCGCGCGCGACCGCGAAGTTGCCGTCCGTGTCGCCATGGGTGCCTCGCGAGCGGCGCTGGTCCGCCAGTTTCTTGCCGAAAGTAGTCGTACTGGCAGCAGCGGGCGCCATCCTCGCTGTCTTCCTGGCGAGTGTGTTCGGCCGCGCGCTGATCGTGACTCTTGCGACGGGAGAGGGAGGGCCGAGCCTTGCGCTCGCGATCGACTGGCGCGTGCTGCTCTACGCAACCATTGCCGCCTCTGCCACCTGTCTTGTCTTTGGCCTCGCGCCAGCCATGCGCGCGGCGCACGTGCAACCGGTTGACGCGATGAAGACCGGCGGCCGTGGGACGACCGCAGTGCATCAGCGTCTCTCGCTGCAGCGTGTGATGGTCGCGGCGCAGATCGCCATGGCGCTCGTGATGCTCGTCTCGGCTCTGCTGTTCGTTCAGAGCTTCCGCAAACTGATGACCGTCGAGACCGGCATGCGGCAGGAGGGCATTTCCTTCGGATTCTTTCGATTCCCGGAGTCCGTTCCTGAGGCGCGACGGGACGACTATCTCCGTGAATTGCTGGCGCAAATCAAATCGGTGCCCGGCGTCGTGAACGCAGGAACGACCACACACGTTCCATTGATTGGAGGAAGCTGGAGCCACGTCATTCGGGTGCGGCGCAATCAACCGAGACGCGCGGTTCGCGTGGGTCAGCCCGGAATATCTGGACACGATGGGCATCCACATCGTTAAAGGGCGGGGCTTTACCGCTCGCGACATGCGAACGTCGCCCCGCGTCGCCATCGTCAACCAGACGTTCGTCCGGCGCTTCGTGGGAACTGCCGACCCCATCGGCCAGACGCTGCAAACGAGTCCCGAGCCGGATTATCCATCGACGGTTTACGAGATTGTCGGGGTGATTCCGGACACCCAGTACAACGATCTACGAAGCGAGCATGAACCGATTGTCTTCGCCCCTGACTCGCAGCATCCTCTCCAGAGGTTGTGGACGCGGTCAATGATTCACTCGAGTGTCGCGCCGGATAGGGCCATCGCGAACGTTCGGAGACACATTGCCCAGAGTTATCCGGAAATCATTGCGGAGTTCACCAATTTTCAGCAGCGAATCGAGGACGGGCTCGTGCGCGAGCGCCTGCTCGCAATGCTCGCTGCGTTCTTCGGCTTACTTGCCGTTGTGCTGACCGTGATCGGGCTTTACGGAATGCTGTCGTACGCGGTTGCTCAGAGGCGGCCGGAGATTGGCGTGCGCATCGCCATCGGGGCACTTCGCCACCATGTCATAGGACTGGTGATGCGGGAGGCCGGCCGGCTGCTGGTCACCGGTGTCATCGCGGGGATGATTTTCTCGTTGGTCGCCGGGCGCACTGCGTCGACGCTTCTGTTCGGAGTGAAGCCACATGATCCAATCACGCTCGTGGCCGCCTGTTCGCTGCTGACGATAATTGCCGCTGCCGCGAGCTTCCTTCCCGCACGGCGAGCGGCGAATCTCGATCCGATGCAGGTATTGCGAGAGGCGTGAGGGGAAAGGAACAAGGAAGAGGGAACAAGGAAGTGCATTTTTCAATAACGTCGTCAGCATGGCGATGAACTCGTTGGATTCCTGCAGAAACGGCAGCAGCTCTGCTTGCATTGGGGGATCGGTTGCGCCGATCACGCGAAGCCAGAACGGGGTTTCGCGGGACTCTTTGAGAGAGATGAAGTTTTTGGCAATGAAATCAGGCTTGGTTTGTCCTGCTCGCCCCTCTTCCATATTCGCGCCGATTGGTGTGCCAGCGTCCAACAGTTTGAAGCTGAGCCGCCGGACAACGGGCCCCCGCTGTTGGAGCCGCGTGCAGAGGTTGCAGACATCACACGCAAACCGGAACGCACGCTCGATGAGTTCATGTTCGTCAATCATCAGTGGGCCTTCGTGCAGAGTTGGTGCCCGCAGCGTGACGGAACTCTCTATTCCTTTTTCCTTCTTCCTTTTTCCTTACTGATTTCTATGAATGACCTCCGCTACGCCATTCGAACTTTGGTAAAGAGTCCCGGCTTCACGCTGATTGCCGTCCTCAGTCTCGCCTTGGGCATCGGGGCGAACACGGCGATGTTCGCAGTCGTCAACGCGGTGCTGCTGAAGCCGCTGCCGTTCAACGATGCCAATCGCCTGATGCTGGTACACCTGCTCGTGCCGGAGCGCGAGTCGGGAGCGCGGTGGGAGGGCGTCTGGTCGTACCCGAAGTACCGCAGCTTCCTCGAGATCCAGGACGTATTCGCGAACACGGCATTGTTCGCCGGCCGGGACATCACTTTGACGGGCGACGCCGACCCCGTGCGAATTCGAGGTGAGGTGACGACAGAACGGTATCCGGGAATTCTGGGCGTACATCCGATCGCCGGCCGGTCGTTCACCGGTCGTGAGGCGAACATACGTGGCGAGCCGCCGGTCGCGATGATCGGCCACGCGCTCTGGGCGCGGCGCTATGGCGCCGACCCTGGAATCGTCGGCCGCACAATCGGAATCAACTCAACGCCGTACACAGTGATTGGTATTTTGCCGCCCGGTTTCCGCGGGCTCAGTGGGGATGCCGAGGTCTGGGTTCCGTTCGCGGCCTTCGAGCCCGGATATCTGACGGAGCGCTACGCCCACGGATACTTCCTCGTGGCTCGACGGAAGTCGAACGTGTCCGAGACGCAGGCCATCGCACGAGTCCGGGCGATGGGCGATCGAATTGCGCAGGAGTACAGTGACTTTGGCGGCGATTCGTGGGGCGCAACAGCAACCTCGCTTTACTCCTCGCGCATCGAAGGCGATCTCCGGCTCGCGGCGCTGACGTTGCTCGGGGCCGTTTCAGCCGTCCTGCTCATTGCGTGCGCAAATCTTACCAATCTGCTCATTGCGAAGGGGCTCGGACGCCGCCGGGAAATCGCGGTGCGGCTTGCCATTGGCGCCAGCCGCACACAGGTCGCCAGGCAGTTCTTCGTCGAAAGCCTGTTATTGACCGCGCTGGGGACTGCGGCCGGTCTCTGGGTCGCATCAGCATTGCTCGCCGCCGGCGCCACGCTTCTGCCCGAGTCGGACGCGTTTTTCAGAATGGCGAGCTTCGTCAGGAGCGGGACGCATCTCTGGCGCCCAGGGCCTGACCCTGGTCGGGGTTGGCATGATTGGCCTGGACGGTGTCAGCATTCTCGTCGCGTGCGGGATCGCAGTCGTAAGTGCCGGACTCATCTCGCTCGTGCCGGCAATCCAGGCATCGGCTCTGCGGCCCCTCGAGACATTGAAGAGCGGCCGGAGCGGGCGCCCGACGGAAACGTTAAAGGGCTTCGGCACGCGCGGTGTCATGGTAACGTCGCACAGATCACGATCGCACTGGTTCTGCTGGCAGGCGCCGGCCTGATGCTCAAGAGCGCGGCGAGGCTTCACGCGACCGCTATCGGCGTCGATCCCGAGGGGGTGCTGACGGCGCGCATCGACCTGCCGGCGGCGAGCTATAACGATGAGCGCAAAATTCAATTCTTTTCGCAGCTCGTTGAGCGTGCCCGCAGCATTCCCGGGGTCGACTCTTTCGGAATCGGCAACTGTCCGCCTGTGTCGGGCGGTTGCAACAGCACCATCATCGGGTTCGAGCCGGGTCGTCATCGCATGACTCCAGATGCTCCCGGGATTGGCGTTCACTTCACAAGCCCCGACTACTTCCAAAGCCTCGGCATTCGATTGATTCGCGGCCGCCTGTTGAACGAACAAGACCGTCTGGGGCGACCAAAAGTGGTGCTCGTGAACGAGACCGCAGCTCGTAAGTTCTGGCCGAACGCCAATCCCGTCGGGAAGCCGGTCACACTCGGACAGGGAAGTGGCTTTCGCGAGGGCGCCCAGGTCGTTGGCGTCGTGTCGGATGTTCGGTACAGTGCCATCGAAAGCGCTGCCAACCCTGATGCGTACATTTCCGTCTTTCAGTCGCCGCCTTCACGTGTGCGATTCTTCGTCCAGAGTCGCCTCGATCCCGAGAGCATGATTCCCGTGCTGCGACGTGAGATCGCTGCGCTCGATCCGAACCTGCCGCTCAGCGAGGTCAAAACAATGGAGCAACGTGTCGGCGACGCGATGTGGCGCACGCGCATCGCCTCCTGGCTGCTTTCGGCGTTTGGCGTCCTTGCCCTGTTACTTACCGGCCCTCGGGATTTTCGGCGTGATGGCCCAAACGGTCGCGCAGGAGACACCGGACATCGGCATTCGGATTGCGCTGGGGGCGCGAACCGGACAGGTGCTGAACCTGGTGCTGGGCCGTGTTGCTGTCGTCACGATCGCCGGGATAGGTATTGGACTTGTGCTTGCGCTCGCCCTCACGCGCGTGACCGACGTACTCCTCTATGACGTCAAGCCGAACGACCCATCAACGTTTGCAGTGGTGTCGCTGGTTATGGCAGTGGTCGCAGTCGCGGCGAGCTACATCCCCGCGCGTCGCGCGACCCGCGTCGATCCGATCGTCGCCCTCAGGTACGACTAGACTTCGTGTTGCTCAGATTCGCGCGGGCGTCGTGACTTGGAATCCGGGCGATAGCAGCTTGAGCTTCGGCGGAACTCGCTGGTAAGTTTTTGAGAAAACGACTGAGGAGAGGCACATGAGTCGATTAGTGATGGCGCTGGCGGCAATCTCGTTGCTCATCTCTGGAAGCAACATCCTGAGTCAGGGAACGCAGCCTTTCAAGCTGGGCACGTTCGAGCAGGGCGGCAGAACGTTTGTGGGAATCGTGCTGAAGGACTCGATGGTCATCGACTTCGCTCAGGCAAGCGCGGCATTGAAGAGCCCTGCATCAACGACAGCCGCGCCGGCCGACATGAAGGATGTCATCGCCCGGTATGACTCGGGCGTCCGCGCCCGCATCGGCCAGATTCTTGCGAATACCAAACTTCTCGAGGGGCCCGGCCGTCCGGCGTTCGTTCACGATCTGAAGGCGGTGAAAACGCTTCCTCCGATTATGTATCCGACGACGATGCTCAATGTGGCGGTGAACTACCGGGCGCACGGCGCGGAGATGGCTGGGGGTGCGCCGCCGGCCGGCGGGCCGGCTCCAGGCGACGCCCTGCCGGGAACCACGAGCGCGCCTGGAATATGGGAACGGAAGCCGGACGACAAGCGATGGAATCCTTACATGTTCATGAAGGCGCCGGCGGCCGTCATCGCCACAGGTGAGGCGATTCGTCTGCCTGCGGGCCGCAATCAAATCGACTGGGAGTGCGAGCTCGGCGTCGTGGTCGGCCGGACGGCGAATCGCGTGCCGATTGAACGCGCGGGCGATTTCATCTTCGGCTATACGCTCGAGAACGACGTCTCGGACCGCGGCGGGCGTGGCGACACAAGATATGGATCCGACTGGGTTCTCGGCAAGAACCACGATACGTTCGCGCCGATGGGACCGTTCATTACGCCGAAGGAATTCGTCCCGAATCCTCAGAACATGTCCGTCAAGTTCACGCTCAACGGGCAGCTGATGCAGGACGCGAACACCTCTCTGATGATCCACTCGGTCGTCGAGCAGGTGTCGTACGGCTCGCACATCATCACGCTTCGGCCAGGTGACGTCATCGCAACAGGAAGCCCCGCCGGTGTCGGTTCGGCGCGAAAGCCACCGATCTTCTTCAAACCGGGTGACGTGGCCGTCTGCACCTACGAGGGTATCGGCACGCTCACCAATCCGATCGTGGGACCCGCAAAATGATCGCGTTGCGTAACCTCGAGAAATCGGTGAAGACCGGCGCCGGCGAGACGTTTCTGCTTCGGCGCATCAATTTCGACGTGAAGCCAGGAGAGTTCATCTCGATCATGGGGCCGTCCGGAGCGGGAAAGTCGACTCTGCTCCACATCCTCGGCATGCATGACACTGATTGGCGCGGAGAGTACGAGCTGCACCATCAGCCGATCCATTCGATGAGGCAGAAAGACCGGCTGGCGCTGCAGAAGAAGCACATCGGGTTCGTGTTTCAGAGCTATCACCTGCTCGACAATTTGACGGTCTACGAGAACCTCGAGGTGCCGCTCAGCTATCGCGACGTGCCGCGCACGCAGCGGCAGAGCATCGTCTCGGATGTGCTCGATCGATTTCAGATTGTCGCCAAGAAGGATCTGTACCCCAGTCAGTTGTCGGGGGGGCAGCAGCAACTGGTCGGCGTCGCGCGCGCCGTGGTGGCGAGTCCGACGCCTGATTCTGGCCGACGAGCCGACCGGCAACCTGCACTCCGATCAGGCTCGCGAGATCATGGAGCTGTTCAAGAAGCTCAACAACGACGGTACCACCATCATTCAAGTTACGCACTCCGAGGCCAACGCGCAGTATGGCAACCGCATCATCAAGCTGCGCGATGGCTGGATCATCAACGATTAGCGGATGTCAACTGTGCCATCCAAGGTTCCACGCATTCTGCTCGCCGATGATCAGCCCGACATTCTGGAGGCGTTGCAGCTCCTCCTCAAGGGTGAGGGCTTCCAGGTGCAGTCGGTCTCTTCACCTGCTGCCGTGCTCGCCGCCATCGATGAGACAGACTTCGACGCGGCGCTGGTCGACCTCAATTACGCGCGTGACACCACGTCTGGACAGGAAGGCCTCGATTTGCTCGCCCGTCTGCAGGCCGAGGACAGCACCCTTCCCGTCATCGTGCTGACGGCCTGGGCCAGCGTCGACGTGGCGGTCGAGGCGATGAGGCGTGGTGCCCGCGACTTCGTGCAAAAGCCCTGGGACAACGCACGTCTGCTCGCCATCCTGCGGACGCAGGTGGAGTTGAGCCGCGCGTTGAAGCGCGGGAAGCAGCTCGAGGGAGCCGCACGGCTCAACTTCGATGGTGCCGTGCCGCTCATCGCGCGATCGCACGCGATGCGACCCGTCATCGAGCTCATCGAGCGGACGGCGCCATCGGATGCCAACGTGCTCATCACCGGCGAGAACGGCACGGGAAAAGGCCTCGTGGCCCAGGCGATACATGCCCTGTCGCCGAGAGCCTCCCGGCCCATGGTGACCGTGAACGCCGGCGGCGTGTCCGAGACGGTGTTCGAAAGCGAGCTGTTCGGTCATGTTCGCGGCGCGTTTACCGACGCGCGAAGCGACCGCGTCGGTCGTTTCGAACTGGCCGATGGCGGCACGCTGTTTCTCGACGAGATCGCGAACGTGCCGGCGTCCCAGCAGGCCAAGCTGCTCCGCGTCATCGCGACCGGCGAGTTCGAGCGCCTCGGATCCTCGCGGACGCGGAGGGTGGACGTCCGTATCCTGTCGGCCACCAACGCCGATATCGACAGTGAAGTGGCAGCTGCCCGCTTCCGGCAGGATCTCCTGTTTCGCCTCAACACAATCGAGATTGCCCTCCCCCCGTTGCGCGATCGGCGCGATGACATTCCGGCGCTTGCGGCCCACTTCCTTCAGCAGCATGCGCGCCGGTATCGCAAGAATGTCTCCGGCTTCGATGCGCCGGCGATGGACGCGTTGATGCGGCATCCCTGGCCGGGCAACGTACGCGAGCTCGAGCACGCGATCGAGCGAAGCGTGTTGATGGCAGCCGGCTCGACCATTGCGCCCGGCGACCTCGGGCTTCGCCGCAGCGCCGATGGGGCGCAGAGTCTCGAGAACATGGGCCTCGAAGACGTCGAAGCCTTCCTGATTCGCAAAGCGGTGACGCGCTACGGGAGCGTGACCGAGGCGGCAAAAGCGCTCGGCCTCAGCCGGAGCGCTTTGTATCGCCGGCTCGAGCGCTTCGGCATCGAGCCATGACGCTCCGTTTCGACCGGCGCATTCTGTTGCTGACCGCTGCCGCGGGCCTGCCGGGAACGTTGGTCGCTGTGGCGCTCCTCTGGGCCGGCGACTATTCGACGCAGTCGATCGTCACCATCTGCCTCCTCATCGTGGTGTTCTGGGCTATTGCCGCCTCCTCGCTCCGTCATCGCATCGTCTTTCCGTTGCAGACGATGGCAAATCTGCTCGAAGCGCTCCGAGAGAGCGACTTTTCGTTTCGCGCGCGCGGGGCGCGCAGGTCGGATCCGTTGGGAGAGACGCTGCTCGAGATCAACGCGCTCGCAGACACGCTGCGCGACGAACGGCTTGGATCCATGGAAGCCGGTGCCCTGTTGCGAACCGTGATGGCGGAGATCGATGTCGCCGTATTTGCGTTCGACGACGAGCGGAGACTGAAGCTGGTCAACCGGGCGGGCGAGCGGCTCCTGGGCCGGCCGGCGGCGCAACTGATGGACAGGACCGCGGAAGAGCTGAGTATGGCCGCGTGCCTTGACGGCACGGCGCCGCAGGTGCTGAACATCGCCTTCCCTGGCGGCAGCGGCCGGTGGGAAGTACGCTGCGGATCGTTCCGGCAGGGCGGTCTGCCTCATCGTCTTGTCGTGCTGAGCGACGTGAATATTCCGCTGCGCCAGCAGGAGCGTGAGGCGTGGCAGCGCCTCATTCGCGTGCTCGGCCACGAGTTGAACAACTCGCTGGCGCCAATCAAGTCGATCGCGGGCAGCCTCGAACGAATCACGGCCCAGGATCCACTCCCGGAGGACTGGCGCGACGACATGCGCCGCGGCCTGACGATCATCGCCACGCGAACGGATGCGTTGAGCCGCTTCACGACCGCCTACACAGCTCTGGCACGGCTGCCGCGTCCGAACCTGCAGCCGATTGAGCTCTCCGCGCTCGTGGAGAGGGTGGCGCGTCTCGAGACGCGTAGACCGATCCACGTGCAACCCGGAGCGTCGGTCTCTCTTCACGCGGATCCGGATCAACTCGAGCAGTTGCTCATCAATCTGATGCGCAACGCCGTCGATGCCGTGCTCGAGACGGGCGGAAATGTTCAGGTCAGCTGGCTGCCGAACAGTCACCGCGTTTCGGTGTTCGTTGAGGATGACGGCCCGGGACTGGCGAACCCGTCGAACCTGTTTGTGCCGTTCTTCACGACCAAGCCGCAAGGATCGGGAATCGGCCTCGTGCTCGGCCGGCAGATCGCCGAAGCCCACGGTGGAACATTGACGCTGGAGCCGCGCGTGGGGGCGCGAGGAGCGCGCGCGACGCTCACTTTGCCGTCTTCACGGCGCCTTCATGCGCGATAGGCGATCCTGACCGTCTTGAGCAGGCTTACTCTCCTCGACCTTCGCCGTTACCTGTCACTGGCATGCCTGTGTGGTGTGCTGACGGTCGCGGGTGCGGCGGCTCAGACACAGCCGCGTCCCGGAAGCCTGCGTCTTCTGGTGCGCGACGCAACCGATCTCGCGATTCCGGGTGCGACGGTCACGATTACCGGCGTGTCCGGCGTCACGCGAACCGTCCAGTCGAACGAGCGCGGCGAGGCGACGTTCGACGGCCTGACACCTGGTGAGTACGCCGCACATGTCGAGTCGCCAGGCTTCACGCCGGCTGACCTCAAAGAATCTGCGGGTGCGTGCCGGCGCGCAGAGCAGCAGCAATGTGTCGCTCGAAATTGCGTCGCTGGCCGAAGAGGTTGATGTCTCGCCGGCAGCAGACGACGCGCAGCTGCTGGATGCCTTCACGATGCAGCTGACCGCAGAACAGTTGGCCGCGCTGCCCGACGATCCCGAGGAGCTTGCGCAGGTGCTGCAAACGCTCATCGGCGATGACGCCGATATTCGCGTCAACGGGTTCGCGGGCGGTCGTCTGCCCCAGGGCACGCAGATCCAGGAGATTCGCGTCCGCTACGACGCGGCCTCGGGCAGCGGCAATGGGGGACCGCGCGTCGAGATTCGCACCCGGCCTGGAAGGGGCGGCTGGCAGAACACGTTCAACATGAACATGCGCGACGATTCGATGAACGCGCGCAATGCGTTCTCAGGGGAGCGCGCCTTCGGGACAAACGCGCCACTACGCATACACGATCAACGGCCCGCTCGTGAGAAATCGAACGGGTATGTCGTTGTCGATCGACCGTGCCGAGACGCAAGAGCAGCAGGCGATTCGCGCGGCGCGGCCGGACGGACTCTTCTCCACGCTGGTCTCCCAGCCGAGCACGCGGACCGGCGTGAGCATGGAGATCGAGCACGCCCTCACCGCTGCTCAAGAGCTTCGTCTGGATGTCGAACGTCAACTCCGGCGAGAGCCTGAACCAGGGCGTCTCGGAGTTCGATCTGCCGGAACGCGCTTACACGCGCAAGCTCTCGGACGGCGAGATTCGGATCGGGCACCGGTCGACGATCAGAAACCGGTGGGTGAACGATCTGCGGTTTCAGTACCGAGTGGCAGACGTCCGAAGCGCACTCGTCGAGCGACGCGATGACGATTCGCGTGCTCGACGCCTTCACCGTGGGAGGCGCACAGATTCGCGGCGGAAGGCGGACGCGCGACTTCAACCTCGAGAACGAGCTCGAGTTCACGGTCAGGAAGACGCATCAGATGACCTTCGGTGCGATGGCTGCCGGGAGCGACGTACGCGGTTGATGAAGTGCGCAACGCGAACGGCACCTTTACATTTGCGAGTCTGGAGATGTACCAGGCTGGCCTGCCCACGACCTACACGCAGCGAACCATCAGTCCGAATGGCAGCTACTCGATGCGGAGGCTCTCCTGGTACCTCGAGGACGGGTACCGGGTCAATCGCAGCGTGATGCTCACCATGACGCTGCGTCACGACGTTCAGTCCAGGCTGTCCGATTGGGCGAATTTTTCGCCTCGAGCGTCGATCAGCTGGACGCTGCCAGGCCGGCGGACGACGCTGCGTGCCAGCGTGGGCGTGTGGCCGACGTTCTTCGACGGCGGCCTCTACGAGCAGACGTTGTGGGCCAACGGCCAGCAGCAGCGCGACATTGTCATCTCCGGTCCAGGTTACCCGGATCCGTTCAGCGGCGGCATTCCGCTCGCGGGCCAGCCACCGAGCATCGTCCGCGCAGATCCCGGGATCGTCATGCCCTTCACGCGGCGCGTGTCGTTCGGGATCGACCGTACGCTGGCAAGTTGGGCCCGCCTGCGCGCGACCTATTCACACGGGATCGGCCGGCACCTGTTCCGCAGCCGGGATTTGAATGCGCCGATTGACGGCGTCCGGCCTGAAGCGGGCCTTCGCAACATCACGCTCCTCGAGTCAGCCGCGCGATCGCAGAACCGGACGCTCGAAGTCAACTTGATGCTGAATCACCGCCCCCGCCGTTTCTCCGCGAACGTCGGCTACACGCTCGGCGAGTGGCTGAACGAAACAGATGGGCCGCTGTCGCTGCCGCCAAACAGCTTCGACTTGTCGAACGAGTGGGGGCCATCGAGGCAGGACATCCGCCATCGCCTGCAGGCATCGATGAACAGCGACCTCAAGGCCGGGTTCCGCGTGAACATGAATATCAGGGCGCAGTCGGCAGCGCCCTACAACATCACCACCGGGCTGGATGAGAATCGCGACGGCCAGACCAATGAGCGGCCGCTTGGTGTGAGGCGGAACGCGGGTCGCGGAGAGCCGGTCACCAACGTCGATTTTGGAGTGACGTGGGCGAGGTCTCTGGGTCAGCGAGCGCGTGTGAACACTCAGCGAGGCGGAGGCGGCGGTAGCGGAGGCGGGCGGGGGGCGCGGCGAACAACGCCAATGCCGGTGCATTCCGATTCGAGATTTTCGCACGCGCCAGCAATGTGCTGAATCTGGTGAACCCGCAGAACTTCAGCGGCGTCCTGACTTCTCCGTTCTTCGGTCGCGCGACGTCGGCTGCGGCGCCAAGGCGCCTGGTCGTCGGCATGCGCGCGTTCTTTTGATTCGACCATTGTCAGACTGGCAGATTGGAAGATTGTCAGAATGTTGTTAGATTGCTGATTGAAGAGTGTGGGACTAGCAACGTCTTCCAATCTCCCCAATCCTCCAATTCTCATATCTTCGGCAAGCTGAACGCTTCTGCCAGCCCCGGATCGTCCTCGACTCCAAGCACGCGTCTGGCGATGTAATCTCCGACCACGGGGCCGAATTTGAAGCCTTCGGCCGTCCCGCCGCCGGCCAGCCACACATTCGAATAATCCGGGTGCCGGTCGATGATGAAATTGCGAGAAGCGCTCATCTCGTAGTGGCAGGCCCGGGTTTCGAGCAATGGCGCACCCGCGAGCCGTGGAAAACGACGGACGATGAACTCCCGTGCGAGCTTGTCGTTCGAGCGATCGAATGCTCGCTCGCTCGTGTCGGGATCGGTCGGCGAGTCGCCACGCAGCCGGACACGGAAGCCGCGGTTGTCTGGTGGAAGCGCGGGCCAGCCGGTGACACCGGGAAAGTTCCAACTCGGCAGGTTCGGAAATGTGAAACGATCGTCACCCGGCGGCGTGCCGAAGTAATGGACGTGTCCAAGCGGCGTGCGGATGCGGGAGCCCATCAATTCGGGAAGGGCTTTCGGGAACCAGGGCCCGAGCGCGAGCACAAAGGTCTCGGCAGTGAGTGTTGCGGCGGGTCCGGTCGTCTTCAGATTCTGCAGGCGTGACCCGTCTCTGTCTCCCAGCGCGGCGTATCCCATGATGACCTCGCCGCCGCTGTGGCGGAATGCCTCGGCGACCACCTCGCAAGCCCGACGCGACCGCACGACGCCAGCCCGCGGATCATGAATCACCACCGTCATGTCATCGAGCTGAATCGGATAATCGCGCGCAACGTCCGAGGGCTTGAGGAGCTCGAACGGTATCCCCTGCTTCTTCCACAGCTCCTGCGTCGTGTCGGTAAAGGGCTCGGGCTGCGCGCGGAAGATCATGTCGCCGGTGTTGAAGAACAGCCGCACCTTCATCTCGCGGCCCCACTCGGCATCGAACTTCGTCCAGCGATCGATCGCCTGGTTTGCCCACTTCATCCACAATTCGGCCCAAACGCCACGGTCGCCATAAGACGAGCGCACGCCACGCGTTTCATCACCTGACGTCGCGCGGGAGTTTCCTGGGCCGTAAGCATCGACCAGCCTGACCGACGCGCCCAGTTGCCGCAGGTAGTATGCCGTCCATCCTCCGAAGGCGCCTGCGCCAACGACGATGACATCGGCCGCCCGGCCGGGGGCTCCTGCCCGTTGCGAGTATGGAATGAACGCAGGTGCGACAACCGTCTTGAGGAATGTCCGGCGACTGGAACTCATCGGCGTATTGTCCAGAGTCCAGAGACGGGAGTCCAGATGAAAGCCCACCACGAGTGCGACCCGCTAGTAGCTGGTAGCCGGTAGTTGATAGCCTGTAGCGTCATCTGTAGGGCGCAACTTAAATTGCGCTACCGGAGTTCGCTCTACCGGCTACGAGCTATCGGCGACCAGCTAGTCCTGCATGCAGAGCAGGCTGGAAGGCTGAAAACCTGCGCTACAGTGGTCCCGAATCCGCAAGGCGAAGTTCTACTCACTGACCCACGCCGGGAGGAGGCAGGGCACAAGGAAGAGGGAAGAGAGAAGAGGAAAAGGCGAGGCATGGGACCAGCATGGGCGCGTGTAATCGAAGGGCTCGTCCAGGACATTCGGTTCGGCGTCCGCACGCTCATCAGGAGCCGGGCCGTCACCGCAACCATCGTGCTCACTCTCGCACTCGCCATTGGAGCCACGACCGCCATTTTCAGCGTGCTGAACGGCGTGATCCTGCAGCCGCTGCCGTTCCTGGACCCCGAACGGCTCGTCGAGGTCAGCCTGACGGTCCCGCATGGCGAGCTTGAGCGGATTCGGCATGACAACACCTCGTTCGAAAACTTCACGTTCTACAACCCGGCGACGAAACATTTTCAGAGTCAGGCGGGGGTCGAGCGGGTCAACACCATCGTGTCCGATCGCGAGTTCTTCTCGACGCTCGGCGTTCGGGCGCTCGCCGGCCGCACGTTTGGTCGCGATGATCCCCGGTATGTCGCTGTGATCAGCGGGCGATTCTGGAGCCGTCGCTTCAGCCGCGATCCAAACGTCATCGGCAGCAACCTGACGCTTGACCACGATTCCTTCATCGTTGTCGGCGTCATGCCGGACTCGTTCCAATTTCCCTATAGCGCAGCGTCGGTTATCGGTGGAGCGCTGCCCGAATCACGAACCGACGTCTGGCTCGCCGAGTACCGTCCGCCCAGCGGCGGACGGGCGAGGACCATTACTGGAAGACTCAAGCCCGCGATTACCGCGGAGCAGGCGGCCGCAGAGTGGACCGTCATCCAGAATCGAATCCAGGCGGCGAATCCAGCGAGCGCCCGTACGAAGCTTCCGGAGGTCAGCGTCACACCACTCGCCGACGCCGTTCTCGGCTCAATCGCGAGCTCCCTTTGGCTGCTTTTCGGCGCCGTTGCCATGGTCCTTGCGGCCGCATGCGCGAACGTCGCAAATCTGCTGCTGGCTCTCACGAGCGCCAGAGCCCGTGAAGTTGCGACCAGGGCGGCCCTGGGCGCCTCACGGGCCAGGCTTGTCCGCCAATTTCTCGCCGAGGGCCTCCTGCTGTCGCTCGCCGGCGGCGTTGCCGGTCTTGCGATCGCGCGGTGGGGGACCAGCGCTCTTATTGCCGTCGGCTCGACGAAAATTCCTCGCGTTCACGAGGTCGCGCTGAGCTGGGAAGTGTTCGCGTTCACCTTCGGGATGTGCGTCATCACCGCGGTGCTGTTCGGTCTCGCCCCTGCATGGATGGCCGCCAGCGCGGACCTGCAGTCGGTGACGCGAGAAGGCGGGGGGCACTCGACCGTGGGCCGTGGCCCGGGACGCCTTCGTGACGCGCTCGTCGTTGCCGAGGTGACGCTCGCATTCGTGCTCGCGTTCGGAGTCGCGGTCGTCATGGGTGAGGTGCGTCGCCTCCGTGCCGCCGACATCGGAATGGCCACGACCAACGTCGTGGCGCTGCATCTCAGCCAACCAACAGGGTCTCAGTCAGACGCTCGACCGTACTATCAGATCGTCGAGCGGGTCGAGCAGATTCCCGGAGTGAGGTCGGCCGGGTTCACGCAGGCGCTGCCGCTTCAGAACTGGGGCTGGACCGCCAACACGATTGATTTCACGCGCCCCGGTCAGCAGCCAATCGATCCGCCGCCTCCCTTCGCGATGGAGCTTCGTTACGTAACTCCCGGGTACTTCGCTGCTCTTGGCATCCCGGTGGTCAGGGGGCGCGGTTTCACCACTTTCGACGGTCGCGATGGGCCGCGAGTGATCGTGATCAATCAGGCGCTCGCCTTCAGGTACTTTGGGAGGGGCGATCCATTGGGTGCCCCCACCACGCGCGGCACGATCGTGGGCATCGTTGGTGACGTCCGTCAGATCAACCTCAAGGAGCCTGCGGTTCCGGAGTTGTATTACCCGATGGCGCAGAACTGGTCGCAGCTCAGCGATCTCGGCATGTCGCTGGTTGTCAGGACCGACAGCGCGCCCGGGGCGTTGATCGATGCGATTCGGTCAGCGATTCGGGAAATCAATCCGAACATGGCGGTCTTCAACGTCAAGACGCTCGACGAGATCATCACGGACTCGCTCTGGGAATTGCACCTCTACAGGTGGCTGGTGGGGCTGTTTGCGGGACTGGCGCTCGGGCTTGCGGCGATCGGCCTCTACGCGCTCATGTCCTACGGCGTGGCGATTCGCCGGCGGGAGTGGGCGGTCCGCCTTGCGCTTGGTTCCTGCCCGCAGACGCTCGCACGGCTGGTGCTGATTCGAGGCCTGCGTCTCTCCGCGATCGGCATCGCGATCGGCATCGTGGCTGCGATCGCGGCTGGGTTGTTGCTTCCGGGGCTACCGGTTCAGCTCAGCGCCGGGCCTCTGACATTTGCCGCCGTTTCGGCATTGCTCCTTGCGATCGCGTTGATCGCGTCGTTTGTCCCCGCTGTCCGAGTTGCGCGCTCGACGCCTGCGCTGGCATTGCGGGAGGATTAGGGATTAGGGATTGGGATGCGCTTCCTGCAAAAACGCTACACTGAGCGTGAGCTCGACGCGTGCTTCAAGGACATCCAGTTCGGCGTTCGAGCCATGCGCCGGAGCCCCGGCTTCGCCGTTCTCGCCATCGTGACGCTGGCCGTCGGGATCGCCGCGACGAACACGGCATTCACCATTGTGAACACGGTGTTGATTCGAGATCTGCCGTTCGACGAGCCAGATCGTCTGGTCGACGTCGGCATCATCGACCAGACAGGTCGCGATACGAGCCTGTCGTATGCAGATTTCACGGACTGGGAGCGATCGATACGTTCGTTCGAGGGGCTCGCTGCGTTTCAGTACACGACGCTGAATGTCAGTGACGAGGACGCTGCGCCCGAGCGAGTCGACGGTTGTCATGCCAGCGCCCGAACATTCAGGCTCCTCCGGTACTCAACCGGTGATCGGTCGTGACTTCACGGCGGATGATGATCGGATTGGCGCTTTCCCGGTTGCTATTCTGTCCTACCGTCTGTGGAAGGGTCGTTATCAGAGCGATCCTGAGATCCTCGGCCGGTTGATTCGCATCAACGCGCAGCCTGCCACCGTCATCGGGGTCATGCCCGAGCGAATGGAATTTCCCATGAACAGCGCGGTGTGGCTCCCGCTGTCAATGGTGCGCGGGCTGCAGAGCCAGCCACGCGACTCGCGGACGCTCGGTGTCTTCGGCCGGCTTGCCGAAGGGGTCAGCGTGAGCGAAGCAACCGCTGAGTTGAATTCCATCGCGGCGGCGCTCGCGCGGGACTTTCCGCGGACCAACAGTGGAACGCGTGCCCGCATCGACCGACTACGTCCTGGAATCGGCAGGCCGTGGCTGGTGATTTTCGGCGCGCTGATGACGGCTGTCGGCCTGTTGCTGCTGGTGAGCTGCGCCAACGTCGCGAACGTGCTTCTGGCAAGATCCCTGCGGCGTGCGCGCGAGGTGTCGATTCGAGCGTCGCTTGGAGCGACCCGCTGGCGAATCGTCCGTCAGCTCCTGATTGAGAGCGTGATGCTGGCGGCTGCGGCAGGAGTGGTAGCGCTCCTGCTGTCGATTGGGGCAATGGGCTTGTTTGTGCCGCTCACAGACCAGATCGGACGGCCGTTCTGGATGGACTTCTCGATGGATGGGATGGTCTTCGTGTTTCTTTCGGCGGTGTGCCTTGCCACGGCCGTTCTGTTCGGTCTGGCGCCCGCGCTGCACCTCTCCCGGGCGGGCGCTTCCGATGTGCTCAAGGACTCGTCAGGCAGAACCGGAACAGCGGGCAGGCGGAGTCGTCGCTGGAGCGACGCATTGGTCGTCGCAGAGGTCGTGTTGACTGTCGTCCTTCTGGCTGGGGCCGTGTCGATGATGCGGCACCTTGCTGCAGAGGCCGGCGTTCACCCGGACCTCGATGCCTCGCGGTTGGTGACCATGACGTTGCGGCTTCCCGATGAGAAGTACCCGACCGGGAAGGAGCGAGTCGCTTTCTATCAACGCCTCGAGGAACGGCTTCGTTCGCTTCGAAATGTGTCCTCGGTTGCAATCGCAGGCGCTCAACCGTTCATGGGCGGCGGCCGCCGCGAGGTCTCGATCGATGGGCGTATACCCACAGAGGGCGAACGGTTGCCAGTCGTGGACAGACTCATTCTTGGCTCACGTTACTTTGAGACGCTCGGTCTGAGGCCGGTACGCGGAAGGACGCTGACCGATGACGATGCCCTTCCGGGACGAGAAGCCGTCATCGTGAATCAGCAGTTCGTGGAACGATTCTTCCCGGCTGTTGATCCCATCGGGCGGCCGGTAACGCTCGTCGCCGACCGCGGTACGCGACAGCGCGTGACGATCGTCGGTGTTGCTCCGGACCTGTTGGCGGCTCCGACCGATCCGCTGGTCTATCTGCCGTACAAGCTCGAGGCCGGCCCGTCTCTGGCGCTGATCGCTCGCGCAGAACGAGGCGTTGAAGCAACCGCAGCCATGTTACGCAGCGAGGTGCGGGCGATCGATCCGGATCTGCCCCTCTTCGATGTCAGAACGCTCGACGAAACTCTGAACTACCTCTTGTGGGTCAATCGCATATTCGGCGGGATGTTCGCGATTTTCGCCGGTATCGCGGTTGTCATCGCAACGGTCGGCATCTTCGGTGTGGTGTCGTATTCAACGGCGCTTCGAACCAGGGAAATTGGCATCCGCATGGCGCTCGGAGCTCAGCGCCCTCGGCTCTGGTGGACGATGGTGCGTTCACGGATCGCTCAGGTTGGCATCGGCCTCGCCGTGGGAGCCATCGGGGCGTTCATGCTCCTGGGGCTGATGGACGGATTGCTCGTGGGTAGATTTGGCCAGGATGCGCTCACGTTGAGCGCTGCCGTCGGTTTTCTGTTGCTGATAGCTCTCCTGGCGATGGTGTGGCCGATCGTGAGGGCGACCGCAGAAAATCCGGTTGCTGCGCTCCGGTATGAATGACCCGGCACCCGGAACGATCGTCTCGTGGAACCAACACGCCACGAAGGTGTCAAACCTCGGGAGCGCTTGAATGCTCCGCGTCCGTAACCTCACCAAACGCTACGGCGCACTGACGGCCGTTGAACACGTCTCTTTCGAAGTCCAGCCAGGCGAAGTCTTCGGTCTGCTCGGACCCAACGGATCGGGCAAGAGCACGATCGTCAAGATACTCATGGGATTGCTCGAGCCGTCTCACGGAACGGTCGAGCTGGACGGAACCAATGCGCTCGCCAACCTGCAGGACTACAAGAAGCTGCTCGGCTACGTGCCCGAAGAGCCTTATCTCTACACCTACCTGACCGGGCCCGAATATCTCCAGCTGATCGGCAGGTTGCGGCAGATTCCAGACGCGGCTCTCGACGCGAAGATCGAGCAGTTTCTCGAGTTGCTGGGGATTTACGACGATCGATATCAGACGCTTTCGTCCTACTCCAAAGGCATGCGGCAGAAAGTCCTGATTGCCGCGGCCGTGCTTCACAATCCACGCATCATCATCCTTGACGAGCCGTTTTCGGGACTCGATGTCGGCGCCGCGCGTGTCCTCAAGGCGTTCGTTCGTGCGCTCGCCGACGAGGGCAAGATGGTCGTCTTCAGCTCGCACGTGCTCGAAGTCGTCGAGCAGGTGTGCTCGCGGGTGGTCATTCTCAAGGACGGCCACAGCGTCGGCCACGATTCTGTCGACAACCTTCGAAATACATTGAAGCTGCCATCGCTCGATGCCGTTTTCGCGACGCTCGTCGAAGAAGAGAACGTCGAACGGCGGACCACAGGCCTGGTCTCTGCCATGCACCTGCAATGAGCTCCCGAGCGTTTCGGATTCTCTGGCGGGCTTTCATCGAGCAATTTGCCGCGAACGAGTCTGCCACCTCCGATCTGCAGATGCGGCGAGCGATTATCGGGGTGTTCGCATTCCTCATCACGCCCGGCCTTTATCTGATGCTCAAGACGATGCCGGACTATGAGCTGATGCTGCTGGTGGCGAAGGCGCGAAACATGCCGCAGTGGATCGAAACGCGGCTCGCTCAACTCGCGGTCATCTTCGTCGTGTATTCCATGGTGACGACGGGTCTCGTCACCGTGTTCATCTGGGACGCGCTGGTTTTTGACAAGCGCGATGCCATGGTGCTCGGGCCGCTGCCCCTGCGAGGCACGACGATTGTCGCCGCGAAGCTCGCGGCGCTCGCAACCTTCCTGCTGGGTGCGGCTCTGGCGGTGAACGTGACGTCGGGCGTTCCGTTCGCTTTCGTCACCGGTGGCCCCGAGGGGCGAATCGTGCCGCACCTGGCCGGACATCTCGCCGGCACTATTGGCGGCGCGGTGTTTGTGTTCTCGGCGCTCGTTTTCGTGCGCGGAGCTCTCGTCATTGCCTGCAGCCCGCAGTTCGCCGCCACAGCGGGTTCGTTCATGCAGTTCACCTTCATGAGCGCGGTACTGTGCTTCATGATGGTGCCCACGGCCATGGGCGAGACGAGGCCGGTCTTTCTGGGTCCAGAAGCGGATGGCTGGATGCCGATGGCGTGGTTCTTCGGGTTGTTCGAGAGCATACGCGGCTCGCGGTATCCCGGCATCGATGTGCTCGCCGGGCGCGCATTGATTGCTCTCCCGCTCGCGATTGTTTGCGCGATCCTCGTGACGTTCGCGGGCTACTGGAAACAGATGCGCGCCGCGCTCGCGCCGCCGGCGCGAGTATCGAGCAGCGCGTGGCTTCGGCGTCGTCTGGCTCGCCTGTTCACGGGTCGCGATGCGGTTGCGCGCGGCACATCCGATTTCATTCTGGTGACGCTGGCACGCAGCAGACCTCAGCAGGTGCCGATTGCCATCTGCGCTGCGATTGCGGTCGGCATCGTCAGCGTGTCGCTCTCGATGAAAGCCACGAGCCTCGAGGCGCTGCAGACTCCGCGCACGGTGGTGCTGTGGATTCCGCTCGTAATCGGCTACTGGATCATCGTCGGCCTGCGCTCGTCATTTTTCATGCCGACGGAGCTGGCGGCCGCGTGGATTTTCTGCGCGCATGCGCGCCTCCCGGCAACGGCGTATTGGTCAGGCGTGCGCGCCGCGACCGCGGCGTTTGCAATCGTACCGGCGCTGGCGGCCAACACGTTCATCGTCTGGCCGCTGCTCGGGTGGCGGGTGGCCGCCTGGCATGCGATGTTTATCTGTCTCGCGGTGACTATTGCGGCACAGTGCTCGTCGGTCACCATCAACAGCGTGCCCTTTACACGCGCTTATCCACCAGGGCATACCAAGCTCAAAACACGCTGGCCGCTGTATCTCGGCGGGATGTATGCGGTGGCGTATTGGCCGGTCCGATGGGAGCTTCAGACACTGCACGATCCCGCTGCCATGCTGCGACTGGCAGCGGCCGGAGTCGTCGCCATCGGTGTGCTCGAAGTCGTCGGGCGCCTCGCCGCCAGAGAATGGCAGATTCAACCGGAGACGGAGTTCGGGGACGATCCGGAGACCCTCACGTCGCTGAACCTTGGTCAGGTAGAGCCGAGGGTATTACCAAATGCGTGATCGAGTACCTCAATGAACGCGGCGACCCGGAGTCGCAGCACGGCCGTGAAGGCCGGCAACCAAACCCAACACGAAGATCCACGAAGCCGGGATCAAGATCACGAAGAAATGCGCGCATGATGTCGATGTTGCCCGGGCTTCGTGGATCCTCGTTCCTTCGTGGAACTTCGTGTTGCGCCCGGCGGCCAGTAAGATTCTTCTCAAGAAAACAAGATTCCAGACGTTTGTCTTGCAGAGACACGGCATAGAGAGAAATCACGAAGAACACGAAGATCCACGAAGAACACAAAGACAGCGTGACAACCTCTGTGGACTGCGTCAGAGGGCTCTGAGCGGCTGGGCATCGACTTCGTGACGCGCCGAACGCGCGACGTCGATGCCAGTGCTCCGTTTGCACTGTGTTAGAGGGCGGGCAATGCGGCAATCCCAGGTGTCGCCCCCGGCGCAACTTTGTCGATGTCGGGCTGCTCGGGGCTGATGCGGATGCACGCCGCATAGTGCTTCGGCTGAACTTCAACGAGTGCAGGTTCCACCTCGCCACACGCGGCGACCACGTAAGGGCAACGCGTGTGAAACCGGCACCCCGACGGCGGATTGATGGGCGAGGGGACGTCGCCTTCGAGAACAATACGCCGCCGTTTGGCCTCGATTACAGGATCGGGCACAGGCACGGCGGAAATGAGCGCCTTCGTGTACGGCATCAACGGGTTTCTGTAGAGAACATGCGCTTCGGCAAGCTCCACGATTTTCCCGAGATACATGACAGCGACGCGATGTGACGTGTGACGAATGGCGCGCAGATCGTGGGAGATGAACAGGTACGTCAGGTGCCGCTCACGCTGCAATCTTTCCATCAGATTGAGAATCTGCGCCTGGATCGATACGTCCAGCGCGGAGATGGGTTCGTCGGCGACGATGAAATCCGGGTTGCCGGCGAGTGCCCGCGCGATACCAATACGCTGCTGCTGGCCCCCGGAAAATTCGTGAGGATACCGGTTGATGAACCGCTCGCTCAGGCCGACGGTCTGCATCAGCTCGCGAACCCGTGCACGCTTGTCCTCGCGGGTAGCGGCGAGCCGAAACGTTTCGATAGGCTCCGAGATGATTTGCCCAACGGTCATGCGCGGATCCAGCGCGGCGTAAGGATCCTGAAAAATCATCTGCATGTGCCGGCGCATGCGGCGCAGCTCGGATCGCGACAGCGTCGCGATGTCGGCCCCGCGAAACACGACTTTGCCGCCGGTCGGCTCGACCAGACGAAGGACGGCGCGACCCAGGGTCGTCTTCCCACAGCCAGACTCGCCAACCAGTCCCAGCGTCTCCCCGGGCGAAACATCCAGCGTCACGCCGTCGACTGCCTTGACGACGCGATGCCGGCCGAGATCGAAATGGACCTGCAGGTCAGCGATGGAGACCAGAGGAGCCATAGACCTCGTGCGCGAAATGACACAGGGAATGATGACCGGCGGTCAGCTCGACAAACGGCGGAAACTGGTCGTGGCAGACCGCCTCGGCGCGCTCGCAGCGCGGCGCAAACGGACAACCCGGTCCGAGGTGTGCCACATCGGGCGGAAGCCCGGGAATCTGATAGAGCTCCTTCCGCTCGATGCACGTCGGATCCGGCACAGAGGCGAGCAGGCCCTTCGTGTACGGATTTCCGGACCGCTGAAACAGCTCGACGGTCGGCGCGCTTTCCATGACCTTGCCCGCGTACATCACGACCACGTGATTGGCCGTACCTGCCACGACGCCGAGGTCGTGCGTGATCAGAATCACGCTCGTGCCGGTCTCTTCCTTGATTTTCTTGATGAGCTCCAGAATCTGGGCCTGAATGGTGACGTCGAGCGCGGTTGTCGGCTCGTCGGCGATGATGCAGCTCGGGACGGCACGAGAGTGCCATGGCAATCATGACGCGCTGGCGCATGCCGCCGGAGAACTCGTGCGGATATCCGTCGGCCCGCCGCCGCGCGTCTGGGATGCCGACCATCTCGAGCATGCGGATCGCGTGTTCTCGCGCTTCGGCCTTTGTGTGGCGCAGGTGGAGCCGGGTGACCTCCATGAGCTGGTGCGAGATCCGCAGGAACGGATTGAGCGACGTCATCGGGTCCTGAAAAATCATCGCGATGCGCTTGCCGCGAATAGTGCGCATTTCCTCTTCGGACAATTTCAGGAGGTCGCGGCCGCCGAACAGCACTTCGCCGCCGGCTATGCGTCCGGGAGGCGTCGGGATCAGCCGCATGATCGACAGGTTGGTGACCGACTTGCCGGAACCGGATTCGCCGACGATTCCGAGCGTCTCACCGCGCTCGAGGTCGAACGAGACGTCGTCCACTGCCTTGACGACTCGACCGTCTTCGTCGAAGTACGTGCGAAGGTTGTTGATCGAGAGGAGTCGGGCGCCCTCCACTAGCCTTTTCTCATCTGTGGATCGAGGGCGTCGCGCAGACCGTCTCCGACGAAGTTCAGGGAGAACAGCGTGATCGCCATCGTGATACCTGGACACAGGAGCTGCCAGGGAAAAATGGCGATGTTCTGAATTCCTTCCGCTGAAAGGCTGCCCCACGAGGCCAGCGGCGCCTGCACCCCCAGTCCCAGAAACGAGAGAAATGCCTCGAGCAGCATGACCGAAGGAATCGTCAACGTCGCGTAGACAATCACCGGGCCCAGCGTGTTCGGGATCAGATGTCTCGCGACGATTCTCCAGGCCGTCACGCCGGTCGCGCGCGCGGCGAGAATGAACTCCTGGTTCTTGAGCGAAATCACCTGTCCCCGGACAATCCTTGCCATCGTCAGCCACGAGACGGCGCCGAGGGCGACAAACAGGAGGAAGAGCTGTCCGAGCGGTGACTGACCGCCGAAAAACGCCAGCAGCACGATGACGATCATCATGTAAGGGATCGCATACAGCACATCGACGATGCGCATCATCAGCTCGTCGATTCGTCCACCCAGGTAACCTGCCGTTGCGCCGACGCTGATGCCGATGATGAGGGACACGATCGTGGAGACGATGCCGACCATCAGCGAGATGCGCCCTCCAAGCAGAACACGGGCGAGGATGTCCCGTCCGGCGATATCGGTGCCCATGGGATGCGTCCACGAGAACGACCCGTCAGGCGCCGTAAAGGGCGGAAACGACTTGATGAGCGTCAGGTCGGTCGGGATGTAGTCGTAGGTGTACCCCGTGAGGGAACGGATGAGAGGCGGGCCGAAGAGTGACGCAAGACTGATGATGGCGACCACGATCATGCCGAACACGGCCAGCCGGTTCCTGCGAAGCCGACGCCACGCGTCCTTCCAGAGCGATGTCCCGATGACGTGTTCGGTCATGAGCTTGAGAGAATCTCAGATTTCAAATTTCAGATTTAATACCTCACCCGCGGATCGATGAAGCCGTACGCAATGTCCACCAGCAAATTGAAAATCAGAATCACGATCGAGATGAACGCGACGATGCCGATGATCAGGGGCTCGTCGCGGTTCAGGTTTGCGTTGATGAAGTAGTTGCCGAGGCCGGGGAGCGCGAAGATGCGCTCGACGACCACGGTGCCCGTGAGCAGAAAGGCCAGCGCGGGTCCCGAGAACGAGACAACCGGCAGCAGCCCTCCGCGTACTGCGTGCTTCATCAGGACATCCCGCTCCGGCAATCCCTTTGCGCGCGCCGTGCGAATGTAGTTCGAACGCAGCACTTCGAGCATGCCCGATCGCGCCAGCCTTGCGATGTACGCCATGTAGACGCCAGACAAAGTGAACACCGGGAGAATGAGGTGCTCGTAACCGCCCCAGAGAGCCGGCGGCAGAAGAAACCACGTCAGCGAAAACAGGAGCACGAGAACGGGCCCGAGCACGAAGTTTGGAAACGAGATCCCGAGCATTGCGAACGCCATGGAGGTGTAGTCAAGCCGCGAGTTCTGACGTAACGCGGCCAGTGTGCCGGACAGCACGCCGATCGTGAGGGCGAGCAGATACGCGAGCAGCCCGACCGTTGCCGAGACGGGCAGCGCGTTCCTGAGGATTTCGTTCACCGACTGTCCCTGATACTTGAGCGACGATCCGAAGTCTCCCCGCATCGTGTTGCCGAGCATCCTGCCGTACTGCACGTACCACGGCTTGTCGAGGCCGTACTTCTCTCGAAGATTCCTCTCGATTGCGGGCGGAATCGGCTTTTCACCCGTATAGAAGTTGCCCGGTGCCAGTCGAATGAGCCCCCAGGTCAGGGACACCACGAGCAGAACCATCGGCACGGTGACGATGAGACGACGGGCGATGAATCGAAGCATCTAATTGGTAGATGCCGCCTCGAGGTCCCACTTGGCGCGGTCGTGCTCGATGTAGACGTATTTCCAGGGGTGAAGCATCAACGGGTTGGCGTACAGTCCCTTGACGTACGGCTTCGTCAACGCGTCGGTCGCAGCCGTGTAAAGCGGGATCACCGGCTGGACCTCCAGGAGAAATGCCTCGGCGCGCGCGAGCATTTCGTACCGTGTCATCGGGTCTCTTTGGGAGTTCGCTTCGCGCAACATCTTCACAAATTTCGGATCCCACCAGCCCGTGCCGTTGTCGCCGGTCGGCGTCGAGAAGAGGTCGAGAAACGTGTAAGGGTCCATGTAGTCGCCCACCCATCCGGCGCGGGCGGCACCGCTGTATTGCAGCTTCGCGCGCGAGTCGAGAAACGTCTTCCATTCGACGTTGCGCAAGGGCACGGTGATCGAGAGATTCCGCTTCCACTGGGATTGTACGAACTCGGCCGTCTCACGATTGCTCTCGCTGGTGTTGTAACTGATCTCGACAGCGGACACAGGAAATGTCGAAGGATCGTACTGGCCGCTCGCATCGCGATAGCCCGCGTCGGCGAGGAGCTGACGGGCTCGTGCCGGATCGAATGGGTCGCCCTTGGGCTGCGGATACCCGGGAAAAATCCCCTCCGGTGAGAAGGCCGTGAGAGGCTTCACCACTCGCCTGAAGGCGGCGAGTGCCGCTTTGTCGATCGCCATGTTGAACGCCCTGCGCACGCGGACGTCGTCCATCGGCGGCTTCTTCGTGTTCAACATGTAGTACTCGATCGCGTTCTCCGGCTTGTCCTGGTAGTCCTTGAAGCGGCGCATGACATCAACCCACGCGTATGGAACCGTATGGTTGTAGACGGCGTCCACCTCGCCGGCTTTGTAAAGGTTCATCTTCGTGGTGTTGTCTTCGACCGGGTAAAAGACGATTCGATCGAGTCTGACCTTCTCCGCGTCCCAGTACATCGGATCCCGGATCACGATGAGGCGATCGTACGATCGCCAGGTCTCGACCTTGAATGCGCCGCAGGTGACGATGTTCTCGGGCCGGGTCCACCCCTCGCCGTGCTTTTCGACCGCCTTCTGCGGCACCAGGCGGAAAAACTGGTGCGCGAGAAGACCTGTCAGATACGGGACGGGCTGGGTCAGGCGTATCTTCAATGTGTATTCGTCCACCGCAGTCACACCGAGATCTTCCGCGCGCCCTTTGCCTTCGTTGTACGCCTGGGCACCCTCGATGTAGTACGCGAGGTAGGCGGATCGTGCGGCCAGCGCCGGCGTAAGCGCGCGGCGCATCGCGTACACAAAATCGCGCGTGGTAATCGGGTCACCGTTGGACCACCGTGCGTTGCGGCGAAGGTAGAACGTGAATTCGGTGTTATCGGCGTTTGGTTCCCACCGCTCGGCAATCGCTGGAATGGCCTGGCCGGTGACAGGGTGGAACTCGGTGAGGCCTTCAAAGAGCGCAAGGTAGATGCGCGCTTCCGGCTGACCAGTGCTCAGGTGGGGGTCGAGCGTCTCGGGTTCGGACCCGGAGATATAGCGCATGATCTGCCCTTCGGGAGGAACGGCCTTTCCGAAGTAGGGGGAGTCCTCCGCCCGGGTCGTGCATGCCGACGCGAACAACAGGCCGGCCACCAGCATTCGTGCCGCGCCGAACCGACGGCCTGTAAACGGCGCGAAGGCGGATCTCATATAGGGGAAGGATTTCGTACTGCGGTATGATCCGTCAATCTCTACAAAGCCCTTCATGACGAAATTTCGGCTCGCGTCAGCCCTCGTGTGTGTGTGCCTGACGAGCGGGCTGGGCGCCCAGCCGGGTCCCCCGCCGGCTCTAGTGACGATTCTTCAGTCCGAGCTGCAGCGGAACATGCAGGTGCTCACGCGGCAGCCCGTACCGGCCTATTACGCAGCCTACACGATCCACGACAACCCGCACGACGCAGATCCTCGCGGCGTTCGGCGCCATCGATCGCAGCGACGAGACGCGCCAGCGATTTGCCACCGTCGAGGTGCGCGTCGGCGACTACGTCCTGGACAACACGCATCCCATGCGTGGTGACGCGCGTGCGATGTCGCCGCGGCTCATGCAGGTCAGCCTTCCGCAGGCAGACGATGAGAAGCCGATTCGGCTGGCCTTGTGGCGAGCAACGGACCGCAGCTACAAGCAGGCGAGTGAGGCACTGACGCGCGTTCGTACGAACGTCGCCGCGAAAGTGCAGGACGAAAACCCCGCCCATGATTTTTCACGCGAAGAGAGACAGCAGCACTTCGGCGCCACGACCGGCTACACGCTTGATACGAAGACGTGGGAGGAGCGGCTCCGCCGCGTGTCCGCCATCTTCTCTGGCGATCCCCTGATTCTTCGCAGCCAGGTGTCGTTGACGGTTCAGGCCGGGAACCGCTACTACGTCAACAGCGAAGGATCGCAGATCGTCTACGGCGATGTCGACTGCCGCATCTTCATTCAGGGCGTGACGAAGGCGGAAGACGGCATGGAGCTGCCGCTCTACACGAGCTACTTCGCGACCTCGCCGGAAGGGTTGCCCGACGAACGTCAGCTCGCCGACGAAGCGCGTGCGATGGTGGATCTGCTCGGGCGGCTTCGGAAAGCGCCGCTCGTCGAGCCGTTCTCGGGCCCGGCGATTCTGTCCGGACGTGCGGCCGGCGTCTTTTTTCACGAGATCTTCGGCCATCGCATCGAGGGCAACCGCCAGCGAAACGCCGACGACGGACAGACGTTTACCCGCCGGGTAGGCCAGCAGGTCCTGCCGCCGTTTCTGAGCGTTGCCTTCGATCCGACATTGAAGAAAGTCGGCGAGGTCGAGTTGATGGGCCACTACGTTTATGACGACCAGGGCGTGAAAGGACAGCGGGTGACCGTGGTCGACAACGGCGTTTTGAAGACGTTTCTCCTCGATCGCGCTCCGCTTGAAGGATTTTCCGCGATCGAACGGCCACGGTCGTGCCGAGCCCGGCTTTCTTCCGGTGTCGCGCCAATCCAACCTCCAGGTCGAATCGACCCGCAGCGTTTCGCGCGAGCAGTTGATGAACCAGCTTCGAGACGAAGCACGGAGACAGGGGAAACCGTTCGGGCTGCTCTTCGAGAACATCGAAGGCGGGTTCACGACCACCGGCAGGGGCTCGCCAAACGCCTTCAACGTCCTGCCCAACGTCGTGTATCGCATCTACACCGACGGTCGTGCGCCAGAGCTCGTGCGCGGCGTTGACCTGATAGGAACCCCGCTGGCGGCGTTCGGGAAGATCATGGCGACCGACGATCGGATCGATGTCTTCAACGGCGTCTGCGGTGCCGAGAGCGGGGGCGTTCCGGTCTCGGCGTACTCGCCGTCGCTCCTCGTCAGCGAGGTCGAGGTCCAGAAGAAGGCGCAATCGCAGGAAACCGGGCCAATCCTGCCCGCCCCGCCGGTAACGAGAAAATCATGAGAGCGCGCGAAGCAGGAGCCGAGTCTGTCAGGGAAGACCCGGCGTACGCACTCAAGCTCATCGTCGTTGCTTCGTGGATTTTCGTGTACCTTCGTGGATCTTCGTGTCACCGCGCAGGAATCGCCCACACTGGCGGCGATGCGGGACGAAATGAAGCGGTCGATGGCCGAGCTGCGGATGAAAGGCGAGGCGCCGCCTTACTACATCGCTTACGAAATCCTCGACAGAACTGTCGCCGACGTATCCGGCCGCCTCGGATCGATCGTCGAGAATCCTCCGCGCCGGGCGCGCACCCTCCGGGTCGAAGTGCGCGTCGGAGACTATGCCTTTGACAGTTCCCGATTCGTCGTTCAGGGTTTCGGCGGCGGCGCATTGACAGGGCAGACGGTGATCGCGCCGTTGGACGATGACTACGACGCGATGCGTCGCGAGATCTGGCTGACCACCGACATGGCCTACAAGCGCGCGATCACGATGTTCGCCCGGAAGAAGGCGGCGTTCCAGAATCGGACGGCCAGCGATCCAATACCGGATTTTTCGAAGGAGACGCCCGCTCGAGACGATCCTGCCACTTCCGGCCGATGTGGCCCCGCGCAGGCCCCTGACGAGCATCGACGCTGCTGCAGCTGCCCGTGTACAGGAGGCATCGAGGGTGTTCGAGTCGCACGTTGACGTCGATCTTTCCGAAGTATCCATCACGCAGTTGGAAGGCACACGGTATTTCCTGAACAGCGAGGGGTTCAGGACCGTTGCGCCGATTCAGCTTGCCTCGCTCACTCTGTTCGCCGAAGCCCAGGCCGGCGACGGCATGCCGGTGCGGCAAACGTACACCGCCGTCGAGCGAACGGTGGCAGATCTACCGCCGGCTGCCGAACTCGTCTCGCGTGCGAGGAAGCTCTCCGCCGACGTCACCGCGATCCGCGTGTCGCCGATTGGCGAAGATTTTGCGGGCCCCGTGCTGCTGGAAGGCATCGGGAGCCCGCAATTCATCGCCGAGACGCTTGTGCCGATGATGCAGGCGCGGAGGCCGCCGGACGCCGAGAATCCGCGGATGGCGCAGGGGCCGGCGTCGCCCTTTCTCAACCGCACCGGTCTTCGCGTGATGGCCGACGCGTTCGTCGCCCGCGACACGCCTTCGCTGAAGGTTTTTCAGGGGAGGCCGATCGCAGGCAGTTATGTCGTCGATGACGAGGGCGTTCGCGCGGAAGACGTGACCTTGGTGGACAAGGGCCGGCTCGTGACGCTCCTCACGAGCCGCACACCGCAGAGACACTTTCCTCAATCGAACGGCCACGGACGGTCGAACACCGTGCTGGCGGGAGTGTTCGAAATTGAAAGCACGCAGGCGATTCCGGCCACAGAGCTCAAAGCGAAATACCTCGCGCTGCTGAAGGCGCAGGATAAAACATTCGGCTACATCGTCCGAGGCGTGCGGATCCGATACGCAGGGAGGCGCCGGTGGACCAGGGATCGATTCGATAGTGAAGGTCACGCTCGACGGGAATGAGACGCCCGTGCGCGGCATGCGGTTCGGCAGCGTCGCCCCCACCGCGTTCAGGGATTTGGCGGAAGCGTCGAACGAGCGCTCGATCTTCTCGTATCACGCGGGCGCCACCTCGGCCGTGTCGGTTATTGCGCCGAGCCTGATCTTCGAAGAGCTGGAGATCCAGCGGATTCGCGACATTCTGCAGAAACCGCCTGTCGTGCCTTCCCTCTGCGAATCATTGAAATAGCCGGCGATTTCGGTATACTTTTCACGCTCCACCTGACAACCCACGCGGGAGGTTTCATGAAAACGCTCACTCGGGTCCTTCTGTCCGCAGTCTGCGATGGCGCTACTCGGCGGAGGCGCTCTAATTGCCCAGACCAAGGCGACGGCGGAAAACGTTCCAATCATTCCGCACTCCTCCGTGCCGAATTTCTTCAAGCTTCCGCCCGATCTGTATTTCGGCGAGGGCATCGGCATCGCGACCAATGCGAAAGGGCACGTCTTCGTGTACCACCGCAGCGGAGATACCCGCCTGTTCGAGTTCGATCCGAACGGCAACTTCGTCAAGGAGTGGGGCATCGGACTCTACGGAATCGAGTTCGCCCATCAGGTCCGCGTCGATCGGGAAGACAACGTCTGGGTTGTCGACGAAGGGACCAATATGGTCATCAAGTTCAACCCCGCCGGGCGGGTCGTGATGGTGCTCGGCCGCAGGCCGGAGGCTGTGGCCGGCGCCACCCAGACCAACACCCCCGACGGTCCGGTGCTGAATAGAAAGTACCAGTTCGGACGCCCGACCGACGTCACGTGGGACGCTCAAGGCAACATTTTCATCTCCGACGGATACGTCAATTCGCGAGCGGTCAAATACGACAAGAACGGGCGATTCATCGCGCAGTTCGCCGGGCGAGCGGGGCAACGGTCAGAACCAGCTCAGCACGCCGCATTCGATCACGTCCGATGCGCAGGGCAATATCTACGTGGCCGATCGCGGCAACGCCCGCATCGTCGTTCTCAACAACGACATGACGTTGAAGACGATGTACACCAATGTCGGCAACCCATGGGCCGTATGCATCTCGCCTGGTTCGCACCAGTACCTCTACGCGTCGAATTCGAATCCCGATTCAAACCCGGCGGCCTCATGGGCGATCACCGGAGAGATCTACAAGATGGAGCTCGACGGCAAGATCATCGGAAAGTTCGGCAGGGCGGGCAAGGGTCTCGGCGAGTTCAGCACCGTGCACGAAATCGACTGCCGCAACCCGGATCAGTTGTTCGTGTCGGAAATTTCGGCATGGCGCGCGCAGAAGATCATTTTGAGTCCATCGAAGATGCAGCCGACGACGTCGGGTTCTGCGGCGGCGAGATAAGGGGGCGCGATGAAACGAACACTGATCTTCTCAATCGCCGCTGTGCTGGCTGTGACCGGCGGCGTGCTGTCCGGCCAGGGAGCGGTTCCGGCGATCCAGTTCGACTCGAACCCATCGCCGCTGACCATGCCCGATAACATCCACCTCGGCGAAGTCGCGGGCGTGGCGACCAATTCGAGAGGCGACATCTACGTTTACACACGGACCGGCAATCCAACCATCACCATCGGAACCGCGCGAGCGGTGTCGCACGGCGGCGGCCGTCTCTTCCAGTTCGATCGGACCGGCAAGTACGTGCGTGAGATTGGCCAGGGCATCTACGGCTTTCTGCAGCCGCAGCAGGTGCGCGTCGATGCGCAGGACAACATCTGGGTCGTCGATCAGATGTCGACTCAGGTCATCAAGTTCGACTCCAACGGTCGTGTTCAGATGGTGCTGAGCCGTAAGCCCGAAGCGATGACGGTGCCGGCGCCCAAGATGACGCCGCTTCCAACCGGTATTCCCGTGATCCAGCCCGACCCGCCGCCGGCGCCGGCCGGCCGGGGCGGGGGCGGTGGCCGTGGCGGCGGTGCTGCAGCCCTTCCCGGCGCAGGCGCCGAAGGCGAAAGCTTCCAGCGTCCAACGGACGTGGCCTGGGACGCGCAGGGCAACATCTATGTCGCGGATGGCTACGGCAACTCGCGAGTGGCGAAATACGATCGGAACGGCAAATGGATCAAGAACTGGGGTTCGCGCGGAACCGGCGAGGGACAGTTCAATATCGTCCATGGCATCGCGATCGATGCACAGGGCAATGTGTATGTCGGCGATGAAGGCAACAAGCGCGTCCAGGTGTTCGACACCGAAGGCACCTTCAAGACGCAGTTCACCAACGTCGGCGCGCCGACCGCGCTGTGCCTGACGCGTGGAGCCCAGCCAGTCCTGTTCGTGGCGCACACGGGGGATGCGGACGGGATGGAAGATGCCGCGATTTACAAGGTCGATCTGAAAGGCAACGTGCTTGGCAGGTTCGGGAGTGCCGGCAAGCTGCCGAAAGAGTTCGGGCTCGTGAACTCGATCGATTGCCGTAATGAAAATGAGCTGCTGGTTGGTGAGCTTGCCAACTGGCGGGTGCAGAAGATCATGCTTCGCGCCGCCAACTAGGGCGTCCACGCTCCATAGTTCCGAGTTCCGAGTTCGCGAAAACAGGGTTCGGCGTAAGATGAGGTATGCGCCGAACCCTGATCGCCTCGAGCCTCGCAATCATTGCTCGATCGGCTTAGCGGCACAGACTCCCGCGCCTGCGCCTCAGACCACAGCGCGCCAAAGCCTGCGGCGCCACGTCCCGCCGCTGCCGCCGCGCGTCCGGCGATGCTGGCCATTCAGGTCACCGATACGCTCGGGAACGCCGCTGGCCGAGACGCAGGTCACCATCACCGGGCCCGTCGCGCGAGACGGTGTGACAACCACCGACGGATCGCTTCGTCTCTCGAACATGCGTGCCGGCACCTATCGGGTGCGGTTTGCGCGCGAGGGATCGATCACCCTCGAGCGCGAGCTGACGATGCGCGCCGGCGAATCGCTGACGATCGACGTTTCGCTGAGTCCGGCGCCCGTCATGCCGAAAGGAGCCCGAGCCGGTGAAGGCGCCCGAGCCGCCTCCGACAAAGGCGACTCCCGCCGCCCGGCGAACCCAAAATCACGCCGGTTCCGGCGTTCCTCGACAAGAACTTCATCGGCGGCCGCGAAGGGCCGCAAGGATTCCCCTCTCGGGTGCACGCCAACCGGAACAGCGACGCTGCACCAGATCCGCGAAGCGTGGCTGAATCACGCTCATGAAGAAGCCGATGAGTGGATCTACGTCGTTGCCGGGGAGGGCACGCTGCGAATCGGCGCCGCCGAGCAGCGCGTTCAGGCAGGGACATTCAGCCTCGTCCCGTATGCAACATCTCATGCGTTGGTGCCGCAGGGACGCAATCCGCTCATCGTGATCTCGGTCCTTTCAGGACCTCGCTGTCAGGGGTAAGTCGGACTCATTGGCTTGGAACGGACAGAGCTGCATCGGTACGTCTCTTGCTCCTTCCACGTGCATGGCTATACGTACCATCGCCATTACTGTCGCCTTTTGCTGCACAGCGCTTCTCCACGCAGCCGATAAAGACCCCTACAAAAGCCTGAGCCAGGACAAGCGAATGGAGGCCATACGGCTGGCGCAGGTATGGACGCCGGTGCGCATCTCCTCGCTCGATCTCAAGGCGGGGCCCGAACGATGCGGCGGGTTTCGGCGCCAGGCGAGACGATTGACCTGCGATTACTTCGAAAAGGACTCGGGAGGAAAGACGCCCAAATTCTGGTGCCGCATTTCGGCGGAAGACGAAGTCAAAGTGAAATACGGCGAAGACAATGGCGAGGTCTACGCCGAAGTGGCGGCGACGCGTCTGCTGTGGGCGCTCGGCTTTGGCGCCGACGGGATGTATCCGGTCGAAGGTGATCTGCCGCGGGTGTTCCGCCGATCCGTTCAACGCGCGAAGGCAAGCGGAATCCGCTCCGGCCCCTTCGCACACGTTCGATCCTGCTGTGATTGAGCGACCGTTCCCGGGCGACGTGATGGAGAGCGGAAAGGATTCCGGCTGGGCCTGGGTCGACTTGAACTCGGTCGATCAGACGCGGGGCGGCGCGCCGGCTTGCGCAGCGCGATGCGCTGAAGCTGCTCGCCGTCTTCATGCAGCACACCGATACCAAACCTGCACAGCAGCGGCTGCTGTGCCTCGACAGCCGTCAAGGGCCTTACGGTGTCCCCGGACGGAACCTGCAAGCATCCGTTCATGATGCTCGCCGACCTTGGCAAGACGTTCGGCAAAGCGAACATGTTCAACAAGGACAATCCGGGTGCCGTAAATCTGAAGGCCTGGTCCGAAGCCGAGATCTGGCGCGGCGATGAAGGGTGCGTGGGCAACATGAATCAGTCGTTCACGGGCACCCTCGATCGGCCGAAGATCAGCGAAGAAGGCCGGAGATTTCTCGCCGAGTTGCTGACGCAGCTCTCCGATCGGCAGATCCGCGATCTGTTCGAGGTTTCGCAATTCACGCGGCGCGACAAATCGTCGACCATCGACGACTGGGTTCGCGTGTTCAAGCAGAAACGCGACGAGATCGCCAATCGACGCTGCGCAGACTCCGGCAGTTTAAGGCACTAGCCTGTCTCCAGGCGCTGGTGACCTGTGCCACAACGTCTGTCGACGCCGACGTTGTTGGTCACCTGCGTGAACAGGAACGGGCCGTCGCCGCGCATCTTCTTCGCATCTCGTTCCATGACGCTCAGATCCGCACCGACCAGTCGCGGCGAGATCGGTCTTGTTGATGATCAAAAGGTCGGACTGGGTGATGCCCGGGCCGCCCTTGCGCGGAATCTTGTCTCCGCCAGACACGTCGATGACGTAGATCGTGTAGTCCGCCAGCTCGCGGCTGAACTGCGCGGCGAGGTTGTCCCCTCCGCTTTCGACAAAGAGCAGCTCCGGCCGTAGAGCTTCCATCAGCATCTCCAGCGCGACGAGGTTCGGCGTGATGTCGTCGCGAATCGCCGTGTGCGGGCAGCCGCCGGTCTCTACGGCGCGGATCCGCTCGGCCGGCAGCGCGCTCATGGCGCACAGGAACTCGGCATCTTCCCGGGTGAAGATGTCGTTGGTCACGACGCCAAGCTGATAGCGATCGCGAAGCTGCCGGCACAGCGCGAGAAGCAGGGCCGTTTTGCCGCTGCCGACCGGGCCTCCGATGCCGACCGTGAAGGATCGTGAGCTGTAGTCGCGAGCCTTGCGCCCCGGCCGCTGATGAAACAGGCCAGGACTGGTCGGGTCGTCGTGGTCGTGTGGCTCGGGAGAGTGATGAAAGACCGGTTGTGCCATGGATTGCGACCCCTTCTTAACTATTGGAACAGCCTCGAATACAGACGATCGTGAGTGGAATGGCAGAGGTCGAGCGAGCGGAGCGGTCTGGGCGATATCGGCCGGCTCCAGCGATCCGCAACGCTCGATCATGCGGTCGATGCTCGCGGAGACCTCCAGTTGCACCGTCTGTGCCTGGTAGGCACCCAATAGACCGAGACGCACCGCCGCCGACGCAACGCCCGCACTGCGATAAACAGGAAAGCGCGCTGTGTGTCGGCGCAGGTCGATGTCCAGCGCAGTGAAAGACCACGCCGAATATCGGGCGCGTGGTGAGCCGGCACCGGCGGCGCTGGCATCTCAATGGGATCAGTCTTGGCGGAGAGAACGATTCGACACGCTCGGCAGAAGCGCACGCCCCTGCGCGCGGCTCGCGCGGTTGGCGACCGGATTCGACAGAAAGACATCGGAGAGCCGGTCGAGCTCGACAAGCCGCCCGGGATCCTGGTGCACGGCGGTGACAATCGGCAATGCGCTGCGGCCAGCTTGTGCGAGCGCCTGCCGCGCGAACGTCAGCACGCCGGCGGCATCTTCAACATGTCCGTGCAGCGCATTTGCTTCCAACCCGCCCGAGTGCGCAAACCCGCCAGACGGGAATCCCGAATCGATCAACTGCCACAGCAAGAAGTTCATTGTTCTCTGCGTCCTTTGCGTTGAAGTCCGTGCCTCAGTGTAACATCAAAACAGAAAATATCGCTGGGCGAGCGGGAGAACCGACATCGGCTCACACCGCAATTCCTCGCCGTCTGCCGTCACGATGTAGGTTTCCGGATCGACGCGCATCTCCGGTGTCGCGCTGTTCAGCTTGAGGTCCCCTTTGGTCAGTGTGCGACAGCCGCGAACGGCGTACAGTTTCTTCCGCAGCCCGTAATGGTTCACGGTCCCTTCCTCGAGGGAGACTTTCGATACGAATGCCAGGGAAATGGCCGATCCTGCCGCTCCCGCACGCTCCGAACATCGGCCGCATGCTTCATGGGTTGCGGCGTGGGAATCGACGCGTTTGCGTCGCCCATCTGCGACCACGCGATGAAGCCGCCTTTGATTACAAGCTCCGGCTTGACCCCAAAGAACGCCGGGTGCCACAAGACGAGGTCGGCCAGTTTGCCGACTTCAACCGAGCCAACCTGTTCGGAGATGCCGTGGGTGATTGCCGGGTTGATCGTGTACTTCGCGATATAGCGTCTGATGCGCAGGTTGTCGCCGCTGCCTTGCTCGCCCGGGAGGCGTCCGCGCTGTTCGCCGCATTTTGTGAGCCGTCTGCCACGTACGCGATATCACTTCGCCGACACGGCCCATGGCCTGGCTGTCGCTCGAGATCATGCTGATCGCGCCCAGGTCATGGAGGATGTCCTCGGCCGCGATCGTCTCGTTTCGAATGCGGCTTTCGGCAAATGCCACATCTTCGGGGATGTTCCTGTCGAGGTGATGGCACACCATCAGCATGTCGAGATGCTCGTCCAAGCGTGTTGACGGTGAGCGGCCGCGTCGGATTGGTCGAGCTGGGCAGCACGTTCCGCTCTCCGCACACGCGAATGATGTCG
This sequence comes from Vicinamibacterales bacterium, assembly GCA_963775345.1. Taxonomy (GTDB): domain Bacteria; phylum Acidobacteriota; class Vicinamibacteria; order Vicinamibacterales; family JAMQPK01; genus JAMQPK01. The sequence goes on from CAVZIS010000018.1 coordinate 56,783, forward strand.
GGAGCATGACCTCCGCCCGCGCCCTCGGTGTGATAGGTGTGGATTGCGCGCCCCTTGAAGGCCGCAATCGAATCATCGACGAATCCCGACTCGTTCAGCGTGTCGGTGTGGATGGCGACCTGCACGTCGTACTGATCCGCGACGCTCAGGCAGCAATCGATTGCCGCAGGGGTCGAGCCCCAGTCTTCATGAAGCTTCAGCCCGATCGCGCCCCGCGCGAATCTGTTCGTAAGGCCTTCCGGTCGCGAGCTGTTCCCCTTGCCGAGAAAGCCGAAATTCATCGGCAGCGTATCGGTCGCCTGCAACATCCGCTCGAGATACCACGATCCTGGCGTGCACGTCGTCGCCTTTGTTCCGGTTGCCGGTCCGGTTCCTCCGCCGATGAACGTCGTGACCCCGCTCGCCAGCGCGACATCGACCTGCTGCGGACAGATGAAGTGGATGTGTGAGTCGATGCCCCCGGCCGTCAGAACGAGTCCTTCCCCTGCGATCGCTTCTGTTGTGACGCCGACGACGAGGCCCGGAGCGACGCCAGCCATGACATCGGGATTGCCGGCCTTCCCGATGCCGGCAATGCGGCCGTGTCTTGATGCCCACGTCGGCCTTGTAGATGCCGGTCCAGTCGATGATCAGCGCGTTGGTAATGACCAGGTCGAGCGCCTCTTCCTCGCCGATGCCCGACGCTTGTCCCATCCCGTCCCGCAGCACTTTGCCGCCTCCAAATTTGCACTCGTCGCCGTACACCGTGCGGTCGCGTTCCACTTCGGCAACCAGATCGGTGTCGGCGAGCCGTACGCGGTCGCCGGTTGTCGGCCCGTAGATATCGGCATAATGACGCCGGGGCATGCGATAGCTCACAACAGACCTCCACGAACCACGCGGTTACCTGCAATTTCAACGAGCGAGACTGTTTTTCGCTTCTCCCGGCTCGAACCGAACGGCCGTGCCGGCCGGGATGTCGAGCCGACGTCCTTCGGCGGCTGCCCGGTCGAACTCGAGCGCCCGGTTCGTTTGAGCGAAGTGATAGTGGCTTCCTACCTGGATCGGCCGGTCTCCTCGGTTGATCACGCGCAGTTGAATGGGGATTCGCCCTTCGTTGATGACGATGTCACCGTCGGCGACGTGAACTTCGCCGGCCGACATGCCCGCCTCCGCCTGGGCTGCCTCGGGTCCGCCGAAGCCGCGCGAAGGCGAAAGGTGGGCACCGGCAGGAAACTGCCGTAGAGCGCGAGCTCGAGGTTGCCGCGCTCGGCAACGACAGGATGATGAATGGTCACCAGTTTGCTCCCATCGGGGAACGTGCCTTCCACCTGCACCTCGGCGATCATGTCTGCCACGTGCTCCATGACGTCGGCACGACCCAGCAGTTGGCGGCCAAGGTCCATCAGTTCTGCGACCGATCGCCCGTCACGTATGAATTCCAGCACCTGCGCGCTTATCAGCGCCACCGCTTCCGGATAATTCAGACGAAGGCCCCGCGCCAGGCGCTTCTGTGCGAGATACCCCGCCTGGTGCAGCGTCAGCTTGTCGAGCTCATGGGGAGTGAGATGCATCGGTCACCACTTCCTGCTCCATGGGTCGTCGCCCAGAAGCGGAACCAGAAAAGTAGAGATACCGCCTGAACGCCCGGCCGACCTGCTCGACGCTGAGGCCAGCCATTCGCAGCAGCGTGCTGCCGTCGCGTAGTCGAGAAGCGGACACGATCAGGTCGGCGTGTTTGACAATCGAGCGCGTGTGCTGCCTCCTCGAGAATCGAGGCCGCGGCATCGGCGACGAGGGGTCCGGTGAGGACGGCGGTGAGCAGGACCTCAAATCGGCCCATGCGAACACCAACGGAGTCCGGATCGGGAGCGAGGACAAACGCATCGTGCAAAATCTGGCCGTTGTCTCGGAAGATGGCGAGCCGGCTTTCGTAGTGCGCGAACGCCCAGCGCTCACCGGCTTCATGACGGCCCGACGTCATCCAGTCGAGTACAGACCAGGCTTGCATCCTCGTGCAGGTCGTATCGCTGCGTTTGCGCAAAGTCCGCGTCGGCAAAACAGACGACCGGATCGGGCAGGACCGCCAGGAAAGCACCTGAGTCAAGCGTCGCCGAAACGGTCTGCGTGGAGGGCGTCAACGATCGATAGACTTTCGTGGACGCCTGAGTCGTGATCACTGCGCGCGCCTCCGCCTCGACCTCGGCAGTCAGCCGTATCTGGTCGCCGCCGACGAGACCTCCGCCAAGAGTCGCCGCATAAATCCAACATGCGGGCCGCCCCGGGTTCGTTGCAAACATCTTCATCGGGCTCGTCGCGTAGCAGCGAGTGAGAATCGTCTCGACTCCGCGGCGGGCGAACCTCAGATGCGCGGTCCCCGCTGTTTGCGATGTCGCAAGTGTCGTCACGCGCGTCGCGCGATTCTAGCCGATACACCCGCGCAATTTTTCCCTGCTCTGGCCACTAATGAACAATGTTCAGGATTGTCGCCCGGCCGCCCCGATGTGACAGGTTTCTGTACAGCGAAGAGGGGACGGGACGTCCCCGTCGACGTTTGGCGCGGCAAGCCAATTGCACTCTTCCAGCGCACGAGGAGGACGAGACATGTTGAGCAAGACACTGATTACTTCAGCCTGCGCCGCAGCGATTCTGACGGTGGCGTCAGCGACGCCGGCGATCGCACAAGGCGGCCCGGTGGATTCACGAACGGAATTCACCTTCAATCAACCGGTCGAAATGCCGGGCGTGACGCTGCCCCCGGGCACTTACATCTTTCGCTTCGCCGACGCGACGTCAGGTCGCAAAGTCATGCAGGTGATGGCCAAGGATTCAACCAGCAAGACCTACGGCCTGTTCATGACCATTTCGGCGCAGCGGCCGAGGCCGTCCGACGCCGCCGAGCTTCGATTCCTCGAGACACCGGCCGGCCAGCCGGCTGCCGTGAAGACGTGGTGGTACCCGGGCAACACGATCGGCCGGGAGTTCATCTATCCGAAATCGCAAGCGCGCCGTCTTGCGAAGGCTACCAATGAGACCGTGCTGACCACGCAGGCCGAGAACGTGTCGCGCGATCAGATGCAGATCGGCGGATCTGGCGTACGTGTCGCCAACCGGGCAGGAAACGGAGCTGACCGACGATCAGCTCGTCGACGCAGCGGCGAACACGCTGCCCGTGGGGGCAGTCGATCGGTCCGACGCCCCCGCAAGCCAGCGCACGGCCGCGACGGCCGGCACGCAGGAGCCCAGACAGATGGCTTCGGCGCGGACCAGCCTGCCGCGGACCAGCACGGCGTTGCCGTTGATGGGTCTGCTGGGCCTGATTTCGCTCGCAGGTGCGACGGCGTTTCGATTCCGACTGTAATATTGAGCTAACGCAGACAGGGCTAAGGGCTGAGGGATTATGCTTCCTTCAGCCCTTTCTCAATTCCTATATGAGCCGCCTGCTGGCATCCGCATTCGTGTTGGCCCTCGCGGCCGACTTTCACGGCTCCGCGCAGGAGAAGGCGGATTTTTCATCCGAGTCGGAACTGGTGGTTCTGCACGTCGCCGTAAAGGACGGTCGCGGCGGATACATCGCCGGTCTCGGGCAGGATGCGTTTCGCGTGTTGGAGAACCGGCAGCCACAGTCGATCAAGTTTTTCAACAGTCAGGATGCGCCCGGTGACGGTCGGCCTGCTGATCGACGGCAGCGGGAGCATGTCGCCGAACCGCGAGATGGTCATCGCCGCCAGCCATGGCGTTTACGAGGGCCATGAATTCGCAGGACGAATTTTTCGTGCTTGGATTCAACGAGAATCTTCACAAACCTCTGCCACCCGATCAGCCGTTCACACACCACGAACCAGTTCTGCGGGTCGCGCTCGTGCAGGCGATCAAAGCGATCGGGCAGACGGCGATCTACGATGCCGTCATCGCGGGGCTCGACCATGTGAAGAAGGGCAGCTTCGAGCGTCAGGTGCTGGTCGTCATCAGCGATGGTGGAGACAACGCGAGTGCGGCGACGCGTGCGCAGGTCATCGCCAGCGCGCAGGCTTCAAATGCCGTGATCTACACGATCGCCCTGGTGGATCCGATGAGCCAGGACGCCGACCCGGGTTCCTGCGCGAGTTGTCGGAGACGACCGGAGGCGTGGCGTTCAGTCCGAGAAACGTCGAGGAGGTCGAAGAAGTTCTTCAGCGCGCCGCTCGTGACATCCGGAACATGTACACCCTGGGCTACGTGCCATCCAGCAGCCTCGATGGTCTCCGCGTCACACGCGCGCCCTAAGGGAAGAGCTTCGCCGCGTCGCCGTCGACGTGCGGCTGCCCAGCGGGCGAAGAGTTGCGGTGCGCACGCGCCGGGCGTATCTCGCGGGCGCCGAAGAGGGGCAGAATCGATGCGCGCTGATTCATATCGCAGCGCGTCTGCATGGCTGAGTCAGGGGGCTTTTTGCGTTCGGGCTCGGCTGCCTGATTTTTTACGGTCTCATGACGCTGTACAGACCTGCAGTATCAGCGCGAGGCGAAAGCAGACATCGAGGAAATGGCAAGCGTCGAGCGTCCTCCCGAAGTCATCGAGAAGCTGCCAGATGCCGCAAAGCCGCTGGCTCGCGGGGAGCTGATCGGGCGCGTCGATATTCCCCGTCTCGAACTGTCGGCTGCGATTGCGGAAGGCGATGACGACAAAACGCTTGGCAAGGCCGTCGGGCATCTTCCTGACACGCCTCTGCCCTGGGATCGCTGCCGGCAATGTCGGGATTGGCAGCCCATCGCGACGGCCTGTTCCGACGGCTCGAAAAAATCCGTCTGAACGACGATGTCCGCCTCATTACGCCGCGTGGCGAATATCACTACCGCGTGAGCAGAACTCACATCGTCGATCCGGATGACGTGTGGGTGCTTGCGTCGACGCGCCAATCCAACTATCACGTTGATTACGTGCTATCCGTTTTCCTTCGTCGGCAATGCGCCGCAACGCTTTATCGTGCAGGCCGAGCTCGTCGGGCAAGTGGCGGGTTCCATTCTGACTGGATCGGTGGTGCAGTAGCGAACTCTTTGTCTGGCATGGCAAATGCTCCCTCCCTTGATGAAGGAGGGAGCCATGAAGGTTCTAAACTCCACGACCCTCGTTTCCTGCGTCGCGTTGGTTACGTTGTCGCTGACGCCGTCATATGCGGACGCGCAGGGCATTCTTCAGCGATTTACCACTCGCGAAGTGACCATTCCGGCGGGCACCCATCTGCCCGTTGTTTTGGACACCGCGGTGGCCTCGAACACGAGCCGCGTTGAACAGCCAGTCCGCGCGCATCTGTCCCGCGACGTGCGCATCGATCAACAGGTTGTGCTTCCGGCTGGCAGCGATCTCTATGGAAACGTCACCGCGGTTCGCCGTCCCGGCAAGGTAAAGGGCCGCTCGTATATCGCCGTGCGTTTCACGACGCTCGTGCCGCGCGGAAGCAGCGACCGATACAGCATCGACACGGGCCGCGTTTCACGCACGGGCCGGGCGACGAAGAAGAAAGACGCGATGAAGATCGGGGTCCCTGCTGCGGGCGGCGCCGCCATTGGAGCGCTCGTTGGCGGGAAGAAGGGCGCGCTGATTGGGGGCGGTGTGGGCGGAGGGGCCGGTACTGCCGTTGTCCTCTCCACGCGCGGTGAGGAAGTGGGGATGGGAAGGGGCGCACCTGTCGCGTTGCGACTCGCTTCGCCGATCACGGTGCGAGTGCGCAGGTAAATAAAAAAGGAAGAAGGAAAAAGGAAGTTCCTTTTTCCTTCTTCGTTTTTCCTTTTCAGTGTCGTTACAAGCCTTCTTAGAGTGGTTCATTCAGGGCTCGATCGTCCTGCTCGCCATCGTTGTCCTGCTTCAGTGGACGCGGTGGCGCGATCGTGTTTCGTTCGACATATTTCTGGTCTTCGGCTCGCTCGCCCTGCTTCTGATCCTCGAGCGCACGCTGCGGCTTGCCGACATTGAAGTCGGCTGGATTCGGCCTCTCGGCATCAGCGTGATGCTCGCCCATCCGTACCTGCTGCTGCGTGTCGTGGGGGATTTCCGTCCCGTATCGCAGGCGCTGGAGCGCCTCGCGATCGTCGGGTTGGCCGTGTCCCTCGCAGCAACCTGGGTGGCCGAGGTGCGCTCGATGCCGCTCATCGTTATTGCCTTTCTGTATTTCGTCAGTCTCCTGGCGTACGTGGCCTGGTCGTTCAGACGAGGCGCGAAGGCGGCACGTGGCGTCACTCACTGGCGTATGCAGCATGCCGCCCTGGGAGCGTTGCTGCTGGCGGTCGTCGTCGTGCTCGCGGTGCTCGTATCGCTCGTTCCGGTCACACGTCCCCTGGCTTCTGCGTTCGTTCCGCTGTCGGCACTTGGAGCGGCCCTCAACTATTACTTTGCGTTCGCGCCGCCGTCGTGGCTCAGGCGGACGTGGCAGTCGGCTGAGCTGTACGGCTTCCTGGCGGAACGTGCCCTGGTGGCCGGCTCGCCGTCGCAGACCGACCTGCTGAACCGGCTTTGCACGTTCGTCGTTTCTGCCGTCGGCGCCAAGGGCGCTTCTGCGGCGTCGTGGGCCGAAGACAGCCAGCAGCTCATCGTCGAGGTGAGCCGGTGGGGGTATCTCGAGCCTGGGCGGCCCGTGCCCGAGGGACGGCTCATGCAGGCATGGCGTGATGACCGCGCGATGCTGGTGAAGACAGTTCGAGTGGGTGCTTCCGGGCGGCGCGCCCGGCAGCGTGTATGTCGTCCCTATTCCCAGCAAGGTGGCACCGCGAGGTCTCCTGTTTGTCGTCCTTCCGAAGGGGGCGCTTTTCGTGGGTGACGACCTCGCGCTGCTTCGTGTGTGCTGCAGCGAAACCGCGGTCCAGCTGGACAATGCGGCGATGCGCGAGCGACAGGACATGCTGATCACCGAGCTCGGCCAGCGAAGCGATCAGCTTGCGGCGGTCAACGAGGAGCTCGAAGCGTTCTCCTACTCCGTGTCGCACGACCTCCGGGCACCGCTGCGGCATATCAGTGGATTCACCGAGCTCCTGATGAAATCGAGTGCCGCCCAACTCGATACAGGGAGCAAGCGGTATCTCCGCCTCATTTCGGAGAGCGCCGTGAAGATGGGGGAGCTCATCGATTCGCTGCTCGTGTTCTCGCGGATGGGGAGGACAGAGATGCTGCACACGCGCGTCGATCTCAATGCGGTAGTACGGGCCGCCCAGCGTGATGTCGTGCAGTCGGATCCCGCGAGACTGGTCGAGTGGGCGATCGAGCCGCTGCCCGACGTTCGGGGCGATCCGAGCATGCTCCAGCTCGTCTTCACGAACCTGTTGTCCAATGCATTCAAATATTCGCGAACCCGGAAGGACGCCAGAATCGAGATCGGGCGTCAGAACGGCTCGCCGAAGGAAGCCATCGTTTTCGTTCGCGACAACGGAGTCGGGTTCGACATGACGTACGCGAACCGGCTGTTCGGAGTGTTCCAGCGGCTGCATCGCGCGGAAGAATTTGAGGGCACCGGAATAGGCCTTGCAAATGTTCAGCGTATTGTCGCCCGCCACGGCGGCCGGGTTTGGGCAGAGAGCGAGCTCGGGAAGGGAGCGACGTTTTACGTGGCGTTGCCAATGGAGAGGCAGCCCTAAAGGGCTGCGCTACCGATCTGTAGCGCTACCGATCTGTAGCGCAGGGCTTTAGCCCTGCCCCTGCCTCGTGAAATGCTGGAAGGAGTTCCTGATGAAGGCCGTTCTGACCGTGTTTCTGCTGAGCGCCGTGCTTGCAGCACAATCGGCGACGCGGCGCGTCATTGATTTCGAGTCTGACATGCCAGGTCAGGCGCCTGGGTTGTTCACGACCGCATTGACTGGCAGCGGCCGGCCAGGGGTCTGGGTCGTACGGCGAGAGGATTCGGCGCCGGAGCGTGGCAACGTGCTCATTCAAACGGATACGGATCGCACGAGTTATCGATTCCCTGTTGCCGTCTATAACGAGGTGATCACCACCGACGTGGATCTGAGCGTGAGATTTCGACCGGTCAGCGGCGGGGTCGATCAGGCGGCAGGCCTTGTCTGGCGATACCGTGACGCAGACAACTATTACATCGTTCGCGCGAACGCGCTCGAAGGTAACGTTGTGTTGTACAAGGTGGAGAACGGCAAACGCACGGACCTTGCGCTGAAAGGCAGCGGCCGAACCTATGGGAAGAAAGCCGATGTTCCAAGAAATCGGTGGAGTCAATTGGGGGTGACGGTCCGGGGCGGATCGTTTACGGTCTCCCTCAACGGCCAGGGGCTCTACGAAGTCGCAGATGCCACGTTCACTGGACCTGGCAAGGTCGGAGTCTGGACGAAGGCCGACTCGGTCACGCAATTCGACGATCTCACGATCGTTCCCCGGTGATGAACATGACACATGTTGTCGGCCTCTTGGTGGCAACTGTCGCAATCACGACCTCAGCGTGCGGCGGGCGTTCGGACGGGCAGCGGTCAGTGGAACAGAAGACCGTCACCGTCTACGTGTCGACCGACCGCGTGTTTTCGGAACCGATCCTCAAGACATTCGAGCAGCAAACAGGTATCCGCGTGAATGCCGTCTACGACACGGAGGAAACAAAGTCGACCGGTCTGGCGAATCGTCTGCTTGCGGAAAAGTCGAATCCTCAGGCAGATGTGTTTTGGTCGAATGAACCGGTGCGGACGCTCGTCCTTAAAGATCGTGGCGTCCTTGCGCCGTATCAATCACCGTCAGCGAAAGACATTCCGGCGATTTTCAAGGATGCCGACGGTTATTGGACGGGATTCTCTGCGCGTGTACGGGTGATCGCCTACAACTCCAAGCTGGTTCCCGAAAAAGACGCACCCCGCTCCGTTCTCGACCTTGCCGATCCGAAGTGGAAGGGGCAGGTCGCGATCGCCGATCCACGTTTCGGATCGACGTCGTTCCATGTTGCCGCGCTGTATGCCACGCTCGGCGACGCCAGAGCCGACGAGTTTTTCCGGCGTCTCAAGGCGAATGACGTGAAAATTGTGCCCGGCAACTCCGTCGTGCGCGATATGGTCGTTCGCGGAGAGGTCAAGGTCGGGTTGACCGACACCGACGATGTCAATGTGGCGCTCGGGAGTGGCGCACCAATCGGCATGATCATGCCCGATAGCGAAGGTATGGGCGTTCCGATGATGCCGAATCTCGTCTCGATGATTGCGGGTGCGCCGCATCCCGAGCAGGCGAGGCGGATGATCGATTATCTGTTGTCGCCGGGCGTCGAGGCTTCGCTTGCCAAATCTGAGGCAGTTCAGATTCCACTACGCCCTTCTGTGTCAGGTCCCGCAAACCTCCCCCGCATCGACGCCTTCAAGCCAATGACACTCGACTACGGAAAGGCCGCCTCGCGTGTCGAGGACGTGACGGGGCGGCTTCAAGCCATTCTCGAGCTCTAGGCGCACGTGCGCGGCGATCTCGATCGGACCGCGATCCTCTCAGCAGCATGGATGATTTTTGCGCTGTGCTGCGTTGCGCCGATCGCCTGGATGCTGGTTGGGGCCGTCAGTTCAGGGTCTTTCTATGCCGTAGGATCGGCGCTCCTCGGTGACCGACAGCGCTCTTTGATGGCGAACACGATCGCGCTTGGCGCGGGCGTCTCCGTCTTCGCGTTGGGCATGGGGGCTCCTCTGGGAGTGCTTCTCGCGCGGTGCGATACGCATCGTGTCGCTTTCTGGAGGTTTATTCTCGTTTTGCCACTGGCCTTCCCCTCATTCGTTCTCGGTCTTTCATGGGTCATTCTCGTCGGCGATCGCTCGTCTTCATGGGTCTATAGCCTCGGGGCGGCTGTCATCATCCTGGGATTTTCATTGTATCCAGTCGTCATGCTGGCCACCGAGGCCGCAGTTCGGAGCGTCTCCTCGAGGTTCGAAGAATCCGCCCGGTTGGTTGCGTCGCCGATTCGGGTCTGGCTGAAAATCATGCTCCCGCTGATCGCTCCCCCGCTTGCCGCGTCACTGCTGGTCGTGTTCGTCCTGGCCGTCTCCGACTTTGCCGTGGTTGGATTGCTGCGCGTGCGTGTGTACACAACCGAGGTGTTTACCGCATTTGCGGCGCTCTATGACTTTTCGCTCGCAACGATGACCGCGCTTCCCCTGGCGGCCATTGCCGCCGGCACGTCGCTCATCGCCCTGGAATTCATCCGCCGACCATCCGTGAACCGATCCGACCGGTCGCCGGGCGGTCTTACCTGGAGCGACAAACGACAAAAGGTCGGGACGTTCGCGCTTGGCGTCAGCGCGATCGCCATCGTGTCGCCTGCGATTGTTGCGGTTGTCCTGGAGGGGAGAAATGGCCGTCTTCCATTTGGAGACGGTGTTTCCCTGGATTCTTTTCGCAATAGCGTGATCTGGTCTGCGGTGGCGGCAACACTTGTCGTGTGCGTGGGGGCGCCGCTTGGCTACTGGCGCGCGAGGGTCCGGAGCAGAATCGCACACACAGCCGATGCCCTCTGGGTGACGTTGTTCGCCGTCCCTGCGACGATTCTTGGCGTCGGCATCATCGCCATGTGGAACCGGCCCGGTATCTTTGGAGCATTTCACAGAACGGAGGCCGCGATTGTGATGGCCTATCTCAGTCGGTTTCTGCCGCTCGGGGCGTTGCTGTGTGCAGGATTCCTGCAGCGTGTCCCCGCCGGTTCGGAAGAGGCAGCGATCCTGAGCGGAGCATCGTGGACGCGCACCTTTGTTCGAATCGTTTTGCCTGTCGTGCGCAACGGGCTGATGGCGGTCTGGCTGCTGATATTCGTTCTCGTCTCAGGAGATGTGGCGCTGACCATCCTTCTCGCTCCACCCGGAGAGTCGAATCTGCCCGTCCGTGCATACACGTTGATCGCCAACGCACCAACTGGCGACGTGGCGCGACTTGCGATGATGCAAATCGTCATCAGCGCATGTTCACTGGCAATAATGGCGATTCTGTTGCGCGTTCGACAGGAGCGGCGCGAGTGAGTGGCAAGGGATTGACGGTCAAGGCCGTTTCAAAGCGCTTCGGCTCACGCGCGGGTCTGGATCGTGTCTCGTTCGAGGTAGCCGAGCGAGCCACATTGGCAATCATTGGCCCCAGCGGGTGTGGCAAGACGACCGCGCTGCGACTGATCGCCGGGTTGGACGTGCCTGATGAAGGAGAGATTTGGCTCGATGGCCGGCTCGCATCATCAGCCGGACGCCTTCACGTGGCTCCCGCGCGAAGGAACATTGGGTTCGTCTTTCAGGATCTCGCCTTGTGGCCTCATCTGACGGTGGCGGGTCAACTTCTCTTCGTGCTCGAGTCGCGTGGCTGGCCGGCGAAGACGCGTGCGGCGAGGGTGAGGGAGATGCTCGAGATCGTCGGATTGGCCGATCGCCTCGATGAGTATCCCGGACACTTGTCGGGTGGCGAGCAGCAGCGCGTGGCGCTGGCACGTGCCCTGGTCGGGAACCCCGATCTGTTGCTGCTCGATGAGCCACTGGCCAGCCTGGACCCGGAGCGACGCTCGGCTCTCCGTCAGGAAATTTCGGCGATCCAGAAACAGTTTGGCGTCACGTTGATTTACGTCACGCACGATCGAGCTGATGCCGATGCATTCGGAGGCGATGTATTGAGCATGTCAATTGTGCCTTCGTGAGTGTCGTTGCACTTCTGACAACGTTCTTCGAAACTTCGTAAGATGTTATGGGTTCAGGAGCAGCCATGGTTTGTGCGAATAGAGTGCTCGCCTGTCTCTTAATGCTGGCATTTATGGCATTTGCAGTGTCTCTGGGCGTAAGACTAACCGCCCAGGCAACTCAGCCAGCCACTTCCCAGCCGGCTCAAACGCAGACCGCCCCGTCGGTCGACGTATCGCCCGTGACGCCCCGTGGTCCTGTTCGTCTGACGGCGGCTCCGCCCAAGATCGCTGAGCCGCAGCCCGCCGCCAACACATCCGACGTCAAGGCCCGGTATGTCGGGTCTCTTGCCTGCCAGCGTTGCCACGCTGCCACTTTCGAGCGCTGGTCGCATACACGAATGGCCAATGTGGTGACCGATCCCAAAGTGAATCCGGGCGTGGTGCTCGGAGATTTCAGCAAGCCGAACCCGCTGGTGACCTTCAGGCTCGAAGACGTTGCATTTGTCTACGGGACCAAATGGAAGCAGCGGTACTTTCTGCGTCGCGGTAATGACTATTACCCGGCGAGCGCTCAGTGGGATGTCATCAACAGGACCTGGCGTCAATATCACGTGCAGCCGAACACCGAATGGTGGCTCCCGCATTACCCCGCCAAACCCGGCGACAATTCGATGCGCCCGACCGGTCCGTTGTGCGATGGGTGTCATTCCACGAACTATGATGTCCAGACCAAACGCGTGACCGAGTGGAACGTCGGCTGCGAGCGTTGTCATGGTCCTGGCAGCGAGCACGTTGCACGACCGAGCAAGGCCACCATCATCGATCCGTCTCGCCTCAATTACGTTGCGGCCAATGACGTGTGCCTGCAGTGTCACAACCAAGGGAGGCCCACGAAGAACCCGCACGCTGGGCAGCACTACGACTGGCCGGTCGGCTTTCACGTCGGTCTCGATCTGAAGAATTTCTGGACGCTGGAGGAGCATCATCTCGGCGAAACGACGTTCACGCACTACGCGGAGGGAACCGCGAAGAAGAATCGCATGCAGGCGAACGACTTCGTCGACAGCCTGATGTACCGGCGGGGGGTCACGTGCTTCAGCTGTCACGACGTGCACGGGACAAATCACAATGCCGATCTGATCAAGCCTGCTCAACAGCTCTGTCTGACGTGTCACGGCCCCAACTCGCCGAACGGCCCGCGGGCTGCCAGTGTCGAGGCGCACACGCATCATGCCGCCGCCAGCAGCGGCAGCCAGTGCGTCGAGTGTCACATGCCGAAGATTGAGCAGACCATCGCGGACGTCAACGTACGCAGCCACAGTTTCAAGTTCATCACTCCTTCCATGACCGAGCAGTACAAGATCCCGAACCCCTGCACGCTGTGCCACACGACGCAGACGACTGAATGGGCGAAGGGGCAGTTGAGGAACTGGTCCGGTGTGTCTCCGTGGAGAGTTCAGTAGCCAGATAATGACCAGGTGCGCCTTCGCCCTCATCGTTCTGTTGTTGACGGCGGCTCCTGGATCCGCCCAGACGCAGACATGCAGGTTTCTCTGCGATCCGACATTCCTTGTCGAGCCGACCATCACATTCGAGAAGGACGACACGGTCTTCGAGGCGATTTTTGCGCTCGATCTGTCGACGCCAATTCCACGAGTCGGCGTCACGCTCGAGGCGATCACCAAGCCCTTCAGCGACGAGAACGACGTCGAGCTCGAGTCAGAGCTGAAGTTGTACTGGCTCGAATCCGATCAAACGGGGGGCTGGCTCTCCTCGCATTTCGATATCGTCGACAAGTTCAGCGGCGCGGAGCGGCAGACCGACACGCGCGCCTATACGCACAAGCTGAACCTGGAATTGGACACCGCAGTGGCGCTCTTCAACCGCTTGCCGGAGGGAAACTGGTGGCGGGACGTGGAAATCGAGGGGTCGCTCGACTACGTCGGCAGCGGCCTGCCAGAAGGCGCAAGCCGATGGTCGTTCTCAATCGTGTTTGTTTTTCCCATCGTGAAGGGGCGATAGAGTTGGTCAATTCGTCATGCCGTAAACTGCAACATTGATCCCGACGGCGTAAGAGTCGACTGAAAAGCGGTGAAAGTAGTCAACGCTGACCCCTTCTCGTTCCCAGCCATCGGCAATGTCGGTGTTGTGCGTGCTCAGCACCATCAACCGTCCATGACTGTCGAAAATACCTCGCACATGGACCTCGGCGCTCTCGGCGCCCTGCTCAGATGTCTGGCCGCCGGTACCAAACCAAAAGCTGATGCCGGGTATCTGCGGAACCTTTCGAACCTCGAACAAGGTGCGGAAGAGCGTATGGTCGCGTGGGATATCGACGAACGGATACTGCGAAGGTGAGAGTACTTTGGCCATCTGGTCGGCGAAGTTGTTCCACGCATAGGTCCCCCACGAGTCGTCTGACCACAGGAACCCGCCCTTCAACAGGTAGTCGCGCAACCGCGCCGCGTCTTCATCGTGAACGAAAGCGATTCCGCCTGCCAGAGGATGACGAAGCCACATCGAAACAGTGCATCATCGGAAGGTCGAATGATGACGGGACGCGGATCGAGGTTCGACTGGCGGCTGATCGCGGTTTTCGTCAATTCACCAAGGCGGGTGCTGAAGTTGTAGTCGGCGTCCGGGTAGTCCGTCGCCCACCCCCGACCTTGATACGCGAGCCGGCACAACTGCCATGAGCCGTCCAAGTTCGAGGAGGCGCCGGTTGGTAGTCACCGATCGCAGTGATAGCATCACCCTTCGGCGGAATACGGAATCGCCAGACGACCGTTACGATGCGACAAAGACCCGGATCTTCTTCGGTCTGACGTACAGCCGTTCACCGATCTTGGGATTCAGCGCATCGTACAGGTCGCGCGCGACTTCGACCTGAAGAAGCCGTCGGTCGTCGTCCATCAGCTCGAGTTTGACGATCGCTCCCGCCAGGTTTGCCGTTTCGAGAATTGCCCACAAGCCCGCACCCGTCTCCGTCCGGCCCACGTCCAGTTCGTGCGGCCTGGCATAGCCCGCAGCCGGGCGCGGGTCGGCGGCGGGATGCTCCGGGTAGTCGACTGCGAGCGGTCCCAGCAGCGCGCGGCCGTCCTCCACGCGTCCGTGAAAAATATTCACGTTGCCGAGAAAGTTCATGACGAAGGGGCTCGCGGGCTGCTCGAACACTTCGACGGGGCTGGCGTCCTGTTCGACCCTTCCCTCGTTCATGATCACGATCCGGTCTGCAAGCTCGAGCGCTTCCTCCTGATCGTGAGTCACGAACACGCTGGTCAGATGGATCTCTTCATGCAATCGGCGGAGCCAGCGGCGCAGCTCCTGCCTCACCTTGGCGTCCAGTGCGCCGAACGGCTCGTCGAGCAGCAGGACCCTCGGCTCGACCGCGAGCGCTCGAGCCAGCGCCACGCGTTGGCGCTGGCCGCCAGACAGTTGTGAGGGATAACGATCGCCCAGATAATCGAGCTGGACGAGCTTCAGCAGATTCGTGACTTTGTCGGCAATGTCACGCGTCGAGGGTCTGTGGGCGCGCGGCCGCACGCGGAGCCCGAACGCGACGTTCTCGAACACCGTCATATGCCGGAACAGCGCGTAGTGCTGAAACACGAAGCCAACGCGCCGCTCCCCGGCGCGACGATTGGCGGCATCCTCGCCGTCGAAGAGCACGCTCCCCTGGTCGGGGAATTCCAGCCCGGCAACGATGCGCAGCAGCGTCGTCTTTCCGCAGCCGGACGGGCCGAGAAGCGCAACCAGCTCCCCGGCCCGCACCTCGAAGCTCACGTCGCGCAGCGCGTGGAAATTGCCGAATCTCTTCGAGACGTTCCGTATGTCGATGCCCATAAACACGTCCGGTTGTCCGCCGGACCCTACGTCGTAGGGCGCAACTTAAGTTGCGCACTACCTACTATGCAGCAAGTCTCTCGTCAAGGGGCTCCACCGATCGTCGAGTACGGAATTCGACGAAGGTTTTCAACGCGAGCGTGATCAGCGCGAGAAAGGCCAGCAGCGAGGCGACCGCGAAGGCTGCCTGAAACTGATACTCGTTATAGAGAATCTCGACGTGCAGAGGAAGCGTATTTGTCAGGCCGCGGATGTGTCCCGAGACGACCGACACGGCGCCGAATTCCCCCATCGCGCGGGCGTTGCAGAGAATGACGCCGTAGAGAAGGCCCCACTTGATGTTGGGCAGCGTCACCCGGAGAAACGTCTGCAAGCCGCTTGCTCCCAGCACGCGCGCGGCCTCTTCCTCCTGCGATCCGGTCGCTTCCATGACCGGGATGATCTCGCGCGCGACGAATGGAAACGACACAAAAATGGTGGCGAGCACGATCCCCGGGACCGCAAAGACGATTCGAAGATCGTGGTCCATCAACCAGGATCCGAAAGCGCCCTGGCGCCCGAAGAGCAGCACGAACACCATACCTGAAATCACCGGCGATACAGCGAAGGGGATATCGATGAGCGTAATCAGCAGCTGTCTGCCGCGAAACTGAAATTTGCCGATTGCCCATGCGGCCGCGACGCCGAACACCAGGTTTGCCGGTACGGCGATGCAAGCGGCGATGAGAGTGAGCTTCAAGGCTGAGAGCGCGTCGGGTTCCCGAATGGCATCGATGTAGCTGTTCCAACCCGACCGCAATGCTTCCCTGAAGACAGCCACGAGCGGAACGGCCAGGAAAAGCGTCAGAAATCCAAGGGCGACCGCCGTGAGCAGCCATCTCACTGCCGCCGGTTCGGTCAGCCCTCGCCTGGGATCACGGGCGCGCCCTGTTTCAACGTGAGCCATGGTGTTTCGTCGCAGGAGTCCCGCGCCTCATTGTGCGAGCCTCCGGCTGCTCCAGCCCTGCAAGGCATTCACCGTCATCAGTAACGCGAAAGAGATCAGGAGCATGACCACGGCAATGGCCGTCGCGCCTGCGTAGTCGTACTGTTCGAGCTTGGTGATGATGATGAGCGGCGAAATCTCCGTGCGCATCGGCATGTTGCCGGAGATGAAGACGACCGAACCGTACTCGCCCACGGCACGGGCGAACGCCAGCGCGAAGCCGGTCAGCCAGGCCGGGTACAGATAGGGAAGGATGATGCGCGTCAGTACATAAGGTCGGCTGGCGCCAAGGCTCGTGGCGGCCTCTTCGATTTCAACGTCGAGATCTTCGATGACAGGCTGAAGCGTTCTTACCACGAACGGCAGCCCGATGAAGACCAGCGCCACCGTGATTCCGAGCGGCGTAAAAGCCACGTTGACGCCGTATTTCGCGAGCGGCGCGCCCAACCATCCGTTGGGGGCGTACAGCGTGGTCAGCGTGATGCCGGCCACGGCCGTCGGAAGCGCGAACGGCAAATCGATAAAGGCATCGACGATACGCTTGCCGGGAAAACGATAGCGGGCGAGCACCCACGCGACGATCAACCCGAACACCGCATTGATCGCGGCGGCGGCGAGGGCCGCGCCCACACTGAGCCTGTAGGACGCCACCACGCGGGGATCGCTGACCGTTGCCCAGATGGCCGGCCAGCCCATCGTTGCCGTTCGCGCCGGCAGCGTCATCAGTGGAATCAGCACGATCAGGCACAGGTAGAACAGCGTGAAGCTCAGAGTCAGCCGGAATCCCGGCAGCACGTGTGTCCGCTTCGATAACATCGGCACGGCGCCCTACTGTGCTCCCGGCTTGTAGATGCGATCGAAGATTCCGCCGTCGGCAAAATGCGTCTTCTGTGCGTGTTGCCATCCTCCCAGCGCCTCATCGATCGTAAACAGCTTGACCGCCGCGAAGGAGCCGGCGTACTTCGCGGCGATCTCCGGATCGCGAGGACGATAATGGTTCTTCGCCGCGATCTCCTGACTCTCCGGAGCGTAGAGAAATTCGAGATACGCGCGCGCAACATCGCGAGTCCCGCGCCGGTCCACGACTTTGTCGACGAGCGCCACGGAGGGCTCGGCCAGAATGCTCATCGAGGGCACGACGATTTCGATTTTCCCTTGCGCTTCGGCAAGGGCGAGGTGCGCCTCGTTTTCCCACGTCAGCAGGACGTCTCCAATGCCGCGTTCCATGAAGGTCGTGGTCGATCCGCGTGCGCCCGAGTCGAGCACCGGCACATTTCTGTACAGCCGTGCGACGAAATCCTGCGCCGCTCGATCATCGCCGCCCGCGCGCGATCTTGCGAACTGCCAGGCCGCGAGGTAATTCCATCGCGCGCCGCCCGATGTCTTCGGATTTGGTGTGATCACCGAGGTGCCGGCTCTGGCCAGGTCGTCCCAATCCCTGATGCCTTTGGGATTGCCCTTCCGAACCAGGAACACGATCGTCGAGGTGTACGGCGCACTGTTGTGCGGTAACTGCGATATCCATCGTTCCTGGATGAGGCTGGCCTTTGCGATGGCGTCGACATCGTAGGCGAGCGCAAGCGTGACAACATCGGCCTCGAGCCCGTCTATGACGGCCCTCGCCTGTCCTCCGGAGCCGCCGTGCGATTGCTTGACCGTGACTCTCTGACCGCCCGATCGAGCGGCCCAGTGCCTCGCAAAGGCCTCGTTGAACTGGCGGTAGAGCTCGCGCGTCGGGTCGTAAGAGACATTGAGCAGGACAACCTGGGAGCGCGCAGCCGACGACTCTCCTGCCGAACCGGTGGTCGTATCCGCGCTGCTGCATCCACTGGATGCCGCGATGGCGGCAACGGCAAGATACACGACGCTTCGAGCGCCATTCACAGAACCCGTCATCGGAACAACCCTGTTCGTCTCAGCGCCGGGAGCGCGTTGTAGCTGAGCACGATGTTCAATAAGGTGCGCTGTGGCACGGGAACCTCATTGCCCACCTCTCGCGTGATGAACGCAGACGCCAGGAACTCCTGAGAGATGTTGTAGATGACCATCGCGAAGACACGGTTTCCGATCTGGAAGCGGTCCGAGTTCAGGGTGCCGTACTGAGGATCGATTGAAGCATAGCCCCAATTGGCTCTCACATTCCTGGGCAGCGCCTTTTCGAGCGTGACGGCGAACCCGTGTTCGGGCGTCGGGTTCACGCGCTGGTATGTTTCCAGAGTGACGGCGTCGAGGACGCGAAGCTCGGGTGTCTTCAGGTTCATTCCCTGGCGCCAGGTCCTCGTGCCCCCCGCATAAGTGAGGTCGGTCGAGACGCCAGCGCGCGTCCCGATTCTCTTGCCGAAGAGCAGATGGCGGTAATTGGGAGCGTCGTTCAGATATTTCGTTCGCCTGGAGACGGGGATCTCCCGCGGGTCAGGGGAGAGATACGCCACGGTTGCGGAAATCT
The DNA here is from genome assembly GCA_963775345.1 of Vicinamibacterales bacterium. Lineage (GTDB taxonomy): Bacteria > Acidobacteriota > Vicinamibacteria > Vicinamibacterales > JAMQPK01 > JAMQPK01. Next base: position 75,617 of record CAVZIS010000018.1, read on the forward strand.
CGTCGAAGTAAAACTGCTTCGGCCGTTTCACGCTGAGCCGCTGGCCGATGACATAGCCGTCGTCGTCGTAGGTGGTGACCTCCGTGGATTCGCCTCGCAGGATGTAGAGCCCGCCGTACTGTGCCTCCACACCAGCGACCGGGATCGCCGAGAAATACGATGTCTTGAAAGCGAAATTCTTCTGGGCGCCGGCAATTCCCCAACTGGTGTTATCCCAGCCGCTGGTGAACCGCGTGCCGGTAAATACGCCGAAGTTCCACGCGTACCTCCCGGACCTGGCGAATTTCACCCGGCCGCGAATGGTCTCCCTGTGTTGAACCTGGTTGGTCGTGACCTCGCCCGTCGACGTCTCGATGAACCGGTAACGCAGATTCAGGGTCATGTTCTGCAGTTCAAACCACCGGGCGATTCTGGCTCCTGCAGTCGCCGGATCTGGAGCAGAAGGGATGACCGGGACAGGGCGCTGTTCCGGGGTCGCAGAAGGCGAGTCAACCCTTGAATCCAGCCCCTCCGACTGACCCGAGGCGTGGACAGGTAATAGAAACATCATCATCAATCCGATGGTTGCGGCCCTTATCGAAGATCCCATGACACCTTGTCTCCCGAAACGCAATGGCCGTCCTTTGGCCTGGCAGAACGCACGCTCTGCGCTGATGTCCTCGCGATCGCGCCGGCGGAGTCTGCTAGGAGGAAGGACTGGCTACCTAGCGGCCGCCGGCACCGTACAGGTGCATCGACACGCCAGAACGTTACAGGGGCATTCGGACGGAGGGCATTTCGAGGGGCGATTCGACACTATCGTCTCCGAGGCTTTACCAACGGCCCACCTTCGCGCTGGGCGCTCCGGCGGGCAAGCTGCGCGTTCACGTCTGCCAGCGTCGTGTGATCCAGGATCTGTGCGGTTGCGTCGCGAACCTTCTTCATCGCCAGCCGAACACCGCACATCTGTTCGTCAAGGCATTCCTCACACGGACGGTAGGCTGTCTGGCTCACGCACGTTACGGCAGCAAGTGGTCCGTCCAGCGCCCGAATCACTTCTCCGAAGGTGATCTCGGAGGGCTTGCGGCGGAGAAAGTACCCCCCGCCCTTGCCCTTTTTGCTCTCGACAACGCGCTGGCGCTTCAAGTCGAGCAGGATTGTTTCCAGGAACTTCTTGGGAAGGGCTTCGCGCGCCGCAAGATCGGCGACCAGGACGGGGCCCTTCCCCGTTTCCCGCGCCAGGACCAGCAAGGCTTTCAACCCGTACTTGGACTTGTTCGACAACACCGGCAATAGCCTACCATATCTATAGACTAACTTGTCTAGACCTCCAGAACCCATTCAATGCGCCGGTCTAGGTGTTGACCGGACCTCATCCCGGCCGTCGATTTGGCCAAGTATGCGCGCGGCCGACCGCGCATTTTGGGGTAGAGTACGCCCCCATGACTACCCTCCAAACCGCTCAAACGCTGCTCGATCTTCTCAAGCCCACCCCCGGCGGTCAGACAGCCATCCTGCTGCCCGATGAGGGAATCAGCGTCAGCTACGAGTCGCTGAGAAATCAGGTGGACGCTGTCGCCAACAGCCTCGCCTCGGCCGGCATCAAGCGTGGCGATCGCGTCGCGATGGCGCTGCCCAACGGCCTGTCAGGCATCGTCTGCTTCCTGGCGGCTTCGGTCGCCGGGACTGCGGCGCCCCTGAACCCCAACTACCGGGAAGATGAGTTCCGTTTCTATCTGGAAGACACCGACGCCCGCCTTCTGATTCTCCCGCCCGAGGGAGCGGATGACGCGCGGCGAGCCGCGGGCGACAAGGTCCCGATTGTGACCGTTGCCCATGACAGATCGGGAACCGTACGCTTGTCTCCGAGCGCGAGTGGCGCGACGGCAACGGCGCCAACAGGCGATGATATCGCGCTGGTCTTGCACACCAGCGGCAGCACCGGCCGGCCCAAGCGTGTACCGCTCAAGCACATCAACCTGGCCGTATCGGTCGGCAACGTCGTCGAGACCTATCAACTCACGCCAGACGACGTGTCGCTGTGCGTGATGCCTCTTTTTCACGTGCACGGGCTCGTCGCATCCACGCTGGGGACGCTGGCCACAGGCGGGACGGTCGTCGTTCCGCCGAAGTTCAATCCACTTGGATTCTGGCGGACGATTCGCGACCATCACGTGACCTGGTACTCAGCCGTTCCGACGATGCACCAGCTGCTGCTGGCGCGTGCGGGCGGCGGCGAGGGATTCGATCACGGACGGCTTCGGTTCATTCGATCGTGCAGTGCCGCTTTGTCTCCCGACACCATGCAGGGGCTCGAAAGCGCATTCGGCGTTCCTGTGCTGGAGGCGTATGGGATGACGGAAGCGTCTCACCAGATGGCCTCCAATCCGTTGCCTCCGGGTGAGCGCAAGCCCGGGTCGGTGGGACCCGGTACGGGCGTACGCGTTGGCATCATGGATGCCGAGGGCAACCTGTTGGCACCGAACGAGCATGGCGAGGTCGTCATCCAGGGCCGGAACGTGATTCAGGGGTACGAAAACAATCCTGACGCCAACGCCTCGTCGTTTACGAACGGATGGTTCCGGACCGGCGATCAGGGGTTCCTGGACAACGCCGGATATCTGACCCTCGTTGCCCGCATCAAGGAGCTGATCAACCGGGGAGGTGAGAAAATCTCACCCAGGGAAATCGATGAGGTGCTCCTCAGACATCCTGCCATCGCCGAGGCTGTCGCGTTCGGCACGCCGCACAGAATGTGGGGGGAAGAGGTCGCGGCCGCCGTGGTGATGCGCGAGAACGCGTCTGTTGGCGAGGCCGAGCTGCTGTCGTATTGCCGGGAGCGGCTCGCGGACTTCAAGTGCCCGAAGAAAATTCATATCACCCAGACGATTCCCCGCACCGCGACGGGTAAGATTCAGCGCCGGTTGGTTGCCGCCGCGTACGCGGGAGAGTCGGCGTGAGGATCGTCGTCGCCGGGGCAGGCGCCATCGGCGGCTATATCGGCGCCTGTCTGGCGCGGGCCGGACTCGACGTCACGCTGTTCGCCCGGGGTCCGCACTTGAAGGCCATGCAGGAGCGGGGGCTTCGTGTGGTGGGCTCCGAAGAGACTTTCGAGGTTCGGCCGGCCGTCACCGGCGATCTTTCTTCCCTGGGCGTGGCCGATGTGGTGTTCCTCGGAGTCAAGGCGCACAGCCTGACGGACCTTGCGCCGCGCCTGCACGGGGTCGTCGGACCAGAAACGGCCGTCGTCAGCACCCAGAACGGCCTTCCGTGGTGGTACTTCCAGCGTCACGGGGGCAGATTCGAGGGCTGGCCCCTCGAGCGCGTGGATCCTGGAGGGCTTATTGGCAAGACGATCGACCCTCGCCGGGTGGTGGGGTCTCTCGCCTATTTCGCTACGACGATCGCCGAGCCCGGGGTGGTCCGGCACATCGAAGGCCATCGGATCTCCCTTGGCGAGCTGGATGGATCGCGCTCGGATCGTTGCCGCCAGATCGCCGAGGCACTCGGCGCCGGCGGCTTGCGGGCGCCTGTGACGACCCGGATCCGCCACGAGATCTGGGTGAAGCTCCTCGGAAATATCGCATTCAACCCAATCAGCGTGCTGACTGGTGCAACCATCATCGAGATGGTCCGGCACCCGGATGTATCCGCGCTCGCGCGCGAGATCATGCGCGAAGCCGAAGCCGTGGCCAACGCGCTTGGCATAGAGCTTCCCATCTCGATCGATCAGCGGATGGCCGGCGCCGAGAAGGTGGGTGCCCACAAGACGTCGATGCTGCAGGATCTCGAAGCCGGCCGCCCGATGGAGATCGAGGCCGTTGTAGGCGCCGTTCTGGAAGTCGCTGAGCGGCTCGGCGTGCAGACGCCGGCCACGCGAGCGGTGTATGCCTGTACGAAGCTGCTGGATCAGCAACGAACCGAACTTCATGCCCTGCCAGTGCCGGAGGCCACGCGATGACGGGCTGGGCCCTCTCGAACCTCAGGCCATCGTCGGCTGCGCAGGATGGGCCTGCGGCGCTCGATGTTTCGCCATTACAAGCTTCCGCATTGGCTTGAGCATCGCGAGGGCCATCACAGCTGCCACGATGTTCAGGACGGCAGCGACATAGAACACTGCGTGCCAGCTGCCGGTCGCATTGGTCAACACGTTCGCCAGCGGGACCAACAGGGCCGCTGTACCCTTGGCCGTATAGAGCATGCCGTAGTTCGTCGTGGCGAACTTCCGGCCGTAGATGTCGGTGCAGGTGGCGGGGAACAACGAGTAGATCTCTCCCCAGGCAAAGAACACGAGGCCGGACAGGATCACGAACAACATCGGATTGCCGGCAAACACGAGCAGAGCGTAAATGCCGATGCCTTCGATGAGGAAGGCGACAAACATCGTATTTTCGCGACCGATGTGATCCGACACCCACCCGAAAAACGGCCGGCATACGCCGTTCAGTACTCGGTCGATCGTCAGAGCGAATGTGAGGGCCGGCAAGGTCAGTCCCAGGATCGAAACGGGGATGGTGCCGACCTTGAAGTCCATGGCGATTGGCGCCAATTGGGCGACCGCCATCAGTCCGCCGGCGCCGACCATGACGAACATCGCGTACATGACCCAGAATACGGGTGTCTTGAGCACTTCGACCGGGCTGTAGTCGCGTAGCGTCTGCTGCACGGCGGGGGCCGCAGGCGCAGTCACCTCGCCAGCTTTCGGCGCGCGCAGCATCAGCGCGACAAGCATCACCACGAGGCCCTGTCCGATGCCGAACCACAGGAAAGCTGCTTCATATCCGCTCGACGCGATCATGTTGGAAATGGGGATCACTGTCAGTGCCGAGCCGGCGCCGAAGCCCGCCGCCGTCAGACCGGCGGCCAGGCCGCGCCGATCCGGAAACCATTTCAGCGCGTTACCAACCGACCCCCCGTAGATGACGCCGGCGCCGATGCCTCCGATCGCAGCCCCGAGGTACAAAAGGAACAGAGAGTCGGCGACGGAGTTAATGACCCACGCGATCGCGACGAGAGCGCCGCTTCCGCTGATCATGATGCGAGGGCCGAACCTGTCGATGAGGTATCCTTCGATCGGTACGAGCCACGTCTCGGTCAGCACGAAAATCGTGAAGGCGACCTGAATCGCCGCTCGGCCCCATTGATATTTCTCGTCAATCGGACCGACGAACAAGGTCCAACCATATTGCAGGTTCGCGATCATCACCATGCATATGATGCCGAAGACCAGTTGTCTCCATCGTGTCAGATCAGACGCGTTGGAATGAGTCATCGATTCCTCACCCCTATGCTGAATTGGTCAGAGTGGCCCGCAAGCCTATCACCACACCGGTTACGTGTCGAGCGCAGGGCTTCAGCACTCCAGGCCGGTTTCCAATAGAGAATTTCACCGTCATGTCGACCCTCGATGTCAGCGCACTCGCCGAAGAAATCTCGGCTGCGTACGCGAGGCGGGAGTTGATGGAGGCTCCTTCATCGCGCGATCCAGCCTTTGATCTCGCCGACGCCTACGCCGTCGAAGCGGAACTGACGCGGCGGCGTCGCGCGGATGGGTGGTCGGCGGTCGGGCGAAAAGTCGGCTATGCGAACAAAGCCCTTTGGCGAGCGCTCAAGTTGGAGACGCTCGTGTGGGCGCACATGTACGATCGCACGGTGCAGTATCGCAAAGAGTGGTCACGCCTCGCTCTCCATCGAGCGAATGATTTCGCCGAAGATCGAACCCGAAATCGTCGTCAAACTCAAGAAGCCAGTCACGTCGGTCGATGCCGCCGCTGTTCTCGATGCAGTGGAATGGCTGGCGATCGGGTTCGAGATGATCGACTGCATCTTTCCGAATTGGAAGTTTCAGCCTGCCGATTTCGTAGCGGCCTTCGGTCTCCACGCAGCGCTCATCGTTGGCGAACGTCTGGCGGTCGGGCCGGAGATGATCGCGCCACTCGTCGATCAGCTGCCTCTGCTCAAGGTTCGACTCCTGCGAGAGCGGCGAACTGGTCGAAGAGGGTTCCGGCAAAAATGCGCTTCGCAGTCCAGCACTCTGCGTTGGCGAGCTTACTGCCGCGATTGGCCGCCAAGAGGGTGCCGAGCCGCTTTCCGCTGGCGAGATCGTCAGCACCGGCACGTTGACGGCGTCGCATCCGGTGACCTCCGGCGAGCAGTGGAGGGTCGAGGTCGAAGGCGTGGACCTGCCCGATCTCGTCCGTCGACCTTAATTGACGCGTGGAGCGCAGCTTCAGCCGCGCTACACTGAGTGCATGAGCGACGACAAGCCAAAGAGCGCTGTGGAGCTCGCGATGGAGCGCATGCGTCAGAGGGATGCTGACAGCGGCGTTGTGGAACGTGCCGTCACTGAGGAGCAGAAAGCCGCGATCGCCGAAGCCCGAAGCGTGCATGCGTCCAAGGTGGCCGAGCTCGAAATCCTGCACCGCTCAAAGATGACGGCTCTGTTCGAACCGGCCGAGCGCGCTCGCGTCGAAGGGGACTATCGGCGCGAACTGCAGCGCTTGAACGAGGACCTTGAGAGAAAGATTGGGAAGATCCGTGCGAAAGGGGATTGATTTCGCTGTCTGTAAAATAGACAATGTGCTATCACATTTCCTCGTGGGCCGAAAACGAGGGTCCGTGGCTTTTGCTACCCTGCGAAGCGTTCCCCCCATGACTCTCATGATCTTCTATTCGGCACGTATTGTGCAAGACGCCGATCGGTTCTACCCTGCTCCAGGAGGATACACATGTCGCGACGATTTGGAATCCTGGCCCTTGCCGGTGCATTAGTTCTAGTCACCGGCGACGCGTGGGCTCAGGCCCCGGCGGGATATGAAGAGACGGTTCGCACCGCCACCACCAGTGTCTACGGAGACACGGGTCTCTGGTTCGTCCCGACCGGCGAGGTGCTGCGCGACGGAACGTGGTCGGCAAGCGGCTATCGCGTGAACTGGGACGTCCGGCAGGGGTTCACTGACATTTCTCACTTCGAAGGCACGTTTGGCTTTGGAATCGGGCACAAGACGGAGATTTTCGGGGCTGTGCGATTCCTTACCCGAATCGATCGCGATACGCGCCCCATCTTCGGCGTCGGCGACGATCGGTACGGCGGTGTTGACAACAGCTATCCGTTCGTCCGTGAAGGCTGGATTGGCAACACGTTCGGCGACGTGTTCCTGGGCGGCAAGTTCAATCTCATGTCCGAGTCACGCCTGCAACCCGTTGCGCTGGCCGTGCGCGGCATGGTCAAGCTTCCCACCGGTTCGGCAGACGACGGCTCGGGGACCGGACAGTTGGACTACCAAATAGACTTCATCGTCAGCAAAGAGGTGGCGAGCGTCGCTGAGGTCTCTGGCAGCCTCGGTTACCGGCAGAGAGGCGATCCGGATGAGTACGACCTGTCCAGCGGCATGCCGTTCGGCGTCGGTGCGCAATTCCCCACCCGCAGCAATTTGAAGTTCACGACCGAATGGTTTGGCGAGTTTTTCAACAACGATGTCGTGACGAGAACGACCGGAACTGGCGCGGCGCCGGCCAACGTCATCGGGGTAGACGGGAGCGTTCCACTGGTCACGTCGAACCTTCCGGTGCAGTCTACGCTCATGTTCGGGGCGACATGGCACCTGCGAAATGGCTTCTTCGCCGGGGCCGGCATCGACTGGTCCACAAAGGCGGAGAATCGGGAGGATATCGGCATCGACAGCGACGACAATTTCGGCACGAAGTTCGGCTGGCAGGTCAGGATTGGGTATCATCCGGGTGTGGCCGGCGTGCCGGTCCCGATCCCGCCTCCTCCGCCGCCTCCAACACCACCGCCGGCTCCGCAGCACACGCTGACCATCGATGCGGAGTGCAATCCGTGCACGGTTGAAGTGGGGGCGACCTCCAAGGTGACAGCGACCGCTAAAGACTCGATTGGCTGCGTCATCACCTATCAGTGGAGCGCGCCGAGCGGCACGTTCGCGAATCCTGCACAGCAGAACACGGTATGGACGGCGCCAATGACGCCGGGCACAGTGCCCGTCACCGTGACCGGCACCTGCCCGACCGACAAGATGTCGGCTTCCGACACGGTGAACATCACCGTCACGCCTCGAGTGGTCAAGACAGTCACCTTCGAGGATGTCTACTTCGACTTCGATCGCTTCTCGCTGACCGATGCCGCCCAACGCATCCTGACGCAGGCGATCGAGGCGATGAAGGCCGATCCGACGCTCCGGGTGCGGATCGAGGGTCATACCTGTAACATCGGCACGGCGGAATACAACCTTGCGCTCGGAGATCGGCGCGCGCGCTCGGTGCAGCAATACCTGGTGTCGAACGGCATCGCGGCCGACCGCCTGACAACGGTCAGCTTTGGCGAGGAACAGCCGAAACACGACAATTCACGGGAGGAAACCCGCCGGTTGAACCGCCGTGCGGCGATGACCGTGAGTCTCGTCAAGTAAGGGGGAACTGTTTATGAATCGCTACGTAAACATCTGCCTGGCTTGCGTGATGGCCGCCTTTGTCGGAGCCGCGGCGGTCGATCTGTCCGCGCAAGCACAGCCTGCGGGCACGTCTACGACGACGAATCTGGGGACGGTGAACATCCCGCGCGCCGTTAAAGCCGACGGGCAGGCGCTGGCGCCGGGAAGCTACCAGGTACGGCTCACCGAAACGCCGGCCTCCCCGGCGGCGCCGGGACAGACGCCGCAGTACGAACGCTGGGCCGAATTCCTGAGAGGCGGGAAGGTAGTGGGACGGGAAGTGGTGACGGTCGTGCCAGCAAGTGACATCAAGGAGGTCGCCGAAATGACGCCACCACCGTCCGGCGGTTCCCGCGCAGAAGTCCTCAAGGGTGGGGATTATCTCCGCCTCTGGATCAACCGAGGGGGCAACCACTACCTGATTCACTTCAATATCTAACTAGCTGGTAGCTGGTAGCTGGTAGCAAGCTTGTAGCTACCGGCCACCAGCTACCGGCTACCAGCTAACGCACCACCGTCCTCTTCTTGCATCACTTCACGTCAGATTTCACTCAATAAAGCGGGCGTACTCCTTGCAACGTGGCCGAGATCACGGAGGGGTGCGATGCCGCGAGCAATCTGGAAAGGCTCAATCTCGTTCGGACTCGTCGCGATCCCCGTCGAGCTGCACACAGCCGTGCGCGATCATCGGCCGAAGTTCAGGATGCTTCACGCACGCGACAAGTCGCCGGTCCGCTACGAACGCGTTTGCCAGCGTGAGGGCAAGCCCGTGGCGTGGGAAGATCTCGTAAAGGGGTTCGAGGACGAGCGCGGGCAGTTCGTCGTGCTGACGAAGGAAGACCTGAAGGCGGCCGCCGTCCAGAAGGACAAAGCGATCGACATCATGGACTTTGTCAGCGCCGAGGAGATTGACGATCGCTACTTCGAGACGCCCTATTACCTGACCCCTCAAAAGGGAGCGCAGCATGCCTACGCGCTTCTTCGCGACGCCCTCGAGGCCTCCGGACGGGTCGGCGTGGCGAAAATCATCATTCGCGAGGCGCAGCATCTCGCGGCGCTGGAGGTCATAGACAAGGCGCTGGTGCTGACGATGCTGCGCTATGCCGACGAGCTGGTCGATACCTCCCAGCTCGAGTTCCCCGCGAGCGGCAACGTTCGAAAGGCCGAGCTCGACATGGCGAAGATGCTCATCGACAACCTCGCGGCAGAATGGGATCCCTCGAAATACACCGACGAGTATCGAGACAATCTCATGAAGGTGATCAAGGCGCGCATCAAAGGAGTGCGGCCGAAGCTGCCTCAGGGAGCGGAGCCCGGGAACGCCAAGGTTGTCGACCTGATGGAGCGCCTGCGCCAGAGCCTCGAGTCGCGACAAGCGGGAAAGTCGGCCGGTCGCAGGAAAAAAGCGAAGGCTAGAACGCGACACGCCGCATGAGACATCAGTTTCGCACCATCGTTGCCGTCGCAATGACCGCGTTCACGATTGCGGCATGCCGCGAGACCGGCGACGTCCAGGTCTCGTCGATCACATTCAAGGGAATACAGGCGCTCAAGCGTGATGAGATCAAGGCCGTCATCGCGACGCAGGAGAACGGGTTTCTTCCCTGGTCGCGCAGGCACTTTTTCGACCGCCCCGAGTTCGACCAGGACGTCAAGCGAATCGAAGCCTACTACGCCGACAGGGGGTACCCGAACGCCAAGGTCGTCGGCGTCGACGCGCAACTGAACTCGAACAAGGACAAGGTGGCCATCACCGTTGAGATAAGCGAAGGCGACCCGGTGCTGGTCGAGAACCTCTCGTTCGAAGGGCTCGAAGCGCTTCCCGCCGATCACGTCGAAAGACTGCCTGACCAGCTTCCGATCAAGTCCGGCAACCCGCGCGATCAGAAACTCATCCTCGCTGCGCACGATATGGTCGTCGCCGAGCTCCGTGATCACGGCTTCCCGTACGGCACGGTGCGGGTAGTCGAACGGCCGGGAGCGACGCCGTCGCGCGTGCAGCTGCGCATCGTGGCCGCCCCGGGTCCCAAGTCAGTGTTCGGAACGATCACGATCGAAGGCGACGTGTCGGTGGACGAGGACGTGATCCGCCGGGAGCTTGCCTTCAAGGAAGGGGATCTGTACGAGCTGAGGCGCATCACCGAGAGCCAACGGCGCATCTATGGGCTCGAGCTGTTTCAGTTCGCGAACATCACGTCCCCGTCTGCCCGAGGATCGCGCGCCGCAAGTTCCCGTCGCCGTGACTGTAACCGAAGGCAAGCATCGACGCCTCCAGCTCGCGGCCGGCTACGGATCGGAAGAAAAAGCGCGTGGGCGCATTACCTGGCGCCATGTGAATTTCGGCGGCGGCGCACGCACTGGAGAGACCGAGGCGAAGGCATCATCGCTCGAGCAGGGTCTTCGCGGCAGCTTCACCGAGCCGTTTCTGTTTCAGCCTGGACTGTCGATGCGGTTGTCCGGATCGACATGGTGGGCCCGTGAGCCGATCTACGAGTATCGCAGCAGCGGAGGCCGCCTGGCGCTGTCGAAAGATTTCAGCCGGGCGGGCGTGGGCGCCGTGACGGGGCGTTCGCAACCAGCTGAGCTTTACGCTGATTCACGAGTACGATGACTATGCCATCTCTGAGGAGGCGCTTGCCGATCCGATCCTTCGTGGACGAGTTGATTGCTCTGGGCCTCGACCCGGTTACTGGCAAGGGATCCGGCACGCTTTCCGCGTTTGCGGTCGAATTCGAGCGCAACACATCGGTGACATCCTCTGAATCCGCGCCAGGGGTACGCAATCGCCGGCCACATAGAGTCGGCTGGGACACTCCTCGGTGGCAGCTTCACCTACAACGAGGCACTGGGTGAGGTCCGCACCTATCTCGATCTGGGATCACGACTGATTTGGGCGAATCGCGTACGCTCGGGGACGCTCGCTGGCGCCGACACCGCGCAAATCCCATTCTACAAGCGGTACTTTGTCGGTGGATCGACCAGCGTGCGCGGCTGGGGACGTTTTCAGGTGAGCCCGCTCAGCCCCACAGGATTGCCGATCGGCGGCCGGACGATGTTCGAGGTCTCGAGCGAGGCGCGGTTCGGAATCAGCGGAAAACTGAGCGGCGTGGTGTTTCTCGATGGCGGCAATGTGTGGCTCGAGCCCTGGGATGTTCAGCTCAGCGATCTGCGTTGGGCCGTCGGACCCGGCTTCCGTTACGACACGCCAATCGGGCCGATGCGTTTCGACGTGGGCGTGCAGCTCAATCCCATCGAGAACCTGATGATTGAAGGGAATCCGGAGAAGCGGAAGTGGCGAGTACACTTCAGCATCGGCCAGGCGTTCTAGACGTGCGCGGTTCCGCCTTTCGCGCGTTGCGACGCCTGTCGCAATACGTGGCGATTGCTGTGCTCTCGATCGTCATTTTGATCGGGGCCGGGGTTGCCGTCACGCAGACCACCTGGTTCAAGAACTGGCTGCGCCAAAAAGCTGTCGCTCAGGCCGCGCAATATCTCAACGGCGAGCTCACCATCACACGGCTCGGCGGCAACATCTTCACGGGTGTCGAGCTCGAGGGGGTCACCCTCCGTCACGAGGGGCAGACCGCCGTCGCGATGGACAAGCTGACGGTCGAATACAGCCCCGTCACGATGATTTCCGAGGGGTTGATACTCGACTCGATGACGCTCGACAATCCGACAATACTGCTGCAGCGCGACGACGCCGGCTGGAACTTCAGACGATTCGTCAAGACGCGCCGGAACACCGGGGGCCGCGGTGCGCCACCCATCACGATGGACTCGATCGTGATCAACAACGGCCATCTCATCGTCAAGGATCGCGGCCGGGTTGTAGAAGATCTCAGCCGGTTGAACACACGATTCCGCTTTGCCTACGAGAAGCCCGGCGTCGTCGTATCGATCGGAGGGATGTCGGCGACGGGGGCCGGAATGAACCTGCGCAAGCTGGCGGGCGATCTTCCGGTTCGACCGCGGATCGATTGTGGCGCGTGAGCTCGAGATAGAAACCGATCGCACCGACCTGGTCGCCAGCGTCAACTACACGGGCCCGCATGATCGGCTGCTTGACATCGACTTGAAGGCAGATCGGCTGTCGTTGCCCGAGATCGGCCGCTACTTCCGCCCGGTCAGGGCGATCGGACTCGAGCCGGCGGTGAACGTCCGCGCCAAGGGCACCCTGGACGCGCTGAACATGGACGTGAACGTCGTGTCGTCTGCCGGGCACGCGCGCGGGCCGCTCGTCGGCCACTTCGGCAGTGGCCGAAAGAGTCTCGAAGGGCCGACTTGACGTGCGGAACGTGGACATGGCGCCCATCCTGAACCGAACGGAGTGGAAGACGCGAGTGACGGGACAGGCAGATTTCAGATGGACTTTCAGTCCGGCGTTGATCAATTTCAAGTTCGCAGGGCCACATGTGGAGGGTTTCGGTTATCAGGCTGCCAACGTCGCTGCGCAAGGCATCTACGACGTGAGCAATCTGAAGTTCGCCGCCAGCGGCGCCGCGTATGGGGCGCGCGCGACCACGCGCGCCGCGTTTCGGTTTGCGACGCCAGGGCCGGCCGCTGGCGTATTCGCTTGCCGGGACGTTCCAGAATCTCGACATGCGCCGTCTGCCTGCGCGCCTCTCGATGCCGGAGCTTGAAACAGAGGCGGCCGGCCGTTATCGGTTCGAGGCGAGCGGCCGCGATTGGCGCGGTGCTGCCGATCTCAGCGAGTCCACGGTCGAGGGTGCGCGATTCGGGGCCGGCACCCAGCTCGCAATCCAGTCGCGCAATCGAGCGCTGAGTTACTCGGCAAATGGTGAGGTCGCCTCTCTCAATCCCCGGCGATTTGCCGCGCCGCTCGAGATCAAATGGCTGGATGACGATCGGCTCGATGGCTCCCTGAGCGGGACACTTCACGTTCGAGGGAAGCGGGCGCACCACAGACGAACTGGTCCTGACAACCAAGGCGTCGCTTGTCGAGTCGACGCTCGCCGGCGCCGTGTTTCCGAAGGCTGAGCGTCGATTTCCAGATGGCCAATCGCGAGATTCGCGCCGAAGTTCGCAGGACCATTCGAGGAGCTGCCTGGGGCGCTCTTTACGGATCGGAAAGAGCTCGCCGATACGAACCTCAATGGCTCAGCGGACATGAGGATTGCGCTGGCGGTCCCGAAAGTCGGATCCGATCGAGATGCTTGAAGCGGGCGGCACGGCGACGTTGACGCCTTCGACGGTTGGCGGCCTCGCAATCGATTCCGCCCAGGTTACGGCGTCGTACGCGAATCGCGTGGCGGACATCAAGGAGCTCGTCCTCACCGGCCGCGATATCAAGGCAGCCGCGGCAGGAACACTTGCGCTCGGCGATTCCGGCACGTCGAACCTGGAATACGACGTCGCGGTCGACAAATCTCGAGCCGCTCGCGAAACGGTTCAATCGATCCGTTTGCGGGCTCGGCGCATGTCGTGGGCAAGGCAGACCGGTCCAGCGTCAAATCTCACGCTGACAGGGGACGCTGGGTGCGAACCGGCTCCGCTATGGCACCAACGTCGGATGCGCTGACGGCAACCAGCAAAATACACGGTCGAGATCTCAAATTTCGAGTTCGAACAAGGCACGCGTCCAGGCCGACACGTCGGCCACCTTCGTGACGATCGCGGGTCGACACTTCACACGCGTGACAGGTCAGACGACCTACGAGAAGAAACAGCTCGACTTCAACACCATGTTCGAGGAGGAACGGCGGTCGCTGGGGCTCGGTGGAAACGTTCTATTTCACCCCGATCATCACGAGCTTCACCTCCGCGCGCTGAATCTGACGGTCGGTCAGACGCAGTGGGCGCTGCCTGCTGGACAGGAAGCGATCGCGCAATACTCGAAGGACTCGGTGACGTTGACAGAATTTCGTCCTGCAGCGCGGCATGCAGCAACTCACCGCCGCCGGAACCGTCGCAATCGGGTCCGGATCCGCCAATCTTGCAAATGACCTGAACGTCCGGCTCGACAACCTGCAGGTCCGGGATCTCAACGAGCTGCTGCTTGGCAATCGAGCGCTCGAGGGCGTGCTCAATGCGACGGCTGAAATTCGAGGAACACGGAACGATCCGGTCGTAGATTCGAATTTTGCCCTGACCGAAGGTGTAGTCGAAGGCGTGAAGTTCACCTCGCTCACCGGAAAGGCCGACTATTCAGGGCGCGCCGTCGACCTGGACGTTCGCCTCGAGCAGAATCCTCAGGCGATTCTCACGGCGGTCGGGACTGCGCCCGTGCCCGGTGGCCCGGGCATCGACCGCGCGCACTGAGGAATTCGATCTGACCGTGAAAAGCACGCCGATCGACATCGCCCTCCTCCAGCCGGCGACGACGCAACTGACGAAACTGACGGGCCAGCTGCAGGCGAACGTCCACGTCAGAGGAACGATCGAAGCGCCGCAGTTGGACGGCCTCGTCGAGACGACCAACGCAGGCTTCACGGTACCGGCCACCGGCGTGACCTACTCCAACGCGATTGCCCGGCTGATGTTTGAAGGCGACAGGCTGCTGGTCGATCGATTCGAAGTCATCGACGATGGCCGGGATCGCCTCGTGGCAATTGGCCAGCTGGGGATCGTTCGTCGAAGCGTCGGCGAGATGAACGTGCAGATCTCGGCCGACGGATTCAAGGTGCTCGACAACCAGTTCGGCGACCTCGAAATCGAGGGCGATCTACGGGTGACCGGCGACGCTGCAAAGCCTCAGATCACCGGTGAGATTTCGACCGAGGCCGGCCGGATCGAAGTCGATCAGCTTCTGCGAACAACTCGCCAGAAGTCCATACCGGACCGCGGCAACTGTCGCGACAACGACGGAGACCGAAGCAAACGGTCGAGCCGGCGCCTGATGCCACGCCACGCCTCTACGATGCCGCGACCGTTGATGTCCACCTAATGCTGCCTGACGACTTGATCCTTCGCGGTCGCAACATGCATGCGAGCTTTTCGCGAATCGGCCTTGGCGACATGAACATCACCGTCGGTGGCGATCTCCTGATTCGCAAGGCGCCGTCCGGGCAGCCCGATGTCGTCGGCACTGTGACTGTCGTACGAGGCTTCTATGATTTCCAGGGGCGCCGCTTCGAAGTGCTGCGTGACAGTCAGATTCGTTTCCAGGGGACTCGGCCGATCGATCCCGCACTTCAGGTCGACGCGCAGCGGGTGATCTCGGGCGTCACAGCCATCGTCAATATCAGAGGCACAGCGCGCCAGCCGGCAGTGCGCATGTCAAGCAATCCGCCGCTGGATGAAGCCGACGTCCTCTCGCTGATCGTTTTCAACCAGCCTATCAATCAGCTCGGCGAAGGCGAGCGGCTGAACCTTGCAGAGCGCGCCGGGGGCCTCGCGGTCGGGTATCTTGCGACACCCCTGGCTAATTCGATCGCAAACGCGCTCGACCTCGATATTTTTGAGATTCGCACTTCGGGCGGGATAAACGGTCAACCGTCGGTGGCCGTGGGTCAGCAGATCGGATCTCGCCTGTTCGTCTCATTTCGACAGGAATTTGGATCGGCCGAACGTGACCCAACTTTCGCTGGAGTATCGGATCAACGAACTCTTACGGGTGGTCAGCACCGTGACGGAAGGGTATCAGCGGACGCATCGAACCCAGCGCATCGACACGACCGGTCTCGACCTCATTTATACGATCAGCTATTAAGCAGCCATTATCAGCCCCTGAAGTGATGGGTTTCCTGACAATTGGCTGGTTTTCTGGTCAATTTGGCCCCTTGGAAAGGTGTAATCTCCCTTCCCGGCCCATCCCTGCCGAGAAAAACGGCCCACCCCTTGCTTTAACCGCCGGTGGGAGTTTGCCATGGGGATCGAAAATTTTTTCTCCCGCGTCCTGACCTCATTTTTCGCCAACTGGCGCGGTTCTGGTGTGGTTTGCAGCCTATCCTTGCAATGCGCTGTGCGGCTATGAGTCTGAGGCTGGGAGTGGGACGGCCGATGACCGCCGGCGGCGAACAATCCAGGCCGCCGACGCAGCCTGCGGCCGCTGCCCTCCAAGGCCCGGCTCGCTTCCTAAGGAGAAACGATGGAAAGCCTGACAACGACCAACGTTTGGTTGGGTATTCTGGCCGTGGTAAGCGTGCTCGAGTTTCTCATGATTGTCGTGGCCGGTTTTCTGGCGTACCAAATGTACAAGCGGGTCACGACGACAATGGAAACCATCGAGCGCGTGCATGTCGCTCCACTCCGCGCGAGAGTGGACGGCATCCTCGACGAGGTCCAGGCGGTCACCGACAAGGTGAAGCATGCGCAGGAATCGGTAGGCGATGCCCTTCGCCAGGTCGCCGGGACCGGCAGCATCGTGGCTGGTGCGGTGAGATCGAAAACCTGGCCGATCATCGGGATCATTCAGGGGCTGAAGACCGCTGCGAACATCGTGATGAAGAACGGCAGGAAGGATCATCACGACACCGCCTACGGACCAATGTAGGGATTTGAGTCACCCTCAATCGTAAAGCTCAAGAAAAATCGGGCCTGCTCCAGAGGTACGGTCGTTGCAGCGTACAGGCTGACCCGGATTCCTTTCCGGAGTTCCTCACTTGCTCCCCTTTGTGCGGAGCACCACAGCTTCGGGAGGCGTCCAACGGGCGCCTCCTCTCGCCACTTCGACCGATACTGCGATCGAGAACGGCCGTGCGCGTGCCACTGAGAGGGGTGACTCAGGTAGGATGAAGGGAATAGATTCGAGAACCATGGCGGGTCGCGCGAAAGCGAACACTCAGTCGGCACGATCTGAGGCGGGGCGGCCACAAGCGTCCAAACGGCCAACGGCCGAGGTCGATGGCTTCTCAGACGATTATCTGAGCGTCGTTGCGCACGATCTCCGGGGATCGCTCAACAGCATCATAGGCTGGGCCGAACTCATCAAGCGGAAAGCGTTGAACGAGGCTGGTAACGTGCGCGCCGGCGAAACGATCATTCGCCAGGCAAGACAGCAGCTCGAGCTCATCAACGAAGTGGTCGATACCTGGCGCCTGCTCTCGGGGAACCTGCAGCTGAAGCTTGCTCCCGTCGATGCCAAGGAGCTCGTGAATACGGCGGCCTATGCCGCGAAGGAATCGAGCGCGAAGGCGTTTGATTTCGACTTCCAGCTCGAAGCCTTGCCCGCTCCTCTGCTTGCCGATGGCGCCCGCCTGCGGCAGGCGATGATCGGCTTGTTCAACAGCGCCATCCATTTCGCTCCCGAGAAAGGCACCGTGGAGGTCCGGCTTCGGCCGGTTGACACGCGCATGGCCGAACTTACGGTTCACGATGCGGGCGTTGGCGTGGATCCCGAAGCGCTGCCGTATCTGTTCAGCCGTCAGCGGCCGAAGGATCCGGGCAAACAGTCCGCCCGGGCCAAGTACGGCCGTGGCCTGGGGCTGATTCGCGACATCATCGATTTGCACGGCGGGACGATCAAAGCCGAGACCGATGGTGTTTCCGGCGTCACGTTTCGCGTGACGCTGCCCTTCAGGCCGCACCGAGCGCGGTGCGCGTGGACAAAGTGCGCGAAGTGAAAGAAAGCTCGCGTGCGGAACTGCGGTCCCGCCTCGTCGGCACTCGCGTGCTCATCGTGGACGACGATCCCGATGCACGCGAAGTCGTGGCGGCGATCCTGCGACACTATGGCGCGTCGGTCATCGTGGCGACATCGGTATCGACCGCGCTGGTCGCGTTGCGGCGGGAGCAGGTGGATGTACTGATCGCCGATCTCGGGATGCCGATCGAGGATGGCTATGACCTCATTCGGCATGTGAGGAGCTCGGAGAACGAGAGAATTGCCCGACTGCCTGCAGCGGCGCTCACGGCCTACACGACGGAGGAGGATCGGGATCGCGTCCTGGCTGCCGGCTTCCAGTTCCATCTTGCCAAGCCAGTCGATCCTGCCGTGCTTGTCGCCACAGTCGAACGCCTCCGCGGCGAGACCTTATCGGTTCACTGAGAGAACGGCGGGTCGTATTAAAGTTGTACAGTCCACTCGCCGCCGCAAGACATTTCGTTCCGGCACCAAAAAACCCGAAGCTCTTGACGTATACTCCGGAGCCGCGTTGGCCTGAACGGCTGACGAAGCAGGAGGAACGTTGTCATGGCGGTTGAAAGAGCGGCTGGCGGCTCCAGTCTTATCGATGTCCTTGATCGCGTTCTCGATAAGGGCATCGTCATCGATGCCTGGGTCCGGGTCTCGCTCGTCGGAATCGACCTCATCACCGTTGAAGCCCGCGTCGTCGTCGCCTCAATCGACACCTACCTGAAATACTCCGAGGCTGTCGGCCAGTCGGTGCCGGTCGCGCGGCCGGCGCTCGAAGCGCGTCCGTACGACGAGCTTGCGGCCGAAAACCAGGCTCTGCGGGCCGAGCTGGTTAGCGCGAGTGCATCGCGCCAGCCGGTCTCGCGGCGGCGGCGGCGCGGAGTGTAGCGTCCAATGGCGAAAAAGACGACAAAGCCCAAGGAGCGGCGCATCGCGCGCCGGTCCCTGCCGCCGCGAAAATCCTG
Organism: Vicinamibacterales bacterium; assembly: GCA_963775345.1. GTDB lineage: Bacteria > Acidobacteriota > Vicinamibacteria > Vicinamibacterales > JAMQPK01 > JAMQPK01. The sequence continues at coordinate 94,546 of CAVZIS010000018.1, forward strand.
CCGCCGCGAAAAACCGCTGCGAAACCGACCCGCGAGAGCGCCGCCATGCGGCGGAGTGAGGACGCCCAGCAGCGGGCACCCGAATCGCGTGGCAAGTATGTTTACTGTGTCATTCAGTCTGCCGACACGCTCAAGTTCGGCGCCGCCGGTATCGGCGACAACGGCTCCGAGATTCACACCGTCCATTACCGCGATCTCGCTGCTGTCGTATCGGATGTGCCCGCTCGGCATTCTCGATTCCACGCGTGAAAATGTGCTCGCTCACGAGCGCGTGAACGAGATCGTCATGCGCGATCACACCGTCATCCCGATGTCGTTCGGGACGATTTTCAAGACGAAGAGACGACATCGTGCAGCTTCTGCGCTCGGCGTACGACGCCTTCGGCGACGTGTTGTCGAAGATGCGCGACAAGATGGAGTTCGGTCTCAAGGTGCTGTGGGATCGCGATTCGGTCGTCAAGGATATCGAGGACGAAGACGAGGGGATTCATCGCCTGAAGAATGAAATTGCGCTTCAGAAGGGATCGACCTACTTCGCCCGAATGCAGTACGGCCGCGCCATCGATGCTGCGCTGCAGTCCCGCTCGGAACGGTATGGAACCGAGATTCTCGACCGGTTGCGGGATGTGGCGGTCGCATCGCGTATCAACAAGCCGATTGGCGATAAGATGATCATGAATGCAGCGTTTCTCGTGTCGCGGGACCAGGAGGCGGCGTTTGACGCGCGCGTCAAGTCAATCGCGGCGGAGCACGACAAGTTGACGTTCAAGTACACCGGTCCCTGGCCTCCGTACAATTTCGTCAACATCAGGTTGAAGCTGGAACGTGTTTGATGTTTCTCCTCGACACGTTGCTCATCAACGGCATTCAGTTCGTGCTCGACAAGGTTGCCGCGGTGGCCGATCAGGAAATGAACGACCCGGAGCGCCAGCGCGAGCGGCTGCTCGACGCGCAGATGAAGCTCGAGAGCGGCGAGATTGACGAAGCTCAATTTGCCGAGGTAGAGGCGGACGTGTTCGAGCGCATCCGTGAGATCAAGGCGCGCACTCAGCCCCAGGACACGATCGTCGACGACGAGCATCGCATCGCGGGTGTTGAAATTACCGTCGATGACGACGCGTCGTGATCCAGCCACTTACGTCTTTTGCCTGGTGCAGTCCGCGCGGCCGCCTTCGCTTCGCGGTGTGCCGGACAGCGTGCCGGGCGCGGGCCGCCCGCGACTGATTGCGGTCGATGCGCGATGTCTGGGCGGTCGTGGCCGACGCGCCCCTCGAGCGATTCGGCGGCGACGAGCTCCGCAACGAGCCTTCAGGACGTCGAGTCCATCTCCCGCCATGCGCTCGCCCACGCATCGATCGTCGAGTTCTTCTTCCGGCGCGCGCCCGTCATTCCGCTGAAACTGTTCACGCTCTTCTCGTCCGACGCAAAGGTGCAGGCAGCATCTGCGAGCCGCCGCACGCGCCTGCGCAAACTGTTCGCGGAGCTCCGAGGCCTCGAGGAATGGGGAGTCCGCGTCATCACGCGCGACGTCGAGGCGGACTCGAGCCGAAAGCGATCACGAGCGGCCGCGACTACCTGCGAGTGAAGAAGCGGCTGGGCGATCAGGCGCCAGCGCCGGCTCGCGCGTCGGTGAAGGAGGCGAACGCGGCGTTGAAGGCTCTCGCCAGGCGGGCTTCCAGAGTCCGAAAAGAGGCGTTTCCACCGCGGGGGAGTGGACGGCCGTTGGTCGTCGGCGCATCGTTTCTCGTGGAGGCGAAGCGTCGAGCCAAGTGGAAGCGCGAGGTTGCGCAGCCTAACGGCGGCGCTTGCGAAACGCGGGCACCGGCTCGAGGTGAGCGGCCCCTGGCCGCCTTATCATTTCGTCAGCAAGTAATGACCCGCCGGAAAGCCGGGAGAGTGCGCGCGACTGGTTGTTTCCGAAAGTGGCAATCGAGACAGAATCGGAGCCCGAATCGTCGCTTCTCGACGTCGTCGACAGCGTCTTGAACAAGGGAGCGGTCGTCAATGGGGAGCTCGTTCTTGGCGTGGCGAACGTCGATTTGATCTACGCGAAATTGTCGGTGCTGCTTGCCGCGCTCGATCGGATCACGAAGCCGGCACGGGCCCACGAAAACACGAGGTCCACGAAGAACACGTAAGACACGTAAGAACACGAAGAACAGTGAAGAAGTCCACGAAGTGAAAAGTAGTCTGGTGCGCCCGTGTGATCGAACCTGCAGGCAATCGCCGGCATGCATGACCAACACAAGAACACCCCAGACAATCCCAGGTCAAATCCGCGCGATCGGGAGCCTGGCCGATGAGGCGCCCGCAACGCCGACCGATGAGCCGCCGCCGGTGCCCGTTCACGATCCTCCGGTTAGCGAGCCTCGCGCACCTTACACGGTCACAAAGACTGAATCGTCGCCGACCTGGCAGCGGGAGTAAGCAGCTCTGTATCGACTCTTGGGCCACGGGCAGGTGGCTGTTCTGGCCGCCGCACGCGGTCAGCGAAGCACTTGGGCATAGGCGGATGGCACAGGCCATGCTTGTGAAGAATGACTATTCGGAGGGATGAAACATGCTGTGGACAATTTTTCTCGTTTTGGTGGTGCTGTGGATGCTCGGTGTCGTCAGCTCTTACACGCTGGGCGGTTTCATCCATGTGCTCCTGGTGCTGGCGGTCGTGGCGTTGCTGGTGCAGCTGATTCAGGGCAGACGTGTTGTATAAGCCGTCGTTCGTTCGCGAAAGCCGGGAGTGCCGAAAGGAGATCGCTGTGGACAACCGGACGCAACTTTCCAAGAGTGATTGCGGGTGCGGCAATCGGCGCAGGATTCGCGTTCTTGTTTCTTACACGAAGACGGCCACCGGTTTCTGGACTCCGCAGAACCATGGCTGGATGACATGATCCGCGATCTGCAGCGGCTTCGCGGCGCTGCGGCGAAGGCGCGGGAAGCGGTCGACGAAGGACGCCGTTCGTTCGCGGCAGTATCCGAAGCGATCCCGTTCAGCCATCAGAAAGACAAAGACTGGTCGCGGGAGCCGCATCACTGAACCGAGATAGGGCTAAGGGCTAAAGGTCGAGGGCTAAGAGGCTCAGACTAGTCCAGCTCTGACCCTGGCTACAGATTCCTTACTCCTCCACGTCCTCGTCTTCGTCCACACCGGCCTCATCGTCAACGTCTTCGTCTTCCTCGAAATCGTCGTCATCTTCGGCCATTTCGAGCTCGTCTTCATGCTCCTGCGGCGCTGGTGAGGCAGCGCGCTGCGTCCCGATCGTTCGATTTCTGCGGCATGAGAGTCAACCTCCGCGCTGCGGTACGCAAGAACGCTGCCCCTCCCGCTCCACCTCACACTTCGCAGCGATGTATGACACCGGCCTGACTGCGGGGAATGGAGATTGCTCGTTTAAGCACAGGAGGAAGGAATGCTCAAAGGTGCTCTGTTGTTCTTCGTTGTCGGGCTTGTCGCAGCTGTGCTCGGATTTACGACGCTTGCCGGCGCGTCTTTCGCCATTGCAAAGGTGCTGGCAGCGATTTTTCTGTTCATGTTCCTGATGATGCTGGTTCTCGCGTTGTTCGCCACACGTGCGGTATGACGCAGAAATGACGGCTCCATCGATCCGTCCGGAGCGCAGGACGCTTAGTGCGCTCGCGACTGCTGCGCGCGCATGCCGTGCATGTGACCTTTGGCGGCGGGCCACGCAGACGGTGTTTGGCGATGGTGGCGCGACCGCGGAAGTGATGCTGGTTGGAGAACAGCCGGGGAACGAGGAAGACCTCGAAGGCAAACCATTCGTCGGTCCAGCCGGCCGGGTGCTGTCCAGGGCCGACAGCGGCCAAGACGCTTCTGGGAGCGTCGTTCAAGGTATCGGCCCGGCGGGGCAGCTTCGTCGAATCGCCGCTTGCGCCGCTCGTGACCGCGACCGTTCATCCCTCGTCGGTCCTGCGGCAAACAGACTCGCAAGCGCGGCATGCCGCGATGCGAGCGTTTGTCCGGGATCTCAAAAGAGTCAAGGCGAAGCTTTGAACGGGGACCAGGAGACTGAAACGAATCAAATCTCCTGGCCAAGACTAGAATCGGAAGGCCGCTCCCACGTCCCACTTCCAGAAGTTCAGATCTCCGAGCTCGAAGTCGAGATCATCGAGTCCGCTTCCCGCATCCTCATCTCTGAGAGTGCGGAAATACCTGAGGTCGCCTCGGATGCCAACGTGGTCGGTGAAGAACGCCATCACGCCGCCGCCAAAATTGACGGCGAAGTCGTTCGAATTGATCCGATCGAGAAAGTCCGACTGTTTCGCGGTGGCGCGGAAAAGGCCGCGCCCCCGGTGACGTACGGCCGGATGTGGCCGGCCTGGTCTCCCGCCGATGGGGATGCCGACGATGAGATTGCCCATCAGGCTCATCTGTGCCACATCGTCATGCGTATCGGTCCCTGGAACGAACTTGGGCGTCCAGTTGTAGCCGACTTCGACACCGAAGATCCCTCCGCCCATGAAGGCAGCCGTGGCGCCGTAGGTCGTTTTCCCGTCGGGGAGGTCGCCACCGAACAGCGATCCGATGTATGGCGTCAGCACGACATCGGCACGTGCCGGTGCCGCTGACATGACGATGAAAAGCGCTGCCGCTGCCGCAATGACCATTCGTAGTTTCATGACACATGCTCCTCTGGTTATCGATCGCGATCGAACGCGGGTTTGTTTCCAGCTCTTCCTGCCGTCCACTGGTCCGGGGGCGCCGTTCGAATACCCGTTCCCTCCTCACGGCGAGACCCTCACCGCATTGGCTACGCTCTTGACGCCGGAGATGCTCAATGCGAGGGCGTTGATTCGTTCGCGCTCCGACTCACTGCCGCACGACCCCCGTCACTCTCACATCTCCGTTCCCGACGATGAAGCTGAGATCGCGATCCTTCAAATCGGGGTCGCGATCAATTGCGAGAGTGAGCTCACGGCGGATGCTCCGATCCTCGGGATTAGGTCGGAACGATCACGCTCGGGAGCGGGTCGGTGGCCGATGCGGACTGCGTTGTCCGGACCTGAGCATGCCCGGCGCTCGCCGGGCGCGGAGAAGCGTCCTCACGGCACGCCACCGAGACCGCAAGCGTCGCAGCAAGGACGAGTAGATATCGAGGCGTCACTACGACCTTAGGAGTAGCAAAGTCCGGTCCCGCGGGGCGTCCCGAAGGGGGCCAAATATCTCTGCCGGCACCAATTTGCCTGAACATGGACAGCGTAAGATGCTGCATGTCCGAAATCTGTGCGGCTTCGGCGAAACAGGTTGCAAGGCCAGGGCTCCAGACGTGGCACATGACTTGTAGACATCACGCCGAGCACCTTCGGCGATGAGTCCCTCGAGCGAAGCGACGAAGCGGGGCGAGGGCCCAAGCGACCAATGGACTATTAATGGACTGATGAAGGAGGAGCCGGCAATGTACGAACCACACTACGAAGAGGAATCAGGCGGCGGCGGGTTTCTGATCGGGCTGCTGTGCGGCACGGCGCTCGGCGCAGCGATCGCGCTGATGTTCGCACCGAAGGCCGGCTCCGAGATTCGCCAGACGCTCTACGACTCGACGGGCGATATCCGGCGCAAAGCGTACGACGCCTACGGCCAGGCGACCGAGCAGGTCAACAACATCGTCTCGAAGGGCCGTCAGGCCGTCGAGCGTGGTCGCGAAGCCTTCGACAACGCCCGGCAGTCCGCACAGACGGGCGGCAATGGCAGTAGCACCGATTTCGGCGGCCAGAATCGGCAAGGGCGTGACGGATTTCAATTCCCCACGCGCACGACCGGCGGGCGTCTTAGAGCACTGCGAGCGGCAGAGCGGAGAGCAGCGAGTCGAGACCCTTTTTGATTCCTGCTCTTCGGCTCAGCGTTCCATCAGACTCTAACCTATTGTGGACATCATCTTATCTCTCAGGCTGTGGGTCTATCCATTCCGGCACAGTGCAATGCACAGAGGCTTTCGTCTCACGGTTCTGGCCAAATTAGGCATTGATTCAATACATACTGTAGTAAAACAATACATTGAGCTGGGAGAGTGAACAATGGCGACCCGCGTACTAATCGTGGATGACGACCGGGATACCGCTGATTTCCTGAAGTTGCTGGTTGAACCGAGGGGCGATCTCGCCAGGACAGCGTCCGACGCCGCCCAGGCCCGGGAGATGCTCCGTGTCCTGGCGCCCGGAAGTGGTTCTGATGGACCTCATGCTTCCCGATGCTGACGGCATCGACCTGCTGAAAGACTTCAAGGAAGCGAGTCCCGAGACGCAGGTCATCATGGTGACCGGCTACGGCAGCGTCGCCAAGGCTGTCGAAGCGATGAAGTCGGGTGCGTTCAGCTTCATCGAGAAGCCGGTCGATGCCGACGTCCTTCTGGTGATGCTCGACAAGGCGGCCGAGAAGCTTCAGCTCTCGGCCGAAAACAAGCGGCTCAAGGAGGAGCTTCGCGACCACACGAGCTTCGCCAACATCGTCGCGCGCAGCGACAAGATGCGGCAGCTGTTCCATCTCATCAAATCGGTGGCGCCGACCGACGCCAGCGTGCTGATTCATGGCGAGAACGGCACGGGCAAAGAGCTCGTCGCCAGCGCCATCCACGAGCACAGTAAGCGGAAGAAAGGCCCGTTCATCAAGATCAACTGCGCGGCGCTGCCAAGCGAGCTGATCGAATCCGAGCTGTTCGGTCACAAGCGCGGTGCTTTTACCGGCGCGGTGTCCGACAAGACCGGTCTGATGGAGCTGGCCGATGGGGGCTCCCTGCTGCTGGACGAAATCGGCGAGATGCCGGCCAGCCTGCAGGTGAAGCTGCTTCGCGTGCTGCAGGACCGCGAGTTCCGTCCGGTGGGCGGCAGTCGTGTGATCCAGCCGAATTTCCGGCTGATCTGCGCGACCAACGTCAACCTCGATGCGGCGCTCGGCGAGGGCAAGCTGCGCGAAGACCTGTACTTCCGCATCAACACCGTGACGCTGGCGATTCCGGCACTGCGCGATCGCACGGAAGACATTCTGCTGTTGGCCGAGCATTTCCTCGATCGCTTCTCAGGACAGCATCAACGCAACATCCGCTCGATCAAGCCAGAGGCGGCCAAGGCGTTGCTGCGATATCGCTGGCCGGGCAACGTTCGCGAGCTCGAGCACGTGATCGAACGTGCAGTCATCGTCGCCGAGGGCGCCGATATCATGCTCGACGATCTGCCGCCGACAATCCGTGACGCGGAACGGCTGCCGAGCCAGACGGGCTTCGTCATTCCGCCGCACCACACGCTCGAAGAAATCGAGAAGCTGGCGATTCTTCAGACGCTCGAGCGGACGCGTGGCAACAAGCGCAAGGCCGCGAGCATTCTCGGCGTGTATCGGCCGACGCTCTACAACAAGCTGAAGAAATACAACCTGATGGAAACGCAGGAACGCGCGCCACGGCCCGCGCCGGCAGCCGCAGCGGCGCCACCGCCGCCGCCGGCGTTCAAGCCACCGGTCCCGGAGGCTGGTCGCAGGTACCGGGAGTGGCACGAAGGATCCAGGACGCGGAACCTTTAGGCTGCTGTCGTTTCACCACCCAGCAGCGTAAGAACTTCGCCAGTGATGTAGCTTGAATCGGCGTTCGAGGCGAAGAACACAAAGGCCGGCGCGACCTCTTCCGGTTGCGCCGGTCTTTTCATCGGCGTATCGGCGCCGAATCGTGCGACCTTGTCCGGCTCCTTGTCCGAAGCGTTGAGCGGCGTCCAGACAGGTCCAGGTGACACGCAATTCACGCGAATTTTCTTGTCGACAAGGTTTTGCGCCAGCGACTTGGTGAACGCATGAATGGCGCCCTTGGTGGCGCTGTAGTCGAGGATCTTCTTGCTGCCTTCGCATCCCTCTTCAGTGACAGCTTTCTCTGTTGTCCTCGCGTCCGATTCCTCGACGGGAAGGTACACGATCGCGACGTCTGCGCCCTCGCGCGCAAAGAGCACCGCGACGGCCCGTCCGATGCCGGAATCGCCGCCCGTGATGAGCGCCGCAGAGCCTCGGAGTTTGTCAGATCCGCGGTACTCTGGGGCTTTGAACTGCGGTCGCGGTCGAAGACGAGACTCGCATAGCGCCTCCTCCGGTATGGTCGCAAGAGTCGGGCCGGGATATACTCCCTACCCTTAACTGACCACTCCCTATGCCTAACGAATCCATCCAGGTCGGCCACGCCCGTTCGAGCAGCCTTGTCGACGTCCTCGACCGGGTCCTCGACAAGGGGCTCGTCATTGCTGGCGACATCAAGATCTCGATCGCCGAAGTCGAGCTGCTGACCATCCGTATCCGCCTGATGGTGTGCTCGATCGACAAGGCGGAGCAGATCGGGCTCGACTGGTGGAAACACGACCGCCATCTTTCGATGGGCAGCGACGAGCTGGCGGCCGAGAACGAGAAGCTGAAGGATCAGATCCGCCGCCTCGAGCGGCAGCTGGAGGCCGCGCCGGGCACGGCACAGCGCGCGCCACGGCTCCGCGCCAAGCGGCTGGACCGCCGGTCGCGAGTGAGTACAAAGGGGTCTACTGGGAGGCATATAGATGGCCGTTGAACGCGCAGCAGGCGGCTCCAGTCTCATTGACGTTCTCGATCGAGTGCTCGATAAAGGCATCGTCATCGATGCCTGGGTGAGGGTCTCGCTCGTCGGCATCGACCTGATAACGGTTGAGGCGCGGGTGGTTGTCGCGTCGATCGACACCTACCTGAAGTATTCCGAGGCAGTCGGCCAATCGGTACCAGTGGCTCGTCCCGCACTCGAGTCGCGGCCCTACGACGAGCTGATGGCCGAAAACGCGGCCCTGCGCGCCGAATTGGCCGGGGCTGGTCGCGGCGGCGCGCAAACCAGTCGCAAACCGGCGCCGGGTTCCGCGCACATAATGGACGATGGCCCGCGAGTCCGTGTCTCTGGCGGCGCGATCGACGGTGACAGCCGAAGCCAAGCTGGCGCTGCTGGAGGAGCTTCAGCGCAGCCGGGACGCTGTCGCGGCCGCGCAGAGCACCGCTGAGTGGCTCGTCACCCATGCAGGAGCCGAGCGCACGATTTTCGCCGCTGCCGATCATGTTCGCGGAACCCTTGTCGGCGTCGCCGGCGCCGGACGTGCTGCCGCGCCAGTTCAAGAAACTGTCGATTCCGCTCGACGAACGCGGACATCCGCTCATCAACGCCCTGGCCAACGGCAGCGCGATTTCGTTTCACAGCCCGCGCGACGCGCGCCTTCCGCTGTTCGGCGACAGCCCTTTCACGTCGGTCAAGGTCGGCGGAGGCGGCGACGATCCGGCGCTCGGCCTCATGTTGATTGGTCCCGCGATCGAGACGCCGCCGTCAACAGTCAAGTGGGCTGCCGAGGTGCTCGGCCGCACTCTGCAGCACGTCGTCGATGCCCTCGGTCGGCCTCGCCGGATGACGATCCGCGGCTCCGGCGGGAGCACGCGTTGCTTTTCAACATCATCAACGCGGCGACCGATCCGATTCTGTTCACGAACATGGAAGGGCAGCTGATCATCGCCAACACGCGCGCCGAGATGCTGTTCACGGCGCCTGACGACGTGAGCGAAGGACGGCGGCGGGCGGTGCAGCTGAACAACATGTTCTTTTCGGCCGCGCTGTCGCGGACCGCGCTGGGAGAAGGAGAAGCCGGCCGGCGCGAGCTGCTGCTGGTCGATCCGACAGAAGGATCGGACCTGCTGTTCGAGTTGCTCAGCACCGTCGTCAGCGATGCGCGCGAAGGCACAGGCATCGTGTCGATTCTTCGAAACATCACCGACCTCCGTCAGGCGACGCGCCAAATCGACGAGAACTACGCGAAGCTGCGCGCGGCCGAAGCTGAAGTGCGCGCCGAACGCGACCGGCTGAACCTTCTGATCGATTCGGTCGCCGATCCGATCATCGTGACGGACCAGGAAGGTGAGATCTCGTTGATGAACAATCCGGCGGAGCGCCTGTTCACCGTCGTGCCTGGATCGGGCGAAGAGGCGCAGCGGATCGTGCGCGCGAACGACGCGCATTTCACGTCGTTCGTATCCGGCCTTCTGTCGACCGGGTGGGAGACCACCAGGCGCGGCGAGATTATGCTCGTCGATCCGAATACGGTCAAGCAGGTCCCTGTCGAAGCGCTCGCCGCGAAGATGCTGTCGGAAGTCGGCGAGCTCACCGCGATCGTCACGATTCTTCACGATCGCACGGAGGCGATCGAAAGGAATCAGCTGTACGAGCAGCTGAAGCTCGCGTCGGAGGAGCTCGAAGGGAAAGTCAGGGCCGCCACGGCGGAGCTGGCGAACCAGAACGAGCTGTTGCGCCGCCAGGCGTTGGAGCTCGAGCAGGCGTCGGTTGCAAAATCGCAATTTCTGGCCAACGTCTCGCACGAGTTGCGCACGCCGCTGAACGCCATCCTCGGGTATGCGGCGATGACCCTCCAGGGCGTGTCCGGGGAGCTTTCTGCGCCGCAACGCAGGAATCTCTCGCGCATCGACGCGAACGCCCGGCATCTGCTCACGCTGATCAACGAAATTCTCGACATCACGCGAATCGAGGCCGGGCGGATGCCGATTCAGGTCGTGGCGTTCAATCTCGCCGACCTGGTTCGCGAGGTGACGACCGAGCTCGAGCCAATCATCGCGAAGTCGCGCCTCGAAGTGATCTGCCGGCTGGGAGATGTGCCGACGTTGCGCACCGATCGGCAGAAGGTGAAGCAGATCCTCGTCAATCTTCTGAGCAACGCCGCTGAAGTTCACCCAGAAGGGCAGCATCACCATCAAGGCGCAGATGCAGGGAGGAATCAACCGTCTCGGTGAGCGTCATCGACACCGGTATCGGCATTCCGAAGTCAGATCACGTGCAGAATTTTCGAGGACTTCCGCCAGGTCGATCAGACTCCGCGCAGGGCCTACGGTGGCACGGGCCTTGGATTGTCGATCTGCCGGCGCTTGACCGCGATGCTGCGCGGAACATTGAAGGTCGAAAGCCGACTCGGCCATGGGTCGACATTCATCCTGACGATTCCCACAACGCTGAAAAAGTAACGAGTAACTCCATGCCAACAAAAAACAAAAACGAACCGCTCGTGCTCGTTGTGGACGATTTCGCCGATGCACGCGAGATGTACGGCGAATACCTGAAGTTCTGCGGGTTCAGGGTGGCGGAGGCCCAGAACGGCGTCGAAGCCATCGACAAGGCGAAGCGCCTGAAACCCGATCTGATCCTGATGGATCTCTCGATGCCGGTGGTCGATGGATGGGAGGCGACGCGCCGCCTGAAGGCAGATTCCGCCACGAAAGCGATTCCGGTTGTTGCGCTGACGGGCCACGCGATGGCCGGGCATTCGGAAAGCGCAAAAAGCGCCGGATGCGACGTCGTCATCACCAAACCGTGTCTGCCGCACGATTTGATCAAGGAGATCAAGAAGGTGATTGGCGCGCCGCGCAGCGGCACCGGCCAAGCAGAAACGAACGAGCGCGTGACAAAGAAGGCAGGAAGAAGAAGCCGCGCAGAAGCGCATTCGAACTGCGCCCGCTCGTACCCGGCGTCTTCGAGCCCGCGCGAGCTGAAGGCGTCTCGCACCAGGCCCCGCGCCTTGCGCTGGAACCCCGATCCCGAGGACGTCCAGCGGTCGGTCGTCCAACTCGTGTTGAGCCTCATAGAGTTCATCCGCAAATTGATGGAGCGCCAGGCTGTCCGGCGCGCTTGAAGAGAAGACGCTGACCCCCGAGGAGATCGAGAACGTCGGCCTTGCGCTCATGAAGCTCGAGCAGACGATCCATCAAATCGCCAAGCGCTTCAAGCTCAACCCCAAAGATCTGAACCTCGACCTCGGCCCGGTCGGCCGGCTGCACTAACTCGACGTCAGATCGTCCAAGGGACATACACAGTCGCCTACTCTCCCTCTGCTTCTGCCTCTGCCTTTAGCAGGCCCGAAGCGCCTCCTCCAAAGGCATAAGCCTTGCTGTGTAATCGACCGCAATGCGACGCGGCACGGACGTCCTCCTCGTGTTGGGATGCCTGATGGGCCTCTCCGTTGCACATCAATTGGCGGGCGAGTCAGCGCCTGCCGGTCCGGCGTCGCCGTCTGAATACGTCGCGGTCGAGCGATTCCTCGATGCGAAATCGAAAAGCCGCCCGTGGCGTACCAGGCGCGGCGCCGATTGGAAGCGTCGAGCAGCTCACTGAAGGAATCGGCCTGGATGGAAGCCTCACCGAGTATCGGCCGGCGCGATGGATTCAGTTATGTCGATTGTCGCGCAAGGTGGGTCGGAGCGAATTCAGCGGCGTGTGTTGAAATCAGTGCTCGAGGCCGAGAAGGAAAATTCCACGCGCGAAGCAGTGGCGGAAGGCGAAATCTATCGCACGCGAACTATGAGTTCAACTTTGGCGGTCGCGCGGAAGACGGGATGCTCAGAATGCATTTGAACCCGCGGCGCCGCGACTCCATGCTCGATCGACGGAGCCGCGCTGTTGACCGCTCCCGTCGGGCAATCTGGTTCGCGTCGAAGGGCGACTATCGAAGTCTCCGTCGTTCTGGGTGCGCTGGGCGAACGTCTCGCGGAGTTACGCCCCCATCGCCGGTCCGATGATGCCCGTCGCGGTCGAATCGACCGCCGACGTCAGAATCGCCGGCCTCTCCACGTTCTCGATGACCTACGACTATCAGATGGTCAATGATCTGCCGGTCGTCTCCCGCAGAACTCCTGCCCGCGCGGTAGAGCAAGCTGAAGAGGCACGAAACCCACGAACCGAACCTACGAACCCGACGCGACCTACGAACCCGGAACTCGGAACTCTCTGCCTGAGCGTATGCTAGAGGCGTGTCGAGTATCGAGTTTCTTCTGAACGGCGAAGTCATTCGTGTCGAGAGTCCGCCGGCGCAGATGACGCTGCTCGACTTCGTCCGCTCGCGAGGACTGACCGGAGCGAAAGAAGGATGTGCCGAAGGGGAGTGCGGCGCATGCGCCGTCGGCAGTCGTGGAACCTGACGAAGCTGCAGGCCGCAGCGCATATCGCGTCATCAACAGCTGTCTGATGTTCCTTCCGATGGCGGCCGGACGCGAGATTCCTACCGTAGAGTCGCTGGCAGCCGAAGGCGAGCTTTGCGAGGCGCAGCGAGCCATGGCGGAAGCGGGGGGATCGCAGTGCGGCTACTGCACTCCTGGTTTTGTCGTCAGCCTCTTTGCGGAGCAATATCGCCCAGACCGAAGCGGCCCGTGCGACACGATGGCGCTGACCGGAAATCTGTGTCGCTGCACCGGCTATCGTCCTATCCGTGATGCGACCCGATCGCTCGGATCGGCGCCGCACGACGAATTTCGTGCGCGATTGGAGCAGCCGACTTCCGAGCCCCCGCCGCTGACGCTCGATGGGTTCTCGCGTCCTCGCACGGTCGAGGAGTGCCTGTTGCTGCTGCGTGAGCATCCCGATGCGAAGCTCGTCGCTGGCGCCACGGATCTGGCCGTCGAGTCAAATCTGTTTTTGCGGAAATGGCCGCATCTCGATCAGCGTTGAGGCCATTGATGAGCTCAAGGAATTTTCGAACGGTGCGGAGTCAGTCAAAATCGGCGCCGCCCTTTCACTCGGCGCGATTGGGCGGCGCTGGCGCGACGCGCCCGATGTGCTTCAGGAGTGGCTGACGCTGTTCGCCTCGCCGCTCATCCGCAATCGCGCCACGATTGGAGGCAACCTGGCGACGGCTTCGCCGATCGGCGATGCGGCGCCGCTGCTTCTGGCGCTCGACGCCGTCGTGCACGTGGCGGGGTCAGACGGGGCGCCGGGTCGATTCCCCTCTCATCGTTCTTCACCGGGTATCGCAAGACGGCGATGGCGCCAGACGAGTTGCTCACAGCCGTCGGGGTTCCGAAGCCGCTTCCGCGGTTCGTGCGTTTCTACAAGGTGTCGAAGCGGCGATTCGACGACATCAGCACAGTGGCGGCAGCGATGGCTCTCGATCTCGACAACGGACGCGTGCGACGCGCCCGCATCGCGTTTGGCGGTGTCGCGTCGACGCCAATCAGGGTCGTCGAAGCGGAAAACGCGATCGTAGGGCAGCCGTGGAACGACTCCGCCGTGGAAAGGGTTCAGCGGATCCTCGACCGTTCGCTCCAGCCCATGAGCGATCATCGAGGCTCGAAGGAGTACCGGCTGGAAGTGTCCAAAAGCCTGGTTGAAAAGTACCAATGGGAGCAGCGCCTGTGAAAACGGTCGGCAGACCGCTTCCGCACGAAAGCGCACGTGGTCACGTCACCGGGGAGGCGCATGTACGCCGACGACCTGTGCGGCCGCTTTCCGCATCTGCTGCATGCCTGGCCGGTGCTCGCGCCGCATGCTCACGCGCTCGTCACTCGGCTCGATTGGTTGCCTGCCCTCGAGGTGCCTGGTGTCGTTACCGTACTCACTCAGGCAGACGTGCCAGGCGAAGGCAGACAGCGGACCGAACCGTCACGACGAGCCGTTGTTTCCCTCCGAGGTGCTCTTCCACCATCAACCGATTGCGTGGGTCCTGGGCGATACCCTCGAAGCCGCGCGCGCTGGTGCGCACGCGGTGTCAGCGGACTTCGAGCCGCTGCCGGCCATTCTGACGATCGAACAGGCGATCGAGGCGGGCAGCTTCCTCAACGAGCCGCTGCGAATCACCGATGGCGACACCTCTCGCGTCGAGACGAGTCCGGTCCGGCTCGAAGGCGAGCTGAAGATCGGCGGTCAGGAGCATTTCTATCTCGAGACGCAGGCATCGCTCGCCTGGATTGATGAAGCGGGGTTCGTCGCGGTTCATTCCTCGACGCAGCATCCGTCGGAGACGCAGGAAGTCGTCGCGCGCGTACTCGGCGTGCCGCAGGAACCACGTGCTCGTGGAATGCCTGCGGATGGGCGGAGCCTTTGGCGGCAAGGAAGTGCAGGCGAATCCCGTTTGCGGCGATCGCCGCGCTCGGCGCGTGGAAGACGAGGCAGCCGGTCCGTGTGCGCCTCACGCGCGATCTCGACGTCGCGATTACGGGCAAGCGTCATCCGTTTCTCGCGAGGTATGAAGCCGGCTTCGAAAACGACGGACGGATCACCGCCGTTCGTATCCGGCTCTTCGCCGACGGCGGATGGAGCCTCGATCTTTCCGAACCCATCATGTGGCGGTCGCTGTTCCACATCGACAACGCGTACAAGCTCCCGGCCGTGGAAGTGGTTGGCCGTGTCTGCCGCACGCACAAGACGTCACAAACAGCGTTTCGAGGGTTTGGCGGACCGCAAGGCATGCTGGTGATCGAAGAGATCCTTGCTCGGGCGGCGCAGCGGCTTGGCCTGCCTGTCGAGACGGTCCGCGAACGAAATTTCTACAAGCCCGGCGACCATACCCACTACGGCGAGCCGGTCCGAGACGCCGATCGCATCCCGCTGATTTGGAGCAGGCTGAAGGCGTCCAGCTCGTTCGATCGCCGTCGCGCCGACATCGACAGCTTCAACGCGCGCAATACGCACCAGAAGCGTGGCATTGCCATGACGCCGGTGAAATTCGGGATTTCGTTCACGGCGACCTTCTATAACCAGGCCGGCGCACTCGTGCTCGTCTACCGCGACGGAACGGTCCAGGTGAATCATGGCGGCACAGAGATGGGGCAGGGGCTGTTTACGAAGATGTTGCAGATTGCTGCCGACAGCCTGGGCGTTTCCATCGAACAGGTGCGTATCATGTCCGCGCGCACAGACAAAGTGCCGAACACCTCGGCGACAGCTGCCTCGTCGGGGAGCGACCTGAACGGCGCCGCTGTCCGCGACGCCTGCCTGCAGATTCAGGCTCGCCTCGCCGCGGTGGCTGTCGCGGTGCTGGATTGCGACCTGCAGGAAGTGCACTTCGATAACGGCATCGTTTCCGCACGCGGGAAATCGATTGCATTCGGCGCGCTGTGCGAAATGGCCTACAAGCAGCGGATCCCCCTCTTTGCCGAAGGGTTTTATCGCACGCCGGACATCCACTTCGACTTCAAGACGGCCCGCGGCCGGCCGTTTCATTACTACGCGTACGGTGCCGCCGTATCGGAAGTGGAAGTGGATGGATTCACTGGCCAGTATCGCGTGCTGCGAACGGACATCCTTCAAGACGTCGGGGATTCGATATCGCCCGTCATCGACCGCGGTCAGATCGAGGGAGGATTTCTCCAGGGTCTCGGCTGGCTCACGATCGAAGAGCTGCTATGGGATGACACCGGGCGCGTCAGCTCGGGAGGTGCATCGACCTACAAGTTGCCGTCCTGGTCCGAGGTGCCTGAGATTTTCAATGTCGAAACGCTGGAGCGTGCGACCGAGCCCGATGTCGTCATGGGCAGCAAGGCGGTCGGAGAGCCCCCATTGATGCTCGCATTATCGGTGCGGGAGGCGCTTCGCGATGCCGTCGCCGCGTTTGGACCTGGCGAGATCGGCGTCTTCGACAGCCCGTTGACCCCGGAACGCGTGTTTTTTGCCGTCCGGCGAGTGCGCTCAGAGCGCACCGCTCTGCGATGAGCCGTCCTCGCGACGCCATCGCTGCCGCCTCCGCGCGCAGCGCCTCGGGAGACAAGACGGCGGGCCAGATCGAATTATTCCGCGCGACCATCTTTCACACGCCTGCGAATCCATTTCAGATCGATATCAACGACTCGCGCTCGCTGGTCTGTTTCGAGGACGGCGGACTGCTTGTCGGGGGAGGCCGTATCCTCGCGTGCGGCGACTACGGTAGCATTCTGGCCGCCAATCCTGGCGCCACGACCGTCGACTGGCGGGGCGGGTTCCTGCTGCCAGGACTCGTAGACGCCCACGTTCATTTTCCGCAGCTCCGAATCATCGGCGCGATGGGCCGCACGCTGCTCGACTGGCTCGGGGAGGTCGCGCTGCCGGAAGAAGCGCGTATGGCCGATGCCCGCTACGCTGCCGATACCGCCCGGCAGTTTCTGGCTGCGCTCGGCGCACACGGCACGACCACCGCACTCGTGTTCGGAGCGCATTTTCCAGGCGCCACCGCCCAGTTGTTCGACGAGGCCATCGAGTCCGGGTTGCGGATTGTTTCGGGACTCGTCGTTTCTGATCGACTGCTGCAGCCAGAGCTCCACCTGACGCCTCAACAGGCATACGCGCAGAGCCGTCTCCTCATCGAGCGCTATCACAAACGCGGACGGCTGTTGTATGCGGTTACTCCGCGTTTCGCCCTGTCGACCTCGGAGGACATGCTCGAGGTCTGCGGGCAGCTGCTGAGCGATTACAAGGACGTGAGGTTTCAGACGCACATCAACGAGAACCGGCAGGAGATTGCGGACGTGGCGCACTTGTTTCCATGGGCCTCGGATTACCTCGCGATCTATGAGCGATACCACCTCAGCGGACGCCGATCGGTCATGGCGCACAACGTCCACGCGACTTCGTCCGAAATCGAGCGTCTTGCAGACGCTGGAACCGCGGTGGCGCATTGCCCTGCGAGCAACACCGCCCTCGGGAGCGGCTGGTTCCCGTTGAGGCGCCACGTCTCCGCGGGTGTGACATGCGCACTTGGCACCGATATCGGCGGCGGTGTGGGGTTTGGAATCCTGAAAGAAGGGCTTCACGCCTACCTGATGCAGAGACTGGCGCCGGATCCGGAGCCGCTTGACGCAACCAGGCTCCTGTACCTGGCGACCCGGGCGGGCGCCGAGGCTCTCGGCCTCGGAACTGAAATTGGTGACTTTCGTACCGGGAAAGCAGCGGATTTCGTGTATCTCCGACCGCAGGCTGGCAGCGTGCTCGAATCGGTCGTTCGGCACGCTGACGGCCCCATCCAGGCGCTCTCGGCCCTTTTCACGATGGCTAGCTCGGAGACCGTTCGCGAAGTTCGCGTCGAGGGGCAGACTGTTTTTCACGATTGACATGACGATCGATGAGTTGAATTCGCGCGATCGCCGCAACTTCGTCGATGCCGTCGGATGGGTGTTCGAGGATTCGCCCTGGGTCGCCGAGCGCGCGTGGACACGCCGGCCGTTCACCGGCGTCGATGCGCTCCACCAGGCGATGGTGGCTGAAGTGGCGGCGGCCGCGGCGGAAGAGAGGCTGGCTCTCCTTCGCGCGCATCCGGATCTGGGCGGCAGGGCCAGAATGTCCGATGCATCGACAGCAGAACAGGCACAGGCAGGTCTCGATACCCTGTCAAGGTCCGAGCTCGAGAGGCTGACCGCTCTCAACACGGCCTATCGAGAGAAGTTCGGCTTTCCGTTTCTGTATGCCGTGAGAGGGGCGAGCAAGCAGGATATTCTCAGCGTGCTCGAGAAGCGACTGCCAGGCACGCGTGAGGCAGAGCTGGACGAAGCGCTTCGGCAGGTGTTCCGTCTGGCGCGATTCCGCCTGGAGGATTTGTTTCCTTGAAGTGTTTTGCAAGCGGACCAAAACGCCACTACTACGGCAAAGGCGATGTGATCGCCTACCGCTTGAACCGGGACGGCCGGACGCCGCTAGGACCAGCAGCCCGGTGTTTGGCGCCAACGTGCTCATGCTGCTGTACGGCGAGGCCTTCTGGAAGACATATACTCACGGAGACAATACCGGCCTCATCGCGACCGACTCGATGAAGAACTTCATCCAGCGCGAGACGATGAACTTCGATGGGTTCCATCTGGAAGAATACTGCCGCTTTCTCGGCAGCAGGTTTCTCAGCACATACGCACAAGTGGACGGGCTGCAGGTCTCGGCGTCGGAGATTCCGTTTGTGGCCATGGGGAGCGGCGTTGCATTCGTCCCTGCCGGTCCGGAGCGCGCGACCGCCCGGATCGAAATCGATCGCGCCGGGATCGTCGAGGTGGTCTCGGGCGTTGCCGGCTTCAAACTGCTGCGGCTGGGCGGAAGCGCCTTTCACGGTTTCGTTCGCGACGAGTACACCACGCTGCCCGATCTTCACGAATCGTCCACTGCACATGTGGCTCGATCTCGAATGGCGGTACGCCAGCCCTGAGCACGCGTTCGCCGACGGCAGGATCACGGCGGAAACGCGACGCATCGTGCGGGATGTCTTCATGTCGTTCGAGTCGGGAAGCATTCAGCAGATGATCCATCAGATGGGAACCAGACTGCTCGCTGACCTGTCCATGGTTGACGAGGTCAGTCTGGAGGCCAGCAATCGCACGTGGGATACGATTGCCGAACAGGGCGATGTGCTCGGTGTGTACACCGAAGCGCGGCCGCCTTACGGATGTCTGGGGTTGAGATTGAAGAGGCAGGGCTGAAGCCCTGCGCTACCGGTACCGGCTACCAGCCGAGCTGCGAGCTGCAGCTACGGGCTACCAGCTACCAGCTAGCGATTAACGATGGCCAGAATATCTACTCACGTCCTCGATATCACTCGCGGGACGCCCGCGCACGGCATTGCCGTCGAGCTGCACCTGGTAAAGGGCGGCGAGCGCCGGTTGATTGCCGCCGTGACGACCAACTCGGACGGCCGAACCGATGCTCCACTGATCGCGGGCGACAGCCTCGAAACGGGCATTTACGAGCTGTCGTTTCACGCAGCTGACTACTTTCATCGTCTCGGCGTGGCCCTGACCGATCCCCCATTCATGGGCGTCATCGTCATCCGGATCGGTGTGGCCAGCTCGGCCGGCAATTACCACGTTCCTCTTCTGGTGTCTCCCTACGGTTACAGCACATATCGCGGCTCATGAGGTCGATCGAGCAGGCCAGCGAGGTCGTCCGTTGGTGCCGGCAATTAGCGAAGTTTTCCGAAGATCACGCTGCCACGACCCGGACGTTTCTGTCCAAGCCCATGCGCCAGGTGCACACCGCGCTGGCCGGCTGGATGGCGCGCGCGGGTATGACGGTAAGAGTGGATGCCATCGGAAACATTCGTGGCGTCTATCCGCCCGTGTCCTCGCCGGCTCATCTCGCCTCTGCGCCCCGCTTCTTCATGGGATCCCATCTCGACACGGTGCCGAATGCTGGTGCTTTCGATGGGGTGCTTGGGGTCGTGCTCGCCGTCGCCCTCGTCGAGATGCTCGGATTGCAGCGATTTCCGTTTGCGATCGAGGTGATTGGCTTTTCCGACGAGGAAGGTGTCCGTTTCGGCGTGCCATTCCTTGGCAGCCGGGCGTTGTCTGGAACATTTGACGCTGCGTGGCTCGAGCGGTACTGACAGCAGCCGCCGTACGATGCGCGAGGTGATTCGCGGTTTCGGCCTGGATCCGGGCCGCATTCCTGATGCGCAGGCGGCGCCCGGCTCAATCGGCTATCTCGAATTTCATATCGAGCAAGGGCCCGTTCTGGACCACCTTGACGTTCCCCTTGCAGTTGTCGGCGTCATTTCCGGACAAAGCCGCGCCGAACTGACGTTCGCGGGTACAGCCGCCCATGCAGGAACGACCCCGATGGACATGCGGAAGGATGCGCTCGCCTGCGCCGCTGTATGGATCGTGGCCGTAGAGCGCGAAGCGTTGAGCACTCCCGGCCTGGTCGCCACCGTTGGTCAGGTTCACGTGGAACCGGGAGCAGGAAACGTCGTGCCGGCGCGATGTGTCGTCACGCTCGACGTCAGGCACGCTGACGACAGCCTGCGCGGCACGGCGGCAGCGCGATTGTTGCGGCTGGCGGAAGACATCGCGAAGGACCGGGGCCTCGGCGTGACGCACGAGCCGCGCCTCGAGCAGGCGTCGGTGGCGATGGACGCATCGATTGCCGGGATGCTCGATCGCGCCGTTGCTCGCGCGGGCTTCCCCGCGCATCGCATGGCGAGTGGCGCCGGCCACGATGCCATGATCGTCGCGGATCGGATGAGGGCGGGAATGCTGTTTCTGCGGTGTGCCGGCGGTATCAGCCATCATCCTGCAGAGTCGGTGCGGGAAGAGGATGTCGCAGCAGCGCTCGACGCCGGTCTGATTTTCCTCGATGAAGTCGCACGGAACCATCGTGGCTGAGACGGTCATTCGCGGCGGAACACTCGTGCACGGCAACGGCCGGTGGCCGGCGGACATCGCCATAGATGAAGGAACAATCACCGAAATCTCACCCGAGCTGCCTGGCAGTGCGCATGAAATTGACGCAAGCGGCCTTCATGTGTTTCCAGGATTAATCGACGTGCATCTTCACTTCAATGAGCCTGGCAGGGCCGACTGGGAAGGCGCCGCCACCGGCAGCCACGCGCTCGCCGCCGGCGGAGGCACAGCCTTCTTCGACATGCCTCTGAATTCCGTGCCGTGCACCGTGACTGCGGTCGACGTGGATCGCAAGCGCGCAGCACTCGAATCGGCGTCGGTCGCCGATTTCGGCTTATGGGGCGGCCTCATACCCGGGTCAATACGCGAGATGCCCGAAATGGCGGCGAGAGGGGTTGTCGGGTTCAAAGCGTTCATGTGCGATTCCGGACTTCCGGAATTCCCACGCGCAGACGAGAGGACACTGTGGGATGGAATGAGCACGGCTGCGCAGCTCGGGTTACCGGTGGCGGTGCACGCCGAGGATGGGGCGATGACCGCGCGACTGTCGGCCGCGATGACTGGAACGAGTGCGCGCGAATTCCTCGCTTCCCGGCCTGTGGCGGCCGAGGTGGCGGCGATTACTCAGGCTGTCGACATCGCCGGTAAAACCGGTGCGAAACTGCACATCGTCCACGTGAGCTCCGGCAGCGGCGTTGCGAAGGCCGCAGAGGCAAGAGCGCAGGGGGTCGACGTGTCGGTCGAAACGTGTCCGCACTACTTCTTCTTTACCGAGGATGATGTCGAGCGGATCGGCGTCGCCGCCAAGTGTGCTCCACCCATCCGTGGCACACCCGAACGACAGGATCTCTGGCGCGGCGTACTCGACGAGCGTGTCGACATCATCGCTTCAGACCATTCTCCCTGCGCGCCCGAACTGAAGAAGATTGGCGATTTCCGGACATCGTGGGGAGGGATCGCCGGCGTTCAGTCGACGCTGGCCGTTCTGCTCGGACGAGGATTCGATGGCCGCCGGCTTCGATTCGAGCGGATCGCGCGGTTGCTCGCCGGAAATCCTGCGGGCCGTTTCAAGCTCACGAACAAGGGCGCGATAGAGGTTGGAAAAGACGCCGATCTGATGCTCCTCGACCCGTCGCGTTCGTATACGCTGGACGCGGCGCGAATGCTTCAGCGGCATAAAATCAGCCCGTATCTCGGGTCATCATTCACCGGAATGGTCGTGCGAACGATTCGGCGCGGTGAAACGATCTTTGCGAATGGAAGGATCGTTGCGAAGACCAGGGGAAGGTTCATACGGCCTCATGTCTGAACTCCTGATCGCCGCGGGCCCGTACCAATTCAAGGCGCGCCTGGAAACGCTCCTGGCGCCGCTGACGTGCGCGGCGTTCCTCAAACTCCTTCCGTTGAAGGAGAATCTCCTTCACGTCCGGTGGAGCGGTGAATCGACATGGGTACCGCTAGGGAATCTGGCCGTGGGTGTTGGCGCCGAGAACGCGACGACCTATCCGCTGCCCGGTGAAATCCTTCTGTATCCCGGAGGGCGTCAGCGAAACAGAAGTCCTCATTCCGTACGGGCGCACGCAGTTCGGGAGCAAGGCGGGCCTGCTGGCGGGCAATCACTTCCTCACAATCGTCTCAGGCGCCGAGCAGCTGGCCGATCTCGGTCGTTTGGCGCTCTGGAAGGGCGCTCAACCCATTTCGATCGATCGCCTCCATGACTGACGCGACCTGGTTCGGACATCCACGAGGTTTGTCGACGCTCTTCTTCACGGAGATGTGGGAGCGCTTCAGTTATTACGGCATGCGCGCGATCCTCGTCCTGTTCATGACCAACGCGGTCGCGACGGGAGGCATGGGACTCGACGATGTGACCGCGACGGCGATTTATGGGTTGTATACAGCGGCCGTGTACGTGGTCGCGCTGCCGGGCGGGTGGGTTGCCGATCGCATCCTCGGCCTCCGCCGTTCCGTGTTCTGGGGCGGCGTCGTGATCGCGTCGGGTCATTTCACACTGGCGATTCCTTCGACGATTGCGTTTTACATGGGCTTGATGCTGATTGTCATCGGTACCGGCCTTCTGAAGCCGAACGTGAGCGCGATTGTCGGCGATCTGTATCCGGAAGGCGGCGCGCGCCGCGACGCCGGCTTCTCGATCTACTACATGGGCATCAATGTCGGCGGCTTTTTCGGCCCGCTGATCTGCGGCTTCCTCGGCGAGACCATCAACTGGCATCTTGGCTTCGCCGCGGCGGGAGTCGGGATGGTGCTCGGTCTGATCCAGTACACGATGGGAGGCCGATTCCTGGGTGAATCGGGACAGTTGAAGGCGGAGTCGCAGACAGCAGCCGGTCGCGCCGCAGTACGGCACAACCTGCGGCTTGGCATTCAGGTGATCGCCGGGCTCGTGCTGATTGTTGCGGCGCTTCGCGCAATTGGTGTAATTCAGCTGACCCTGGTCGGGTTCGTCGACTCGACCGGCATCTTCATCGTCTCGCTTGCAGCGGTTTTTCTTCTGTACGTCATCCTTTTCGGCGGTCTGACGCCGATCGAGAAAAAGCGTGTGGGTGTGATCGCGGTGTGCTTTCTGGCGGCCGCCTGCTTCTGGTCGGGCTTCGAACAAGCCGGATCGTCCATGAACCTCTTCGCCGAGCGTCTGACCGATCGCATCATCGGCCAATGGGAAATGCCCGCGAGCTGGCTGCAGTCGGTGAATTCCCTGTTCATCATTCTGCTCGCGCCAATGTTCAGTGCGCTATGGCTCGGGCTCGGCCAGCGGAATCCGTCGATTCCGGCGAAGATGGGCTGTGGTCTGTTATTTCTCGCGCTGGGCTTCGCGGTGCTCGCGTGGGCCTCGACCCACGCCACGCTCGAGAATCCCGTAGGTCCGAGCTGGCTCGTCGCGACCTACTTCTTCCACACGATCGGTGAGTTGTGCCTCAGTCCCATCGGACTGAGCGCAATCACGAAGCTGTCGCCACATCGATATGTGGGTCAGATGATGGGCATCTGGTTCATGGGCGCGGCACTGGGCAATCTGGTCGCAGGCCGTGTTGCCGGCTTGATCGCGTCCCTTCCGTTGCCGCAGCTCTTCGGGGCCGTGACCTTGTTCTCGATGGGCGCCGGATTGCTGCTGCTCGTGTTCACGAAACCGCTGAAGAACTGGATCGGCGACGCGACGTAACACGAAGATCCACGAAGAACACGAAGATCCACGAAGCACGCGAAGATCCACGAAGAGCACGAAGGCCCACGAAGGTTCCAGATGCTGGTGCTGTGGTGCTGGGTTCTCGTTCTGGATTCCGGGTTCTGCGTTCAGTGAACACAGAACCCAAACCCTGAACAGGCGCCCATACCGCAGCACGCAGAACCTAGCGCTTTTCCCATGCATGCAGTGTCCAGTGGCCTGGAAGCCCCGAACCAGGCTGACGACGCGCGCAGGTGGCCCGGCCGGGCGGGCATGAGTGGGGTGGCGGTCGATAGGGCGCAGCCCGACGGCGATCAGTGTGAAAACAACGGCGGCGTTGTTTTCGGCTTCCGTGACCGCCACCCCCCTCGTGCCTGCACGGCGTGTCACGCGTTATGCGGTTATGAAAATCGCTTTAGCGCGTTCTTCGAAGACTAGAGACCGAAGGGTACGGACTGTCGGCGCAGGAAAGTGGTGTGCTCACAGTCCGGACTCAGAACGTTAGAGATTCCGTATTTGCCGCTTGCGACGGTGGGCTTTCGCGAGCAGGCCAAGGGCGCCGGTGCCGAGAAGGAGGAGCGACGTCGGTTCGGGCGCAGCCGTTGCGAGTGGTCGGTGAAGCCATACCCCTCGGGTATCAAGAGTGACTGTCGTGGGCCCACAGAGGATGGACGAGCGCAAAGTCGTCGGTACCGAAAGCATCAATCATGAAGGGCTGAAATGCCTCCGCTCCAACAGCGGTCGCACTCCACCCACTCACGAGATCTCCAACGACAGTAGGAAAAGTTGCACTGAATCGCGCCAAGAACTGAGGCGCCCACGTCGAATCAAGCTCTACTTCCTCATCATCTGACAGCTGCGCCGCGGTCAGATCGGTCGCATTGTCGAACAAGGCCCGGACTTGGTCTTGTGTCGCCCAGATCCAGCCCGGCAGCTCCATCGCGCCGATGTCATCGGTACAGGCGGTCACGCCATCCTGAGGGCAGGCTTTACTGACCTCCAGCCACGTTAGCCCCAAGGTGTCGGTGAGGTCAGCCCATTCCCAGCCCGTCACCGGGTCGAGGTAGTCAACGGTCAGCGGCGTTGCCTCGCCGCGGGCGGTGCATCCGAAGAGTACGCACAAGACTGTGGCAGTCGCATACAAATACTTCGTCATCATGGCCTCTCTGGGTTAGAGACTCTGTATACGTCTTCGACGACGGCTTGGCCAGGAGTCCGGCAGCACCCCTACCCACAAGCGGCCAATTATGGACCGTGGTTCCAGCGTGCTGCCAGACGTTTTTGTCGCATTCTTTCTGCGCTCGAAGTCAACCCGCGGGAAGACTTTTCCAGCGGCCGAACCGACTGGAGCAGTACGCCGCGAGACAGTCGTAGTCAGCGATTACAGTACCAGAGCCAAATCGGAAATCCGGGTTCAACTCATGAGCCCCAGGAACCCGTTCATCTCCTGATCTCCTGTTCGCGAGCGTCGTAATGTTCGTGGATTTCGTGCTCTTCGTGGATCTTCGTGTTACTGCAAGGCGAACGCAACAATCGCATCGCCGGTGCCGAATTCATTGCCGCCGCCGGCGGCGATGATGATGAACTGACGCCCACCGTGTTCGTAGGTCATCGGCGTAGCGCGGCCGCCGGCCGGAAGCGGCGCCTTCCATAATTCCTTTCCGCTGTCGAGGTCGAAGGCACGGATCATCCGATCCAGTGTTCCGGCCATGAACACCAGCCGCCCGGCGGTCGCAATCGGCCCGCCCAGATTCGGTGTATCGAGGGGCGCCTCCCACAGTCGCGCGCCGGTTCGCAGATTCACCGCCACGAGTGCGCCAAACGGCGGCGGCGTGCACGGAATGCGATCGGGCCCGATCAGAAGGCGGCGGCGCATCACGTAGGGCGTCCCCTCCATCACTGTGTACTCGTACCCTTGTCCGAGGCGGTTCGATTCCTGGCGTGCGGCAGTGAGGTCGAAGCCCTTGGTCGGAATCAGTTGGACCATCGCTGCCAGCCGGTTGACCGCGACCACAGAGATGCCCGACGCCTGATCGGTGGCCAATCCGCCCCAATGCGCGCCGCCGATGTTCGACGGTACAACCAGCGTGCCTTCGAGGCTCGGCGGCGTGAAGATCCCCTCGTTTTTCAGGCCGGCAATCATCTGACGGCATGCCGCCCGGCCTTCGGGCGTCGTTCCAAAGGCGTCATCCGGCGTGAAACGATGTGGACTCAAGGGAGGAGTCATCGTGGTGAAGGGCTGAGTCGGAGAGGCCTCTTCTCCTGGAATCGCGCTCTTCGGGACGGGACGTTCCTCGACCGGAAAGATGGGCGCTCCGGTCTCTCGATGGAGAACGAACAACTGTCCGGTCTTGGTTGCCTGCAGCACGGCAGGAACAGTCTTGCCGTCGCGCGTGATGGATACCAGCGCCGGGGGCGATGCGTTGTCGTAGTCCCATAGATCGTGATGCACGGTCTGGAAGTGCCAAACGAGCCTTCCGGTCGATGCCCGCAGCGCCACGATGGAGCTTGCGTATCGGTTGTCGCCTGGTCGCAGCGCGCCGTAGTAGTCAGGAGCCGCGCTGGATGTCGGCAGAAACACCAGATCGCGCGATTCATCGACCGCGATGATCGACCAGACGTTTGCTGCCCCAGTGCGGGACGCACTTCCGTTGCGCCAGGCGCTGGACGCCGGATCGCCCGGATCCTGAGGAATGGCATCCCAGGTCCAGCGCAGCGCACCAGTTCGAGCGTCGAAGGCCCTCACTTCGCCGCTGGCCGGGGCCGGCCGCGAGTTATCCGCGACGGCAGATCCCGTTATCACGAGGCCACCGCTCACAGCCGGGGGCGAAGTGACTTGCAGCGCCTGCGGAAACGCCGGCGGCAGGCGGAGACCCTGTCTGAGGCCGATGATGCCGTCGATTCCAAAGTCGCGACAGGGCGTTCCTGACGCAGCGTCGAGGGCGATCAAGCGCGCATCAACGGTTGCGACGAACACGCGCCGCCGGCAAGGCATCCCGGGCTTTGCGGTCCCGTCGAGCCAGGTCGACACGCCACGATTCGCGAAATCGCCGTAGCCGCCCCGGGGATCGACTCTGGCGTCATAACGCCAGAGCTCGCCTCCAGTACCGGGCTCGAGTGCCATGACCTTTCCGAGCGGTGTGCTGATGAACATGAGGCCATCGACGACGATCGGCGTCACCTGGAGGGACGGCTGCCGGCTGACATCGATGACCGGCTCTCCGGTGTGGTATTGCCACACGACCTTGAGCGCTGTGACATTGCTGCGTGTGATTTGCGCAAGCGGCGAAAACCGGGCGCCGCCGGGATCCTGGCCGTAGTAAGGCCAATCGCGGGCGGCCTGCTGTCCCACAACTGCCGCGGCCAATCCGAGGAGAATACCGATCGAGCAGATTGCCGTTCTCATTGTCCGAAAACCCGGACCTGACACCGGTATATTACGACCGAAAGCCCATGCCCGCCGCAGCGCCCGAATTCGTGGAGCTACGCGAGGATCTCTCGACCAGCCCGCTCTGGAATCCCGATCTCGCGCCGACTCCGTTGTCAAAGCGCACCTGGTCCACCTATCACATTGCGGCGTTATGGATCGGAATGAGCGTCGTCATTACGACCTACACGCTGGCATCCGGGCTGATGCAGCAAGGGATGACGTGGTGGCAGGCAATGCTCACTATCTGGCTGGGTAATACGATCGTGCTCGTGCCGATGATTCTCAACGCGCACGCGGGGACGAAGTACGGCGTTTCGTTCCCGGTGTTGTGCCGCGCGAGCTTCGGAGTCACCGGCGCCAACCTTCCGGCGATCCTGCGTGCGCTCGTCGCTTGCGGCTGGTTCGGCATCCAGACGTGGATTGGCGCGCTCGCGTTGAACACGTTGATCGCGGCGATCTGGCCCGCATGGAGCGGCATCGCTGCAGGCATTTGGATGTCGTTCGCGGCGTTCTGGCTGGTACAGGTCTGGATCATCCTGAATGGTCTCGAAGGGATCAAGAAGCTCGAAGGCTGGTCCGCACCGCTGCTCCTCTCCGGAGGGGCGATTCTGCTGGGGTGGGCAATCCTGCGCGGCGGCGGTCTCGGCTACGTGCTCGATCAGTCCGTGCGACTTCAGCAGAGGCAGACATCTTTCTGGCAGATGTTCCCGGCGGCGTTGACGGCAAACGTCGGGTACTGGGCTACGCTGAGCCTGAACATCCCCGACTTTACGCGCTACGCAAGGAGTCAGCGATCGCAGGCGTTGGGGCAGGCACTCGGGTTGCCCGCGACGATGACCGCCTTCGCGTTCATTGGGGTTGCCGTCACGAGCGCGACGATCGTGCTGTTCGGCGAACCTATCTGGGATCCCGTCGCGCTCATCGCGCGCATCGGGAGCCCTCTGGTGATTGTGCTGGGCGCGCTCGTTGTCATGTTGGCCCAGCTCACGACCAATATGGCTGCGAATGTGGTGTCGCCGGCGAATGATTTCTCGAGCCTCGCGCCAAGGAAAATTTCGTACGTAACGGGCGGCCTGATTACCGCGGCGATCGGCATCATGATGATGCCATGGAAGCTCTATGCCGACGCGGCCGCCTACATCTTCACATGGCTGATCGGCTATTCGAGCTTGATGGGTGCCATTGGCGGCATCCTCATCGCTGACTACTGGGTGGTCAGGAGGCGCGAGCTGTCGCTGGAAGATCTGTTCAAGGTGAATGGTTGCTACACGTATGACGGAGGAGTCAATCGTCGCACGATGGCTGTGCTGGCCGCCTCGATGCTGCCGGTCGTGCCTGGCTTTGTGCGGGCGGCCACGACCGCCGGCGGTCAGGTGGCCAGTCCGACATTCTGGGATTCGCTCTACACGTACGCATGGTTTGTGACCTTTGGACTGAGTTTCACGTTATATCTGGTGACGGCGGGTTCGCAGAGCAGGGCCCGCTCCGCGTAGGCCTTGTTCGACGCGGAACTGCAACATTTTGCCCTTCTCCTCCGTCTGATGTGATGTTGACGAACAGACCGAGAAACCGGGCCTTCCTTGGCGGCACGGCTGTCGTTCTCCTCGCGCTGGTCGCGTGGGGCGCTTCGTCGTTTTTCTCGCAATCGGCTGGCATATCAGAATCGCGGCTGGCGACAGTCGAGCGAGGAACGATTGCCCGGTCTGTCGTGGCGACGGGCAAGATCGAGCCGATCACGAAAGTCGAAATCAAATCGAAGGCAAACGGCATCATCAAGGTGCTGGCGGTCGAGGTCGATCAGGAAGTCGACGCCGGAACGGTGCTGGTCGAGCTGGATCGTGAGAATCTGATGGCCCGCGTCCGGGAAGCTCGTGCCACGCTTCAGGGCGCGAGAGCCGCGCACCAGGCTGCGGAAGCGCAGTACGAGAAGACTTTGCGATAGTATCTCCGCATGAAGATCGCCGTAACCGTCAACGGCGTGCGCCATTCACGTGACGTTGAGCCGCGCGTGCTTCTCAGCGATTTCATTCGATACGATCTGGGGCTGACCGGCACGCACGTTGGGTGCGAGCACGGCGTGTGCGGAGCGTGCACGATCCTGTTCGACGGGGAGCCGATCAGGTCCTGCATCATGCTTGCCGTTCAGGCCGGCGGCCACGAGCTTCACACCGTCGAGAGCCTCGTCACGGCTGAAGGCAAGCTCAACTCGCTCCAGGCGGCGTTTCGGGAGGCGCACGCCTTGCAGTGTGGTTTCTGCACGCCTGGATTTCTCCTGACGCTCGCCGCGTTCCTACGCGACAACCCGGAGCCGAGCGACACCGAGATCCGGGAGGCACTGTCAGCGAACCTGTGCCGCTGCACGGGCTACCACAACATCTTCGAGGCTGCCAAGCTTGCCTGTCGGCGGTCGATACCTTAGCGCCCGGGTCTCGCGCAACGAGGATGCGCGGCTTCTCACCGGTCGCGCGCTCTTCGTGGATGATGTGCAGCTTCCGGGCATGCTGCACGTGGCGTTCGTGCGAAGCGAGCACGCGCATGGGCGGATCACGCGGGTCGATCCGTCGGCCGCGAGGAAACGGCCCGGCGTCAGGGCTGTCTACACCGCCGATGATCTGGGCGACTACCTGAGACCGGGTCCGGTGCTCGTATCACCGCCGCCGATTCCGGGTCTCGTGTTCCACCCCTGCACCCAGTTGCCGTTAGCCAGAGACAAAGTACGTCACGTCGGCGAACCGATCGCGATGATCGTGGCCGACAACCGCTATATCGCGGAGGACGCGATCCCCGATGTCGTCGTCGACATCGAGACGATCGATGCGGTCGTGGATCTGGAGCAAGCCCTTCTGCCAGACGCGCCGCTGATCCATGAGCACTTGACATCGAACGCGGCGGCGCACGTCGTTCAGCGAAAGGGGAATTACCAGACCATTCGCACGAAGGCCGACGTGGTGATCGAGCGGCGCTTCCTGTACGACCGCGGTGTATCGGCGGCGATCGAGAATCGCGCGGTAGCGGTGGAGTGGAACGCGAAAGCCGAGGAGCTCACGATCTGGGATACCACACAGGCGCCTATTCCCATTCGCAACGGTCTGGCGCAGAGGCTCGGGCTGCTCGAGTCGCAGGTGAACGTCATCGCGCCGTTTGTCGGCGGTGGGTTCGGGCCCAAGATCATGATGCTCTACCCCGAGGAGTTGCTGGTGCCATGGGCGGCGATGCGGCTCAACGCTCCCCTCAAGTGGACCGAGGATCGGCGGGAGAATTTCTATGCCACCACTCAGGAACGTGGACAGGTGCATGACGCGGAAATGGCGCTCACCCGGGACGGCCGTATTCTCGGAGTGCGCGATGTCTTCCTGTTCGATACAGGGGCGTACGACCCGTACGGGTTGACGATTCCCATCAACACTCAGTGCACGCTGCTCGGCCCCTACGACATCCCCAACTATGAAAGCGAGTTCACCGCCGTCTTCACGAACAAAACCATCGTCACGCCCGTGCGCGGCGCCGGCCGTCAGCATGGTGTGTTTGTCAGCGAGCGCCTGCTCGATTTCGCCGCCCGGGAGCTCGGCCTCGATCGCGTGGAAATCCGAAAGAGAAATCTGCTGGCACCGGACAGGTTCCCGGTGAACCACGGAATCATGTTTCAGGACTCTGCGCCGTTGATTTACGACAGCGGCGACTACCTGCCGGCGCTGGAGCAGGCCGCTCGGATGATCGGATACGAGACATTCGCGCGCGAGGAACAGCCGAAGCTCCGCGCGCAAGGACGGTACGTCGGGATTGGGATCGCCTGTTACGTCGAAGGCACCGGCATCGGGCCATATGAAGGCGCACGTGTGACGGTCGAACCGAGCGGAACGGTTCGGTGCGCGACCGGTGTCGGCACGCAGGGCCAGGGGCACTTCACCGTGTTCGCACAACTTGTCGCCGATGTCCTGGGCGTCGATGTCGCAGATGTTCGCGTCGTCACCGGTGACACGCGCGAGTTTCACTGGGGTACAGGGACCTTCGCGAGCCGCGGGGCCGTCGTGGCCGGCAGCGCCTGTCATGCGGCCGCTCTGGCAGTGAAAGAAAAAATCCTCGCACTTGCCAGCCGCTTGCTGGACGCACCCCTGGATCAATTAGAGCTCTCCGGCGGGCGTGTCCTGGTTCGCGGCTCGAGCGAGGGGGGGCTGTCGCTGGGTGAGCTGGCATCGAAATCGAATCCGCTGCGGGGAGCCGTCCGCCCGGGAACGGAGCCAGGGCTGGAGAGCACCGCCTACTTTGGACCGGATCGAGGCAGCACGGCCAGCGGCGTCCACGCCGCGATCGTCGACGTCGATCCCGAGACGGCGCTGGTGCGGGTACAGCGCTATGTCGTCGTCCACGACTGCGGAACGATCATCAACCCGATGCTCGTCGAAGGGCAGATTCACGGCGGAGTCGCGCACGGCATCGGGAATGCTTTCTATGAACAGCTCGTCTACGACCAGCAGGGACAGCTGCTGAACGCGTCCTTCATGGATTACCTGATCCCGACCGCAACGGATGTGCCGCAGATTGAAACGGCACATCGTGAGACGCCGTCGCCGTACAATCCAATCGGATTGAAAGGCGTAGGGGAAGCGGGCTGCATTCCCACCGGGGCTGTCTTTGCCCAGGCCGTGGAGGACGCTCTGGCCGGCTTCGGACTGGAGATCACCGAAATTCCATTGAGTCCGAACAGGCTGTTCGAGCTGATCGAACTGGGCAGGCAGGTGAGGGCCAAAGGATGATCCTCAGCGGAACGTTTACCTTCAACGGGCCCAGATCGAAGGTGTGGGAACTGCTTCAGGATCCTGGAGTGCTGTCCAAAGCGCTGCCTGGAACCAGGTCGCTGACACAGGTTGCCCCGGACCGCTATGAAGGGGTCATGAAGGTCAGCGTCGGTCCGGTCAGCGCAGCGGAGTTCGCGGTGCATGTCGAGCTCAAGGACAAGGTGCCGCCGGAACGTTTTGCGATGCAGATCGACGGGAAAGGCAGCGTGGGATTTACCAGGGGCCGTGCCACGGTAGAGCTTCAGGAGCAGCCAGGCCCGGTGACGATCATGAGCTATTCGTCCGACGTCCAGATTGGCGGACGGATCGCGGCCGTCGGCCAGCGCCTGCTCGAGTCGGTCAGCAAGATGATGACCAGACAGGCGCTCGAGGCATTGGATAAGGAACTCAAAGCACGTTTGTGACACTCTCGCCCGGGCGGGAGCGAGCCGAGTCACTAATCGAAGATGAAACCGGCGGCCTTTGACTACTATCGTCCCGCAACGCTGGAGGAAGCGCTTGCTTTACTCGATCAGTACGGCGACGATGCAAAGCCTCTGGCAGGTGGTCAGAGCCTGATTCCGGCGATGAATTTCCGGCTCGCATCACCCGCAGTTCTTGTCGACCTGAACGATCTGCGCGAGCTGGATTACATCACGAACGGCTCAGGTCCGCTTCGGGTCGGAGCAATGACCAGGCAGCGGCAGGTCGAGCGTCATGCGCTCGTGGCGACGAGCGCTCCGCTGATGTCCGAAACCATGCCGTCTATCGCGCATCCGGCGATTCGCAATCGCGGCACGATTGGGGGAAGTCTCGCGCACGCGGATCCGGCGGCCGAGCTCCCGGCGGTGATGTTGGCGTTGAACGCCAGTCTTGTCGTGAGGAGCAAGACCGGCTTGCGCAAAGTGGCGGCGCAGGATTTCTTCACCGGCTTGTTCGCTACTGCGCTCCAGTCCGGCGAGCTTCTCACCGGCATCGAAATCCCGCAGCAGCGGGCCGGAACGGGTTATGCCTTTCAGGAGATCTCGCGCCGGCACGGCGATTTCGCGCTCGCGGGGGTCGCCGCTGTGGTGCGATTGAACGGCAACGGTCTATGTCACGATGCACGTATCGCTCTGTTGAGCGTGGGCGATCGCCCGATGCTGGCAGAAGAGGCAGCCAAGGCCCTGAGAGGCCAGAGGCCGTCGGCCGAAGCGATGCGCGCAAGTGCCGACGCGGCATCGACGAGCGACATCGATCCGCCGAGTGACATCCACGCGTCAGCCGCATATCGCCGGCAGCTGGCAAATGTGCTGACGCGGCGAGTGCTGCAGAAGGCCTTTGGCCGCGCGTCCGGAGCATTATGAAAATCTTCGACTTGTCACAGCCGCTGAACGAACAGTTCCCGTTCTGGCCGTACTATCCGCCTTTCGAGGTCAAATACATCAAGCGAAAAGCGGAGCATGGCGTCAACGCGCAGTACATCATGTCGTCGAACCACATGGGAACGCATCTCGACGCTCCGCGGCATTTTGTCACCAACGGTCGAACGATCGACGAGATTCCGGTCGAATGGCTGTGCGGTCCGGGCGTCATCGTGAATCTGTCAGACGTGATGGATGAGCTCGAGCTTTACACGCCGAAGATGATCGAAGACCGCGTGGAAGTGCGGAAGGGAGACCTGTTGTATCTGCACACCGGCTTTCACAAGTTCGCGCAGTTCGGCGAACATGCCGACGAGGAAAAATACATTCACCGTCACCCTGGCGCTCATCCGGACATGGTGCCCTGGCTCATCGAGAAGGAAATTCGCATTTGGGGCGTCGATTGCGTATCCACCGACCACCCGATGAACCTGCCGATCGGTCGGTTCCTCGGCAAAGGACAGCACGGGCACTGCGATCGCGTCCGGCGACAGGCCGAGGAGAAGTTTGGAGGCAAGGAGGCAGTCGATCGGCTGTTCCCGGACTCTGCGTACCAGCTCACGCACAATGCGCTTTTCCCAAAAGACTGCATGCACATCGAGAATCTCGGCGGCGACATCGGCGCACCCGAGATCCAGAACAAGCGGCTGATTCTCGGCTGTTTCCCCTGGAAGTTCAAAGGGGGAGAAGCGGCATTCTGCCGCGCCGTCGCGTTTGTCGGCGAATGGAAACCGTGAGCGAGTTGCCGGACCTCTCCGCCACGGAGCTTCGCCGACGCATTGTCACGCGTGAAGTCACTGTGACGGAGGTCGTCGAGGCCACACTGGAGCGTGTGGCTCGACTCAATCCACAGCTGAACGCTATCGTCACGCCAAATCCCGACGCCCTCGAAGACGCCGCCCGCCTCGATCGACGGATCCAGCGGCGCGAGAATCCTGGTGTGTTGTGCGGGCTGACGGTCGGAATCAAGGACGTGACGCCGGTCGCGGGCTTGCGCACGACGTTCGGGTCGCCCATTTACGCCGATCATGTGCCGAGAGAGGATGCCGTGGTCGTGCGCCGCCTGCGCGAGGCCGGCGCGGTGATCGTTGGCAAGACCAATTGTCCCGAGTTCGCGGCAGGGGCGAATACGTTCAATGACGTGTTCGGGCGAACGCGCAATCCATGGAACAGCTCGAAGTCCGCCGGCGGATCCACGGGGGGCGGAGCAGCTGCGGTCGCGACCGGAATGATCGCATTGGCCGAAGGCACCGATCTCGGCGGTTCGCTTCGCATTCCGGCGGCGTTCTGCGGTGTCGTGGGCCTGCGCCCGTCGGTGGGCCTGGTGCCGACCCATCCGACCGACTGGACCTGGGATACGCTGCAGGTGACCGGTCCCATCGCGCGCACTGCTGAAGACGTCGGGTTGATGCTCGAGGCCATCGCCGGTCCCAGCGACCATTCGCCGTATGCTCAGCCGGTTCAGGGGCGGAGTTTTGTCGCTGCAGCAGCCGACCGGCAGCACATTCGACGCGTGGCGTACTGCTCCGACGTCGCCGGTATCGGGGTCGACCCGGACGTCGAGCGCGTCTGTCGCGAAGCCGCTTTTGCCTTGAAGGATCGCGGCATCGCTGTCGAGGAGATCGACCTCGATCTCTCGGCCGCCAGACCGGCCTTCATCTCGCTCCGCGGCCTCTGGTTCGTCACCCAGATGTTCTCCCGGCTCGACATGCAGGACCGGTTTGGAGCGAACGTCGGCAACAACGTTCGTTCAGGGCTCGAGGTGTCGACGCAGGGACCTTGCCGCGGCGGAGCATTATCGAGGGCGTCTGTGGCAACAGTTCCGCGAATTTTTCGGCAAGTACGACCACCTGCTCACTCCATGCGTCGCCGTGTCCCCATTTCCCGTCGAACAGAACTACCCGGACACCATTGCCGGCCGGCCGATGAAAACGTACATCGACTGGATAGCTCCGACCTTTGTCTTGAGCCTGACAGGCCTCCCCGTGGCGTGCGTACCTGCCGGGCTGGATTCCAGCGGAATGCCCGCAGGTCTGCAGATCGCCGGCAGGCAGTTCGGTGAGGAAAGCGTCCTGGCCCTTGCAGCGATGGTTCAGAAGCTTCGGTCTGTCACCTGGGCCGGTAACGAAAGAGCAAAAACGAAAAAAGAATAGAAATAGGCCTACAGGAAGGCTCGCTCGAGCGAGACCACGAACTGAATTCCGGGAACGATTTTCTGGCTCAGGCGGTCATCGTTGGTGATGAACAGATCAGCGAGCGCCTCTGCAGCGCACGCCAGCTGAACGGCATCTGGCGGACGGATTGTCGTATCGGCGGCCCTTAGTGCCGCATATTTTCTGGCGGCTCCGCTGTCGAACGGAATGACATGAGCGGCCGCTGTAACGGCATGCTCGTACCGTCGCTTTGTCGTGTCGTCACCCGCTTGGCACGGTTTCACGAGCAGCTCTCCAAGCGTCAAGGTCGATGTGCATAGCTGATCGCCGCGCGAGATCATCCGTTGGCGAAGAGCAGCCACGCGATCGGAAAGATCCTGGTAATCCTCGAAGAGGTAAACGAACAGATTCGTGTCCCAAAAGATGCGGCTCATGCCCAGCCTTCTCTGAGGCGGCGAACGTAGTCGTCTGGATGCTCGCCATTTGCTAGGTGACGGCCAATGGCTCGAGCGCTCAGCAGGGGATCCTCGGTCTTCCGACGAGGCGACTTCGACAGGTACTCTTCATGGTACCAATCGATTAGCTGACGGTAAGCAGGAGGAATCTCCTCCCTGATTGGCAGGGTTTTTCCCCGCTCACGTTTCGGGTCGCACGGGTCGCCGGGCCGGAACAGTCGGCGCATGGACCTCCCAGTCGCGAAAAGTATGCGATAGCGTGCGGGGTCCGCAGGCAGATTCGCGACACAATGTCGAAGCGCGTGTACATAGACGCCCGGACGAAGGCGCTTTTCCACGTGCTCACGTTGTGCGCGAGCGACAATCTCGCCAACGGTGAAATCTGCGCGGTCGGGATGTTCTCGATGCAAGAGGCAAGTGGCAATCCACACCTCATCGGCCACTTTGACCGCTCGCTCGTGAACGGTCGCCCCATCATTCATTGTTACAATGTAATGTAATCAAGGAACGATGTCAATACACTATGACAACCCATTACGGGGACCTGGCTGCCGCGTTCTTCGGCGACGACCTGGATCCGGTCGTGGCACGGCGGCCAGCAGCGTCCGCGAATACGGGTGCTGCGGCTGTTGGTAAATGCTCTCCGCGTCGCCCATTTCGACAATCTCTCCCTTGAACATCACCGCGATCCGATTAGAGATGTGGCGCACCACAGACAAATCGTGCGCGATGAAGATGTAGGAGAGCCCGAACTCCTGCTGCAGGTCCTGCATCAGATTGACGACTTGAGCCTGAATCGACACGTCGAGCGCGCTGACCGGCTCGTCGGCGATCACGATCTTCGGATTGGTGGCGAGCGCGCGGGCGATGCCGATGCGCTGCCTCTGACCACCTGAAAACTCGTGTGGATAACGGTGGATGTAATCGGGCGACAGGCCGACTTTCTGCATCAGCCATTTGACCCGGTCCCGCCGTTCCGCCGGACTCTGCGTGGTGTGGATCTTCAGAGGCTCTTCCACAATCTGCCGGACGCTCATCCGCGGGTTGAGCGACGAGTAAGGGTCCTGGAAAATCATCTGGATGTCGGAGCGGTAGGGGCGCATGCGCACTCTTGGTCAGCGGCGCGAGGTTTACCGGCCCTGAGGGATGGTGATACAGGATGTCTCCGGAAATATCCACGCTATAGGTCATCGCTCGCAGGATATTGATGATCGCGCGCCCGACCGTCGTTTTGCCGCTGCCGGATTCTCCAACCAAGTCCCAGCGTTTCACCCTGCTGTAACGCGAACGAGACGCCTTTGACCGCATGCACCTCTCCCGTCTTGCGGAGCAGCAGCCCGCCGAAGATCGGAAACCTGACATGCAGGTCTTTAACTTCGAGGATGGGCGGCATTCGGCAAATGCTTCAATCTGTGACGAATCACTCAATTCCGTGGTTCCTTCTCGTCAGTGATTCCGTAGAGATGGCAGCGCACGAAGTGGCCCGGCGCGCGTTCGACGAGCGCCGGTTCGATGTCGGGGCAGGGCTCGAACCGGTCTGGGCAGCGAGTCGTAAACTTGCAGACCTGCAGGCAGGTCGAGAATATCGGGCACCGATCCGGGAATTGTCGTCAGCCGCTCGGCCTTTGGACCGTCGACGCGCGGCAGCGATCCGAGAAGCCCTCGGGTGTAAGGGTGCATCGGGTTGTTGAAAATCTCCTTGACCGGCGCCAGTTCCTGGATTTTTCCGCCATACATCACCGCGACGCGGTCGCACGTCTCAGCAACCACTGCCAGATTGTGCGTAATCAGCAGGATTGCCGAGTCCTTCAGCCGCTCTTTCATTTCGACCATCAGGTCGAGGATCTGTGCCTGGATCGTCACGTCCAGGGCCGTCGTCGGCTCGTCGGCAATCAGCAGGTCCGGCGTCAGCGCGAGCGCCATGGCGATCATGATCCGCTGGCGTTGCCCGCCGGAGAACTGGTGCGGATACTGCTTCATCCGCGCCGCGCCGTCGGGAATGCCCACGAGCCGCAACATCTCGACACTGCGGTCGAACGCTTCCTGCTTGGAGCAGTTTCTCGTGCTGAAGGTAGACCTCCATGAGCTGCATGCCGATGGTGAACACCGGGTTCAGCGAGGTCATCGGCTCCTGGAAGATCATCGAGATCTCGTCGCCGCGCACGTCGCCGGATGCCCTCGTTATCGAGCTTCAGGAGATCGCGGCCCTTGAAGAAAATCTCGCCGGCGACGATGCGGCCGGAGGATTGGGAATGAGGCGGAGGACGCTGAGGGCGGTGACGCTCTTGCCCGATCCGGACTCGCCCACCAGCCCGACGACTTCGCCCGGATCGATCGTCAGATCGATGCCATCGACGGCCTTGGCCACACCGGCCTCGGTGAAGAAATGTGTACGGAGTCCTCGGACATCCAGCAGGGGAGCTTGCCGCGCCGGAGCGTCTTCGCGAAGGCGGGTCATTGGAGAGGCGAAAACTCCTTGGGATCGAACGCTTCCCTGACAGCTTCTCCGATAAACACGACCAGCAACAACGTCAGAAACAACGCGCCCAGCGGAAAGAACACCAGCCACCATTTGGTGAGGTTCTCGGTGCCCTGCGCGATCAACTCACCCCAGCTGGGCGTGGGAGCCGGCAGGCCGAAGCCCAGGAAATCAAGTGCGACGAGAGCGCTGATGTTGGCCACAACGACGAACGGCGCGAAGGACACCACCGGCGTGAGGGCGTTCGGAAGGATGTGCCGGAACATGATGACGGGCTCGCTGACGCCCGTAGCGATGGCTGCGCCGACGTAATCGCGCGCCTTCTCGCGGTAGAACTCGCCCCGGATGTAGTAGGTGATTCCGACCCATTCGAAAATTGCCAGTATCGCGACCAGGAGCCAGAACGATGGCTGAAATACTGCCGAACGCCCCGGCATGTAGACCGGGACGATAATGGAACTGATGATGATGATGGTGTAGAGAAACGGAAGGGACGACCAGATTTCGATGATCCGCTGACCCAGGATGTCCAGCTTCCCTCCGAAGTAACCAAGCGCCGCACCCACCGCGACGCCGACCGACTCTGACAGAAGAAGGACCATGAGGGCGAAGGTCAGGGAGATGTTGAAGCCGTAGGCAAGCCTGACCAGGACGTCGCGCCCGCGATCGTCGGTACCGAATGGATGTTCGCGTGTGGGCGGATTTGGCGGTGACGCGGTGAGATCGAGCAGAGCCTCATTTGGGCCGTACGGGTACGGCGTCATGAGAACCCAATCGCCAGCGCCGCGTTCTGCGAATTGCTTCTTCAGCGCTCGATAGTCCGGCTC
Organism: Vicinamibacterales bacterium; assembly: GCA_963775345.1. Classification (GTDB taxonomy): domain Bacteria; phylum Acidobacteriota; class Vicinamibacteria; order Vicinamibacterales; family JAMQPK01; genus JAMQPK01. Next base: position 134,127 of record CAVZIS010000018.1, read on the forward strand.
GCCGAAGCCTGTCAGACCGAACTCCGTCACGCTGTGAAAGCGGAGCATCGGGAAATAGAACCGGCCCTGGTACTTCACCAGGAGCGGCGTGCCGCTCATGAGCCAACGGGAGGAGAAACGAAAGCAGGTACGCGACGACGATGATGACGAAAGAGTAATAGCCGCGCTTGAGACGCCTGAACTTCCGGATTCTCTTCCTGAAAATGGATTCAGAACGGGCTGTGTGCACCGGACCAAGCCCGGCTGGGTCCACACCCGGTTTCAGCGATTCCGGGATCATTTGAACCGGATACGCGGGTCCACGACAGCGTAGATGATGTCGGAGAGGATGTTGCCGACAAGCATGAGGAGACTGCTGACGACGAGGATGCCAAGGGCGACCGGATAATCGCGCTGCAGAATGGACGTGTAGCCGAGATACCCCATGCCGTCGATATTGAAGACCTTCTCGATGAGAAATGAGCCCGCGAGAATCAGGCTGAAGACGTGGCCCAGGCCTGTGGCAATCGGTATCAGCGAGTTTCGAAGCGCATGAACGAAAATAACCCGCCGTTTGTGAAGACCCTTCGCGAATGCCGTGCGCACGTAGTCCTGGGACATGATTCTCCATCAGCGAGTTCTTCGTCAGAATCGTCAGCGTCGCAAACCCGCCGATCATGTAGCAGAGCACCGGCAGAAACATGTGGTGCACCTGATCGACGACCTTCTGTGAGAACGTCAGGTAGTCCCAGTTGTCGGAATGGAAGCCGCCGAGCGGGAATACGCTCCAGAAGCTTCCGCCGCCGAACAAGACCAGCAGGGCGGTCCCTAGCGCCCATCCTGGAATCGCGTAACCCATGAACACGAGCACGCTGCTGAAGAAATCAAACTTGCTTCCGTGCTTGACCGCCTTGAGCACGCCAAGCGGCACACACACGAGGTAGCTCAGAAGAAATCCCGTCAGCCCGAGCGTCAGTGAAATGGGAAACCGCGATTTGATGACGTCCCACACGGGATCCTGATAGATATAGGAATTGCCGAGGTTCAGATGCGCGAGGTTCCAGAGCCACAAGCCGTATCGGATGTGAACTGGTTTGTCGAAGCCGTAGTACTGGCGAATCTGCTCGATGGCTTCCGCCGGAAGGTCCATCCCCGTCCTTCCGCCTCCTGACACACCTCCTTCCGACGCCGCGCCCATGCGCAGTCGCATGATTTCGCGCTCGACCGGGCCGCCAGGGACAAAGTGCATGATGACGAAGACTGCAAGGGTGATCCCGAGGAAAGTCGGGATGATCAGGAGAGCGCGTCGAAGGAAGTACGCGGTCACTTCGGAACCGAGCCCACGGCCTGCTCCGACCGGGTTTGCGTGCGCTTCGCGTACTCTTGCCAGTAGCGAATGTCGAGCGGACCGACCTCGAGTTTCGCTGCCGAGTCGGCGACTGCCTGATTGAGCTGACGTTCGCGCTCCGGATCGATCCACCACAGCCATGAAGCGGAATAGAAGTCGTCGATACGGCTGAGGTAGCCTTCCGGGCGGCCAAACTTGTTCCAGTACGCAATACGCTGAAACGGCGCGTCCCACTCGAGAATGTAGTGGTGAAGATTGGCGAGAATCCCATCGATTTCACGGATGATGGCGGCTCGTTTGCCCTGGTCGAACTCGCGGTCATACAGCGCGAGCAGGTCGTCGATGCGTTTGTCTTTCACGCCTGTGATGTTGTTGTTGTCTGGGACATCTGCCAGCTTGGAGCTGAACTCGGTCTCCGGGTTGGGAAACGTGACCGCGGCCCATGCGGCGGACACGACGTCGAATTTCCGCTGCTGCTGCAACTCGAAGCGCGTCTCCGGAGTGACCAGCCTGAGATTCAGAGTAATGCCGACTTTGCGCAGATCGTCCTGATAGATGGTCAACCAGCGTTCCGATCCCTTGTCGGAGTACAGCAGCTCGATGATGAGGGGCTTTCCATCCCTGGCGAGCCTTCCCTGCGGGTCTCTGTTTCTCCAGCCGGCCTCATCGAGGAGTTTTAGCGCCCGTTGGGGGTCGTACGGCATCTTCGGGTTATCGGGGTTCTCATAGATCCCGCCCGCGAAGTAGGAGTTCAGCGGAGGGTACTCGTTGAAGAACAGTGTTTCGATCAAGCGCTCCCTGTTCAGCAAGTGCGCCATGGCCTGACGGAGCCTGATATCGTCAAAGGGAGCCTTACGCGTATTGAACGCGAGTCCCTGAATGCCGCTGGGGTTGTCGTTGTAAACCTTGCGTTTCTGAATCAGACCCCGCTGGACCCGGTCGAAGCTCATTTCCTGGACCCAGCGTCTCGAGACGTTTTCGTAGTGGAAGTCGTAGTCTCCCTTCTTGAACATCTCGAACGAGAGGTTTTCGTCTCGAACGACGATGAAGCGCAGCTCGTCGAAGTTGCCGACTCCGACGCTGCGCCGGTGTTTCGCTGCCCAGTAATCGCCGCGCCGCCGCAGTGACAGGCCTTTCCCCTTGGCGACGTCAGACTCAGCCAACGTGTACGGACCTGAGCCCGGCACCAGCTTGAAATTGTATTGCGTTCTGAATGCCGCGCCGTCCAGCTGCTTGAGGACATGCGACGGAAAGATCACCCAACCCTCGCTTGTGGCGAAATACAGGAAGTTTCGCCAGTTGAGCTGTTTGCTCTTCACGCGCACGATGTACTTGCTCTCTGCGACCGGCCGCTCGAACTTGCCAAAGGTGAGCTGCTCCATGGGCGCCTGCAGCCCCTTGTCCATAATCAGGTCCCACGTCGCCACCACGTCGTCGGCAACGACCGGCTGACCATCCGACCAGCGGGCGTTCGGATTGAGCCGGAACCGATAGGTCAGTCGGTCGGGCGAGATCTGCCAGTGAGTCGCCAGAGCTGGTATGAACTCGAGCGTGCTGGGATGCAACCAGAGCAGCGGCTCGTAGACCAGCTTTTGAATGATGTAGGCGTTGAGAACGGTATTCGCCTCGGGGCCGATGATTCGAAGGGTCCCGGGAAAGTTGGGGATCTGTTGCCTGAACACACCGCCCTTGATCGCCCGGGGATCGCCAATCAGCTCGTAGCTCGTATTGGTCTGCCAGCCCTCCCCCGTAAATCCCTTCCCCCCTTGGTCGGCCGGAACCGACGGGTCGACGCCGGCATCGGCGTCCGGAAACACTTCGTAGCTGTTCTTGTCGATGGATACTGCACCAGTAGTGGTGACGGATGCCCCGCCGGAAGGCAGCGACGACGCCGGCGGATTCGCCGGTCCACCACAGCCCGCAGCGACAGTCGAGAGGACGAACGTCAGGAGGATCGTTGGTCGAGGATACATAAGCGGCAGGCCCTCAGTTGGTGGCCGCGCCCTGCTTCTTCGCAAATTCCAGCCAATAACGATTCTCCAGGGGATCGAGGGGGATCTTCACCGACGAATCGCCCATCGCGCGATTCAGTTGCGCCGACTTCTCCGGATCGATCCACCACAACCAGACCATGTCGTTGAAGTCGCCAATCCGGGACAGGTAGCCTTGTGGATGCCCGAACTTGTCCCAGAAAGCGATTCGCTGATAAGGCCCATCCCACTTCAGGACGTAGTGGTATTCGTTGGCAAGGATGCCGTCGATTTCCCGGATGATTTCGACGCGCTTCTGCTGATTGAATTCGACGTCGTACTGAGGGAGAAGCTCGTCCACCCGCTTGTTCTTGAAGCCGGTGATGTTGTTGTTGTTCTCGACATCGGCAAAGGCCGATGAGAATGATGTTTCGGGATTCGGAAAGATCAAGCCGCCCCAGGCCATGTCGGACATATCGAACTTGCGCTGCATGAGCAGCTTGAACAGCGTCTCGCCTGTCACGAGTCGCAGGTTGAGCGTGATGCCCGCCTTGCGGAGATCCTCCTGATAAATCGTGAGGTATCGCTCTGAATCCTTCACGTAGTAGAGCAACTCCACGGTCAGGGGACGGCCGTCTTTGACCAGGCGCCCCTGCCCATCGCGCGAGTTCCACCCGGCTTCGGCAAGCAGCTTCAGCCCGAGGCTTGGATCGTATGGATTCTTGGGATTGCCGGGGTTCTCGTAGATGCCCCCGGCGTGGTACGAATTCTGCGGAACGTACTCCTTGTAGAAGAGCTTCTCTATCAGCAGATCCCTGTTCAAGAACGCGGCGAACGCGCGCCGTACGCGGATGTCGTCGAACGGCGCCTTCCGGGTGTTCAGCGCGAAGCCGTTGGTGCCGTTCGGATTGTCGTTGAAGACTTTGACTCTCTGGATCAGCCCCCGCTGCGCCCGGTCGAAATTGAACTCCTCGACCCATTCGCGGGCGACACCGACGTAATAGAAATCGGTATCGCCCTTCTTGAACATTTCAAATGCGAGATTCCGATCCCTGACGACAATCGATCGAACCTCCTCGAAGTTGTTGAGACCGACGCTGCGGCGGTCCTTTTCAGCCCAGTAATCGTTTCGACGCCGTACCGAGACGCTCTTTCCTTTCACGACATCGCTTTCGCTGATCGTGTACGGTCCGGTACCAGGAAGGGTTTTGAAGTTGTACTCCTTCAGGTAGCGGGCACCGTCGACACTGCTGAGAACGTGTGCCGGCAGGATGACCATGCTCTGCGCGAAGTACAGGAAATTTCGCCAGTTGAGCTGCTTGCTCTTGACGCTCACGATGTACTTGCTTTCGGCCACCGGCTGTTCGAGCTTGCCGAACACGAGCTGATTGGATGGATCCTGCAGCCCTTTGTCCATCATGAACTTCCATGTCGCAACGACATCCTCGGCGACAACGGGCCGCCCGTCGGACCAACGTGCATTGGGATTGAGCCTGAAGCGGTAATTCATCTTGTCGGCGGAAATCTGCCAATGTGTGGCGAGCGCCGGAACCTGCTGAAGAGTTGTCGGGTGCAGAGCGAGCAGCGCCTCGTAAAGAAGCGGCGTCACTACGTAGTAATTGAAGCTGGTATTTGATTCGGGCCCGTGCAGCCGAAGCGTCCCTGGAAAATCTGCGAGAGACTGTGTAAAGACTCCGCCCCTGACGGCGCGAGGGTCGCCGACCGAGATCGAAGTCGGTGTTGGTCTCCCAACCCTCGCCCTTGAACCCCTTCCCTCCCTGCTCGGCGGGCACCGCCGGATCAGCGCCTGCGTCCACGTTGGAGAACGCCGGATAGGAGTTCTTGTCGAGCGAGACGCTACGGGGGTTTGACGAAGTGGAGGAAGGCCCGGTGTCGTTTGAAGCTGGAGGGGTCGATCCGCCGCCGCAGGCGATGAACATCAACATCGCGCCGACGAGACACATCAGCCAGCCGTACAGTCGCAATCGCACATCAGCCTCCTAGCATGAACACACTGCCGTTATGTGAATCTTATCAAGGGTTCCTGCCCGATATCCGCCTTCTCCCCAAACAACCGGAGGGGTTCGGACGGCCGGCAGCGTGCGGCGAAGGGCTGTCGAATCCGCCTGGGGATCCGGTCAAACGGACGTGGTGTTTTGAACGGGGACAACCACAGGCGTCAGACCGGCTGGCTTGGGGCCGGCCTGCCGCCTGTTTTTGGAGGGGCGATCGGGCGCCCCACTAGAAACGGAACCGGACGCCCAGTTGCGCCTGATACCGCGAACGCGGGTCGTCGGTCTGGAACCTTCGGAACGTCGACGCCTTCATGGGCGTCAGGTTGTAAATCATTTTGCCTGTGGCTGCGTCGATACCGTCGTAGCGAATCGGCGATACTTCGTTGAAGTTCGGGAACCGCACGACGCCCCAGTCTTGATTGAGCATGTTCAGAAAGTTCTGAACGTCCAGCGTCACCTGAATGTTATTCCGGCGCCGCAAGGGCACGTCGAATGCCGCGCGAAAGTCCAGTGAGTTGGTCCACGGAGCCCGTCCGGTATTCCGCTCGGGAATCAGCCCCCGCTGGTCCTTCATGCTGTCGTCGCTCTCGATAAAGGCGTTCAACTCCTCCCACGTTCCGCCAGTGACGACGACATCGCTCGCTGAGGCAGGCACAAACAGGATGTCGTTGTCCTGCAGGTCGCCGTTCTGATCGTTCGAGAAGGTGGTGGTATAAGGCCGTCCCGACTGGATGTTGTAGAAGAACGAAAAGGTGGCGCCCATCCCATAGCCCAGCGGCAGGCGATAGGACGCCATCAGGTTGATTCGATGGCGGACGTCCCGGTCCGAGACGCCGAGCACCGGGATGTTCGGATTACCGCGCGTGTAGAGGAATCGCCAGTTCGAGCCGGCTGTGCTGCTGTTCCCGTCGTTCACCGTGTTCGAGCGCCCATAGAGATACGAGCCGCTGGCGAACAGGCCGTTTCGCATCCGCCTGTCGGCCTTGAAGCTCGCCGTCCATTGATCTCCTTCATCGGTGTTGGTCAGAAAGAGCGCATCGCTGAATGTCGTGTTGACCCTGCGCCATGACCGGCCGGCCGTCAGGCCGCGTCGCACCGGACTCGGCATAGTTCAGGTTCATGTAATAGATGTCCTGGACGGTCTTCGTGTAGAGGAACTCGGTCTGCGTCGTCAGCCCGAACATCGCCCGGTCATACCCGAGGTTCCACCTGAGAACCTGGGGATACTGGTAGTCCGGATCGAGGAGATTCACTTCGTTGGTCGCCGCCGACCCAACGTTACGAGGCTGTGCATCCGGATTCGCAACGAAGGGGAACTGCGTGTTCACGTTGAACGGCACGCTGATGCGCGTGAACTCGAGGCCTGTCCCGGTGTACTGGTTTGACAACCAGACGTATGGCGTCCGACCGGTAAAGAGCCCGATGCCTCCCCGAACCTGCGCCCGGCCCGTCCCGCCCAGGCTGTAGTTGAACCCCACGCGCGGCGACCACGCCACGCCCCCCGGTGTGACGTCGGTGCGGTAGCCGAACACCTGTTCGGTCACCGGATTGTGAGTCGGCGTATCCGGAAACTGGCGTGCGTCGAGCCTGACGCCGTAGGTCAGGGTGAGCGTCGGCAGGACGCGCCACTGGTCCCCCGCATACACGCTGTACTGACGGACGGAGAATCGGGCGGCCTGCTCCGGATCGTTGGTGTTCGAGTAGGTGTACTGATATGCCTGTGCCAGTCCCGCCTCGAAATTGGCGACGGTCGAGAAGGTGTAGTACCCGAAAGTGTTCTGCGCAAACAGGTTCCGGAACTTGAAGAACTCGTTGTGCGTGCCGACGGTAACCGTGTGGGATCCGCGCACCATCGTGACGTCATCGGTAAATTCCACGATGTCCTGATCGAGCGCATTGGCGGTCGACGACCGTTCGCGTCCGGCCCTGAACAGCCCGCCGCCCGCCCCGCTGCCCAGCTCGATCTGCAACGAAGGGAATCGGGTATCGCCGTCGCGATTGTCACGCACGCGCTGATAGGTCACGCGCAGCTCGTTGAACATGTTGCCGAACGTGCTGTTCAGCTGCCCGACCGTGGAGTTCGTCTCGTTGCGGAAGTGATAGAAATAGTCCGGGAAAAAGAACTCTGTCAGGCTGAGGCGCCCGATGTCGTTGGTCGCGTCGATGAAGTTATGGCGCGCCGTCAGCCGGTGGTTTGCGGCGAGATTGACATCGCCGCGAACGAAGAACTTGTTGTTGTCGACCTGACGCGTGAACTGATCCAGGCCGCCGGGATCGTATCCGTACTTGCTCATCAGGGTGTTCTGGATGCGATTGGCCTCGGCTTCGCGGCCAAAATCGACGCCTGAGCTGCCACCGACGGAAAACCCCGAGGGGATGCCCCGCCGGTTGACTTCGAAATTGCCGAAATAGAACGCCTTGTTCCGCACGATCGGACCGCCCACGCTTGCGCCCCCGAGCTTGTCGCTGAAGCTTCCGAACGGCAGCGACTCATCACCCGTGACGGGATCGGTGTAGGTGCCCACGAAACCATCGTTCCGCGCCAGATAGTACGCGGTTCCTCCAAACGTGTTGGTCCCCGACTTGGTCACGGCGTTCATACCGCCGCCCGAGAATCCTCCCTGCCGCACGTCGTACGGTGCGACCAGTAACTGAAGCTCTTCGATCGCATCGATGCTGATCGGTTGCGCTTCGGTCTGACCACCAGGCGTCCCGGTAGCGGCGAGCCCGAAGAGGTCGTTGTTGACGGCTCCGTCGATCTGGACGTTGTTGTAGCGATTGTTCCGCCCCGCGACCGACAGCGCGCCTGGCTCGGCGTTGACGGCGATCGGCGAGAAAAACGGCGACGTGCGGGCAAAATCTTCCAGACTACGCGACACGGTCGGGAGGTTTTCAATCTGCGCTGTGGACACGTTCGCGGTCGGCCCGGTCCGCGAAGGGTTGATGATCGGATCGAATTCGGCCTCGACGGTCACTGTTTCAGTCACCGTTGCGATCGGCAGCGTGAAGGAGAGTTCCAGTGTCTCACCGAGCGGCACCGACAGGTTCACTTGCTCCTGCGTCCTGAAGCCGCTGAGGGACGCAGTGACTGTGTACGGTCCTCCGATCCGGACGCTGCCGATCAGGAAGCGGCCTTCTGCGTCCGTCACTGCGGAGTACTGCGTACCGGTCGGTTGATGCGTGGCATCCACGGTGACGCCAGGGAGCATGCCTCCCTGTTGGTCCGCGGCCCTGCCGCTGATGGACCCTGTGGTGACGTTCTGCGAGAAACCCGGCGCCGCGGCAGCCAGCAGAATGAGAAGGCCCATGGCCAGGCCTCGCGAAAGTCCGCGCCCTACGTGCATGATGTTTTTCTCCAGTCAGGCAAATGAACGGTCACGGCTCAATACAATACGCCGGCGCGGTAACGAGTGTGCAACGGACCCGGACAGCAAGGCATGTCCGGATGAAGTGCGTTGAAGACAAGTGCTGGGAATGAATTACAGACAAGCTCTGGACTATGAAGCGCGCTGCCACTCCGGACGACGAGTGTTATTTTGACGTGCTTTCACCCCGAGCGCAACTAGCCGACGATCCACAGATTCGTAGGTCGGGATTCAAAAACCTACGCGGATGTCGCGTGATCGGCGAGCGGATCGGCCTCGGCATGGCGATCCAAATTGTCGGCGAGGATCGCCAGAACCTCGCGAGTGGCTTTGAGCTTGGACGGCGACACCCGCGAAAGCGTTCTGGATACAGCGGCTTCGATGGTTCCGACGGCCATATGGCTCATCCGTCTCCCTTTGGTCGTCAGTTGAATGCGCAGCCGGCGGCGGTCGCGTGGGTCTGGCTGAAGCAGCAGCAATCCTCGCTGGCTCATCTGCTGGAGCACGCCGGTCAGCGTACTGGGATCGAGGTGCAACACCTTGGCAAGATCTCCGGCAGATATTCCGGGAAACTCGTTGACGACCTGAATGATGAGCCGCTGGCGTCCCGTGACGCCGTACTTCGATTTCATATAGCGGGACGTGGTAGCAAGCCCATGGTTGATGGCCCACAGCGCCCGAAGGAAATCGAGCGCCTGTCCAAGCGGCTGCGTCTCATACGGAGTGGTCGTTGTGGCCTCTGGCTCCTCGGAGTGCTTCATCACATACCTATAACGACGAGCCATGCATGCTTGCTTACCCTACCGTCGGGATTACAACTTTTTCCCTACGGTCCCAGCCGGAGAGTCGTCCAGCGAATTTCCCCGCCGTCTGAAGACGAGGCGATCGTGGAGGCGATGGGGCTGTCCCTCCCAGAACTCGATACAATTTGCCACAATTCGAAACCCGCCCCAGAATGGCGGACACGGAATCTTCCTCCCGCTGAAGCGCGCTTCGAAGCGTGCGAACTCTGCGTCAAGAAAATCCCGACCCGAAATCTCGGCACTCTGCGGCGAGGCCCATGCGCTCACCTGGCTTTCGCGAGGCCGTCTCTGAAAGTAGCGATCGGACTCGCGTTGCGACAGCTTTTCGACGCGTCCTTCACCGCGCACCTGCCGTTCGATCAGAGGCCAATGAAAGACGAAGGCCGCGCGCGGGTTCGCCAGCAGCTCGACGGCCTTGCGGCTCGTGTAGTTGGTATAGAACACGAATCCTCCGCGGCTGAACCCGCGATGCAGGACCATCCGGACAGACGGGCCGCCGCTCGGTGTCGACGTGGCGAGAGCCATCGCCTCGGGCAGCGGCGTTCCTGCAGCATCTGCGTCGCGGTACCATTTCCTGAACAACGAAAACGGATCAGTCCTGCCCCTTTCGGCGCGCATTGGCCTGTCATTCTGCCATATGCGAGAATTGAGCCCCATGTCCAGCCCAAGCGCGGAGAGAGGGCCCGAAACGCCCGCGCGCGATTTCATCCGCGAAATCGTCGCGCAGGACGTCGTCTCGGGGAAACATGGGGGGCAATCGTCACCCGCTTTCCGCCCGAGCCCAACGGGCGTCTGCATATCGGACACGCCAAGGCGATCTGCATCGATTTCGGTGTGGCGCAGGAGTTCGGCGGGCACTGCAACCTGCGCTTTGACGACACCAATCCGGTCAAGGAATCGCAGGAGTACGTCGACGAGATCGAGCGGGACATTCGATGGCTCGGCTTCGACTGGGGTGAGCACCTCTACCACGCGTCGGACTACTTCGAGCAGCTCTACCAATGGGCCGAACAGCTGATCCGCGACGGCAAGGCGTATGTCGACAGTCTCACGGCGGATCAAATCCGTGAGTACCGGGGGACGCTCACCGAGCCCGGCCGCAAGAGCCCCTATCGAAATCGATCCGTCGAAGAGAATCTGAGTTTGTTCCGGCGCATGCGCGCCGGCGAGTTTGAGGACGGCGCGCACGTACTGCGCGCGAAGATCGACATGGCATCGGGCAACATGAACCTGCGCGATCCGGTCATGTACCGGATTCGCAAGACGCCCCATCAACGCACCGGGAATGCGTGGGTCATTTATCCGATGTACGACTGGGCGCACGGCCAGTCGGATTACCTCGAGCACGTCGCGTATTCGCTGTGCTCGCTCGAGTACGAGGACCATCGGCCGCTCTATGACTGGTACCTCGAGGCGCTCAGGCTGCCTCACCCGCGGCCGCGGCAGATCGAGTTTGCACGGCTCAAGCTGAACTACACGGTGATGAGCAAGCGGATGCTGCTGCAGCTCGTCGAGGAAGGGCATGTCGCGGGATGGGACGATCCGAGGATGCCGACCCTCTCGGGATTGAGGCGGCGCGGCTACACACCGGAGTCGATCCGTAATTTCTGCGAGCGCATCGGCGTCGCCAAGCGCAACAACGTCGTCGACATCGCGAACCTCGAGCACGCGATTCGCGAAGATCTCAACGTGCGCGCGCCGCGGGTCATGGCGGTTTTGAAGCCGCTGATGGTGGTGATCGAGAATTATCCCGAGGATCAGGTCGAAGAGGTCGACGTCATCAACAATCCCGGAGGATGCGTCGGCGGGTACGCGGAAGGTGCCGTTCAGCAGGGTGCTCTTCATCGAGCGCGACGATTTCATGGAACAACCGCCGAAGAAGTTCTTTCGCCTGTCGCCCGGCACCGAGGTCCGGCTGCGATGCGCCTACTTCATCAGGTGCACAGGCGTCGTGAAGGATCCTGTCACCGGGGAAGTCGCCGAGTTGCGCGCGACCTACGATCCGGCCACTCGCGGCGGAGATTCGCCGGACGGCAGGAAGGTGAAAGCGACGCTTCATTGGGTGTCTGCGCCGCATGCCCTCGGCGCCGAAGTCCGCCTGTACGATCGCCTGTTCGTTCACGAAGATCCCGCATCGACAGACAACTTCCTCGACCATCTCAATTCGACCTCGCTGGAAGTGCTCCGTGACGCGAAAGTCGAGCCCAGTCTGTCGGCGGCAGCGCCCGGGTCGCGCTATCAGTTCGAGCGCCTCGGGTATTTCGCCGTCGACTCTGATTCGCGGGCCGGTGCCCTCGTCTTCAACCGCACGGTCTCGCTGCGCGATACCTGGGCGCGGATCGCGCAGAAGGGCAAGTGAACACGAAGATCCACGAAGAGCACGAAGATCCACGAAGAGCACGAAGATCCGGGCAATTCGCAAACGGAAAGAGCGATTAATACAGGGAGCCCGCGTCGCCGCCCCGCAGGGAAAACCGTGATTTCTGCGGATCCCGGCGGTCCCGGCGTGCTCGGCGTTGATTTGTCTCTGCGTCCCCTGTGTCTCCGCGTTGAAGCCACCATGGATTACCGCATTGGAATATAGTTATCCCTTCCATGAAGCAGTTTGGTGAGCCAGAGGTTCGGTTCGAGCCCGCCGACCAGAAGAATTTCGTCGGCTCAGCGCGAGTGAAGCGCATGCCGGTGATCGAAGACAGCCGGCAGGCGGTGATCGTTTATCTCGTCGAGTTCGAGGCGGGGGCGCGAACCCACTGGCATCGCCATACGGCGCCGCAGTTGCTGCTGATCAAGGAGGGTCAGGGGTACGTGCAGAAATGGGGCGAGCCGGTGCGCGAGATTTCAGCAGGCGACGCCGTCACGATCGAGCCTCACGAAAAGCATTGGCACGGCGCCGCTCAACGGACCAGAATGTCGCACTTCGCCGTCAATCTGAATCTCTCGACGGAGTGGCTCGAGCCCGTATCGGACGATCAATATCGTGCATCCTGAGCTGACGGAAGCCATCGATTTTCACGACGCGATTGTCGCCGAGGCCGGCAAGGCGCTGGTCGGATACGAACGAGAGAAGGCGCTCGCCAACGTCGTCCTGATGTCGGAGATTCCGACAACCTACGACAAGGAAGAGCAGCGGCAGGTGAACGCCGGCAACCTGCTGCTGCGCGGGGTCCCGGGAATCGGAAAGACGTTTTTCGGGGTCATCATCGCGGCGATCAGCGACGCGAAGTTTGCGCGCCTGCAGGGACGGGCCGACCTGCAGCCGACCGAGGTTGTCGGGTTTCAGATGATCAACCCCGCTACCGGAGCGTTCATCACCGAGTTCGGCCCTCTGGCATCCGCTGAGGTGATCCTGCTCGACGAAATCAACCGCATCCCGCTGAAGTCGCAGAGCGCGTTCCTCGAAGGGTTGCAGGATCGCAAGATCACGGTTGGCAAGAACACCTACAACTTGCCGACATTCAGCTTCGCGATCGCCACGATGAATCCAGTGGAGCTTGGCCAGGGCACGTTCCCGCTCTCGGAGGCCGCCACCGATCGTTTCGCGATCATGGTGAATATCGGATACCTCCCGCCCGAGGAGGAGCAGAAGCTCGTCAACTTCGACTTCAAGCAGGTCCGTCTGAACTCGCTGATGTCGAAAGAGCGCATCGTACAGCTGCGCGGCGTCATCACCCGCGAGGTGTTCCTCCACGAGAAGCTGGGGAAATACATCCGCCGTCTGGTCGGCGCCACGCGGCCCTTCAGCGCTGAAACCGACTGGAAGTTCCGTTCGCCCTCGGAGATGGTGGAACAGCATGTCGACCTCGGCGCATCGCCGCGGGCGACGATCTGCTGGGGACGGCTCGTCAAGGTCTGGGCCGTTCTCGTGCGGAGGCGCGCGGAGGTTTATCCCGAAGACATTCAGGACCTCGCGAAGTACGTGCTGAGCCATCGCATCTGGCTCGGCCCTCACGCCACGAGCCACGGCGTTACGTCCGAGCAGGTGATCGACGATATCGTCGCGAAGGTGGCGATTCCATGACGGTCGAGCTGGGGGAACTGGTCAATTTCGCGGAAATCACCGAGATCGAGCTGCGTGTGCTGAAACGCATGAAAGAGTACACGCTGGGCGATCACGGCAGCGTGTTCCACGGGACCGGCGTCGATTTCGTCGGCCTTCGCGACTGGCAGGCGGGCGATCGGATGTCGTCGATCGACTGGCCGCAGTCCACCCTCACGAACTTCAATCCCCTGGTCATCCGCGAGTACGAACAGCCCGGGAACCGCCCCCATCGTCGTCGTAGCGGATCAGTCGCCGTCCACGCGGTGCGGCACGGCGGGCACCCCGATCGCGGCAGGCATCGCGCGCGCGACAGCGACGATCGGGTTGTCTGCGGTGTACTTTCAGGATATGTTCGGGCTGATTACCTTCGACAAGGGGTTCGGCGGCATGGCCGCCGTCCGGCCGCGCGTGGGCCGTGGACACGTGATTCACTGCCTCGATGCCTATCAGGGGCGCGTCGGCATGGAGGAAGTGAAGTCGGGGCGGCGACTCGCGACGACGATCGGCGGTCACCTGCGGCGGACCTCGCTTCTGCCGGTGATCTCCGACTTCCTGTTCGAGGACGCCTCCGAGCGGGTAACAGAGCTGGCCGAGCTCAACTCGGTGCACGATGTCTTTCTCGTGATGATTGAAAGCGCGTTCGCGTTCGAACTGCCGGACGTGTCGGCTGGCTGGGTGAGCGGGTTCGATGTGGAGACCGGTGAGTCGAGACTGATGTCGAGGCGCGAGATGCGAGGCCTTGCAGCGCGTGTTCGAGGATGGCAGGACGAGGTCGAGCGCCACGCGCACGAGCGCGGGCTCGACGTCCTGCGGCTCAGCGTCAGCCTGGAAGAAAGCCTGCCGTCGCTCCTTGACTTCGTAACGGTGCGGAGGCTCCGCAAGGCATGAGACGCAACCTCAACGCAGAGATCGCAAGGCTCGCCGAGTATGTGCCAAGATTTTTTCTCCTCTGCGTTCTTGGCGTCCTCTGCGTTGAAATCATGGACGCAGGTGACGTGTTCGGCCAGACGCCGCCGAAGCCCATCGAAGTTCCCGTCCCTCCGATCGAATGCTGGTGGAAGACCGACCGCAGCGCCATCCGTGTGGGAGAGCGCTTCATGCTGACGCTGACGTGCGCCGTGCTCGATACTGAGCGCGCGCGCGTGGCCGTCGACGAATCCGGTCTTGCGCCATCCGCTTTACATCTGGTGCCGTTCGAGATCGTCGACGGCCGCCGATTCCGCGACATCCTGAACGCTCCGCGGCGCTTCTTTCAGTACCAATACACGATGCGCCTGCTTGGAGAGGAGTTCTTTGGCAAGGAGATCCTGCTGCCGAGGCTGCAGATCAGCTACCGAGTGCAGAACTCGCTTCAGGGGGGTGCGGCCCTTGCAGGACGCGAAACGCAGTACTCCCTCGTGCCGGTTCCGATTCGGGTGCTGTCGCTCGTTCCCGCGGGAGCGGCTGACATCCGCGATACGCCGGGCGACACGTTCGGCGATGTCGAGCGCCGCTTGTTCCGGTCGAATTTGCTCCTGATTCTCGCCGCCGTGCTGTTCGTCCTGTCGGCGCTCATGGCCGCGCTCGTCATTGCGCGAGCGGCTGTGAAGCGCCGGGCATCGGTTGCGGCGAGGCACCGGGTTTTATCGCCGGGCGCCGTGCTTCGCGCGGCCGGGCGCGAGCTGGGTGCTGTTCGCGCCGCGAGCCAGCGCGAAGGATGGAACGGGGATCTCGCGGGGCGCGCGGCGGCGGCGCTTCGACTGGCCGGAGCTGTCGCCTTGTCGCGTCCCGTCAGTCAAAAAGATGTCGATCGCGACACGCTTCGAACCGAAGGACAGGTACCGGCGGCGCCAAGCCTTCGAAGCCTGATCGGCAAGAAGACGATGCTGTCGGCCGCCGTGACGCCGGGGACAGTGAACGGCAAGCCGAGCTCGTCGCCGGCATGGGATTCGCTGAGTCAAAGCCTCGGGGTTTTCAGCGCCGCTCGGTACAGCCGCCCGTCGACCAACGGCGAGATTGACGGCGTCGCACTCGACGCGGCACTGGCCGCCGCCCAGGACGCGCTGAGGCGTCTGCGCCTTGCGCAGTGGCGCCGCTTTGCCCGATCGCGCCAGGTATCCAAGGTAGAAGCGACGCGACAGACATGGGTACGCTGAACGCGATTATCGAGCTCATCGTCGCGACGGTGAACGAGGTCCGGTCGGGCGGGATCGGCGATTTGGTCTTCGATGCGAGGAACGCCGCGCTTCTGGCCGCCGCACTTCTGGCTGTCATCAGCGCGACGGTCCTGGCATGGCGCTTTCTGCGGAGCCGGTTGCCGGGCCGCACGGCGATCGCCGTGCCGGCAATTCTTCCCCGAATACGGCGGTCGCCGCTGTCACTCGTCCGCCACGCGCCCTTCGTGCTGTTTCTGGTGGGGCTGCCTTTCTTCTGTCTTGCCCTGGCTGACCCGCATTCGTCGCTCTCGGCCAATCAGGTGTCCTATCCAGGCCGCCGGATTGCGGTGATCATGGACGCTTCGTTGAGCATGTTGTCGCCGTTCAGCGGCCAGCAGCTCAAAACCCAGAGCGACACCGCGTTCTCGAACACGATGGCGGCGGCGGAGTATTTCATCCGGATGCGGATGAAGGGGCGGTATCGCGATCTGATCGCTCTCGAACAGTTCGGGAACGAGGCGTACGTGATCACGCCGTTCACCACCGACTACGAGAACCTGCTGCTCAGCCTGAAGATGATCAGCGACGTCAACGAGTGGCAGCGGTTCCCCGATCAGGGAACCATCATCATGAAGGCGATCGACGAGGGCGTCGATCTCTTCAACGCGTTCGATTTTCTCGACTCGTCGGGCAACATCATGGTCATCTTCAGCGACGGCCAGGACAACAACGTGCAGATCGGCACCATGTCGCTCGAGCAGGTCCTGAAAAAAGCCGTCGACAACAAGGTGCCGGTCTACATGATTCGGACCGCGTACGCCCGCGGTCTCTACGACGTGGTGCCGGACCAGGTCTGGAAGAAGGCCATCGACGCCACCGGCGGCCGATTCTTTCCGGCTGCGAGTCAGGAAACGATCATGCAGGCGATCAAGGAGATCGACGCGGCGTCGACCGGCCGCGTCGAGGTTCGCGAATACGCGGTCAAGCAGCCTCGTTACGCGCGGTTCGCGTTGATAGCCGTTCTGATGTGGACCATCGCGCTCGGACTGCAGTTGACATTTCGAATATTCAGGACATTCCCATGAAACGATCCGCTGGAGTTATCGCTGCGGTTGTATTGCTGAGCGTTGTCGGCTGTGCGTTCCTCGCGGCGGGAATGCTCGACCGCCGCATGGCGATTGCTCAGGAAGACATGGCGGTGCTGGACTTTGTCGATCCGCGGGCCGAGTACGGCGCGCTCGAGAAGGACCTGGAGAAGTACCGCTGGGTTGCCGCCAGCGCGATGACCGAGATTCGGCACAGGCGCGCGATGCTTCAGTACTGGCAGGGCGATTACACGGATCTCGTCGAGGTCGCGCGGGCGCCGAGCCAGGCCGAAAACGGCCGTGTTGTCGATCCGGAGTTGCAGGTGCTGGCTGCAAACGCACTGTATCGTGTCGCGCAGCGGGGACCGCAGGATCGGCCAACACTCCTCAAAAATCTCGATGCGGCGATCCGGGCGTACGCCGAAGCCCTGCGTGCGGGTTCCGAGCGGCCCGATGTGGCTTTCAACTACGAGCTCGCGGTCCGGATGCGGCAGGAAGTCGGCGCCGGCAAGCGCAAGGCGCTCTCCAGCGTCAAACCCGACGATACGCGAGAGCGACCCGAACATGCACGGCGATCCTGGAGAACCGCCGAAGGACATGAAAGTGGAGCAGTTCCAGATCAGGATTCCCATGGATCCGCGCGAAGTCAAGCAAAGCCAGGAACAGTCCGCCGGCACGGGGGCCGCGCGGAGAAAACGCGGGTAGCAGAAGGAAGAAGGAACAAGGAAGAAGGAATAGAGCCGCGCGATGGACAGGTTGATAGACGTCGAATCGCTGCGCTTTGGTCAGCCGTTGTACCTGTGGCTGCTGTGCGCGCCCGCGCTGCTGCTGTTGCTCTGGTGCTGGCAGGTGGTCCGGCGACGCGTCGATGCTCGCAGATATCGCTCGGTGCGCCTGGTCCCTCTGCGCGAGCGTTTTGCCGCTGTGGGAGAGCTCGCATTCTGGCTCGCGCTCATCGCCGCTTTGACGCTGACGATACTCGCTCTTTCACGTCCGCAGGGCGTTACGGCCATCGTTCACAGCCCAGGTGTCGATATCGTGCTGCTCCTGGACGGCTCGACGTCCATGCGCGTGCGCGATATGGGCGTCGATCGCTGGCAGCGCTCGATGCAGTGGGTCCGTACACTCACCAAGACCCTCAGCTGGAACGGAGACCGGATGGCGCTGGCCACGTTCGCCGATATCGCCGTTCCACAGGTCCGGCTGACACGCGATCCCAACACGATTCTGTTTTTTCTCGATCACCTCGACGACGAGCCGACGTTCCGGCTCGAGAACGATACCAGCTGGAACACGAACGTCGAAGATGCGGTCTACTGGGGCGTGAAGCTCGTCGAGACGGATCAGCAGATGTACGGGCCGAGCAAGAACGCCCGGACGTTCGTCGTGATTTCCGACGGTCAGGTGTGGAGCGGCAACGTCGAGCGTGCAATTACCCAGGCGGCCCACCTCGGGATCGCGGTCGACGTGATCGGCGTCGGCACCTCGAACGGTGGGATCATTCCTTTGCCGCGGGACGAGAAGGGCGTGCTGCTGGCGGGGTTCGACCCGATCAGGTCGGTGCTCGATCGGACGTCGCTCCGGGAGATCGCGCGCGCCGGCGCCGGCGAGTATTTCGAGCTGGGGACGTCTTCGGACGAGCAGATAGCCGCTCGCATCATCCAGAACGCCGCTCGCCGCTCGGGGAACGAGCAGGTTGACGAGTCCCTGGACGAGTTGTACTGGTACCTGCTCGCGGCTGCGGCGGGGTGTCTCGGTCTCGGCGTGTTGTTCGTGAAGCAGCGCTTACAACTCGGGCTCGGCTTCGCCACCGCGCTGGCGCTGCTTGCGTTGATCTCCAGCCTTCGGTCCTGAGGCGATCAACGCCGGCTCCAAGCTTCACATGTGTCGAATCACCGCGTCACCGAACTCGCTGCACTTCACTTCCCTGGCTCCGTCCATCAATCGCGCGAAATCGTAGGTGACCGTTTTGGCGGAAATCGCGCCGTCCATCCCCTTGACGACGAGGTCGGCGGCTTCGGTCCAGCCCAGGTGCCGGAGCATCATTTCACCTGAAAGGATGACCGAGCCCGGGTTCACCTTGTCTTGATTCGCGTACTTCGGCGCCGTGCCGTGCGTGGCCTCGAAGATCGCGTGGCCGGTGAGGGAGTTGATGTTGCCGCCTGGGGCGATGCCGATCCCCCCGACCTGCGCCGCGAGCGCGTCAGACAGGTAATCACCGTTCAGGTTGGGCGTCGCGATCACGTCGAACTCCTCGGGTCGCGTCAGCACCTGCTGGAGCGCGATGTCGGCGATGGCGTCCTTGATAATGATCCCGGCACCCGGCTTCCCGTCGGGAATGCGGCACCACGGGCCTCCGTCAATCTCCACGGCCCCGAAAAAGTCCCTCGCCACTTTGTATCCCCAGTCGCGAAAGGCGCCTTCGGTGAACTTCATGATGTTGCCTTTGTGGACCAGGGTCACATTCCTCCGGCCGCGGCTGATCGCGTAGCTAATCGCGCTGTGGACCAGCCGCTCGGTGCCCAGATAGCTGATCGGCTTGAGACCGATCCCCACGAGCAGGCCCACGTCGCGCCTGGGTGCGCCGATCGATTCGAGCAGGGCCTGCCATTCACGCGATGCGTCGACCGTGCCGAACCGGACCTTTTTGAAGTCCTTGGGAAACTCCCTGGCGAGGAAGTCGAGAACCTTCTGGGCTTCCGGCGTGCCCGCGGCGTACTCGATACCTGCATAGATGTCTTCCGTGTTCTCGCGGAAGATCACCATGTCGACTTTCTCAGGATGCCTGACCGGCGACGGTACGCCCTTGAACCAATGCACGGGGCGAAGACAGACGAACAGATCCAGGACCTGGCGCAGCGCGACGTTCAACGATCGGATTCCCCCCCCGACGGGTGTGGTCAGCGGCCCTTTGATCCCCACGAGGTACGTCCGAAACGCGTCCAGGGTTTCGTCGGGCAGCCAGTTGCGCACCTGTGAGAACGCCTTCTCACCTGCCAGGACTTCCTTCCATTGCACACGGCGTTTGCCGCCATACGCCTTCGCGACTGCGGCATCGAGCACTCGAACGCTCGCCCGCCAGATGTCAGGCCCCGTACCGTCGCCTTCGATATACGGAATCACCGGATGATCGGGAACCAGAAGCCGGCCATTGCTGATGGTGATTTTCGCGTCCTGCGTCATACGCCTGTCTTGTCCTCGTGAATGAATGTTCGAATGAAGCTGATGATCCTACCACTGGGGACGAGAATCGCGCGTAGCACGCGAGAGGCGGGGCTCCCCTGTTCCGGTGGAGCGGCAACGGGTTGACGGTGGCTTGAATCCTATTTCGCCAGCGTCCGGACGTAGTTCACGATATCGGTAATCTCCTCAGGCTTCAGGCGCTTGCCCAGGGCCGGCATGTTGCCGATCTCCGTCTTCTTGCCCGCTGTAATCGCTTCGTGAATCTGGGCGTCAGTCAGCTTGGACATCGTCGCCTTGTCAGCCAGGCTCGGCAGCTTGCCCTTCAGGGTTTTTGCGGCCGGTCCGTCGCCAAGGCCTGCCGCGCCGTGACACATGACGCACTGCCGCTTGAAGAGTGCTGCGCCGCTCTCAATTGACTCCGGACTGGCGGCGGGCGTCGCAGCCGGCTTCTGGGCACCCGCGGCCGGGCTTGCCTGAACCGCGTACGCCATCACACACAGGAGAGAGAGCGCTAGACCAGCAATGGAAGTTCGCATTGAATCCTCAGAGAACGAGTTGGACCGCCTCAAACCCAGTTTACCTTAGATGCCCCGGCGGAGCTGACCGCGCTTTCGATGGAGCCGCGTGCCTCATCCGGACACGACACCGCCAGCACCACGCCACCATCGACCACGCTCGGATCGTAAGGCAGGCTCTTGAAATTCGGCAGTTTCAATTCGACCAGCAGTCCGACAAACGTCGCCAGGACCGCACCAAGCATCGTCGTTTCGTATGTGATGATACCGACAGTCCATGGCGCCACAATCGGCATCCCACCTTTGACGAGTGGAAAGTTGAGCGCGGTGACTGTCGCAAGCGACAAACCGGCGAGGAGCCCGATCGCGGCGCCGGAGATCGCCCACGTCCGCAGCCTGGTTGGCTTTTTTTCCGGTACAAAGGCTTCGCCGTGAATCGGCTGCGACGTCATGACCTCCATCGAGTCGGCGGTCACGCCGTCCTGCAGCAGTCGACTGATCGCGACGCGCGCGTCGTCCGGTTGAGCGAATGTGACAAGACAGGTCTGAGGCATATGAAATCTACAATCTGGAATCTGAAATCTCAATGCGCGGGATGTACATCGCCAACGGGTTTTTGGCCGAGCGTCGCCGGATGATGAGCTCGTATCGCGTGACCTGCCACCTGGTAGCCCTCCTGAACCTCCCAGATGGAAATCATCGGGCTGAACTTTGCAAACAGGAAATAGAGGAGGATGAAAAATCCAACCGTGCCGCCGGCGATCGACGCCTCAGTCAGGGACGGGCTGTACGTGCCGTAGTTATATGGCAGGAACGGATGAGTCAGCGTGGGGACGATGATGAGGAACCGCTCCAGCCACATGCCCACCAGAATGCACGTCGAGGCGAAGAAGATCAGCGAAATCGTGCGCAGCTTCCTGATCGCAAGAATCGGAAACGGGATCAGGAAGTTGCAGGCCACCATCAGCCAGAACAGCGGCGCGAAGCGCCCGGAGATTTTCGACCAGAAAACGGGCATTTCAGCCGCCACGTTGCCGTACCAGGTCACGAGATACTCGGTGAACGTGAAGTAGAACCACAGCAGGCTCATCGTCAGGAGTATCTTCCCGAGATTGTCGAAGTGGATCGGCAGCAGGTAGTTCTCAAGCTTGAAGAACTTGCGGATCAGTACCATCGCCACCAGAAGTGCGGCGACGCCGGAGAAGATCGCGCCGACGACGAAGTACGGTCCGAAGATCGTGCTGCTCCACATCGGCATAACGGTCATGGCGAAGTCCCAGGACACGATGGTGTGAACCGAGACAGCCACAGGGATGATGATCACTGCCATAATCGAGATCGCTTTTTCGAGCGTGACCCATTCCCGTTCGGTTCCTCGCCAGCCGAGCGCCAGCGTCCGATACATTTTTTTTCGCCAGCCCGCAGATTTGTCGCGTGCAACGGCCATGTCGGGAATCATCGGCAGGTAGAGATACGTCACGCTGCCGATCAGATAGGTATTGATGGCCATGAAGTCCCACATGAGCGGCGACTGGAAGTTCGGCCACAGATAACGGCTGTTCGGATATGGAATCATCCAGTAGAACAGCCAGGCCCGGCCGAGATGGATGAGCGGGAAAAGCGATCCGGTGGCCAGCGCGAAGGTAGTAATCGCCTCGGCGCATCGTGTAATGGGCCGCCGCCATTCGGCCTGGACGACCCGCAGAATCGCCGAAATCAGCGTGCCCGCATGGCTGATGCCAATCCAGAAGACGAATGTCGTGATGTAGAGGCCCCAAAACGAGGGCCGGTTTTTGCCCGCCATGCCGATGCCCATCGTGATCTGCAGGAACCACGCGATGAACACCACGCTGGTGATCGCGATCAGGAGACCGAGGACCACGTAGTATTTCGGCCCGGTTCTGAAAAGTGGACCAAGCAGATCGCGATTGATCTGGGCTTCAGTTGGATGCGCGGATGGGTATGCCGTCGCCACGGCTACGCGTCCCCCTCTTTCAGATAGACCACCCGCGGGCGGGTGTTGAGCTCTTCGAGCAGCCGGTATCCCCGGCGCGATCGTGCGAGCTGCGAGACCTGGCTGTCCGGATCGCTCAGATCGCCGAACACCAGCACCTTCGCCGGGCACGCCTGCGCGCATGCCGGCTGAATCTCGCCGTCGCGCACGCTGCGCTTCTCATCCTTCGCGGTATCCTGCGCGCGGCGGATCCTGTGCACGCAGAAGGTGCACTTCTCCATGATTCCGCTGCTGCGGATCGACACGTCGGGATTCAGCTGCTCGTTGAGCGGGCTGGGCCATTCCGGCGTGAACCACGTGAAGTAGCGCACCGTGTAGGGGCAATTGTTCGCGCAGAATCGAGTGCCGACGCAGCGGTTGTACACCTGCGCGTTCAGTCCGTCCGGCGTGTGATACGTGGCATTGACAGGGCACACCGGCTCGCACGGGGCCGCATCGCATTGCTGACACATGACCGGCAGGAAGCGCGCACGCACGTTCGGGAATTCTCCCTCCCAGTAGCGTTCGACACGGATCCACTGATGCGTTCGACCCATCGCCGCCTGTTCGGGTCCGACGACAGGCAGGTTGTTCTCGGCATGACAAGCGACTACACAGGCTTCGCAGCCCGTGCATCGATCGAGATCGACCGTCATTCCCCACTGAGGCATTGGTTGCTCCGCACCTTTGAATACTTTCGCACCATTGGTGGATTGGTAGAGGGGCAGATTGGCAGATTCCCTCAATCTCCCGATCCTTCACCGGTGCAGCGGCTGTTCGTGATAGCCACGCGCGTCCGATGCACCAAACCGAATCAACCGTTCGTTCCGTCCCGTTTTCGTCACGCTCACCCGGACTCCGATTTGCGTCACGGCGCCGGTTACCTGATCCAGCGTCGACGCGCCCAGCCGAAGAGCGTTCGCTCCGCGATTTGCGGCGTAACGGCCGCCGTGCGTGTGGCCCTGGCCGGCCGGTATCGCGATGACGTCCGGCCGTAGTCCTGGATAGAGAAATGCCGGTAGATCGATGCTGGTTTGGGGCGATGCGATCGTCAGGACGTCGCCCTCGTGAATATCGAGCTTGTGTGCCGTCTCCGTGCTGATCTCTACCCACGAGCCCCACATGACTGTGGTCATCGGATCCGGCATTTCCTGAAGCCAGGGCAGGTGCGCCGCGCGTCCGTCCGCAAAGGCTACCGAGGGGTACACATGGAGCATGAACGGCATCTGCTGCGCGTCACCGGCAAATGTACGGGCGGCGATCGGCTGGGGAGGCATCACGAATTGAACTCTGCGTGCTGCTGGTTGCGCTCGTCCCGTCGGCTGTCTACCTTCCGCCTGCCCTCGTCCCTCTACTCTCGACCCTCCGCCTCCGCCGACCCCGCTCGGCGGTGGCGGGTTCCACCAGCCTCCCGCCGTCGTGACCTTGCGGAAGAACGCGTCGAAGTCCGCGTCTGTCGTCGAGCCGCTCTGCAGTGCGTGGATCGACCGGAAGGACTCCTTGACCGCGGCCGCCATATTCTCGAACGGCATGGCCGCGGCAACGTCGCCGCCGAGGGCTTTTGCGGTTTCAATCAGCACATCGCCCGAATCCCGCGTGTC
The DNA here is from genome assembly GCA_963775345.1 of Vicinamibacterales bacterium. Classification (GTDB taxonomy): domain Bacteria; phylum Acidobacteriota; class Vicinamibacteria; order Vicinamibacterales; family JAMQPK01; genus JAMQPK01. The sequence goes on from CAVZIS010000018.1 coordinate 158,158, forward strand.
CCATCTCGGCTGAACGACCGGCTGCCCAAGCGTGCGGACGGGGAAACCGACGCCCGGCTCTGGTACGTCATCAACCCAGCGCTCCAGGGTCAGATGGCCCGGCAGAATCAAATCAGCCATCACCGAAGTCTCGTCGAGGAACGATGCGAAGCTCGCGATGAACGGCACGTTGCCGAGCACCGATCGCAACTTGTCGGCTTCGGGCAGCGTAAAGAGCGGATTCGTGTCGAGAACGAGCAGCGCCTTGACCTGGCTGGCGCTCATGGCGTTGATCAGACCCAGAATGTCCGCGGCTGTGGCTCTTGGCTCGGGAATCTGGGCTCCGGGCCTGGGGCCGGAAGCCTGAAGCCCGATGCCGGCGCCAGGTACGGGACCGGCGAGGTCATCGGCTCCGAAGAAAATGCCTCCCTGGCGTCCAAACGCCCCCACCAGCGCATTGAGCGCGTAGATTGCGGTGAGCGCCCCGAGATCGGGGCTGTCGCCTACAGCCACGCTGGGGCGCCGCTCGGCGAACTCACGCGCAACCCGCTGAATCACCGGCGCGGGAACGTCGATCTGCGCGGCGACGACATCAGGTGCGTACCCCGAGAGCGCCGCCGACCATTCGGCGAATCCGCCGGTGCTTTGCGCGACATACTCTGCGTCGTAGAGCTTTTCGCTCACGATGACGTGCGCGAGCGCGAGTGCGAGCAGCCCTTCTGTGCCCGGTTTAATCGGCAGCCACTCATCGGCGCATGCCGCCGTCTGTGACAGGCGCGGCTCGGCGTGGACGAACTTGCCGCGTACACCCGGTCGTTCCTGCCTGAACTGACCATACGAGGCAATGTGGCGAACGGGGGAAAGGAACGTCTCGAAGAGATTGGCGTTGATCGACAGAAGAAAGTTTGCGTTCGCAAAGTCGAAGGCCGGGAGCCGGGCCACCCCGGTCATCAGCTCCAGCGTCCTGCGAAGAGGCGCTGGATCGAACGGGTCGTATGACACGACGTTGGTGGTGCCGATGCCTGCTGCAAATCGCTCGACCACCGTTCCGAGCGTCCCGCGATTTCTTCGACCGGTCATGACCGCGATCGCCTGAGGCGTGGCCTGAAGCTTCTGAAGCTCGGTGACGAGCAGCTGCTGTGCGTCCTTCCACGTAATCCCCTGGTACTGGCCCGAGCCTCGCGGCCCGGATAGTCTCAGCGGGTTCTTGATTCGGTCGGGGTGATAGAGCGCCTGCACGCCCGCCTGTCCGCGGGCGCACGTGCCGCCCGTGCTGATTGGATGATCAGGATTGCCTTCGATCTTCTTCGCCTGTACGGCTTTCACGCGCTTCTGCTGGCCGCCGATTGTTCGGATTGATTCCCCCTGCATGACGCGCACGGCGATACCGCACCCGGCGGCGCACTGCTGACAAACGGTTCGCACCCAGCCTTCCTCACCTGGGACGAACTGGTCTTCGGACACCAGAAGTGGAATCAGCTGCTGCGGTTCGCCGCAGCCGTCGAGTATGAGGCCCGCTGTACCGGCGATGCCTCCTGTTTTGAGAAAGTCTCGTCTTTTCATTATTTATGGCAGACCAGGCAGTCGACGCTCACCTGTCGCTCGCGATGGCAATCGATGCACTTGCCCATCGTCCATTTGACGTTTTCGCGGATGTCCATCGCGTTGGCCATGTCGCCGTGGCAGGTCGAGCACTCGACACCCGCTTTGACATGGCGCTTATGGGTGAAATTCACCGCAGCCTCGGGATGAAAACCGTAAACGCGCACCCACGGCGGTTCCTCGCCGGCCTTGGCGTATGCCGCCAGCTTCTGAATTTCCGCGCTTTCAGGTTTGACGTTTTCGTGGCAGACCATGCAGTCGGTGACGCTGGGGATCGTTGCGGCAATCGAGCGGTCAGCGTTCACATGACACGTCAGGCATTCCATCTGGTTGTCGGTGACATGCGTCTTGTGCGGATAGGCGATCGGCTGAGTCACCGGCCGCGCGGGCCAGAAGGCGAGCGCGGCGGTCGCGACCAGCAACGTGAGCACAACACCACTGATAACGTATTTAGGCTTGCGCGAACTGTTTGTGGTTACGGGCAGACCAAAAAATTTTACATTGCTTTTGTGCCGCAAGTCTAGGGAGCGGGATCACTTTCACATCGTTTTCCGAGAGCGGCGGCTCCGGTACGTAAGGAAGACCGCGGACGAATTTTTCAAACCACTCGGTACACCAATCGCTCGGATCGCTCGATGCATTTCCATGGATTGCGCCATTGGAACCCTCGTGTCGTTCTCGCCGATGAGGAACAGTGACGGTGTGCGGACAGACCTAAAGTACTTCAGCGGCGAATGATCCCAGTAGTTTTGGATCGGCGGATTTTTCTGCCAGAGCATCCCAACGGAAGGCGTATCGTTCGCGAGAAATAGACAGCGGTGCCGGAGTCCAGTGACGTCCGATCCAATTCGCCAGATCTGTGTCACGCGCCGATCGCCAGCCAGCCAGTAGCTCGCAGGCTGAAGACGATGCGGCGGCCATCGCGCGAGATCTGCGGATCATCCACGCGCGGAATGCTCAGCAAATCCACCAGCGTCAATGGGACGCCTGGCCTGGGACCGTACCAACGCGCCTGAAGCAAAGATCCACTACGACGCCATGAGCAAAAGGAGGACGACCGGCGTTTGGCATGAGATTCAAGCGAGTATAACGTGTCAAAATGGGCGTCGGGCTTCAGACTCCGGCTTCTGGCCGGGAGCCAGAAGCCGAGAGCCAGGAGCCAAAAGTGTCTGATCGCAAATATCGACAGCGAGGGTATCAGGATTCAGATCGTGAGCGACGTCCGGCTCAGACGGGTCCCAGGCCGCAGGCGAAGCCGCCCGGCGACGGTCGAATCGAGACCCGTGCAGACAAAGCCGAACGGAAAGCTCTCGAGGGCCGAACCCCGAGCATGCCCGGCTTTCACGAGGTGATGCGATGCGCCCGGTGCGGCAACGTGTTCACCGGCGAGATCGCACCCGAGTCGAGATGTCGGCGATGCGGTGCCGATCTTCGCACGTGTGCGCAATGCGAGTCCTTCGATACCGGCAAGCGATTCGAGTGTGCGCAACCGATTGCCGCGCGCGTTTCCCCGAAGGACGCGCGCAACAGCTGCGAGCTGTTTTCGCCCAGGGTGACGATCGAGCGCGAGACGCGTTCGGAGGCGCAGCCTCAGGCTCCCAGCAGCGCACGCAAGGCGTTCGATGATCTCTTCAAGTAGCCTGGGGGCTGGCTCCCGTCTTCCGGTACGTCTGATTTTCTTTGAACAGTCGATTGGCTGTGAGACCTGCGCGGCGTCACGGCGCGCGCTGGAGCAGATTGTCGAATCGACCGGAGATGTGACGCTCGAGGTGCTGAATCTCGTGCTCGACAAACAGAAAGCGATCGAGTACGGCGTCGATCGCGTTCCGGCGGTCATCATCGCAGCTTCCGCCTGCGATCGCATCCGCTACTACGGCCCGCCGCTCGGCAACGAACTGCCCACTCTCGTCGATGCCGTTCGCATGTCGGCGACCGGCGAGACTGGTCTGACCGAACAGAGCCGGGCTCAATTGAAGACGCTCAGGAAGCCGGTCAGACTTCAGGTGTTCTTTACGCCGGCCTGTGTTTACTGCCCGCGCATGATCTCCCTCGCGAACGAGCTCGCCGTCGAGAGCCCGCTTGTTTCGACCGTGGCCATCGACGCGACCGAGTTCCCAGATCTGGTGCGCCGTTACAACGTCAATGGCGTCCCGAAGACAATCATCAACGACAGCGTGGAAATCATGGGCGCGGCGTCCGAGGAGGAGCTGGTCACCGCCGTATGCTAGCGATGCTAGAGCGTTTATCACCGCGTAGCGCGCGATAGGCCGGTCAGGCATGAGTGGAGTGGCGGTCACGGGCGACAGCCCCGGAAAAACAACGCGGCGGCAGTATCGGTCACTGTCATGGCGCGGCCGACCAGGAGTGGTCGTCCGCGGCGGTGGCCGCCGCCGTTGTTTTACACACTGATCGCCGTCGGGCTGCGCCCTATCGGCCGCCACCCCACTCCGCCCGCCCGGCACCGCAAGTTGCGCGCGGTGTGTGGTCCAGCGGCCTGGAGCGAAGGCTCCTGAACCATGCGAGCGACGCGACGTACTCTTTGGCCGGCAACCGCATCGTGAGCGTGGGGACGGCGTGAGTTCTGCGCAGGAGGCTCGATAGAGTACGCGGTCGCGGGGCGGAAGATGCGGGTGCCCGCGTCGCCGAGCCTGGTTCGGGGGCATTCGCTCCAGGCCACTGGACACGACATGGATTGAAAAGCGCTGTAGGGAGGGATTAGGGGATTGGGGATTAGGGGTTGGGGATTGGGGATAAGGGTTGCAGTCGCGGCGATCGTCTTCGTCGCAACGCCCGCGCTCGCCCAGTCGCCTGTTACTTATCACCTCAGCTTTCCCGAAGCTCAGCATCATCGGATGCAGGTCGAGGTGACGTTTCCAGACGTGCCGCCGGGACCGCTTCGAGTCACGATGTCGCGAACATCGCCAGGTCGGTACGCCATCCACGAGTTTGCGAAGAACGTGTACGACGTGCAGATAGACGATGGTCTCGGGTCCCCGCTCCCGTACGTCCGCCCCGGCCCCGATCAATGGGAAGTGAGCCAGCACTCAGGCCTGGTGCGCGTTCGGTACAACGTGTTTGGCGACCAGGTCGACGGTACGTTCCTCGGCATCGATCGAACCCACGCGCACATCAACATGCCGGCGGCGCTGATGTGGGCGCGCGGGCTGGAAGAGCGGGCCGTGCGTGTGAGGTTCGAGGGGGCTGCCGGGTGGAAAGTGGCCACGCAGCTGAAGCCGGCGGCCGACCCGCAGACGTTCACCGCGCCCAATCTGAATTATCTAATCGACAGTCCCGCCGAGTTGAGCAACTTCATGCTGCGTACGTTTCGGCTCGACCAGGAGTTCAGGATCGCACTGCATCACATGGGAACCGATGCCGATGCTGATCGTTTTGCCTCCGGGGTGGAGAAGATCGTTCGCGAGGAGCGCGCCATTTTCGGCGAGCTGCCGGCATTCGAGGCGCCGTATACGTTCATCCTTGATTTCCTGCCGGACGCGCCGTTTGACGCGATGGAGCATCGGAACAGCACGATTCTGACCGGGACAGGCTCGCTGGGCGATCAGGACCAGTTGCTCGACATGCTCGGCACGGCAGCGCACGAGTTCTTTCACAGCTGGAACGTCGAGCGCATACGGCCGCGGTCTCTCGAGCCGTTCAGGCTGGATGGGCCGAACCCGTCGGGTGAGCTCTGGTTTGCGGAGGGGTTCACGAGCTACTACGAGGCGATCGTGATGCGGCGCGCCGGGTTGTGGAATGTCGGCCGGCTGGCGTCTCGACTGAGCCAGATGCTCGACGCCGTGATTCGCAGTCCTGCCCGCAAGTACCGCAGCGCCGAGGACGCGAGTCGGTTCGCGCAGTTTATCGATCAGGCGTCGTGGAGCGATCCGACCAACTTCGACAACACGTTTCTGTCCTATTACACCTGGGGTGCAGCCATCGGCCTCGGTCTGGACCTGTCGTTGCGCGCGCAAACCGATCACAAAGTGACACTCGACCACTACATGCGCCGGATGTGGGAGGAATTCGGGCGCGCAAAAGCGCCTGTGGAAGGTGGCGTCGCGCGGCCGTACACGACGGAACACCTTCGCGACGTGCTGGCAGATGTCTCGAGCGACCGGGCGTTCGCCGCAGAGTTTTTCGATCGCTACGTCCATGGCCGCGACGTCGTCGACTATGCGCCCCTGCTTGCGCGAGCGGGCCTGTTGCTCCAAAAGAGCGCGCCGGGCCGGGCATGGATCGGCCCCGTGGCGCTCGAATTCAGCGATGGTGCGGCGCGGATCAGCTCGCCGACCGTCGAAGATACGCCGGCGTACGCCGCGGGTCTCGATCGCGGCGACGAGCTCCTGTCATTCGACGGCGTCGCGGTATCAGGTCCAGGCAGACTGGAGGAGACAGTGCAGCGCCGCAAGCCTGGAGACCGCGTTCGCGCGTCGGTCCGGCGACGAGGTGTCGTGAGCGAAGTGATCATTGCGATCGAGGAGGACCCACGGCTCCACGTCGTTCCCACCGAACAAGCCGGTCGGCAGCTCACAGCCGCAGAGCGGTCTTTCCGCGATGCGTGGCTCGGATCGAAGCAGTAGCACGAAGACCCAGGAAGATCACGAAGATCCACCACGATGATCCACGAAGGTCACGCCCTTCGTGGTCTTCGTGCCCTTCGTGGATCTCGGCCTTCGTGGTCTGCGTGTATACTCCCTTCACGCATGAGCGAAGAGACCACGCGCACCTGGTCGCGCACCTATCTGTCGGTCATCCTCGTCGAGATCCTGGTGCTGATGGGGCTGTTATGGCTCCAGACTCATTTCAGGATCTGACGCATGCATCTGCTGGACTGGGCCGTCCTCTTCGGCTACGTCGGCTGGCTCATTTCCGATGGCGTCAAACGGACGAAGCTCGATCGCACCACAGAGTCCTATTTCCTCGCGAATCGATCGATGCCGTGGTGGGCCGTCGGCCTGTCGGTCATGGCGACCCAACTGAGCGCCGTCACGCTCGTCGGAACCACGGGGCAGGGCTACAACGATGGCATTCGCTTCGTGCAGTTCTACTACGGCTTGCCGCTTGCGATGGTGATTCTCTGTGTGACGCTGGTGCCGTTCTTCTATCGCGCGAGGGTCTACACGGCGTACGAATACCTCGAACGCCGCTTCGATCTGAAGACGCGTGCGTGTACGAGCTTCCTTTTCCTTCTGTCGCGAGGCATGTCATGCGGCGCAATTGCGGCCGCACCCGCCGTCGTGCTCTCCGTCATTCTTGGATGGAGCGTCACGAATACCACGCTCCTCATTCTCGTTCCAGCAGTCATCTACACCATGCTCGGCGGTGTCCAGGCAGTCACCTGGACCGACGTCAAAACCATGGCGCTGACCGTCGCCGTGCTGATTCTCGCGATGGTGTTTCTTGTCATGGGTCTGCCCGAGGGCGTCGGCATTGCCGATGCGCTCACGATTGCCGGCGGAACTGGACGCCTGCAGGCGTTCAACTTCAACTTCACACTGACGGAAACCTACACGTTCTGGTCGGGGATGCTCGGCGGGTTGTTTCTGATGCTTTCGTACTTTGGCTGCGACCAGAGCCAGGTACAACGGTATCTCACGGCGAAGTCGGTGGATGACGGTCGAACGTCGCTCTTGTTGAGTGCATACTGGAAGATTCCGTTACAGGTGTTGGTGTTGCTGGTCGGGGTGTTCACGTTTCTGTTCTATCTGTTTCATCAACCACCGCTGTTGTTCAATCCCGTCCACGATGAGCGTGTTCGCTCGAGCCAGGCGGCACCGGCCTACAGCGCGCTTCAACAGGAATTCGAGGCGGAGTTTCAGGCGCGCCGCGAGGCTGCCCTGGAGATTGCCGAGGCCCGCGCGGCCGGCGACGTCAGAGAACAGGCCCGCGCCACCGACGCCTTCAGTCAGCACGATGCCTCCCTGCGCTCGGTGCGGAGCCGGGCAACCGCGCTGGTGAAGGAGACCACGGGAGATGCGTTGTACAACGATGTGAACTACGTGTTTCCGACCTGGATTACCACGGCGCTGCCTGTGGGTCTGGTCGGGCTCTGGATCGCGGCGATCATCACGGCTGCAACCGATTCCATTGCCGCCGAACTGAATTCTCTCTCGACGGCGAGCGTGATCGATTTCTACAAGCGATTGATTCGGCCGCATGCTGCTGATGACCACTATCTGTTTGTCTCGAAGATCACGACGGGGTTCTGGGGACTCTTTGCGGCCGTCGTGGCAGTGTATGCCAGCAGCCTCGGCTCGTTGATTGAAGTGGTGAATCGATTCGGGTCGTTCTTTTACGGATCGATTCTCGGGGTCTTCATGCTGGCGATCCTGACGCGCCGGGCTACTGGTACGGGCGCCTTCGTCGGGCTTCTCGCCGGCATGAGCGCGGTTGCGATCGTGGCCTTCGGCCGGCCCGACGTTTCATTTCTGTGGCACAACGTCATTGGCGCTGTCGTGGTGTTTGCCGTCGGTCTCGCCCTGAGTACTGGCACAGGAGAGAAGACAACGGGTTCCATGTCCCATCGCAAAGACACGAAGGCGCAGGGATCTCAATGGGATCGGACCCGGTGAAGTCTCTGCGGCTTGGCGTCTTGGCGTTGAGACATGGCACACCGAGTATGGTTCGAGCAACCGCCTCTACGAGCGCGAGCTCCGTCAGGAGTATCCGCAGGCGACCGTGCGCCGCAACGGTCGCCTCCTCAGCGCCCAGGTTCGCACACTCCTGGATCACTTGCGCGGCAGATCGCCTCACGCCGATCTGCCGCTCGACGTCCGGGCGACGGCATTTCAATGGCGCGTCTGGCGCCAGTTGCAGGCGATTCCGTACGGCGAGACGCGCACTTATCGGGAGGTTGCCGCCCCGATCGGCAAGCCATCGGCGACGCGAGCCGTCGCCCGCGCGTGCGCTACGAACCCGGTGGCTCTTCTCATTCCCTGTCATCGCGTCATTCGCACCGACGGATCGATGGGCGGCTATCGTTGGGGAATACGGAGAAAAGAGAAGGTGCTGGCGCAGGAACGCAGCCGCGGCAGCTCCGCCATCCAACTCCTGGCCCTCAGCCCTTAGAGATGGCCCTTCGCCATAGCCTGGGCGCCTTCGTCATAGAATGTTCCGCGCCTTGCCCAAAACACACTACGGGACTGTCTATTGGCTCGATAGGTTTCCCGCTTCGCGCCGTCCAGCCTATCCGCGCCACCGTGGGACCCTCCACACCGACGTCGCCATTGTCGGCGGCGGAGCCATGGGATGCGCGGCTGCGTATGTTTTCGCCGCGGCTGGCGTGAACGTCGCGCTGTTCGAGCAGGGCAGGATTGCGCAGCGTCAGGCAGCGCGCTCCACCGGCGTCGTCGTGCATGAGCCGGAGCCCGACTTCTACAAGCTTGCAAAACAGCACGGCGTGCGCGATGCCCGCCACATCCACCAAATTGCACGGCGCGGCTCGCTCGAGTACCTCGCTGCGCTTACGGCGTCTGCGAATCGAATGCGGTCTGCAGGTGCGCGATGCCGTGCATTTCAGTTCGACTCCGGACGGCATCGAGGAACTGGAGAAGGAGTATCGCGCGCGCCGCGAGGCGGGATTGGGCGTGGCCGCGCTGAAGGGCGCGCCGCTCATCAGCCTGGTGGGAACTGAGCGGCTTCGGCCTTCTCACACATGGAAATGCGAGCGTCGATCCGTACAAGGCGACTCTGGGATTCGCTCGCGCTGCAGTTGCGCGCGGGGCAAAGCTCTTCGAGCAGTCGCCGGTGACCCGCGTACGTCCGAGACGGCGGACAGTTGAGATCAGGACGGATGGCGGGACCGTCACGGCGTCCAAAGTCGTCATTGCCAGCGGCTTTCCCACCGACGACTTCAAGCCTCTTCACAGGAGATTTGCACGCTGCGACAGCTATATCGTGATGACTGCGGAGCTGCCCGCCGGCGTGCGTCGCGAGATGACGCCGCCCGGCGTGATTCTGCGTGATACGGCATCTCCCGATCATTGGCTGCACTGGGTCGGTAACAGCGTGCTGTTTTCAGGCGCCGATCAGGCGACGCGTGCCCGACCGCGCAAAAGAGCGAACGATCGTGCAGCGGACAGGCCAGTTGATGTACGAGCTGTCGGTCATGCGGTCGGCGATTTCGGGCTCCATGCCGGAATACTCCTGGGATGTGGGGTATTCGCGGACGATCGACGATGTTCCGTACTACGGACCCCACAGGAATTATCCGCACCATTACTTTGCGTTCGGCGGCGGGCCCTGGCGGGCTCGGTCTGTCCTTTAGTGCGGCTCGAATCCTGCTTCGTCACTACCAGGAGCAACCGGAAAAGGGCGACGAACCGTTCTCCTTTACGCGGATCCGTGAATGAACGGGGTCGATCTGCTGGCGTTCGGTCCGCATCCTGATGACCTGGAGATCGGCCTCGGCGGGACGCTTGGCCAAGCACGCGGCGCTTGGCTACTCGGTGGGTCTTTGCGATTTGACGCGCGGTGAAATGTCGAGTAACGGAACACCGGAAGAGCGCGTGAAAGAGGCGGAGCAGGCGAGGAACGTGCTCGGAGCCGTATGGCGGGAGAATCTCGGGTTGCCGGATCGCGCGATCGGCTCGACATCCGACCATATCGGCCGCGTGGTCGATCTGATTCGTCGCGCTCGGCCGCGGACTGTCGCCATTCCCTATTGGCAGGATCGTCATCCCGACCACGAAGCGGCGGCGAGGTTGCTTCAGCGACGCTGTGTTCAACGCGAAGCTCGCGCGATACGAGGCCGGCGGCGATCCCTGGCAGCCAGATTGGGTCTGCCACTACTTCATCAACGACGCGGGTCCCGCGTCGTTCCTGGTCGACGTCTCGGAGTACTACGAAAAGAAGAAGCAGGCACTTGCCTGCTATGCGAGCCAGTTCTCGAGCGAATCGCTCGAACGTCGAGACCCGGCTGAACGCCCCGAGCTTCAGCCAGCTCATCGAAAGCCGCGACGCGCAGTTCGGCGCGCTGGCTGGTGTACGCTTTGCCGAGGGCATTTTCGTGAGCGAGCCCGTCATTCGCGAACATCTGTTTAAATAGGTAGCCACTCGCATGCATATCGGCGTTATCTGTTACGCCTCGGTCGGCGGAAGCGGGATCGTCGCCACCGAGCTCGCCAAAGCGCTGGCGCGCCGTGGCCATCAGGTGCATCTGGTCAGCACCGATCCGCCGTTCAGACTCGGTGACTACGAGGCCGGGCTCGCTTTTCACCGCGTGCATACACCGACCTATCCGGTGTTCCGCGAGCCGCAGTACCTGCTGTCGCTCGCCAACACCATCGTCCAGCTTTCGCGCGAGTTCTCGCTCGACATCATCCACGCCCACTACGGGATTCCGCACGCGACTGCTGCGTATCTGGCCAAACAGATTCTGACAGCGACCAATAACGACTCCGGCGCGAGGGCGCCGAAGGTCATCACGACCCTTCACGGAACTGACATCACGCTGCTCGGGAGCGACCCGTCGTACTCGGAGACGGTGGCGTTCTCGATCGACCAGTCCGACGGCGTCACCGCGGTGTCGCAAAGCTTGAAGCGCGATACCTATCAGGCGCTTCCCATCAGGAGCGACATTCGCGTCATCCCGAATTTCCTCGAGTGCGACGAGCATCGGCGCCGCGATTTGCCAGAGCTGCGCGCTCGACTCTGCCCGCCGGCCAGGTACGACAAGCTGCTCATTCATCTTTCGAATTTCAGGCCGGTCAAGCGCGTCGATGCGGTCGTCCAGATTTTCGAGGGCATTCGGCGGAAAGTACGAGCGAAGCTGATTCTGGTGGGTGAGGGTCCCGAGCTCGGCCGCGCGATGCGGATGGTCCACGAGCTCGGGCTCGCGTGCGATGTCGAGGCGCTCGGGGAGCAGGATCAGGTCGTTCCGCTTCTGTCGGTGACCGATCTGTTTCTCCTGCCATCGGCGCAGGAATCGTTTGGGCTCGCGGCGCTCGAGGCCATGGCCTGTGAGGTGCCGGTTGTGGCCTCTCGCGTCGGCGGTCTGCCCGAAGTGGTCGAGCACGGGGTTTCGGGATTTCTCTGCGCCCCGGACGACATCAGCGGGATGACAGAGGCGGCAATCGCGCTGCTTACAGATCCTGTGCTGCACAGGCGCTTTGCGGACGCCGCCGTCGAACGTGTCAGGCGTCATTTCTGCGCCGGCAAGGTCGTGCCGCAATATGAAGGCGTATTATCAGGAAGTCACGCAAAGCTGAACATGAGCCGAAGCCCGCCTTCTCGTCGCTGGCCACACGACGCTGGTGGCGTCGATCCTGTCTGCCCAGCTGACGCAGTGCGGCCCCGATCGATCTCGAGGATGGCACAGTTGCCCTCGGGCTTGCGCTGCGCCAGCTCGACACGACTGCGGTGTTCATGCAGGCGACCGCGCATCCCGACGACGAGAACAACGCGCTGCATGTGTATCTGAACCGGGGGCAGGGTGTCCGGACGATTCTCGCGACGGCGACGCGCGGCGACGGCGGTCAGAACGAAATCGGCCCGGAACTCAACGATCCGCTCGCCGTCTTGAGGACGGAGGAGCTCGAGGGGATGCATCGCTTCGACTCGAGCGAGCAGTATTTCACCCGCGCCGTCGACTTCGGATACTCGTTCAGCATCGAGGAAACGCTCGAGAAGTGGGGCCGCGACGAAATCATCGGCGACTTCGTTCGCCTGATTCGGATGACCCGCCCCGACGTCATGCTCGGCATGAACCCTACCGGAACCGCCGGAGGGCTCCACCATCAGGCGTCAGGGCTGCTGAGCCGGGAAGCGTTCAAGGCGGCTGGCGATCCGTCGCGATATCCCGAGCAGCTTCGCGAGGGCCTGAGGCCTTGGCAGCCCCGCAAGTACTACTATCCCGGCTGGCGGGCCAGGAGGCGGCGTGGACAGGCCGCACCGGCGATGTCCGGGCCCACTTCCGCTTGGTGCGCTGAAGACGGCGACATTCGATGTCTCTGGTTTCGATCCGCTTGCTCGGCCGCACCTATGCCGAAGTCGGAACCGAAGAGCGGGGGATGCACAAGAGCCAGGCCATGGCACAGCTGCTGGCGCTCCCGTCGGGTCGAATACAGCAGCGTTATCTGTTGATGGATACGTTCGCAGCCGCAACGCCAGGAGATGAAACGTCGTCTGTTCGACGGAATCGACACGACGATTCCTGGTCTTGCCACGTTGGTGGCCGGAACGCCTCCGCCCGCGCTGGTCTCGGGTCTCCGCCTGATTGCCGAGCATGTCGCGGCGCCCAGAAGCAGTTCGATCTCGGCGGCCAGGCTGCCGCTGCGTCTCCGATCATGGCGGGCTTGAATGCGGTGCGCGTGCTCAGAGCAGCGGTTGACGTCGATGGGTCTTTCCGAGCGACGCCCGGTTCAACATCGATGCGCGCTTGAAAACAAAAGAGGCGCAATTGGTTGAGGCGGCGGTGCTCGCCACGGCCTCAGAGTGGAAATGCTTGGCCGATGATGGCCTGGTCGTTCCCGGCCAGAACGTGCGCGTGTCGATCACTATCGGCAACCGGGGGCGTCCGGTCTCTGTGTCCTCCGTCTCGCTGAATGGCTTCGCAGGCCCGTCGGACGTGCCCATCAGGTCCGATTGAGGTTGGGGCGGTTATCGATGTGACGCGTCACTGCGGGTTCCGGAAGACGCGAAGACCACGAGACCGTACTGGAAGCGCCTGACCAATGCCGAGCGCTATGAGTTCGAGCCGGACGCGCCCGTTCGGCCTTCCGTTCAGGCCGACACCGTTTCGCGCGTCTATAGCGCTCGCCGCAGACGGCACCACGTTTACCTTCGACAGGCCCGTCCAATTCCGGTACGAAGGAGAAAATCTCGAGGGTGAAAAACGCATGGAGCTCACCGTCGTGCCCAGCTGGCGGTGCGGGTGTCGCCGCCGATCGCCATCGTGCCTGCCGGCCGCGGAGCGAGCGCGGCGATCGATCGCGAAGTGCGGGTCACGGTGACGCAACCACGGCAAGGGATCGGCCGACGGCGAAGTGGGACTGAACCAGCCGCGCCGAGCTGGACCGTGCACGCCGGCGGGGCAGACCGGTGAGCTTCACGCGGGAGGATGAATCTCAGACCGTCCGTTTCATGTTGCGCCCTGGCTGCGAAAACTGCGCTGCGAGACTATGACGTGACGGCGCTCGGCCGTCCATTGGTCGCTCAGAAGTTCGAGACGGGCCTGCAGGCTGGTCGAATATGCGCATATTCGCCGCCGCCAGTTGGAAATTCCCGCGCAGGTCGCGGTGAAGGTGATGGACGTGCGGCTCGCGCCTGAATCTGAACATTGGCTACGTGATGGGCACAGGCGACGAAGTTCCCGCGGCGCTTCGAGGTCTCGGCGCTTCGGTGCAGATGCTCGATGCGGATACGTTGTCGTGGGCCGAGCTCAGTCGCTTCGACGCCATCTTCGTCGGCGTTCGCGCCTACGACAGCCGGCCGGACCTTCGCGCCAACAACAAGCGGATTCTCGACTACGCCGCGTCGGGCGGGACCGTCATTGTCCAGTACAACCGCACGCAATACCTGGACGCAGTACGCGCCCTTCGCGATCGGGTTCAGCAACACTCGCGTGACCGATGAAAACGGGCGAATCGAGATACTGTCTGCCGACGATCCGGTGTTTCATTTTCCGAACGAGATTGGCGATGCGGCGTGGCGGAACTGGGTGCAGGAGCGCGGCACGTACTTCATTTCGGCGCAGGACAAGCGCTATACCGACCTGATTCAGGTTCATGAGCCGTTCGAGCACAATGTCGGCTGGAAGAGGGGCGCCCTCGTGAGCGCGCCTGTAGGGAAGGGGCACTGGATTTTCGTGGGGCTCGGACTGTGGCGTCAGGTTGCTGCCGGCACCGACGGTGCGTATCAGTTGCTCGCCAATCTCGCCAGCCGGGGTAAGGTGGGCAAATAGATATTGGGAGATTGGAGGATTGGTGGATTGTTAGAGTGTTGTTAGATTGTTCGGAGGACGATATTCTGTCAATCCACCATCTTCAGTCCTCCAACATTCTTTCAATCTACCAATCTTCCAATCTTCCAATCATGACCCATGACATCATCGTTGTTGGCGCGGGACCCGCAGGGGCCACTGCCGCCCGAACGCTTGCACGCGGGGGTGCGCGCGTGCGACTCGTCGATCGCGCGCGATTCCCCCGCAACAAGCCATGCGGCGGCGCCATCAGCATGCGCGCGCTGCAGCGGTTTCCCTACCTCGCCGCCGCGCTCGATCGCATTTCGACGAGGCTGATCTCGCGCCTCCATCTCGAATCGCCGAACGGCGAATCAGTCGATCTGCGGTCGGACGGTCCGGCCGCGCTGATGATTCGGCGTGTGGAGTTCGACGAGCTGCTCGTTCGACTGGCGCTGGACGCCGGCGTGGAACTGATGGAAGGCGTCGAGATCACGCAAGTCGATTGCGATCGAGCCATATCGCTGGTGACGCGAAGAGGCGAACGCATGGAAGCCTCGTACGTGGTTGCCGCCGACGGCGCCAACAGCGTCATCGCCAGACGGGCTCGGTATGAATCCCGGATGGCCCCGTTCGGCCGTTGCGCTTGACATGATGGAGGAGACCCCCTTCGAATCGCTGAAGTGCGCCGATCCGGATCTCCTGTGGGTGGCGTACGGATACAAGAACACGCCCGGCTACGCGTACATATTTCCGAAACGGTCTCATGTGAACGTCGGCGTCGGTTCTGTCCTCGATCACTACCGTACGCACGCTACCGAGCCTCCGTACGAAGTTCAGAAACGCTTCGTTCGGTCTCTGTGCGTCGGTGGAATTCTGAACGGAGCGTCGGCGCGGCGATGCTTCACGCCCGCCCTGATTCCGGTCGGGGGCCCGCTCGAGCGGACCGTGCAGGGCCGCGTACTGCTGGTCGGCGATGCCGGGGGGTTCGTCAACGGCTTCAGCGCGGAGGGAATTTACTACGCGATGGTGTCGGGCGAGCTCGCCGCCCAGGCGGTGCTCCAACGGGTACCCGCGCGTTTCGAGCGCATGTGGCGTGCTGAAATCGGCCCGGAGCTCGGTGATTCGGTGCGGGTTCAGCGATTTCTTTTTTGTAATTCGTCGCGGATCGACGCGATGGTACGAGGTGCGCGTCTGCATCCGCACCTCGCGCAATACTTCGTAGACTATGCGATGGGCCGCATGAGCTATCGTTCCGCACGTGCCCGGCTGCTGGCCAGATGTCCGATGGTGGCGCTGCGGATGCTATGGGATAATAGGTGGCCTCTCCAGCCCAGTACCGCTTGATACACAATGGCTCAAGACCCTCGGATTCAGCATCTGCTTCGGCGTGCCGGCTTTGGTGCGACCGCTGCAGAGGCTGCGCGCTACAGCCAGCTCGGGTTACACCGCGAGCGTCGACGAGTTGATCGATTTCTCGCGGGTGGCCGACGATGTCGATTCCAGGTTCCCTGGTGACGGGCTTTCTCCTTCCACGGTCATCAACGACGCCCGTCATCGATGGCTGTTCCGCATGGTCAATACGCCGGCGGCCGCTGCAGGAGAAGATGGCGCTGTTCTGGCACAATCATTTCGCGACGGCCTACACCAAGGTCGCAGACCGAATCGGCGGCCCCCACGCGACACGCGCCATGGCTGCGAAATCGTCGGAGCATCCCGGAGGACTGCGCGGCCAGCTGGAGCTGTTCCGCGACTATGCCCTTTCGAACTTCCGCGATTTGCTCGTCGAGGTTGCAAGAGATCCCGCGATGCTCGTGTGGCTGGATGGCCGCCTCAATACGAAGGGTCGCCCCCAGGAGAACTTCGCGCGCGAGGTCATGGAGCTGTTTACGATCGGCGTTGGCCAGTTCGTGGAGGCCGACGTGTATGCGGGCGCCCGCGTGTTTACCGGCTGGAACCTGCAGCGGATTGGCACCCCGGACGATCCCAACAACTTTCTTTCAGTTCTTCTATAACGCCGCTCAGCACGATACCGATGCCAAGACCTTCAGCTTTCCCATCTATCGCGACGGAGGGCGCACGATTCCCGCTCGCGCCTCCGGCGACGGCATGCAGGATGGACTCGATCTGATTGCCACGCTGGCGCGGCATCCTTCGACAGCAGAGAGGCTGGCGGGGAAACTCTGGTTGTTCTTCGTCAGCGAGATTCAGCAGCCGCCCGCCTCGTGGGTCAGGCAGATCGCCAACGTCTACCTTGCGAGCGACACCAACATGGCGCCTGTGGTTCGTGCTGTCCTGTTATCGAGGGAGTTCGACGCTCCTGCAAACCGGTACGCGCGCTATTCGTGGCCGGTCGAATACGTCGCGCGCGCGCTCAAGGAAGTCGGCGATGCCGGATATCCGATGATGAGCGCCCTGGGCCCGCTCGCAAACATGGGGCAGCAGCTCTTCGAGCCGCCTGATGTCGGTGGCTGGTCACTGAGCGGCTCGTGGTTCTCTACCGCGTCCATGCTCGCACGAATGAACTTCGCCTCGAACCTCATCGGACGCCAGAGAACGGAGATTGCCCTGGCGGCGAGTGGAAACGGGCCTACTCCACAGGCCCTCTTGTCGTTCTATCTCGATCGGCTGACACCTGCGCCTTTCGATCCGGCGGCCTACGAAGCACTCCTGCAATATCTGCGGACAGGCGCAGTGTGGACCGGCTCTGACGCTCAGCTACGCATCAAAGCCCCGGGATTGCTGCATGTCATCGTCGGCTCCTCGGAGTATCAGCTCGTATGAAGTACTCTCGCCGTGAATTCGTGCGCGGTGGCGTCGCGGCGTTCACCGTCGGCTTTGCCGCACCGCGGTTTCTGTGCGAGGCCGCGCTGGCGCAGGGCGCCGCCTCCAGGAACCTTGTCGTCCTGTATCTGGGCGGGGGCAACGACTCGCTCAGTATGCTCGTGCCTTACCGCGATGCGTTCTTGCCCTCGCGCCGTCCAACGCTCACCGTGCCCGCAGGGCAGGTGCTGCAGATTGGCAGCGATTCTGCCGGGAATGAGCTCGGGCTTCATCCGCGCCTCACCGGGCTGCGCACCATCTTCAACGAGGGCCGTCTCGCGTTCATTCAACGAACCGGTTACGAGAACTCGAGTCGCTCGCATTTCGAGGGACCAGACATCTGGTCGACGGCAAACCCCGGTTCCACGCAGGGGCCGGGCTGGTTGGGACGCTATCTCGATTCCATTCCCGCTCCGGTCGATCCGCTTGCGGCGTGGAACAGCTCTGGTGAAATGCCGCGCGCGTTGAGCGCGCGATCGGTCGCGGTGCCGTCGATCCTCAGTCCGGCGGCATACGCCTTCCAGAGTCCGAATGGCGGAGGCGCCGAAGCGGCCGCCGAACGCGCGTGCGCAATGCGGATGTCGTCTCATCTTCCGATTGAGCGTCCGCATCTGGCGTTCGTCAATGCGACCGCGCAGGCAGCCTTCTCGACCCTCGATCGCGTGTCCGCAGTTGGCGCATACGCGCCGACCGTCACGTATCCCAACAATGGATTCGGGCAGGCTCTGCGCGCGGTTGCGGGGGCGCTCTCGTCACGAATCGGCACCCGCGTGTTCTGGGTGCAGACGGGCGGATACGACACGCACGCGAGTCAGAACACGCTGAACGGCACGTATGCGAATCTCATGACGACGTTGAATGCCGGGCTCCTTGCGTTGTATCAGGACTTGAGCAATCAGGGGCTCCTCACCGATACGCTCGTGCTTCAGTTCTCCGAGTTTGGCCGGCGGATTCCGGAGAACGGCAGCCTCGGGACCGATCATGGCGCCGCGAGCGTGATGATGGCGATGGGCGGGCAGGTGCGCGGGGGGATTTACGGCACGGCACCTTCGCTGTCAGCCGATCCTGCAAACCCAACGCTCGAAAACGGCGGCAACGACGTGCGTTACCAGACGGACTTCAGATCGGTCTACGCTCGCGTCATCGACAACTGGCTGGGCGCGAACTCGGCGTCCATACTCGCCGGCGACTTCCGCTCCGGCTCTCCCGAATTTCTGTAGGCGGTAGCTGGCAGCCGATAGCAGCCTGTAGCTGCTACTAGCTAC
The DNA here is from genome assembly GCA_963775345.1 of Vicinamibacterales bacterium. Lineage (GTDB taxonomy): Bacteria > Acidobacteriota > Vicinamibacteria > Vicinamibacterales > JAMQPK01 > JAMQPK01. Next base: position 176,725 of record CAVZIS010000018.1, read on the forward strand.
CAGCTACCGCTGCTGGCTATCGCCTACCAGCTATACTTGTCCGTTGCATGCACCGGACGGGTTTCTTACTGCTGGCAGCGATCCTTTGGACGACCGCGCCAGCGGCTGCTCAACAGCGCGCCGCTGATCTCGCCTCCGTCCTGATTCAAGTCCCTGCCGTTCGAGCCGCCGTGGATTTCGCGCGCGCCGACGAAATGCAGACCATCGCCGATCAGATCAGAATCTGCGAGGTCGAAGCGCCACCCTTTCAGGAGGCGAAGCGCGCGCAGATGTACGCCGCGATGCTGAAGGACGCCGGGCTGACGAACGTCTGGATCGATGTCGAGGGCAATGTCATCGGTGAGCGGCCGGGAGCCAATGCCCGGCCCAACGTCGTGGTGAGCGCGCATCTCGATACCGTGTTTCCGCGGGGCACTAACGTCACCGTCAGACGTCAGGGCTACCTCTTGCGCGGACCCGGTATCCGCGACAATTGCCGCGGTCTTGCCGACCTGGTGGCCGTCGCGCGAGCCCTGGACAAGACGGGGGTGACGACCCCCGGCACGATCACGTTCGTTGCGACAGTCGGTGAAGAGGGCCTCGGCGATCTCCGCGGCGTCAAACGGCTGTTCAACGAGACGCTCAAGGACAGGATCGATCGGTTCGTGTCGATCGATGGCGATGGGCTGGGCATCACGCATATCGCGATTGGAAGCGTGCGCTTCCGCGTGACATTCAAGGGTCCAGGCGGTCACAGCTTCGGATCGTTCGGCACGGTGAACCCGGTTCATGCGCTCGGGCGGGCTGTCGCGCGCGATCGGTGATTTCCAGGTGCCCAGTGCGCCTCGAACGACATTCAACGTCGGGCGGATTGGCGGCGGGACGTCGATCAACGCGATCGCGAATGAAGCGTGGATGGAGGTGGATCTTCGTTCGAGCGAGGCTCCGGCACTGCGGGCGCTCGAGAAACAGTTCCGTCAGGCGGTGCATGCCGCCGTGGCCCAGGAGAACATGCGATGGCACAGTCAGGCGCTGACCGTGTCTATCGAGACGGTCGGTATGCGTCCGGCAGGGCGTGTGCCGGCAGACGCGCCTATCGTTCAGGCAGCGATTGCGGTTTCGAAGGCGCTCAATCTGCCGCTCTCGTTTGCGGAGGGCTCGACCGATGCGAACCTTCCATTGAGCCTCGGCATTCCGGCGCTGACGATCGACACCGGCGGCCGTGGGGACAACACGCACACCGAGAACGAAACGTTCGACGCGACCGACGCGTGGAAAGGCACGCAGCGCGCCCTTCTGCTGAGCATCGTGCTCGCGCAGCCCTAGACCATCATGCCTCCCATCAAACGGACCAAATTCAAGCTCACCACCGACCAGTTGCTGGAGATGTTCTATTGGCTCAGGTTGATCCGCGCGTTTGACGAGCGTCTGAGCCTCGGTGTGCGCCAGGGAAAAGTACGCAGCGGGGTCTACACCGGAATCGGTCAGGAGGCGATTGTCGTCGGCAGTTGCTTCGGACTTCGCGCCGAGGACTGGATTTTTCCGCTACACCGCGACCTGGGCGCGCTGCTGATGAAGGGCGTCGAACCGCGCGTCATGATGGCGCAGATGTTCGCCAAGGTGACCGGGCTGTCCAAGGGCCGTGACTCGGCTCTGCACAGCAGCGTGAACGAGCTGGGCATCTTCGGCAATACCAGCATGCTCGGTGCGAACCTGCCGGTCGCCGCCGGTGTGGCGCTGACGATGAAGATGGAGCAGAAGGACAGCGTGTGCATCGCGTACTTCGGCGAGGGTGCCGCCAACACGGGTGATTGCCACGAAGCGATGAATTTTGCCGGTGTCCACAAGTTGCCGATCGTGTTCATCTGCGAGAACAATCTGTACGCCTACTCGGTGCCAATCGAGAAGAGCATGGCCGTCGAGGACGTTGCGGACCGCGCCGAAGGGTATGGATTCGACGGCGTCGCCATCAACGGCAACGACGTCCTGGCGGTCTATCAGGCCGTGAAGGGCGCCCGCCGCCGCGCGCGCGCCGGCGAAGGTCCGACGCTGATCGAATGCAAGACCTACCGCTGGCACGGACACTCGGAGCACGACAAGGCGTTCTACCGGACCAAGGAGGAGCTGGCGATGTGGAAGAGCCGGGATCCGCTGCCAACCTTCACCTCGTACCTCGAACATATGAGCGTTCTGACGCCGGAGAAGGATCAGGAAATCGAGAAGCGAATCAAGGACGTGCTGGATGACGCCGTGCGTTTCGCCGAAGACAGCCCAGACCCGGCGCCGGAGGAAGCCGTGACCGATCTCTACGCGTGACGGTTCGCTGGCGTCGGCAACGTTCCGGCCAATGCAGAACACCACCTGTTGAACATGGCGAAGGAACTCTCATACCTGGAAGCAATCCGCGAAGCGCTGTTCGAAGAGATGCGCCGTGACCCGAAGGTGTTTGTGCTCGGCGAAGACGTCGGTCCATACGGCGGCGCGTTCGGCGTCACGGCGGGTCTGGCCGACGAGTTTGGCGAGGCGCGCTGCCTGGACACGCCGATTTCGGAATCGGCGATCGTCGGCGTGAGCATCGGCGCCTCGCAGCGCGGCTATCGCCCGGTCGCCGAGATGCAGTTCGCCGACTTCATCAGCTGCGGGTTCGATCAGATTGTGAATCAGGCCGCCACGCTGCGTTACCGCTGCGGCGGCCGGGTCACCTGCCCGATCGTCGTGCGGGCGCCGAGCGGCGGCAACGTCGGGGGTGGGCTGTATCATTCGCAGAATCCCGAAGCGTGGTTCATTCATCGCCCTGGCCTCAAGGTCGTCGCTCCCTCGACCTCCTGGGATGCGAAGGGGCTGTTGAAGGCCGCCATACGCGACGACAACCCGGTCATCTACTGCGAGCACAAGTATCTCTATCGCCGGGTGAAAGGGCCTGTGCCGGAGGGCGACGAGATCGTGCCGGTCGGTATCGCCGCGATTCGGCGACCCGGCAGCGACCTAACGCTCGTCACCTATGGCGCGATGGTGCAGCCCTCGCTCGAGGCGGCAGACAGATTGGCGAAGGAAGGGGTTGAAGTCGAGGTCATCGATCTGCGATCGCTGCTCCCGTATGACAAGGGGGCTGTCTTCGCGTCCGTCGAGAAGACGAGCCGCCTGCTGATCGTGCACGAAGATGTCAAAACCCTCGGCATCGGATCAGAGCTGGCAGCCGTGACCGTGGAGGAGCGATTCGACGTCCTCGATGCGCCGGTGATGCGTATCACGTATCCAGACACGCATCCACCGTTCTCGCAGGTGCTCGAGCATTACAACCTTCCGAACGCCGACAGGATTGCGGAGGCGCTGCGGAAGCTCGCAGCGTTCTAACGCACAAAGAGCTAATACGACTTTGTCAGATCGTTGAAAACGTTCGAGAAACCGTACTTTTTCGCATTTTAGCCGACAGCAACAACGGTGAGAAAAGTAACCGACAATTCGCGAGAATCGACTGATTCTGGCCGAAACCGCGAAAACGATCTGACAAAGTCGAACTAAGAGCTTAGAGCTAAGAGCTGAGGGACAAACGTCACGGCTCTCAGCTCGTGGATCTCAGCTCTTGACTCTCAGCTCTTGACTCTTAGCTCTGACAAGCTCACTCCGTCTGTCAGTTCCGCTCCTTGAATCCCGCAGGGAGTGCGACGTCAGCAGCGGTGACGTTCGACGCAATCTTCAGGACCTCGTTGTTGATCGTCATGAACGTCGATCGGGCGGGGTTCCCGCCCGCGGCGCCGGCTTCCTGCTCTTTCTGCTGCTGGCGTCGCCGCATGAAGCCGCCGACGGCCCCACCAATCGATGCCGGATTCGCTCGCGCGTCGCTCGGAGCCGATGACCCGGACGACTGTTTCATCTGTTCCGCGCTCCTGACCGCGTCGACCGTGGTCGTCGTCTGAATCGCAGTGCCGCCGAAATCCTCTCGGGTGAGACGCGCGAACGCTTCCTTCAATCCCGGGAACATCGCCATGGCGGTCGCCATCTGCTGTGCGTCGATGGCGGAGACGGGTCCGGCGAGCTTCTCGTAGTAGCGGCGCTCGAAGTCCGCGATTTCCTTGAGCGAGACGGCCTTGGTCAGCCACGTGTCGACCGTCATGACAAGACCGCCGCTTTCATCGAGCGTTTTACCCTTTTCACGAACGGTAATCGTGGCGATGACCTGGCGGGTGTCGAAGCCGTTGATGGCCCTGGTCTGACCCGTGTTCTTGATATCGAAATCGATCTCCATCTCCTTGCCCTGGTTCTGCGGCTGCTCTTCTTTTGGCTGACGTGACGCGTTCTCGCGGGCTTTGGCTTCAGCGTCACGCATCTGACGCCGGATCTCCTCGAAGGTCGTCACCTTGTAGGTTTTGCGCCCGAGGTCCAGGTCGTAGATTTTTTCCTCGTTCAGATCCACGATTTGGCCGGTATTGTCACCGGTCACCGTCATCTTTCGATCGCCCGACACGGCGACGGTCGAGACAACGCCCTCCTTCGCAGATTTGCCGCCGAAGATATTGAACACCCGCCCGAGCATGCCGGAGAAGGAAACCTGGTTCCGCTCTTCCTTTTTCACCTCGGCGAAGACCGGCGCTGCGGCCGTCGCGATTGTCAGAGCAAGCGCAGTAGACCAAAGCAGACGTTTCATTGATGGACTCTCCTTCGAAAATGATGATAGGGCCACAACTTTACGACAACACGCTCGCAAGCGCCTCGTCGACATTCGAGTATCGGAATGAGAAGCCGAGATCCGCTGCGCGCACCGGCAAAGCGCGCTGGCCGCTCAGGAGGAGCGCGTCGGCCATTTCGCCGAGCGCAAGGCGAAGCGCGAACGCGGGTGCCGGCAGGAAACTCGGCCGCTTGAGCGCGCGGCCGAGGGCCTTTGAAAATTCGGCGTTGGTCACCGGGGCCGGTGCGGTGGCGTTGAGCGGGCCACCGACGCCGTCGTTTGCGATGGCGAACGAGACGAGACGCACCCAGTCGTCTTTGTGAATCCACGGCATGTACTGGTTGCCCGTGCCGAGCGGTCCACCGACAAACAGCTGAAAAGGCGGCAGCATCCTGGGCAAGGCGCCGCCCGAGCGATCGAGCACGATGCCCGTTCGAATCAGCGTGACGCGCGTGAGATGGGTGATCTCATCTGCGGCGGCCTCCCAGTCTCTGGCCACCCCCGCGAGAAAATCATCGCCAGGCGGAGAACTTTCGGTGAGCGTTTCATCGCCGCGATTGCCGTAGTATCCGACTGCGGAGCCGCTCACGAGCGCACGCGGGGGTCGTGGCGCCTCGCGAATCGCGGTCGTGAGGCTGCGCGTTGCGAGCAGCCGGCTGTCGCGCAGCTTCTGCTTTTGAGCGGCGGACCAGCGCTTGGCGGCGATCGATTCGCCAGCGAGATTGATGGCGGCGTCGGCCTCGGCCAGGGCGGCCGCCCACGGGCCGGACTGGCCGTTGGGCAGCCAGGACACATAAGCCGTGCGGGGTCGCGCGGGCAGGTTGTGAGGGTTCTGCCTGGTCAGCACGACTACGTCATGACCGTTCCCGGTCAGTTCGCGCATCAGGGCCGAGCCGAGGAATCCCGAGCCACCGGCAATGACGACTTTCATGGGACAAGGATAGGCCCCCGGTGACGGACTTGACAGTTCCGGAGGGCCTGTGTTAACTAAACGGTCAGTTAATTACGTGGCTCGAGCGACGTCCTCTCAGCCCGACACCCGCAGCCGAATCGTCGCCGCCGCCTGCGACGAGTTCGGCGCCAATGGCTTTGCCGCAACGACCGTCGATCGCATCGCACGCCGCGCCCGCGTCAACAAGGCGATGATCTACTACCACTTTCCGAGCAAGCGGGCGCTGTATACGTCGATCATCCGCGACGTCTTCGCGCCGATCGATGCTCGTCTTCGCTCGGCAATGACCGAATCGGCACCACCCGATCGCAAGCTCGACACGTTGATTGACACCCTCGTCCGCTCGGTGGACGAATCGACGCATTTCCTGCCGATTTTTCTGAGAGAGATCGCCGACGGCGGCACGCATCTCGGACCGGACGAGCTCGCGCTGCTTGCAGGCATTTTTGCCACCGTGAGCGGCCTCGTCGTCGAGGGCGCAACGCAGAAAGTCTTTCAGCCCGTGCACCCGGCCCTCGCGCACTTCACGATCATCGGCCCGCTGGTCATGTTTCGCGCCGCGGCCCCCGTGCGTGCGCGCATCAAGGCCGTGCGCCACGTGGAGATTCCCGAAGCCGACTCGGACGCTATGGTGCGCCACCTGCAGATGGTCGCTCATCGCATGCTGGCATTGCCCGACGCGCCGGCACTCGAAGGAAAGAGATCGGGGGCGCACAGCCGGACCGAAAGCAGAGGGCAACGATGAGGACCGTGAGTCTGGTGTGGATGCTCGTGGGGGTCTCGCTCGGCGCCTGTCGCGAGCGTGCGCCCGAGACCGGTGCGCGCGTGTCGGGGCAAGTCGATGCGACAGAGGTGCAGGTTTCGCCGGAAGTTGGCGGCCGCATCCTCGAGGTGACCGTCGCAGAGGGCGATCGGGTGAAGCACGGCGACGTGATCGCGCGCCTCGACACACGCGACACCGACCTTGCGCTTCAGCGAGTGCAAGCCGAGCGGGCGCAGGCAGATGCGCAATTGCGGCTCTTGCAGGCCGGGGCGCGTCCCGAGGACATTCGCCAGGCAGAAGCGCAGGCGGCAGCCGCGGCTGCCGAAGTCGCGGCGGCACGAACCGATCTCGAGGCCTCCGAGGCCGACCTCCAGAGATTCGAGACGCTCCTTCAAAAAGCGTCAGGTTCGGAGAAACAGCGGGATGATGCGGCGGCTAAACGGGACCTGGCGCGAGACCACCTGCGATCGGCGACCAGCCGTGAGGCTGCCGCTCGCGAGGCAGTTGCCCGGCTCCGGGCCGGAGCCCGCCGCGAAGAAATCGAGGCGGCCCGCGCGCGGGTTGCGGCGGTCGATGCGCAGATCGCGACGCTCGAGAAATCGCGGGCCGATGCCCTCATCCGCGCGCCGCTCGACGGAATCGTCGCCGAACGACTGCTCGATCCGGGTGAGATGGCGGCGCCACGAGCGCCGATCGCCGTGCTGATCGATCTCGATCACGCCTGGGCCGAGGTGTTCGTCGATGAACCCCACATTCCGAGAATCACGCTCGGGCAGCCGGCGACCGTCTTTACCGATGCCGGCGGACCAGGAATCGCGGGCAAGGTGAGCTTCGTCGCTTCGAAGGCGGAGTTCACACCGCGCAACATTCAGACTGCAGAAGACCGATCGAAGCTCGTCTACCGCGTCAAGATTGCCGTCGACAACAGTCAGGGCGTTCTGAAGCAGGGAATGCCGGTGGAAGCCGAGATCCCCTTTCAATGAGATGACTTGTCTCGAGCTGAGCTCTGTCACCCACAAGTACGGCGGCCTCGTCGCCCTGCATGATCTCTCGCTTGCAGTCAATGCCGGCGAAATGTTCGGCCTGATCGGTCCCGATGGCGCGGGGAAGACGACGACGATTCGATTGATATGCGGCTTACTGAAGCCCGACCGGGGAGAGGTTCGCGTACTGGGACGCGATCCGCGGAGAGAACATCGGGAGGTTACGCGGTCACTCGGGTATCTCTCGCAGCGATTCAGCCTCTATGGCGACCTCTCGATCGACGAGAACATCGCGTTCTTCGCCGAGATCCATGGTCTGAACATGCACGCCCCGGCCGTCAGGCAGCGCCGCGAACGCCTGCTCGAGTTGACACAGCTGACGGCGTTCCGGACGCGTCTGGCCGATCAATTGTCCGGAGGGATGAAACAGAAACTCGCCCTGGCCTGCACGCTCGTGCACGAGCCCGAGATCATCATTCTTGACGAGCCGACCACCGGTGTCGATCCGGTTTCACGCCGCGAGTTCTGGAAGCTGCTTTCCGAGTTCCTTGCGCAGGGGATCACGATTCTGATGGCAACCCCGTATCTCGACGAGGCCGAGCGATGTTCGCGCGTCGCGCTCCTCCACGAGGGCGCGCTCATCGCGCTCGATACGCCGACGAATCTGCGGGCAAGTCTTCCCGGGCAGGTCATCGAGGTCATTGCGAGCGACCGCGATCGCACGATGCATTTCCTCGAGCGCCTGACCGGGGTCGCTGATGTCCAGCTCTTCGGCGAGCGGGTGCATGTCCGGCTCGAGCACGGGTCACCGTTCAGCGATCCCGAGCGTCTTTCAGCCGCGCTGCGTGATGGAGGCGCTCCCGTCGAAAGCGCCCGGCGCGTACCTGCATCTCTGGAGGATGTCTTTATCGCACGTGTCACGAAGGAAACGACATGAAGCGCTCGCTCTGGACGGTTGTTTGCGTTCTGGTTGCGGCGGGACTCGCAAACGCTCAAACACCGCCTGTGGTCCTCACGCTGCCGGAAGCGATTGCGTGGGGCCTCGAGGCAAGCCATCGAATTGCAGAAATGGTGGCTCGTGAAGACTCCGCGAGAGCAGTGGAGACTCAAAGGGAATCGGCCACACGCCCTCAGTCGACGGTCACGGCGAGTTATACGCGCACGAATCACGTCGATCCGTTCGTCGTGGCGAGCGTTGTAGGGGGTGTGCAGGTTGTGTACCCCGATATTCCAAATGTCATGCGATCGCGAATCGATCTGCAGTGGCCTATTTACACCGGTGGCCGCCTCCAGGCGCTGACAAGGGCGGCCGGGGCCGAAGCCGACGCGACGAGCCAGGATCGCGAAGCGGGCCGAGCCGACCTGCGACTCGAAATCACACGCGCGTACTGGGCGGTCATCACCGCGCAGGCCTCGCAAAACGTGGTCAGACAGGCGCTGGAACGAACCGACGCACATCTCGCCGACGTTCGGAATCAATTGAGCGTGGGCCTGGTACCGCCAAGCGACGTGCTGTCGATCGAAGCGCAGCAGGCGAGGCAGCGGATGCTGCTGATCGAAGCGGACAATATTCTCGAGACCTCGTCGGCGGAATTCCGACGTCTGACGGGTCTCGAGGCCGACACGCCGTTCGAGCTCCGGACCGACCCGTCTCCCGTCACGGCCACACCGGTGGTAGCGCCGGCATACGGTGCGTTGGTGGCCGAGGCGCATCTGAACCGCCCCGAGCGCAAGGCTCTCAAGTTGCGCATTGATGCCGCCGCCGAGCGCGTCACAGCCGCGTCATCGGGCAAGTTGCCGGTCATTTCGACTGCCGGCGGCTACGATCTCGCGCGTCCAAATACCCGATTCTTTCCGCTGGAGGACAAATGGAGGACATCGTGGGATCTCGGCGTCAACGTTCGCTGGCCGTTGTTCGACGGCGGACGCACCCAAGCGGAAGCCGCTGAGGCGGTCGCCAATCGCCGCGCAATCGAGTCCCGGCTCAAGGAGTTCGACTCGCAAATCGACGTGGAGATTCGCCAGCGGGCCACCGATGTTCGCTCGGCGCAGGCATCGGTCGAGGCGGCCCGGGCAGGCGTGCAGGCTGCCTCAGAGGCGCGCCGCGTGCTGGCCGAGAGGTTTGGCGCCGGCGTCGCGACCAATACGGATGTATTGACGGCCCAGGTCGCTCTTCTTCAAGCCGAGCTCGATCTCACACGAGCGATCGCGAACGCTCATCTCGCGGCGGCACGCCTGGACCGGGCGATGGGGCGGTGATGTCGTCCCAACAGGCGGATCATGCCATCAGCGTCCGCGATCTCAGTCGCAAGTTCGGCGCATTTGTCGCCGTCGATCGCATCAGCTTCGAGGTTGCGCGCGGCGAGATCTTCGGCTTTCTCGGCGCCAACGGAGCTGGCAAATCGACAGCGATTCGCATGATGTGCGGATTGTTGAAGCCGAGTTCGGGTACCGCCTTGGTTGACGGCGTCGATGTCAGCCGGAACCCGGAGGAGGTGAAGCGTCGGATTGGGTACATGTCGCAGAAGTTCTCGTTGTACGAGAGCCTGACCGTCGAGCAGAACGTCCGGTTCTTCGGCGCGCTGTACGGCCTCTCCGACGATCAGGTCTCGGTTCGGAAGAAGTTTGTCCTCGAGATGGCCGGGCTGGCTGGCCGTGAAACGACAAGAGCCAGAGATCTCGCAGGAGGATGGCGCCAACGCCTTGCGCTCGGATGCGCCATCCTGCACGAGCCTCGAATCGTTTTTCTCGACGAGCCGACCGGCGGCGTCGATCCCATCTCGCGGCGCCAGTTCTGGCGGCTGATCGAACGCCTTTCGAGCGAGGGCGTCACGGTCCTGGTGACGACTCACTATCTCGACGAAGCCGAGCACTGTCATCGCATCGCCATCATGAACGCCGGCAGGCTTGCGGCGATGGGAACGTCTTCGGAGCTCAAACGGATTTTCTCGATGCGGCCCATTGTCGAGATTCATTCGGGCCGTCCCGTCGAAGTCATGCGGGCCCTCGACGAGACACCGGAGGTCGAAAAGACCACCATCTTCGGAACCACAGTGCACGCCGTGCTTCGAAGACCGGACGTGGCTCTCGATGAACTGCGTGGCCGCCTGAAGGATCGCGGCATCGAGGTCGATGGCGTCGCGCGCGTCATGCCGTCTCTCGAAGATGTCTTCCTGGACGTGGTGGAGCATGCGTAAGGTCCTGGCAGTCGGACGTAAGGAATTTCATCAGATCGTGCGAGACCGCCGTTCGCTTCTCGTGCTGCTGTTCGTGCCGGCGTTCTTTCTCCTGCTGTACGGCTACGCGCTGAACTTCGATGTCCAGAACATCCAGCTTGCCGTGCTGGACAACGATCGGACCCAGGCGAGCCGTGACCTGGTCGCGAGGTTCGTCAATTCGGGATATTTCAATCTCGTCGCAGATGTTTCCGGCAGCCGCGAGTACGAAGAGCTCATCGATCGCGGCGACGTGCGGGCTGTTCTGGTGATTCCGTCACGGCTTCAGGCGGATTTATTGACGGGCCGGCGCGTGCCGGTGCAGGTGATTCTCAACGGCGATAACTCCAACACCGCGACGACCGTGATGGGATACGCGCTGCGCATTCTGCAGGTGGCGTCAGCGCAGTACCAACTGAACGCAACGAGCCGCCCCCCAGGGTCGGCGATCTCGATGGAGTCGCGCGTCTGGTACAACCCGGAGCTTCGCAGCGCGCTGTTCCTGATTCCTGGCCTGATCGCCTACATCGGGATGATCTCGTCGGTCATCTCCACCTCGCTTTCCGTGGTGCGTGAAAAGGAGAGGGGCACCATGGAGCAGGTTCGGATGGCACCGTTGGGCACGGGCGCCTACATCATCGGCAAGACGCTGCCCTATTTCATCATCTCGCTCAGCTCTTCACTCTTCATCGTTCTGGCGTCGATGGCATTGTTCGACCTGCCAATGAATGGCTCCTGGGGCCTGCTGCTCCTCTCGTTCTCACTGTATCTCGCGGGTGCGCTTGGTCTCGGGTTGATGATCTCGACCATCGCGGAGTCCCAGCAAGTGGCCTTTCAGGTAGCGGTGCTGGCGTCGTTCCTGCCGACGATGATCTTGTCGGGCTTCGTGTTTCCCATTGCGAGCATGCCGGTGCCGATACAGGCAATCACCTACCTCGTTCCCGCCCGATACTTCATCGTCGCGCTGAGAGCGATCGTTCTGAAGGGAGCCGAGCTCTCGGCCTTCTGGCAACAGCTTGCCGCGCTCGGCCTGTATGCCGCGCTCATGTTGACGCTCGCATCCAGGCGTCTGGCCAGACAATGGGCGTAAAGCGAATCCTTTACGTCATGTGGAAGGAGGTCATCGAGCTGCGACAGGACCCGCGCATCTTCGGCATCATCTTCATAGCGCCGGTCGTCCAGCTTGCAGTGCTGGGATATGCCGCGACGACCGACGTCCGCCATGTTCCCATCGTCATCGTCGATGCCGATCGAAGCGCGGAAAGCCAGGAGCTCATCAGTCGATTTACAGGTTCCGGCATTTTCGAGCTGGTCGATGTGGTGTCGAGTGTTCGTGCTGTGGATCGCCATCTCGACCACGGTGATGCGTGGATGGCGCTGTCGATACCACCCAGGTACGGAGAACACGTCGCAGCGGGCCGCGGGACCGCCCTGCAGGTCGTAGCGGATGGATCTGATGCAAGCTCGACGAACATGGCGATGGGGTACGCGGCGAACCTCATTGCCGGATATACAGAGGATGTGATGGAGCGGCGCAGCCGGGCGGCCGGCACAACCGCTCTGCCGGGCGCCGGCCCCGGCATCGAGCCACACGTGCGCGTGTGGTTCAATCCCGCCCTCGAGAGCCGCTATTTCATGCTGCCGGGGATCTTTGCTCTGCTGTTGCTCGTCGTCACATCGAACCTATCCTCGATGGCCATCGTGCGGGAGCGCGAAGTCGGTACGCTCGAGCAGTTGAACGTAACGCCTCTCGGCCGGCTGGAGCTGATCCTCGGAAAACTCCTGCCGTACGCCGTTATAGGCCTGATTGACGTATTGATTGTCCTGATCGTCATCGTTTTCTGGTTCGAAGTGCCACTGCGTGGCAGTTTCTGGCTGTTGCTGCTGATGAGCCTCATTTACCTGCTCACCACCCTGGGGCTCGGATTGCTCGTTTCTACGATTTCGCACACTCAGCAGCAGGCGATGATGACGTCGACGTTCTTTTTTCTGATACCCATGATGTATCTGTCGGGTTTCATCTTCCCGATCGAGAACATGCCCGACGCGATTCAGCCGCTCACCTATCTCATCCCTCTCAGGTATTTCGTCGTGATTCTGCGCGGGATATTCTTGAAGGGAGTAGGCCTCGAGACGCTGTGGCCGCAGGCGCTCGGCCTGTTCAGCTGGGGCGCAATTGTGCTGACGCTGGCGGTCATGCGCTCGAGCAAGCGACTGGCATAGAGAATGGAAACACTCCTCCGTCGCCTGTTGGATGCCGTTGAGCTCCTCGAATCGATTGCAGTCGATCGAACTGTGCTGGAGAGCGTCCCTGCCGACCAGCGGCGTCGGCTTCTGCGCGCGGTCGCCCTCGTCTACAGCCCTGATCGCGCCGAACGCAGGCGAATGGCGAAGAGCGCGGTCCGGAAGCGAAAGGCAGAGCGTGTGAGGAGTGATGAAGCCACGCGCGACCGGGCCGCCATTCGCACGCTTCGCCGCAAGCCGGTCTTCCACACGCCGAACGTCTTTCCACCAGAACGCTTCGAACCGCAGGATGGGGATCGTGAGACGCTGGAATTGCAGCATTGTTACGTCTGCAAGGAGAAGTACACCCAGGTTCATCACTTTTACGACCAGATGTGCCCGCCGTGCGCCGAACTGAATTTCAGGAAACGAACGGAGCTCGCCGACCTTCGAGGGCGGGCGGCCCTGATTACCGGCGGGCGCGTGAAAATCGGGTATCAGGCCGCCGTCAAGTTGCTGCGATGCGGCGCTCATGTGATCGTGACGACACGATTCCCGCGAGATTCGGCCGCACGCTACTCGCGCGAGCCCGACTTCGACGAGTGGCGTGGTCGGCTGGAGATCTTCGGATTGGATCTTCGGCACACGCCCAGCATCGAGGCATTTTGCCACCAGATGCGTGAGAGGCGGACTCGCCTCGATTTCATCGTCAACAACGCGTGCCAGACCGTTCGCCGGCCGCCCGCTTTCTATGCGCATATGATGGAGGCCGAGATTGCGGCGTCGAAGGAAATGCCCGCGCATGTGAGGCAGCTCGTGGGGGAATGCGGCCGAGCGGAGGTTGCGGGCGTCGTTCATGCGCCGACGCTTTCACAGGTTCCGCTGCTGGTGGACGAGCTCTTGTCGCAGGATGCGCTGTTTCCTGCGGGGAGGCTCGACCGCGATCTGCAGCAGGTGGATCTGCGCGGGCGTAATTCGTGGCGCCTGCTTCTGGATGAGGTGTCCACGATCGAGCTGCTCGAAGTGCAGCTCGTCAACGCAATCGCCCCGTTTATCCTGAATGCGCGGCTGAAGCCGTTGATGATGCAGACTCCCGAGAGGGACAAGCACATCGTCAACGTGTCCGCAATGGAAGGGCAGTTCTACCGGAGATTCAAGACGACACGGCACCCGCATACGAATATGGCCAAGGCGGCGTTGAACATGATGACGCGCACGTCCGCGACCGATTACCACGGGTGCGGGATTCACATGAACAGCGTCGATACCGGCTGGGTTACCGATGAGGACCCTGTGGAGACAGCAGAACGCAAGCAGGTCGAACAGCGCTTCAGCCCGCCGCTCGACAGCATCGACGGCGCTGCGCGCATCCTCGACCCCATCATCAGCGGCTTCAACACCGGCATGCACGTGTGGGGACAGTTTCTGAAGGATTACCAGCCGACCGATTGGTAGAAAAACACCGTGAAGCAGCCGAGCCTCATCAAAATCGCGGTCATTCTGGCCGTCCTGGCGGTGTTTGGAGTGCTGTTCATGCGCTCGCTGGAGGATGCAACAACGGCTGCGTACAGCGTCCCGCGGTCACACCTGGGAAGGTGGACCGTCGTCCTCGAAGCCGGCTCGAACGCGAATGATGCGTTGTTGACGCTGCAACCAGCTCCTGAACTGGCGAGTGGACTGTTCCGCCAGGTGTTCGCGCGTGCGATGGAATCCCTGAATTCGCCGCCTGTAACGGGGATTCCCGTCATAACTCGTGATGAGTTCGATCGTGTTGTCGGAGATCAGCTGACGAAGGATGCGCTCGTGACGGCTGCTCGCGACACTGGACTCGAGGCGGGCATCGTGCCGCGCTGCCTGATCCACCGCCGTATCAGCGAACCTGGAAGAACGCGACAGGTCTATTTCGTCTTTTTCGATGCGCCGGGGATAGGGCGGTTTCGTCAGCAGCTTGGTCTCGATCCAGCAGCTGTCTCTCCGATTCTGTTCGTTGCCGGTGCCGGATCGGATTTCAACAGCTGGCTGCCGCTGCGCGTCAACCCTGAAAGGGATTGCCTGTCCCCGATTGAAATCGTGGATTGATCAATGGTGAGCCCTGAGATATCACGGCCAGATCGATATCTACCTTTTCGATCAGCTGTTGCGCGGGCGCATCCGCCCGGGAATGCGCGTGATGGATGCGGCGTGCGGCGGGGGCCGCAACCTTGTCTATTTCCTTCAGGCCGGATACGACATATTTGCGACCGACAACGATCCCGACGCGATCGACACAGTCAGGCGGCTGGCGGCACGGCTGGCGCCCTGGCTTCCAGCGAGCAACTTCCGTGTCGAACCGGTCGAGCGGATGACATTCCCGGATGGCTTCGCTGAGGTCGTGATCAGCAGCGCGGTGCTGCATTTCGCGCGCGACCAGGCGCAGTTCGGAGAAATGGTCCACGAGATGTGGCGTGTGCTGAAGCCGAAGGGAATGCTCTTCTGCCGCCTGGCCTCTTCGATCGGAATGGAGGATCGCGTGCGACGCGTCGGAGATCGGCGATTTGTGTTGCCAGATGGAAGCGAGCGATATCTGGTCGATGAGCCGATGCTCATGGATCTCACCGGGAGACTGGGTGGCAGGCTGCTCGATCCGCTGAAGACTACCGTCGTGCAGGACCAGCGCTGCATGACGACGTGGGTCGTCCGAAAAATCTGATTCGTATGGCTGATGAACAGACCTTCCGCACGATTCTGATTGTCTTCTCGCTCATCCTGTTTCCGGTGATGATCTACCACCGGGTGAAATCGCAGTCCACCGGCGAAAGCCTCGATCGCTGGCAGGAAGGACATCTGATCCTGTTCACCCTCCGTCCCATCGGTATTGCCACCATGCTGGGACTCCTCGCCTACATGATCAACCCCGCCTGGATGGCCTGGTCGTCGATGCGAATTCCGGCGTGGCTGCGATGGGTGGGTATCGGCCTGGGGGTCGCAGGAGGCACGCTCCTGGTGTGGACGTTGCGGAACCTCGGCAGGAACCTGACCGATACGGTGGTGACCCGACGCGAGCACACGCTGGTCATGAAGGGACCATATCGTTTCGTGCGGCATCCGTTCTACGATGCGGTGACGCTCGCGGTGCTTGGCAATGCGCTCGCGGCGGCCAACTGGTTTTTGCTCCTGGGCGGGCTGCTGACAGTGGCGTTGATCGTTCTGCGCACCGGGAGGGAAGAGGAACGGCTGCTGGCGCGCTTCGGGGAGTCGTACCGCGCATACATGAAACGCACCGGCCGCTTCCTGCCCAGAATCGGATGAAGAAAATGGCGTGATGTCGACGCCCGAACAAACCAGAGGCGCGTGGTTCGTCGCGCTGGCCTACGCGCTATGGGGATTTTTTCCAATCTACTGGAAGTTTCTCTCCGGCATTTCCGCGCTTCAACTCACCTGCCATCGGATCGTGTGGTCATGTCTCGTGCTGCTTCTTCTCATCGGGAGAGCACGAGAGTGGCGGGCTTTGTTGACTGCGGCGCGCTCCCTGCGCGTCGTCGGCATCTACAGCGCCGCCGCGTTGACGATTGCCGTGAACTGGCTCATTTTTGTGTGGGCAGTCGGTGCCGGACAGATCGTCCAGTCGAGTCTTGGCTATTTCATCAACCCGCTGCTCAGCGTCGTCCTTGGTGTCGTGTTCTTCCGGGAGCGTCTTCGTCGTCTGCAATGGGCCTCAGTCGGCCTGGCGACCGCGGGCGTGCTTCACCTGACGTTCGCCGTCGGAACGGCGCCCTGGATTGCGTTGTCGCTCGCGGCGACGTTCGGGGCCTATGGGTTGATGAAGAAAGTCGCGCCCTTGAGCGCCGTCCAGGGGCTCGCGCTGGAAACCGCAATCCTTTTCGTACCGGCCGCAACATACTTGATTGCCGCCGAGCTTCATGGCTCCGGTGCGCTGTTGCATTCCGGCGGCCTGAGTGATCTGCTCATGTTTGGCGCCGGACCAGTGACGACTTTTCCGCTGCTGCTGTTTGCCGCAGGTGTCCGACGTATTCCGCTCTCCTTCGCTGGAATGCTTCAGTACATCGCTCCGACCCTGCAGGGCTTGACCGCCGTGTTCATCTACCACGAGCCGTTCACACGCGTGCAATTGATTGGCTTCGGGCTGGTCTGGGCCGCGTTGGCCCTGTTCGCGGCGGAAGGCTATGTCACCCACCGATGGCCTCAGTTCGGCGTCACGGAAATGTCCTGAGAATTACAATGATTGGGGGCAGCGCATGCACTTCTTACTCTTCTATGAAGCCGATCGCGAGTACGGGGCGCGTCGAACGCCGTTTCGCGAGGCGCATTTGCAGCACGCGCGCGAAGCAGTTGCGCGCGGCGAGCTTGTACTCGGGGGCGCGTACGCAGCTCCCGTCGATGGGGCCGTAATCCTGTTCAAAGGAAGCTCGCCTGCCGCTGCAGAGCAATTCGCGAAGACCGATCCATACGTGCTCAACGGCGTGATCAAGCGATGGTACGTCCGCGAATGGACGACAGTTGTGGGAACTGAAGCAGAATCTGAAATCTGAAATCTGGAATCTTTTTTCCTTTTTCCCTTTTCCTTTTTCCTTTCTGAACTACTTAATCGCCACCCCCCACGGACTCTTACCCGCCTGGACGGTTGCGATGACCGTCATCGTCTCGGCATCAACGACGGAGACATCGCCGGACGGTCCATTCGCCGTGTAAAGACGTCTGCCATCCGGGCTGATCCCGACGCCCCAGGGCCGCGTGCCTACTTTGACCGAAGCGACGATTTCATCCTTGTCCGTATCGATGGCAAGGAGCATCGTGCCGCGTCCGGTCGTGACGTACGCCCGCCTTCCGTCCGGCGACACTGTCACGCCCATCGGTCTCGCCATTTCGCCGGTCACTTTCAGGGTCTTGATCACCGAATGATCCTTCGTGTCGACGACGTGGACTGTCCCTCCGTTCTCGGCGGTCACGTAGGCGCGCGAGCTGTCGGGAAGGAACGCCGCCGACCGCGGCCGCGCGCCGACCTCGAACCTCTTGATCAACTTGTTGCTGGCAGTATCGATGACCGCGACCTGATTGTCTTCTTCGGACGTGACATACACCCACCGACCATTCGGACTGGTCGTCACGCCCTCGGGCTCGCCGCCTACCTTGACGCTGCCGATGATCTTGTTGCTCGCGACATCGATGATGCTGGCCTCACCGGCATCTTCGTTCGACACAAAGACCCTGGAGCCATCTGCGCTCAATGCGATCTGCTCCGGGTCGGTGCCGCTCGTCAACACCGTCGTGATTTTCCGGGCGGCGATGTCGACAATGCCGATGCCATCCGCCTTCCGATCGGGCGGCGGCAGCTTGCTTTCGTCGGTGCCTGGAGGCGCCATCGGTGATCCGCTGAGCGCGACGAACAGCTTCGTCCCGTCGGCGCTCACCTTGATGCCTCTAGGCCGCTTGCCCAGAGGAATCGTCGCGACGACCTGATTCGTTCCGCCCTCGATCACGGTCAAGTCCCCGCCGATTTCGTTCGTGACGTAAACGTGATAGGGCGGCTTCGGCGGTTCAGGTGCCGGTGCTGCTGGTGGCGGGGCCGTCGTCTGCTGCTGCCCCCCGCCGCATGCTGAGATGACAGCGAACAAGCTCAGCGCAGCCGGCGTGATACGCGTGATCGGTCCCAATCCCCAATCCCTGCTTCCTAATCCCTGCATCGACGCTCTCCTCAAAAGCCGGACGGCTTCACCAGGAAGCTTTCTTGCCAGGTGCCGCCTGGTTTGATGTATTGAAGTTCTTTATAGACACCCTTGTGCGAAAGATTCAACGCATTCGTAATGCCTGCCATCGGCTCGAAGCAGATGAAGTTCGGTGTGGCCAGAGGATTCGCGGGAGCAGGCGTGCCGCGCGCCGGGGGCGCCGGAGCCGCTTGCGCGTTCGGGTTCGGTGGCGCAACCTGGCTGCCCAGCCCCGTGTTGAGCGGATTCGGTGAGTAGATCACCAGAGAGCGGTAGTTGGGGCCCTGAGTGATGTCAATCTGCTGTTTCCGGCCCTTCAAGCTGTAGGTCGCACGCCCCTGCGCATCCCGTGTGAGATCGCTGAAGACATCGTCCAGGTTGTAATCCTTGAGCGCGCCACGGCCGCCAGGAAAGAATTTCTCCGTGGATTCGGTTTGTCCCGTGGGAACCTTCTGATACTGCAGCAACCACCGCGTTCGTGCAGGCACGGTCACCGTCCACTCGTCACGCGGTGAGTCTGTCAGCTGATAGAACGGGTGATACCCGATGGACACGGGCATGGGTTCGTCCGCGAGGTTCATGATCTTCGTCAGAACCTCGAGGCTGCCGTCCTGCAGACGATACGTCATGTCGATCGTATGTGCGAACGGCCACTGCTTCATCCATGACGGCTGTCTGTGCGTCTCCAAACGGCTCGTCACCCACGCCGCGGTCCCGTCCTGCTTGACCTCAATCACCTGCCACTGATCGGTGCGGCTCATGAATCCGTGGATCGGAATCGTGCCGGTCACATTGCCCAGCTGCATGTCAAATGGATAACGCTTGCCGTTTGCGTAGAACGCCTGCTCGTCAAGACGGTTGGCCCACGGACCCATGAACGGAATTCCATGCAGCCCGGTCGGCTTGGCTTTGAACTCGTCGATGGAGGCGAACGGGAAACGCAGGATGTTGTGTCCCTTGACTTTCATCTCGTATGCCATGTTGCCGACCGACGTGACAATCGAGACGACCGTCTGATTCTTCCTGTCTTCGAGCTGGACGATGTCGCCAGTGCGGCGTGCGTCGTATTGCTGTGCCTGAGCGGGAATTGACATCACGACACCCAATAATGCGCTGAAGATCAGCGTGCGTGCCATCGCTATTCCTCCAAGGCAAAGCTGAACACGACGTTTCCGGCTGCAAGCGCGACGTACTGCTTTCCATCGATCGCGTAGCTGATGGGCGACGCCTGGTGGTTTCCACCCGTCTGATAGTGCCACAGATGCTTCCCGCTTTTCGCGTCGAGCGCGAGGATATTGCCGTTTCGCTCTGAAACGAACAGGACGTTGCCTCCCGTTGCCAGCACGCCGTTGGTGATTGATCCCTGATAAAGCTTGTAGGACCACATCGCATCGCCGGTCTCGGGATCGAGCGCCCTGATCCCTGCGTTCGGCGCAGGTTGATTGGGCCCGCGCGCGGGCGCCGGGCCCGCGGCACGGCCGCGCCCGAGATACTGCTGTCCGCGCGTGACTGTCTGTGGTGCGCTGGTGTAGACCTGCCCGCCCTCCTGGAACGCCAGATAAAACCATCCGGTCACCGGGCTATATGAGGGCGCCTGGAAATTGGTCGCCCCTCCGAGGGTCGGGTAAACGAGGATGCTGCCTTGCGGACTCGAGTTCGTGCCGGGCAGATGACGCGGCCGCCCGTTCTCGTCGAACCCGCCATTCCAGTTCTGATACACAAACGGCGTGCCTGACAGGAACTTGCCGTTCGTGCGGTCGAGCACGTAGAAGTGCCCATTCCGATCGGCGTGCATCAGCAGTTTCCTGTTTTGCCCGCGCCACGACGCGATCGATCAGCATCATGTCCTGCACCGAGTCCCAATCGTGACCGTCGTCTGGCGTGAATTGATAATGCCACTTCATCTTGCCCGTGTCCGCCTCGAGCGCGACAACCGAGTTCGTGAACAGGTTGTCCATCTCGCCTCGCGTGGCGCGATCGAACTCCGGAGCTGGATTCCCAACGGCCCAGTAGATCAGATTGAGGTCCGCATCGTAACTGCCAGTCAGCCACGTTGGCCCACCGCCGGTTTTCCAGCTTTCGCCCTTCCATGTGTCATTGCCGAATTCCCCTGGTGCCGGGATTGTGTGGAAGCGCCACCGCCGCTTGCCGGTCGCGGCGTCGTAGGCGTCGAGAAAGCCTCGAGTGGCATATTCGCCACCGGTCATACCCGTGACGACCATGTCTTTCAGCACGAGCGGAGGGCTCGTAATGCTCGATCCCTCCATGGTGTCGACCACAGGCGTCTCCCACAACGGTTGACCCGTTCGCGCATCGAGAGCTATCAGCACGCCATCGAGGGTCCCGACGAAGATCCTGTTGCCAAGAATCGCGACACCCCTCGCGAACGGGTTGATTTCGTACGGGTTCACGATCTTCTGCTGGCGCGTCCAGCGCCAGATCTGGCGCCCGCTGCGTGCATCGATCGCTGTCACCGTCGCGGGGTTTCCGCTGCCAGTCGTGTACATTACCCCGTCGACGACCAGCGGCGTACCCTCCATGCACGGAGTTGCCGCCGAGAATCGGGAACGACCAGGCCGCCTTCAACCGCTTTGCATTGCTCGGCGTGATCTGATTCAGCGGAGAGTAATGCGTGCCCTGATAGTCGCCCCAATACATCAGCCAGTTGTGGGGTTCCGCCTTCGCCTTGAGGAGCCGCTCGTAGGCGACGCCACCGGCAAGGGGCTGGGCGACCGTCTTGCTGAGATCGCGTCCCTGCTGCATCCGCAGATACGCGACGACATTCGGTGATCTCGGTCGCGGACAGTCGCGTCGCGTAGTCGTTCGGCATGAGCGAGCGATTTTCGACCGTCACAGACACTGCTTTCAGCTTGTCGACCAGATGCAGCTGACCGGTGGCATCGACCATCTGCACGGAGAACTGGTCTTCATTACGCCGCACGCCGCGAATCTCTCTGCCGTCCTGCGTGCGCGCGACAATCGTCACCGGCGGTGGAGCGCCGCGGCCACCCCCCTCCGCGCGCACCTGGAGCTGGTGGAAGCGGATCGTTCGGCGACACGATCTTCTGGCGGATCGCGGCCGCGGTAAGTCGCCCGGCGTTGGAGAGATCCGGGCCGGTGAGTCCCACCGCGCGCGTTGACCTCATGACAGGTCGAGCAGGCGGCCCGGCCAAAAAACAGCGCTTCGCCTGCGGCGACGTCTCCTTCGGGCATCCGCGCGCCTGCTGCAGCAGAGGCCGAGGGTGCTCCGGTCTGAAGACTTCTGATGTAGGTGACGAGCTGCCAAATCTGCTCGTCGCGCAAGCCTTTATAGGGTGGCATCTGCGTTCCCGGGACGCCCTGGCGGATCGTGCGGAAAAGGTCTGCATCGGCATCGCCGTGTTTCAGTCCGGTAGCGTTGAGCGCAGGCCCGCCACGATCGCGATCGCCCACACCTGCGGCACCGTGGCACGTCTGGCACGTGCCGTCATATACGCGCTGCCCTTCAGCAACCGCTGTCGCGCTGTTGGCCAGCGGATTCATCACCGTATCGGAGAGGGGCAGCTGCTGCGCAACCAGCACGCCCGCCGTCATCGCCATTGCGGCGAGCACACAGAACCTCGCTCTAGCCATCTTCGAAACTCCCGGTCCGGGTGAAGCCGGACATGACGAACCCTAAAGCCGCACGATGCGTACTGTGTATGATTGAGAACAATCAGACTACCCTGAAGCCACCGTGGTTTGAGAAGGAGTCCTCATGGCTCGCGTGCCGTCTTCCATGAAACCGCTCGGCAGTCCGCTGCCGGACTTTAGCCTTCCCGACGTCGTCACGGGAAGGCAGGTCTCGCGCAGCGCTGTCGCTGGCCAGAAAGGGCTGCTGACGATGTTCATCTGTCGTCATTGTCCGTTCGTGAAGCACGTGCAGGACGAGCTGGCGAGACTCGGCCGCGACTATTCAGGCCGCGGTGTCGGCATCGTCGCGATCAGCGCCAACGATGAGTCTGGATTTCCCGACGATCGGCCTGAGAATGCTCGCCGAGATGTCAAAAGAGCTCGGGTTCACGTTCCCGTTTCTGTTCGACGAATCGCAGGACGTGGCGCGGGCGTTCGATGCGCAGTGCACTCCCGACTTCTTCATCCATGACGCTGGCGGCCGCCTCGTGTATCGAGGACAGCTCGACGACAGCCGTCCCGGCAACGAAATCCCGGTCACAGGGCGCGATCTCCGCGCGGCGTTGGACGCGGTGATCGACGGCCGGGCCGATCTCTTCGGAACAGCGACCCAGCATCGGTTGCAATATCAAGTGGAAATGACGGAGCGATCGACGGTGCGGCTCGTGCAGCTGCGCCAGGGATCGATGCGCCGAGTCGCTCGCGTCGAGGAGCCCAGCCTTCGGCTTCTCTCCGAAGTCGATTCGATCGTCGATCTGGCAAGCGCTGCCATCTCGCAGCGTCAGTCGCTGACGTCGCTCGTCGATCGATACAGGAGCCGGGAATTGCTGGACTACGATGCCGTGTACTCTGGCGCGTCCAGCTGGCGGCTGATCGCTCCGATCGATCATCCCGAGCCCGCGCGCTGTCTCGTATCCGGAACGGGCCTCACCCATCTCGGCAGCGCAGAAAGCCGCAATGCGATGCACGGCAAGAGCGATGACGCCCTGACCGACAGCATGAGAATGTTCCGATCGGGTTTGGAGGGAGGTCGACCGCCCGCTGGACGCTGCGGCACGGCGCCTGAATGGTTCTACAAGGGTAACGGTACTGTGTTGCGCACGACCGCTGAAGAATTGACGGTGCCCGCCCATGCAGATGATGGTGGTGAAGAGGCGGAAGTTGCCGGCATTTACGTCATTGGATCCGGCGGCGCTCCCTACCGGATCGGCATGACCGCCGGCAACGAGTTTTCGGATCATAAGTTCGAGAGGACGAATTATCTGAATCTCGCGGGATCGAAGCTGCGTGCGTGTGCGATTGGTCCGGAACTGGTTCTTGATCACGCCTTTGATTTCGTCGCGGGGCACGTCAGGATCGAACGCGACGGCCGGGTCTTATGGGAGCGGGAAATAGCGACGGGCGAGCGCGAGATGTGCCACAGCCTGGCAAACATCGAGC
This sequence comes from Vicinamibacterales bacterium, assembly GCA_963775345.1. GTDB lineage: Bacteria > Acidobacteriota > Vicinamibacteria > Vicinamibacterales > JAMQPK01 > JAMQPK01. The sequence continues at coordinate 200,299 of CAVZIS010000018.1, forward strand.
ATCACCATTTCAAGTTCGACTCTCACCGGATCCCCGGTGATGTGCACGTGCATTTTTACGGAGCGCCCGCCCTGAGCTTCTCGGATCAGATCCAGCTCTGCGACGGCGACGTCATCATCATTCGGTTCACCGGGTTCGGCCGGCCGCTGAGGAATGTCGTGAGAGTCGCCGACCCGTCTGGGAGAGCCGATGACCGTGCAATCGCTCGGGTGACCCATGAAAATCTGCCGGTTTGCCTCCGGGGAGCATCTCCACGTCGGGTTGCGTCGACGATACCGGCGTTCTCGACCTCGCACCGGCGGGCGTTGGCAGCCTCAGCTCGTTGCTCGAAGCTGCTGATCCCGTAGCTGTGCTGCAAGACGCTCAGACGCGATCACTGCCGCGTATGCCGATATCGGACGTGAGGTTCCGCGCGCCCGTCGAGCGCCAGGAAGTGTGGGCTGCCGGCGTCACATACCTTCGAAGCAAAACCGCTCGCATGGAAGAGTCTGATTTCAGCGCGACGGCGTACGACCGCGTATACGACGCGGAACGTCCCGAGATATTTTTCAAGGCTTCCGCGGAGAAGGTCGTCGCTCCCGATGATTCGGTAGGGATTCGTGCTGATGCCCGCTGGAACGTCCCTGAACCAGAGCTCGCGCTGGTGCTCAACTCGCGCGGAGCGATTGTCGGCTTCACGATCGGCAACGACATGAGCTCGCGCGACATCGAAGGCGAGAATCTCCTCTACCTTCCGCAAGCCAAGATTTACGATCGCTCCTGCGCACTCGGACCTTGGATTCTCGTAGGGCGGTCTGAGGAAGAGATGCGCGAGGCCACGATCCGCATCTCGATCTGGCGCGGACACGAGCAGGCGTTTTCTGGCGAAACATCGATAGGCAACATCAGACGAAGTTTTCGGAGCCTCGCAGAGTACCTCTTTCGGTCGCAGCGGTTTCCTGACGGGGTGCGTCCTGCTGACCGGCACGGGCGTCGTTCCGCCCGACACTTTTTCTCTTCGGGAACACGACGTCATCGAGATCGAGATTCCGCCGATCGGGATCCTGCGCAATTCAGTGACGGTGGTTTGAGATCAAATTATAGATTTCAGATTTTAGATTTCAGATTGTAGGTTCAGATGATTCAACCTGTTCTCATTGGCGGCGAGTGGCGAGCCGCTGCAGTCCGTTGGAAGCTTTCACTCCAGGAATCCTGCGACCGGAGAGCCGCTGCCCGAGCGAGTATCCGGTCAGTTCGTGGGCCGACTGCGAGAGCGCACTCGAAGCGGCCAGCGAGGCGGCTGCGACGCTGCGGAACCTCCCTCCCGAAGCCATTTCCCGCTTTCTCAACCGCTTCGCCGAGCGCCTCGAGGCGAGGAGCGCCGAGCTGGTCGAGCAGGCGCATCTCGAGACCGCGCTGCCGGCGTCACCTCGGCTTGCCGATGTGGAGCTTCCCCGGACGATAAACCAGCTTCGTCAGGCTGCCGATGCGGCGCTCGACGGGTCGTGGGCGCTGCCGACGATCGACACAAAGCTCAACATCCGATCGGTACTGGCGCCAATCGGTCCTGTCGCCGTCTTTGGCCCCAATAACTTTCCGTTTGCCTTCAATGGCGCCGCGGGCGGAGATTTCGCCGCTGCCGTTGCGGCCGGCAATCCGGTGATCGCCAAAGGGCATCCCCTTCACGCAGGAACCAGCCGAATGCTCGCCGAAGAGGCGTTCGCCGCGGTATGCGAGGCCGGCCTGCCTCGTGCGACCGTGCAGTTGCTGTATCGCATCAAGCCGGAGTCCGGCTCGCGACTGGTCGCCGATCGGCGTATCGGGGCGACGGCATTCACTGGAAGCCGCTCTGGTGGTCTCGCGTTGAAGGCGGCGGCCGACAGAGCGGGCAAGCCGATCTATCTCGAAATGTCGAGCGTGAACCCGGTCGTGATCCTTCCCGGCGCGCTGGCCGAGCGCGGCGCAAAGGTCGCTGAAGAGTTTGCGGGAAGCTGTCTTGTTGGGCGGCGGGCAGTTCTGCACGAATCCAGGGCTTGTCATCCTGATGGCAGGGCGACAGCACTGAAGAGTTCATCGATGCCGCGCAGACAGAAGTTCGAAAGCTCCGTCGCCCCACCCTTGCTGTCAGCCGACGTGGCGCAGTCGCTCGCCGAGAGCGTGCAGGTTCTTCAGGAATCAGGTGCCGCCACCGTGACGGCCGCGGGCAAGTGAGCGCCGGACGCGTATCCGAATACCCTCCTGCGCGTGGGCGTGGAACAGTTTCTCAAAGAGCCGGAACGGCTGCAGACCGAAGCGTTCGGCTCGGCGGCGCTGCTGGTCGTTGCGAGAAACGTGAGCGAGGCGATTGCAGTGGTCGAGCGTCTCGAAGGAAATCTCACGGGATCGATTTATTCGGACACCGAGGGAAGCGACGAATCATTGTACAACGACATTGCGCCGAGATTGCGCGAGCGCGTGGGCCGGCTGCTCAACGACAAGATGCCGACCGGTGTCGCCGTGAGTCCGGGGATGAACCACGGCGGGCCGTTTCCGGCCACCGGCCATCCCGGATTCACCGCTGTCGGCATTCCCGCCGCCTTGCGCCGGTTCGCCGCGCTGCACTCCTATCGACAACGTGCGGCAAACCGGCTTGCCTCCGGCGCTGGCGGATGCGAACCCGAACGGGCGGATGTGGCGATTCATCGACGGTCAATGGACGCAGGCTCTTGCAATTCAGCGACGATTTGAAACACAGTTTCGCACTCCGATATGAGCATCATTCGACTCGATCCCGGCTTTGACAGTCTCGTTGCCCGCGATGCGCGAATAGAGAAGGTCGCCGGCGGATTCACATTCACCGAAGGCCCGCTTTGGCGTCCGCCGGGCGTGCTGTGGTTCAGCGATGTCCCTGGAAACGTCGTCCGCCAGTGGTCTCCTGACGGCAGAGTCATCGAATTGCTCAGGCCTGGCGGCTACGATGGAAACAGTCTTCCCGCCGGCGGCTTCATCGGCCCCAATGGGATGACGGCGGGGCCTGACGGATCCGTGCTGCTTTGCCAGCATGGCAATCGCCGCATCGTCCGAATCGCGCCCGACATGACCGTGACCGACCCTCGTCGACAACTTCGAGGGCAAGAAGCTGAACGCGCCGAACGATCTCGTGTACCGATCCGACGGGACCCTGTACTTCACCGATCCACCATACGGACTTCCACTTGGCGATGACGATCCGATCGAAGGAATTGCCGTTCAACGGCGTCTTCAAATTGAGTCGCGGAAAGCTCGACGTCATCATCAACGACCTGACCCGGCCCAACGGGATTGCCTTTTCGCCGGACGAGCAAGACGCTCTATGTGTCCAACTCGGACGAAAAGCGCCGAATCTGGATGCGATACGACGTTGCAGCGACGGCACCGTCATCAAACGGCCGTGTGTTCTTCGACGCCACGGCTGCCAAGGAAAGCGGCGTTCCGGATGGGATGAAAATCGACGAACAAGGGAATATCTGGGCGACCGCGCCCAGCGCGGTGTACGTCTTTTCCCCCGATGGAACACATCTCGGCACGATCAGGCCGCCGGAGGATCCGGCGAATTGCGCGTGGGGCGATGATGGCCGCTCGTTGTACATTACGGCGGAAACCGGGCTCTATCGGCTCAGGACCTCGGTAATGGGACAGAAACTCGTGTACTGATTCGGAGAGATTTCACCGATGATTCAAGTCCATGTCGATCTGGATGTCCTGCCGGACAAGGCGCAAGAGATGGTGCGATACTTCGAAACCAGGTTTCGACCGGCGGCGACCAGGTTTCAGGGATATCTGGACGTTCGTCTCCTGAAGCTTCGCGCCGTACCGGTCGGTACCGCGCCCGCAGGGATGAATTATCGCTTTGCGATCACCTACGAAAACGAGGAGCTTCGTCAGAAATGGGTGGCCTCCGAGATTCATCAGGAGGTCTGGGGTGCCATGGAGAAGATGCTGGCTTCGCCAGGCTACACGGTGTTGTTGTTCGACGTCATCTGAGAGGTGACTGATGAAAAGAATCACATTCGGTGTCGCGTCGATCGTGGCGATGGCCGCAGGTGTTTTGCTGGCCCAGCAGGGAGCTCAACCCGACCCTGAGAAGCTGCCGTTGGCGCAGCGCATCGCCCACACCGAGCCGGCCAAATATCGCGCGTCTCCCAGCGTGCACGGTGGTCCGGGGCAATTGAATTACATGGGACTCTTCAACGCGACCGCGCTCGATACGAACTTGTATTTCCTGCATCGGGGAATCATCCAGCCGAAGAGCGGCATCGGCGCGCATTTCCACAATCAATGCGAAGAGATGTTCGTCATCTTCAACGGGGAAGCGCAGTTCACGATCGACGGACGCACATCTGTGCTGAAGGGGCCAGCCGGTGCGCCGGTCCGGATGGGTCATTCGCATGCGATCTACAACCACACGGACCAGCCCGTCGAGTGGATGAACATCAACGTGTCGGCGAGGAAGGGCGTCTATGACGCATTCGATCTGAGCGATGGCCGCGTCGGCGTGGCGCTGGATCCGATCCCGACGTTCATGACGATGCGGTTGGACCGGGCGTTGCTGCGGCCGGCCGCCGCTCCGCTTGCGGCGAAAGGGACGGTACAGTATCGGCGGGCGCTTCCGCCATCGGTGTTCGTTGGTCCGTGGGCGTACGTCGGATCACCTCGTGCTCGCGCCCGGGAGCGCGACGAGCCCGCAGGCGCACCAGGAAATCGGCGAGTTCTACTACGTGATGGCTGGGGAAGGAACCGTGACGGTCAACGGCGAAAGCGCCCAGGTCAAGCCTGGGGATGCCGTGCCGATCCAGTTGAACCAGACGAAGTCGTTCGAGAATACCGGGCCGGCGCCGCTCGAGCTGCTCGTGGTCGGCGTGGTGCGCGACGTCAATCGCAAGTACGACGTGGTGGTGCCGCCCGCTCGCGGCGGCCGCGGGAATTGAGGTAATCCCGTGCAACGCGCCTGATCTCGAAGATCGCGATGACCTTCTACAACATCATCTTCGGGATCCTCCTTCTCGCGGCGGTGGGGGAGGTGCTCCGAAGTCTGAACCACCCGGACTGGCTGCATCTATGGGAGGCGACCACGCTGATTCTGCTCATTGTCAGCGATGTGATTTTCACCTCGCACATTGTCGAGGAGCGGAAAAAACCTTACAAGGTGTCGATGAAGTTCCTCGATTTGGCGAGCTTCATCATCTTGAGCACGGCGATTTTCGCCCTCAATCCAACCGAGAAAGGCTTCTTCCAGGTCGAAGCCGCCAGCCGATACGAGCAACTCGATACAACTGCAGTGTTCTGGTGGCTGGTCGTGCTTTATTGGGGCGTTATTTGCGGCTGGAATGTTTATGCCGGCGTGTACAGAAGCGTTCCCAGAGGCACTCAGTGGTGGTGGCAGCCCCTCCTCATCGGGCCGCTCATCGTCATGGCAATGGCAGCGGTCATTGCTCCAGGCAGCGGCTTTGTGCACGGATTCAGCGTTGCGATGACCGCAATGGTCGCGGCATATCTTGGTCTTTACAAGAAACACGTGTTGAACGCGTTATCTGATGAAAGACCGAGAGCCAAGACACCCGCGGTCGTCCTCGCGCCGCTGAGTGTGCAAGAGCAGCAGGAGATCCACGCTTGGCCACCGTACCCGCCGCAGTTCATGGCGCTCGATTACGCGTTGCGGGCGAAAACAGGCTGGCTCGCCATGTTCCCTGAATCACCTCAGAACCACCGATTCAGCGCGCGGGTAGCCTCCGAGCTGGTCGGCTTCTCGATTCTGACGGAAAGAGCCGCTCAGGAAGCCGAGTTCTACGTCGCTGTCCATCCGTCGAAACTTGGGGCAGGCATCGGAACGGAGATTACGCGGCAGACGAAGGCATGTGGTTTTGACCAGCTGCACTTTCGGCGTATCTGGCTCAAGGTGAGAACATGGCATGCCGATGGAATTCGTGTATATGAAAGGATGGGGTTCCGGAAGGTCGGCACCGAATTCAAAGAGCAAGCAGGTGGGAGCGAAGACAAGTTCATCGTCATGGAGACGTACTCGCAGTAGGCAGGCCGGCCCCGGTACGCGCAGTGTTGATGGTCGCGATTGGGACAGCACGATAGCCGCCTCTGGCTCTGAAATACAGCCACACGCCGGCGAAGATGATGGCGAGTATGACGCCAAGCATTGCGACCATCTGAAGCGCGGCGCCCGGGCCGTACTGGTCCATCTGCTCGCCCATCATGGGCAGAACGAGGCCGACCGACAGCATTCCCGCGCCGCCCATCAATGACAGCAGGAGCGCCCCGCCACGAGGGAACTGCTCCGCGGTGACGCCCAGCATCGTCGGCCAGAGAAACGTCTTGCCGATTCCAAAGAGCGTGGCCGCAGTCAAGGCGACCGCGGCGCTCGAGTTCTTATCCAGCCCGCCGAGCCAGTAAAGTCCGATCCCGCACAGCAGAGAGCTGATGAGGAGAGTGCCAATGGGAGACCGGTGGCTCAAACCGCTCGCCCAGGCGCGAAGGGCGAACATCAGGCCCGCGGTATAGACGAGAAACAGCACACCGCTGCCGGCCGACGGATTGAGCTGCGGAACCAGCTCGCCCATGACGGTCGGAAACCACTGGTCCGGGCCCATTTCGGCGGCGGCCGTCATCCACATGGAGATGAACAGCACGACGAAGAGCGGTCGTGTTGCCTGTTTCCACATCTCGACGGTCGACACATTCGACGTGACGCGCTCGGTCGGCGGATACGAGAGCGAGAAGGCGAGCAACAGGTATGTCACAGCCGGAATCAGGATCAACGAGAGCCGCACCTGCCACGAGGCGTTGAAGGGCGGCAGACAGTCCGAGCGCGAGGAGTCCTCCGATGATGAGTCCGCCCGGCCACCAGGCGTGCACGGCGATGATTCTCTTGGTCTTCTCGTCGGCGTAGATCGTCGCCATCAGCGGATTGATGACGCCTTCGACCAGACCATGCGACAGGCCGAAGAGAAAAAACCCGGCGTAGAGAAGCATCGTGCCGGGATGATCGAACAGCGACGCAACCGGCGCGTCCGGTCGCGGCGCCAGGATGATGAGCGAAACGCCCAGAATGAACCCGAGCGCCGACAGCATGTGAAGCGTCCGCATGCCGACGACATCGACGAGATTGCCGCTGATGAAGATCGCGATCGTAAAGGCCCAGAAAGCCGGGCTGAAAATCGTTCCCATCTGTTCGTTGGTGATCTGAAACGCGGCGGTCAGTGACGGAGCTACGTCGCCGCGAATCGCGAAGACCATGGCGGCTGTGCCGATCGACAGGCAGCTGGTGATGAAGAGCTTCTGTTTGTTCATGCCGTCTCCAGCAGGCTGAGGTTCTTGACAATCGACGTCGTCGAGCGCGCTTTGTTCAGACGTATAGAAGTGGAGTCCCGGCACACCTTCGCGCAGCAGTTCCTCGCATTGACGCGTGGCGTAGTCGATTCCGATATTGAGTGACCGCTTCGTCATCGTCGCCGCGCCTGTCGAGCTCAGCCAGGAGCGGTGCGAGGAAGGGCCGCGCCGCAAAGCGCAACGAACCGTTTGATCTGCGCCGCGCTGGTGATGGGAATAACGCCGGGCACGAGCGGCACTCGCACGCCGAGCGACGTCAGGTAGTCCCTGAACTCGAAATAGTCGCGATTGTTGAAAAACAGCTGCGTGATGACGAAGTCGGCGCCCTGATCGATCTTGTGCTTCAGGTGCCGCCAGTCGGCATAGTTTGCCTTCGGTGCACGCGATGTGCCCTTCGGGAAAGCCGGCGACGCCGATCGAAAAGCCGCCCATATCTTTGACGAATCGCACGAGCTCGTAGGAGTACTCGAAGCCGCCTTCGGTTTTCTGGAAATCACCAACGCCTCCCGGCGGGTCCCCCCGCAGCGCGAGGATATTGGTGATGCCGAGCGACTGCGCCTGAGCCAGCACGTTGGCAGTGTCGTCGCGCGTCGCATTGACGCAGGTCATGTGCGCCATCGCGGTGAGGCCCTGCTCGCGCTGGATGCGGTCGACGATCGCCAGCGTCTTTTCGCGGGTGCTGCCGCCGGCGCCATAGGTGACCGAACAGAAATCGGGCTTCAGCTGCCCAAGCGCCGGAATGGTCTTTTCGAGCAGCGTGCGCTCGCCCTCCGGCGTCTTTGTGGGAAAAACTCGAAAGAGACGACCGGCCGCACGCCGCGGGCCGCGGCAAAGATGTCGCGTATCAACCGCATGTGCATGATATCCTATCCCAATGAGAATCGCCTCGTGGTGCCTGGCCGCCGTCCTCTGCGCCGCGTCCGCGGTGACGGCGCAGAGCGTCATCGAATGGTCGAGCGAGAGACGACTCTCGAAGGACGATTTCAAGGGCCGTGTGCCTGCCAATGCGCCTCCAACACCTCCATGAGCTTCCTGAACATCGACGCGTCATGGGAGTGCGAGGCTGGTGAGCTGTTTGCCACCGCGCGCGCTACCTTCGATCCGCGCGTTCCTGGTGGCGGACGGCGCAGGGAAACATCTGGGAAGGCGCGGGCAGCAGAACGAGCGGAGTCAGCCGGGCGCACGCGGAGGCCCGACGCAGCATGGTTCAGCGCGACATGCAGCTGCTGGAGCACGAGCAACTTCACTTCGATCTCACCGAGCTCGCCGTTCGACGAATCAGAAAGACGGTTCACCGATCTGAAAGGACGCATGCGACGATCCGGATAAGAAAGAAGACCTCAGAGTGACGATCGCGGAAATCGATCGAGAGCTGCAGGAGGAGCAGAGCCGCTACGATCGCGAGACTGAGTCACGGTACGAATCCGGTCTCGCAGGATCAGTGGATGCGGCAGAATTCGCAAGCAGCTCGAACAGCCCTGACGATGCGCTAGAACGTCTTTCGAGCGATCCACTCCCGCATCAGCGAATCGACCACCACATGGCGATCGCCTTCCCGCGCCACGAGATCCTGGCGGGCGAGTGCCTGCAGCGCGGTCTGTACCGAGGAAGCGCCGCCGAGGCGGTATCTGTCGCGAAGGTCCGCAGAAAGCAGCTCGCGTCCTTCTGACAAGCACAACAGCCCTCAGCGTCGCACGCTGAACGAGCGTCAAGCGCTGCCAGAGCGCCTCGAACATCGTGTCCTGTTCGGCGAGCAACCGGTGGAGGGTCCGATGAAGATCGTCGACGCCGATTCGTCTCTTCCCCGCTGCACGCGCGTCGTCCCAGCTCTCATGAGCGAGACGCTGCACGTCATATGGCATGTTGCCGGCGAGATCCACGATCGCAGACCCCGAGCCCGGATTCCGGCTTGATTCCGGTCTTGGAGAATCTCGACTCGATGAAAGCGGAAAAGACGTCGGCCCGGATTTTCTCGAGGCGCATGACAGGTCCGGCCTTGTAGAACGGGCGCCTGGGGCCGAGCATCCGCTCCATGAGGCTGGGTTCAGAGCCGGCGAAGACATACCCGACGCTGCGTTGATGTTGAACGGCCGCGCGCACGGCATGCTCGACGCTTCCACCATTGAATCCGTTGATGGCCTGGAATTCGTCGAGCGCGACGACGACGCGCGTCTTCCGCAGCTCGCTCAGCCGGCCCGGGAGCGCGAACACGTCTGCCGCAAGGCGCGAGAGATCGCGGTCGGTTCTCACCGCAGGAAATTTCACCGCAAAGCCCATGATGCCCGTGGAATCCGCTTCGAGACGCAGTTCGGGCTTTGCGGCGCCGATCGCGTCCTCCAGCCAGTGACGCGCCTTGTCCCAGCCGCTCTGCATGGCGAGAAGGGATCGCGTGTAGCCTTCGAGGAAGGCAAGGTACGAGCTGTAGCTGCTGACCGTGATCTCCGCTGTCAGCGCACCGCTCCGGCCTGCCGCTCGAAGCGCCTGACGGATCAGCGACGACTTGCCGTATCTGCGCGGCGAGATCAGGAAGACCTTCTGGCCGGACGCCAGATCGCGTACCAGCCGGTCGAGCTCGTCGACGCGATCGACAAACGATGACGAAGGCACGACCTCGCCGTATACAAACGGATTTTCCATTACGTCAATTTACGTAACCGTTACGTATTATAACGTAACGAAGCGCCCGGTCCGGCGGGCGCTCGGACCTGGACCTAGACCGCGCTCTGCCAGACCGCGCGGCCCACGAAGAACGGCCCCAGGCGGTCGAGGTAGAGCGACGTCTGCTGGGTCTTTCTCATCGCCTGGACGATGTGGGAGAGCGGATGGAGGTCTTTGCCGAGCAGCCCGATCACGAAGTCGTTGTCGTTCTTGTCCAGGCCGTAGCATGCCAGGCGGATGTCGTGGGCGTAATCTCCCGCGCCGTAGGACATGCCGATGGCGCCGTGCTCGGCGAGTATGACGCGCTGTTCCTCCGGAGGAAGCTGCGCAAAGCGGCCGCTGCGACGCAAGGGGTACCACACGGCCCACCGCCAGTCAGTATTCAGAACGGTCCGGCGCGGACGCTGCAGAATCGCCTCTGGCAGATCCGGTTCGTACCCGAGCGCGTAGGTCCGGCCCAGCATGGTGAACTCGGGCTTGGCGACCAATGCCTGGAACGGCCCGCTGTTGAGGAGCGGGCGGAGCGTATCCAGGAAGAAGTTCGGATCCCTGGTCACCGAGAGGATGGCGATGCCCTGCGCGTCGTTCGCATCCTCGTAGAGCGCTCCTTCGACACCGGCTTCAGCGAGCGCCTCGGATACGGGACGCGAATCACGGCAGCCGCCATAGGCGAGGAGCTGCATGAAAAGCCGCTCATCACAGCGTTGTGGCTGCCCGTTCTTCATGCCGCCGCGTTCGGCGATGTCCGGCGGCTCGGGGCCTCTGCGAGCGTGGTCTTGTGCCATAGGTGTGTGAGAGGTCTGGCTTCAGCCGGACCCCGGGTTCAGTTCCAGCGCACCAGTATAGATGGCCATACCGACGACCGCGTCTATCCCGAGGGATCCAGTTGGTCGACCTCCGCCTGGGTCGTGACACCCCCGGCGGCGATGATCGGCCGCCGTGTCGCGTCGCGCACGAGACGGATTGCGGCGATGTCGGTTCCGTTCATCAGCCCTTCCTTGTCAACGTGCGTATAGAGGAATTCGCCGCAGTACGGTTCGAGCGCCCGAACCGCTTCGACGGCGGTCGTGCCGGTCGAGCTCTTCCAACCGTGAGTCACGACGCGGCCGGCTTTGCTGTCAACGGCGCCGATGAGCCGATCCGGCGCCGACCCTCTCGGCAAAATGCCTCGCGCTCTCGACATCGGCCAATGCCGTCCTTGAAGAGCGCGGAGCCGACGATGACTTTCTTCGCGCCTGTCTCGCACAGCTCCAGCGCCTGTTGCGGTGAGCGCACGCCGCCGCCCACCTGGCAGGGGAGTCGCTGGCAGATCTGCCGAACCATGCTCCGGTTCGACCCTGAGCTCATGGCAGCGTCGAGATCGATGACGTTGATCCTTGGGAACGCGCGAAAGCGATCGATCCAGTAGTCGAGGTCGCTCGTCTCGAGGGCCAGCTTGTCGCCCTGGATCAACTGCACGATCTTGCCGCCCTTGAGATCGATCGCGGGGATGAGCATACCTAGAGGCGCACCGGGATTCCGCGGCGCAGAAGCATTTCCTTGAGGTCGCGCACGGCGTGCTCGGAAAAGTGAAAAATCGATGCCGCCAGCGCTGCATCGGCGCAGCCCCCGTTGAACACCTCAAAGAAGTCTTCGAGCGATCCCGCGCCGCCGGAAGCAATCACCGGGATGCCGACGGCTTTCGACACCGCCGCCGTCAGTTCGCAATCGAATCCCTTCTTGGTGCCATCGCGGTCGATCGATGTCAGGAGGATTTCACCCGCGCCCCGCTCTGCGGCTTCGCGTGCCCATTCGACCGCTTCACGCGCCGTGCCTGATTGCCCACTTCGGACATACACGATCGCCCGGCCGTCGACCCATTTGGCGTCAATCGCGACGATGGCGGCCTGGCTGCCATAGCGGCGCGCGAGCCGGGTAATGAGGTCGGGATTGTGAAGCGCCGCCGTGTTCAAGCTGACCTTTTCGGCCCCCGCATCGATAGCCGCCGCCGCATCTTCCTCAGAGCGAATACCGCCGCCGACCGTGAGAGGAATGAAAATGCGCTTCGCAACCGCCGATACCGTCCCGGCCAGCGCCCGCCGACCTTCGAGCGTGGCAGTCACGTCCAGAATGACGATCTCGTCGATCCCCTCCTGGTTGTAGCGCTCCGCCAGCTCTGCCGGATCGCCGGCATTGCGGAGTCCTTCGAAATTGATGCCTTTGACGACCTGACCGTTGCGCACGTCGAGGCAGGCGATGATGCGCTTAGAGAGCATCGAGAAAATTCCTGAGCACGCGAAGGCCGACATCGCCGGACTTCTCGGGGTGAAACTGCACGCCGAAGACCTGACCACGTTCGACGGCGCTGGCGAAAGAAGCGCCGTGGTCGGTCACGCCGATGGCGTCGCTGGTCACTGGTGCGACGTACGAATGAGTGAAGTAAAACTGCGATCCTTCCGGAATGTCTCCGAACAGGCGCGAGCGGCGCGGAAACTCCGACCGCGTTCCACCCGACGTGTGGAACCTTGAGCGGCCACGTGGCCTCGAGCCGATCGCACAGGCCGGTCATCAGCGAGAGACCTGGACAATCGGGCGCTTCAGTGCTGCCTTCAAACAGCCATTGAAGGCCAAGGCAGATGCCGAGAAGCGGCCGTCCTTGTCTCTACGGCGTCGGTGATGGCGGAACGCCAGTCGCGATCCAGCGCAGAGGTCTGCCGGAAGTTGCCGACGCCCGGCACGATCACGCCCTCGGCTCTCTCGATGTCGGAAGGTATTCGAGGAATGCAGACGTCGGCGCCCACCGCCGCGAGGGCCTTGCGCACCGACGTCAGGTTGCCGGCGCCATAGTCGATCAGCGCAATCATAAGAGCCCCTTGGTGCTGGGCAGCGTCCGGGCGAGCTGTTTGTCGCGCGAGCATGCGACCCGAAGCGCCCGTCCGAAGGCCTTGAACACCGCCTCCACATGATGATGGCTGGAACGTCCGTACATCACCTTGACGTGGACGTTGCCGCGGGCGCCGAGCGCGAACCCCTCGAAAAAATCCGTGACAAGCTCGCTTTGAAGATCGCCAACGCGCTCGACTTTGAGCGCGAGATCGACGACGGCATGAGGCCGGCCACCGAGATCGATGGCGGCTACAGCCGAGCGTCTCGTCCATGGGCATGACGAAGTAGCCGGCCCGGTTGATGCCACGGCGTGTGCCGAGCGCCTTGGAGATCGCCTCACCCAATGCGATACCGAGATCCTCCACCGTGTGGTGCTGATCGACATCGAGATCGCCGTCGGCGCGGATGTCGAGGTCGAACCCGCCATGGCGTGCCACCAGCTCGAGCATGTGATCGAGAAATCGGATGCCCGTGCGGACGTCATACCGACCCTTGCCCTCGATGCCGATGCGGACGCGAATCCGTGTTTCGCGCGTCCGCCGGTCGATTACGGCACGGCGCACAATCCCTCCAATGCTTCGATCGCGATTTCGGTGTGTCGAACGAGTCCCGCCGTTATCCGGATACACCCCCGGCAGCCTGGATCGCGCGAACGATCGCGCACGAGGATGCCGCGATCGGCGAACGCCTGCACGATCTCTTCAGGATGTCCGGCACGCTCCACTTTGATGAGCACGAAATTGCCCGCGCTCTTCCAGTAGGGCAGCGACAGGCGTTCGCACGCCGCATAGAGCAGCTCCCGCGATTCGGCAACCTGGCCGCGATACCACTCGAGATACTCGCGGTCGCGCAACGCCGCCCGCCAGCCGGCCGCGGCAAACACGCTCAGACTGTAGGGAGGGACCGCCTGCCGGACTGCTTCGAGGCGGCCGGGATCGCCGATCAGACACCCGGCGCGCAGACCCGCCAGACCGTGAGCTTTGGCGAAGGTCCTGCCGATGATGACGTTCGGATGAGCGTCAAGCTCCGGAAGGAATGTCTCACCGCAGAAGTCGTAATACGCCTCGTCGAGGACGATCGTCACTTCGTCTGGCAGGACACGCGCGATCTCGCGGATGGCGTCGCGCGGAATCAGCCGGCCCGTGGGATTGTTGGGACTCGTGAGGAACAGGAGCCGCGTCCGGTCGCGTGACGGCGTCGCATATCTCTTTGGTCTGGAATTCGAAATCGGGTTTCGGTGGAATCGTGACAACGCGCCCGCTCGCAGCATTGACGAACACAGAGTACATCTCGAACGCGGGAGTGGGCACAATGGCTTCGGGCAGCTCCGTCGGTGACCTGTCGGCACGCCCAGTGCGCTGACGGTCAGCGCCAGCAGACCCTCGTCGAGGCCGTTGGTCAGCACGAGCTGCGCTTCGCCGGACGCCGAGATACTCCGCGCAGTCCTGCGAGAGCGCCGTGTAGTCCGGATAGAATGCGACGTCTTCGGCGGAAATCTGCGCGGATAGCCTCGAGCACCGCCGCGGAACAGCCGCCGGTGTTCTCGTTGAGATGGAGCCGAAGGGCTCCCGCGCGATCGGCCGGGCGGCGATAGGTCATCTCAGTCGCACCTCGATCGATCGCGCGTGCGCCTCCAGGCCTTCCTGGCGGGCGAGCGTCTTGACCGTCGGCGCCAGGCTCTCCAATCCCTTTCGAGTCATTCGCTGAACGGTCGAGAGACGCACGAAGTCCGCGGTGTGGAGCCCGCCGCGAAATCGGGCTGCGCCGTTGGTCGGCAGGACGTGGTTCGATCCGATCGCGTAATCGCCGGCGACCTGGGCTGTATACCGGCCCGACGAAAATCGATCCCGCTGCTCGAACTGCATCGGCAAACCGGTCGTCGTCGCACACCAGATGCTCGGCGGCGGCACGATTGGCCAGGTCGATCGCTTCCTGGCGTCCGGCGGCGATGATGATGCCGCCATGCCGCGCCAGCGATTCGCGCGCCGGCCCTGTCGACGGCATCTGGGCGGCGACGGCTCGGGCGACTTTCAAAGCCAACGGCGACTGGTCGTGATGAGAATTGCGCGCGCGCTCGGGATCGTGCTCGGCTTGTGCGATGAGGTCCGCCGCTATCCACTCGGGATTGCCTTTGTCGGACGCGATGACGATTTCAGTCGGACCTGCATAGAAGTCGATTGCGCAATCCCTGGCGACGAGCGCTTTGGCCGCGGCGACGTACTGGTTTCCGGGCCGACGATCTTGTCCACGCGCGGAACGGTTGCGGTGCCGTACGCCAGGGCAGCGATCGCCTGCGCGCCTCCCATGCGAAACAGCCGGCTGACGCCGGCGGCGCGCGCCGCCGCCATCACGATCGGCGCCGGGCTCGGGCACGCGACGATCACCTCGCGCACACCGGCGGCGCGCGCCGGGATGGCCGTCATCAACAATGATGAGGGCAGGGGATATCGTCCGCCGGGAACATAGCAGCCGACGCGATCGAGCGGCGTGACGCGCTGTTCGACGGTCACGCCGGGCAGTGGGGCCATCCTCCATTCACGCGGCCGCTGGCGGCGGGCGACCTTCTCGATATTCCTGTGCCGCGGCAGCGAGCGCCGCACGCACTTCGGGCGGCACGCGCGCCGCCTGCTCGTCGATTTCAGCGACGACTCACTTCCAGATCGCCATCGAGCCGGTCGAATCGGCGAGTGTACTGAAGCAGCGCGGCGTCGCCCCGCTCTCTGACCGCCGAGACGATTGCCGCGACGGACGCCGATATCCGGCGATCGTCTCTGCGTGTGGGCACCAGGAGCCGTTGGACTGCCGCCGTGTTCTTCGAAGAAAGCATCTTCATCAGACGACTATCTTGTTCAGGGGATACTCGACGATGCCTTGTGCCCGCGCGGCCTTCAGCTTCGGGATCAGATCCCGCACGGTCTTCTCCTCGATAATGGTGTTGACCGCCACCCATCCGTCTTCGCTGAGGGGCGAAATCGTGGGACGCTGCAGCGCGGGCAGCAGCGCGAGTACCGCCTGCAGGTCCTCACGACGCACGTTCAGCATGACGCCGACGCGCCCGTGCGCCTCGATCGCGGCCCTGAGCAGCAGCGAGATGTTCTCGATCTTCGTGCGCTTCCACGGGTCAGCCATCGCGGTGCCGTTGGCGATGAACTGGGTGTTGCTCTCCATGACCGTATCGAGAATGCGAAGCCGATTGGCACGCAGCGTCGAGCCGGTCTCGGTGGCTTCGACGATCGCATCGGCCAGAACGGGCGGCTTTACTTCCGTCGCTCCCCATGAAAACTCGACATTGACGTTGACGCGGAGCCGATCGAAATACGCCTTGGTCGTCCGGACGAGCTCGGTGGCAACCGTCGCGCCCTCCAGATCCTGAGGCGTTCTGAACCGCGAATCCTCCGGCGCCGCGAGCACCCACCGAACCTTGCCGAAGCTCTGCTTGGAGTACACCAGATCTGCGACTGGAACGAGCGAGGCAGGCGTCGTGACGCTGCTTTGATGCTCGGCGATCCAATCCTGACCGGTCAGGCCGCAATCGAGGACGCCATCCGCCACGTAGCGCGCCATTTCCTGCGCGCGAATCAGCATGCACTCGATTTCCGGATCGTCGATCGATGGAAAGTACGACCGGGAGCTCACGTAGATCGTGAATCCCGCGCGGGCGAACAGCTGCACGGTCGAATCCTGCAGCGACCCTTTCGGCAGTCCTAGTTTGAGAGTGGTTTGTTGAAGCATGTCCGGGTACCGGTATGACAGACGTTCCCATCGCCGAGGCGTTTGACCTTGACGAGGACCGTGTCCTCGTCGCAATCCACGAGAATCTCCTGGACCGCGAGCTTGTTGCCTGACGTTTCTCCCTTGGTCCAGAGCGTGTTCCTGCGAACGGCTGTAGAAGGTGGCGAAGCCGGATTCCTTCGTCCTCTCGAGCGCCGCCTCGTTCATGAAGCCCACCATCAGCACTTCGCCGCTTTCGGCGTCCTGTATCGACTGCGGGCACGAGCCCGTCAAGCTTTGTGTAATTCATCTTTATTTGTGTAATTCATCTTTTGATTGTCGCGGGGCCCCACCCCCGCGACCCGTGCCTCGCGATCTTCGGTCGCTCGGCATTGACTGCGTCAATCACCTGCTTGGTGCGTCCAGTGAAAAACTGTCCTGAAACAAAAAACCCCGCCGGACGGGCGGGGCAGTCGGTGCTTTGCTTGTGTGATCGTGTCGATCTATCCGCAGCTCCGCTGACCCGTCGCAGGACGGTGATGGTGATGATGATGGTGATGCCGGCCCGCGGTGAACGTCATGAGTGAACTAGCCTACTGCAGCGTCGCAAATCGTGTCAAACAGTGGCAAACTGTCGCGCATGAAAGCGATCAGAGTCCATCAATTCGGTGATCCGTCCGTCATGAAGCTGGAAGAGGTGCCCGATCGTCCAGCCGGCCCGGGAGCAAGTCCTGGTGAACGTGAAGGCGGCTGGCGTGAACCCTGTCGACACTTACATTCGAAGCGGTAACTACGCGGCGCTGCCGTCCGCTGCCGTACACCCCGGGAGCAGATGCCGCGGGCATCGTCGAATCGGTCGGCAGCGACGTGCGCGATTTCCGTCCCGGCGACCGTGTGTATTTCAGCGGGACCGTCGACGGCCGTGCAGCTGGCGCTTACGCGCCACGCGCGCGTTGTGCACCGTCGCACAGGTCCACCATCTGCCGTCGCGCATCACCTTCACTGAGGGAGCTGGCGTAGGTGTTCCGTATGTCACGGCGTGGCGAGCGCTGTTCGAAAAGGGACGCGCTGTTCCCGGCGAAACGGTGTTGATCCACGGAGCGAGCGGCGCGGTGGGTGTGGGGCGACACAGATTGCGCGCGCGTCCGGCCTGCGCGTGTTCGGGACCGCGGGAACAGAGCGTGGACGCCAGCTTGCGCGCGAACAGGGCGCGCACGAGGTGTTCGATCACACGCGCGCCGGAGTACGACAAGGAGATCCTGGCGCAGCACAGGCGGCCGCGGCGTCGATCTCGTCATCGAAATGCTGGCCAACGTGAACCTGGTTCGCGATCTCGAGATGATTGCCAAGCGTGGCCGCATCGCGATCGTCGGGAACCGCGGCTCGCTCGAGCTCAACCCGCGCGCGATCATGGGGAAAGATGCGACTGTTGTCGGCTTTACCAACTGGAATGCGACGCCGTCAGCGAGCTCGCGATCGCGCACGCCGCCATCGTCGCTGGAATGGAGCGTGCCGGCTACAAGCCGCAAGTGGGCAAGGAAATGCCGCTGGCCGATGCACCGCGCGCGCACGAGGAGGTGCTCAAGCCGGGCGCGTACGGGAAGATTGTTTTGATCCTGATCCCCATGCGGGCCTGCGTGATCTCTTGCAGACCCGCCGTACTCATCCCACATGTCCCTGTCGGTCGTCGTCCATCGCCTTTGCCGCGCTCCTCATAGGCGTTGTGGCGGGAGTGCTGGCGATTCGCGCACTGAAATCCGGCCGGCAGACCGAAGACGCCTTCGCGGCCGTCCGCTCGCTGGACCAGCGGCTCGATGTCATCACCGCCGAAATGAATCGGACCTTCGCGCAGGCGTTGCAGCAGGCCACGCAGTCGCATCAGCGGAACGATCGGGATGGTCGGGACGAGACGCGCGCCGTCCGGGAGGAAACGCGCGCAGCCATCCAGCAGCAATCGCTCCAGGTCGCTCAGACGCTTGGCGATCTGAACGCGACAAACAACCGAATTCTCGAGCAGAGCCGCAGCCTCGATGAATTTCAGCGAATGCTTCAGTCGCCGAAGCTGCGCGGCGATTTCGGCGAGTTCACGCTCGAGCAGATGCTGAGAGATCTGCTGCCCGCCGAACACTACGAGTGTCAGGCGTCGATAGGCAGACGGCCGCGTCGATGCGCTGATCCGCACGCCATACGGAGCGCTCTGCATCGACTGCAAGTTTCCCCTCGATAATTTCCGGCGCGCGCTTCAGGCAACCGACCCGGCAGCCCGCGACGCGGCGATGAAGTCGTTCTATTCGGATGTCAAAGGGCGCATCAAGGAGATCGGCGACAGATATGTGTCACCGCCGCAGACCCTCGACGTCGCGTTCATGTTCGTGCCCGCCGAGAACGTCTATTACGAGGTCATTGGCAGGCCCGATCTGCTGACCTATGGCCGTGAGCTTCACGTCGTGCCGGTGTCGCCCAACACGATGTACGCATATATTCAGGCGCTGGCGGTCGGGTTTCGCGGTATGAAGATTCACGAAGAAGCCCGGCGTGTGCAGGAAATTCTCGCCCAGCTCGGCACGCGATTCGACAAGTTCCAGGACCACTTCAACATGGTTGGGAAGCATCTCGACAACGCGAAGAGCCAGTTCGAGCGGGCGCTTCGTGACGTCGAGCGGTTCGATGCGACGCTTCAGAGTGTGAAGATCGGCCGGCTCGAGGAAACGCAGCCGACGCTGGCCGAGATCGCTCCCTTCAGGCTCGACGACTGACAGCCTTGCTGTATCTCGTCCACCACGGAGATGCGGTCGGCCCTGACGTGAATCCGATGCGGCCGCTCTCGGATCGCGGCCGCCTCGAGGTCGACACGCTCGCTCAGCAGGCTGCCTGCGCGCGGGGTGAAGCCCGAAGTGATCTGGCACAGCGGCAAACTGCGCGCACGTCAAACGGCGGAAGCTTATCTGGCGCCTGTGCAATCCACTCGCGGCCTTCTCTGCAACACGCGGTCTTCAGCCCACGGACCCGACCGGCTGGATTATCGATGCGATCACCGGCGAAGGCCGGGACATCATGCTCGCCGGACATTTTCCGCATCTTCCGCGGCTGCTCGGGTGTTTGCTCACCGGAGACGCGGAAGCCGGCCCGAGGGAGTTTCCTCTGAATGGAATGGTCGCGTTGGAGGAAGTGGAAGCGGCAAGTGGGTTGAGAGATGGAGGCTGCGGCCCGGGCTAACCGGTGGCTCGGTAGAGCCGTGGCCTAACCAGCCACCAGCCCAGGAGCCTATCTCTCCACCGTTACCGTGGCAGGTGAACCCATCCGGACCGTTACTGTGGATCCTGCTGGAAGCGTTGCAGGGTTCGGTTCGCTTGCCGCGACTGCCACGCCGCCGCCCGCCGCGCCTACCGTGCTGCCGATGACCGCGCCTTTCTTTCCGCCGAAGATCGCGCCGAGCACCGCGCCGCCAACCGCGCCGCCACCAATCTTGGCCGCGCTCTCGCGGGCCGGCGATTCGCCCTCGCGATAGATCGTGTCGGTGTTGATCGGCAGCCGCGTGCCGTCGGCCAGCACAATCGTGTGGAAGCGGATGCCCAGACGCGCCTGATCCTTCAGGCGACCACCCCGCTCGACCAGCGTGATCGATCCTTCGGCATGCGCACCGGCGGGAATCGGCCACGCGATCCTGGACCCGGACATCTCGTGTGATCCGCGCGCGAACCGGATCTTCGATCTTCGCACTGTCGCTGCTCACTGCGTTCTCGACCTGCAGGCCAATCACGGAGTCGGCCGGTATGACGAGCTCGTCGTACACCTTTCGCGCCGGCTCAGGCGTGGCGGGCACTCGCTCGACCGGCGTCGACTCGACAGGCTCTATCGCTGCGGTGACCGGCGCATCGATCGAGGTGCTCGATGGTGTGTATGTCGGCGCCGGAGCCGCTGTTGGCTGAGGGGTGCTCGCGCGCTCATCAGTCACCGGGTTCGTACGAGCTGGCGTCCGGCGAACCGGAGTGGTGGAGCGGGCCGGAGTCCTTTCGACTCGGCCGCCGTTTCAGCTCTTTGGGCCGGCGCGGCGGAATCGAGGCGTTCGGCGGTCGGCGCAGGCGCGATGCTGTTTTCAGTCTCAGTGACCACACCTGCCATTGGGGCCGGAGAAAGCGGCGCGGGCTGGATGACGACCGACTCGTTGTTGACGATTCGCCAGATACGCCCCGCTGCCTGCTGCAATCACGCCCATGACTGCCAGGGCTCCAAACGCGGCCCGATTGATTTCCATGGACGATACTCCTCCCCCCAGCGTAAGAGCAAGGCCCGTACCCACGCAACCCGTCAGAAAACAGTGAAAATTAAGGGGTTTCTGCGCGCAGAACCTCCGCAACTGTCCCCTTGATCCGATAGGTGTCCTTCGAAGGGAGCAGATGGCAGCGTGAGATGATAAGGGATTGATGCTCGATTTCGACGTTGCCGTCATCGGGTCAGGCGTGATCGGGCAGGCCATTGCCTTCGAGCTCGTGGCTCGCGGGGCCTCGGTGACACTGCTCGATTGTCGCGGCGCGGGACTGGGGGCGACTCAGGCCTCTGCCGGTATGCTCGTGCCATACGTCGAGGGACTTCGCGATCCGCTTCTTCCAATCGCCGCTAAGAGCCTCGACATGTACGATGCGTTCGTCGATCGCCTGTCGCGTGATGCTGGCGTGGGCCTCGGCTACTGCCGCACAGGGTCGCTGCAGGTGGCCATGGATGACGAGTCGCTCGACGAACTGAAGAGTCTCGCAGGAAAAGTGCGTGCGGCGGGGATAGAGTGCGATCTGCTCGACTCAAAGGGCGCGAAGGAGGCCGAGCCGCAACTGACGCCCGACGTTGCCGGCGCTCTGTTCGTGCCATCGCACGGCTTCATCGTCGCTGCCGATCTTTCGGGAGCCTTGTCTGCAGCCGCCATCAAGCACGGTGCACGCGTCCAGGTTCCTGCGCGCGTCACCCGCATCGAGCGGCGTGGCGATCACGTTGAAATTCAGCTCGACAACGAGCGCATGAGCGCCCGGCACGTGGTCCTGGCAGCCGGCAGCTGGTCTGCGCAGATTGCGATTGAGGGCGTGCCGCCGCTGCCTGTGCGACCCGTACGAGGGCAGCTGCTTCAACTCGGGTGGGACGGCGCCCGCCTTGAAGCGAATCGTATGGGGATCGCGCTGCTATCTCGTTCCGGTGAGCCGCGGCACGATTCTCGTCGGCGCGACGGTCGAAGATGCCGGATTCGACGAGCGGACGACGGTGGCCGGCGTTCGCGATTTGCTCGAATCGGCCTGCGATCTCGTGCCCCGGCTGTGGCAGGCGACCTTCGTGGGCGCGCGCGTGGGTCTGCGCCCGTGCACCGGAGACGAGATGCCGATGATCGGGCGATCGGCGAAGATACCCGGGCTCGTCTATGCGACCGGGCACTACCGCAACGGTGTGTTGCTCGCACCCTGGACGGCGCGGGCGGTCGCCGATCTCGTTCTCGACAATCGCGAAGATCCGCTGCTGGCGGTCACCTCGCCCCAGCGGTTCGGGGAGTATTGAAATGGGGATCTTGTCCGATCAGGAAATCGAAAAGCAGTTGAAAAACCTCGACGGATGGACGCTGGAAGGCCGCGCGATCCGAAAGCAGTACACATTCAGCGATTTTCCGGCAGCGGTTGCGTTCGTGACCCGCCTCGTGCCAGACGCCGAAGCGGCGGACCACCATCCCGACATCATCATCAATTACCGGCGGGTGACGCTGCTTTACAGCACGCACAGTGAAGGCGGGCTCACACAACGAGATTTCGATGGAGCGGCGATGGCCGACCGCAAGGCAGCCACGCGATGAGGTCTGGAGCGGGGGTGGCGGCCCCGCCAGCATGGATCTGAAGAAGAATTACAGCTCCCGTGAGGTTGCGTCGATCACGGGTCTGAGCGCCCGCCAGCTTCAGTGGTGGGACGCACGAAAGGTGTTGAAGCCGTCAATTTCGCCGCGTCGTACCGAGGCGGGCGGCTTCACCGAACGCCGGTACTCGCCGGTCGATCTCTTCGAGCTGGCAGTCCTCGCCGATCTCAGGCACAACGGACTATCAGTGAGCAAGCTGCGCCTCCTGCTCGATACGCTGCGGCGTCGATTCGGCGTCAGGCTGTTCGACGCGATCGGTGGTGGAGGTGCGATTACGCTGCTGACCGACGGAAAAGAGATTTACGCGCGCACCGCCAGTGGCCAGTTCTTCAATATTCTGCGCGCCCCCAGTCAGCCCTTGCTCGTCGTCGGCGAAGAAACCACACTCAGGGAATTGAAGCTGCGAATGCGGTCAAAGAGGGTCCGCAGAAAGGAAAAGGGAAAAAGGAAAAAAGGATAGAGGATCCTACCCGATCGGAAACACCTTCTCGAGATCCTCCGCAGGCCGTGGAATGACGTGCACGCCTACGAGCTCGCCGACGCGGCGTGCGGCAGCCGCCCCCGCGTCTGTCGCCGCTTTGACCGACGCGACATCGCCGCGCACGATCGAGCGTGACCAGGCCCGCATCGACTTTCTGCCAGCCCACGAACACGACGTTGGCAGCTTTCACCATGGCGTCGGTAGCCTCGACCATGCCGACAAATCCGCGAGTTTCCACGAGGCCAAGGGCTTCGCCGAGCTCAGGTTTGGCGGGATTCGATGGTTTGGGCCGATCGGCGCTCATCGAGAAGTGGCGCTAATGCTACCACGGCTTACTGCGGCGGCACTTTCAGCTGCAGATTCAGCCTCTGTCCTTCGGCAAGACTGAAGCTCTCTGCACGCGGACGCAGCTGGGTCAGCACCGCCACATCGTCTTGCATGCCGGTCTCCAGTGAGGCCACAACCGCGGCAAGATACCGGGCCGGAGGCAAACCTGTGATGGTGAACGCGCCGTTCTGATTCGGGCGTGTGGTTGTGACGTAACGCGACTGCGCGCCCCACAGCTTCGTGTCCTCGGGGAATACCACGAGCACATAGTCGGTCAGAGGCTGACCGCGCGCGTCCAGTACCCCGCCCGAGATTTCAGTGACCCGATCGGTGAGCGTGATAATGACGCCTGTGAAACTCGCTCCGGATCTGAAATCGAACGCCGCATCGGTGACATCAGCGCCGTCGAGTGAAATGCTTTTCACCGCCCAGCCCACAGGAAGGCCCGTCGCGCGAATAATTTGAGATCCTGCGAGTCCCCGCAGCTCGAACGTGCCGTCGTCGTTGACCCGTCCGCCACCCAGCATGCGCGCCATGGCCATCAGGGGCGGCGGGCCCGATTGGCCGGCCGCCGAGACCTGGATGCCGCGAGCCGAGGCCTTTTGCGCGTTCGATCCCTCGAACACGACACGGCCTGACAACGTGACGCCGGGGGTTGTCACGATCGAGAGACCGTCCATATCGCCGGACACGCTGAGAGGCATCGAGGCGAATTCGAGCTGCGCCAGGTTCAGGTTCTGGAGGCTCTGAAGGTTTTGAGGGCGCTGTTGAACGTCCAGGACGTACTCGCCCGGCGGTACGTTGGTTAGTGTGAAAACTCCATCGGCGCGTACTTGACTGGTTCCTGTGAGGTTGAATCTCGCCAGTGCGCCACTGCTTCCAGGCGTTCTCAATGCCACGATGGCCCCGACGAGCGGACGGCCATCGGAGCTCGTCACGGTGCCGGAAATGCGGGCGAGCCGGGCAGGTACCAGCGAGAACGCCACTGAGCCGAGCTCCTGACCGAGCGACACGGTAATGGTTTGCGCCTGAGCGAGATCAGTGACGCCCGGATAATAGGTTCCCGGATAACCCATCGGGGACTCGGCGGCGCCCGGTCCGGTCGCTGCCGCGTTCGGATTGGTGCGGAGCGAGGCGCGGACGACGTAGTCGCCCGGCATGAGGCCGAAAATCCGGAACTGTCCCAGATCGTCGGTCATTGCCACGCGGCCGGCATTGACAAGTTGTCGCGCGCCGTTCTCGAACTGATATCGCATTGCCTGCACCTGCACGTCGGTGATCGGATCACCAAACTCGTCGGTAATGCGCCCGCTGATGGCGCTGCCGCGCGGCAGGCTGAAGTCGATTCTCTCCAGCACCTGTCCATCGGCGAGATCGAGGGGGTTCCCGGCTTCGAACGGCCGGTCTTGTCCGTATTCGAGCGACACATACCCCGCTTTGGTGACATGGAGGCGGTAGCGTCCCGCAGGCAGCCTGAGAAACTCGAAACGACCATCGCTGTCGGTCGCGACATCACGGTTGGTCCGCGCATCATTTGACGAAATGCGGATCTGTGCCCGGCGTATCGGTGTGGCCGTCTCCGCGGAGATGACGCGCCCCGTGATCTTTGCGGTACCGGTGGGGGGTGGGATGTTGTCTCGGCGAGGGAAGCCACCCAGCCGGCCACCTCCAAACGGAGGTTCTCCACCACGCCCTGCGGGCCCCGGTGCCTGCGCGCTTGCCCCGGCCCCAATGGCAAGGAAAACGACAGCAGCGCAAAACATACGGAACGTGAGCGGCGTCATTCGACTCATCTCTTGGTACGGGTCTTCCTTGGAGACCCTGCGAATTAGACGCCGCGAATCCTCACCCGGCTCTGTTCGCGCATGAACTGCTGGACGTAGTAAGGTCCGCCGGTCCCGCGGCCGGTAGAGCCGCTCGCCTTCCAGCCGCCGAACGGGTTTACCCCCGGCCACGCGCCGGTTGTCGCCCCGGCGCGCCGGTTCGCATAGGTTACACCGGCTTGAATGCGGTCGAAGAATTTCTGGAGGTCATCTTCGTTTTCCGAGTAGATGCCCGCCGTCAGGCCGTACTCGGTCCGGTTGGCCAGATCGAGGGCCTCGTCGAGGGTCAGCACCTCGGCTATGACCGTGATGGGCACGAACAACTCTTCGGCAAACAACCCGTGTCCGGGCGGCAGGCCGTCGATAATCGTGGGCTCGACGAAATACCCGCGATCGAATGGCGGCACGGCGAGGCGTTTTCCGCCGACAAGAATCTTTCCCCCGTCTTTTTTTGCGCGTTCGACGGCCGACAGGTATGTCTTCACCGCGGCTTCGTTGATCACCGGCCCCATCCACACGTCACGCTCGAGCGGATTGCCGACGCTGATTCGTTTTGTCTTTTCAACCAGCAGTTCGACGAACTTCACGCGCACATCCTTCTGGATGTACACGCGGGAGCAGGCAGAGCATTTCTGGCCTTGAGCGCCGAATGCCGAGCGCATGACGCCCTCGGTTGCCTTGTCCAGATCGGCCGAGCCCGTGACGATTGCGGGGTTCTTGCCGCCCATTTCGATGATCAAGGGGCGTGGAACCGGACGCGCCGCGTTGTCGCGTATCAACTTCAACCCGACTTCTTTGGAGCCGGTGAACACGATTCCGTCGATGCCCTCGTTGTCAATCAATTCCTGGCCGACAGTTGATCCCGGACCGGTGACGAAGTTGAACACGCCTCGGGGAAGACCGGCCTCGATCACGAGCTCGTTAAGCCTGGCCCCCATGAAGGGCGTATCGCTGGCGGGCTTGAAGACGACGGTGTTTCCAGAGGCGAGTGCCCCGCCTGCCGGGCCGGCTGCGAGCGCGAATGGAAAATTGAAAGGAGCGATGACGGCCCAGACCCCGTATGGCCTCAGCACGCTGACGTTCTCTTCGCCAGGGCCGAGCGTGCCCATCTTCTGCACGAAGCCGTCGTGTGCCTCGATCTGGTCGCAGTAATACGCCATCAGATCCGCCGCCTCTTCCACGTCACCCACGCATTCGAGACGGTTTTTCCCGACTTCGTAACCCATCAGCGCGGAAAGGTCGGATCGATGCTCCCGAATCGCATCCGCGATTTTCCGGACGTGAACCAGCCGCCGCTGCCACGATAACGCCGCCCACCCGGAACAGGCGGCTCGTGCGGCGGCAATCGCCGCGCGGACGTGATCTCGCGTCCCCTGCTCAAACCGCCCGAGCAGAATGCTCGTGTCGATGGGGCTGCGATCCTCGAACTGTTTTTCAGCTCTGACGAAGTCGCCATTGATGTACAGCAGGTGTTCGCGGCCGAAGGTCTGGGGGGCCCTGGCGATGGCTTCGTCGAGTGCGCGGTGAAGGTCGTCGAGCGCCTCGCCGCCAAGCGTCGCGTAGGTGATCTTGGTCGTCATTGGTAAATGCACAGCCGGCAGGGCTGAAGCCCTGCGCTACATCGATTTCGGTAGTCCTACCTCGATTTCGTAGTCCTACCTCGCTTTCGGTAGCGCAGCCCTTTAGCCGCGATCTATGGTAGCGCAGCCCTTCAGGGCTGCCTCTCAATCGTTCGAGCTCACCGGCGCCGGCCGCTGGTAAACGATCCTGCCGTCGAATATCGTCACCGTCACTTCGGTCTCACCAAGTGCCTCGGGCCTGGATTCGGAGATATCGTTGGACAGAATCACGATGTCGGCCAGCATGCCGCGCGCGAGAGTGCCCTTCCGCTGCTCGTCATGAGAGGCATATGCGGCGTGGCTCGTGTACGCGTCGATGGCGTTACGCAGCTCACCGGGTCCCGCGCCGGCCTCTTCGAACGCATCTCGCGGATCGAGCGTTCCCTCTGGCCAGTTGCTGCCCGACAAGATGCGCACGCGGCCGTCGGTCAGGAGGTAGTTGTCGATCAGGTGTCGCCGGCCGAGAGCTGGCGCGGGATTCGTCACCGCCGCCTGCTCGAACGCCTGCAGAGCCGCATCGACATCGGCGCCGCTGGCAGTGCGCACCATGACGGTCCACGAGTGCCTGTCGAGCAACGCGACGGCGCCCTCGAGCTGTTGACGATCACACGGGCATACCACCATGACGCCCCCGACCTTCAACGCAGGATCGTCAGGAAACTCATCGCGCAGTTTGTTGAGCTCGAGTACCGCTGCCTCGGTGACAGTCGGTGAGACTGCAATTGAGGCCGCGACTCGAAGGCCAAGATCTCCCTCCTGCCGGATTTCGTCCAGCAGCCTCAGCTCCTCATCGGTTGCGCTCACCGATTGGACGCTGGTAAAGCCGGCCTTGTGGGCTTCGGTGATCGAA
The DNA here is from genome assembly GCA_963775345.1 of Vicinamibacterales bacterium. GTDB lineage: Bacteria > Acidobacteriota > Vicinamibacteria > Vicinamibacterales > JAMQPK01 > JAMQPK01. The sequence continues at coordinate 227,849 of CAVZIS010000018.1, forward strand.
GCCCGGAGGGCCGCAAGCTTCTCATGACGCGTAGGTTCTGGCAGCACCCGGGAAACGAGGTTCACGGCATCGTCTTTCAGGACCCCTGTCGGTTCGCCTGTGCGCCTGTCTTTAGCGACGATCCCGGTCGCCGGATTACGCGTCTTACGAGTGATGCCGGCGAGCGTGAGCGCCTTTGAGTTCGTCCAGGCGATGCTGTGGTCTTTGCTGAGTGACGAGCACCGGCCGATCTGGCACCGCCTGGTCGAGAATCCTGCGCGCCGGCACGTCGGCGGTTGCAAGGAGCTCGGCATTGCCGTTATGGCCGATGACCCAGAATCGCGTCGTGTCTCTCTTCGGCGTACTGGCGCAGGCCCGATTCAATTTCATCGATCGTCGCAAGGGAGGAAAGGTCGAGTTGGTCGAGGGCGAGGGCGCCGGACATCAATTGAACGTGGCTGTCATTCAAGCCTGGTATGACGCTCGCCGCCATGCGCATCGACCACGACTGTCTGAGCGCGGCGAAGCCGTTTGACTTCGCGGTTCGTACCAACTCTGAGAATCTGATTGCCGCGAACGGCGACGGCTTCCTGCAGGTCGGCTCCGCCGCCTGGATACACTTTGCCGTTGACGATGATGAGATCGACCGGGCCGCTCGCATCGTCACGCTGCGCGCCGACAATGAGGCCCGCGATGAAGGTTGCCCCGACGATGACGGCAACAAGAATGGTCGTGAGGCGCGTCGCCATTTTGGAGAATATAGCGTAGCATTTACGACGCTCCGGGGGAGAACCTAATGAGCGCCGCCTCCGCCAACAGGTCGAGTCGGGCGACGCTCGCCAGGAAAGGGAGGTAAAGATGGACGTGCTGGTCAGTACTGATTGGGTCAACGAGCGTTTGAAGGACCCCTCCATTCGTATCGCGGAAGTCGATGTCGATACCTCGGCCTACGAACAAGGTCACGTTCCAGGGGCTGTGGGCTGGAACTGGACCACCCAACTGTGCGATACGCTCGTCCGCGACGTCATCCCCAAGGCAAAGCTGGAGGAACTGCTCGGCAATTCCGGGATTGATAACACGACGACGATTGTCCTGTATGGCGACAACAACAACTGGTTCGCCGCGTGGGCGTTCTGGCAGTTGAAGCTCTATGGCCATCAGGATGTCCGGATTATGGACGGCGGCCGCAAGAAGTGGCTCGCTGAAGGGAAACCGCTGACCAACGATCCGCCCAGCGCGCAGAAAAAGACCTACAAGGCGAAGGACGCCGACAACTCGCTCCGGGCGTTCCTCCCGGAAGTGCAGGAAGCCGTCAAGAAGAAGAGCGCATCCCTCGTCGATGTACGGAGCCCGGCGGAGTTCACCGGCGAGATTCTTGCGCCTCCCGGACTACCGGAGACATGCCAGCGCGGCGGTCATATTCCCGGCGCGAAGAGCATGCCGTGGGCGAAGCTCGCGAACGATGACGGAACGTTCAAAACGCCGGCAGAAATCAAAGCGCTGTACGATGGCGTTGGCGTCAAAGGCGACAACCGATCATCGCGTATTGCCGTATCGGCGAGCGTTCGAGTCACAGCTGGTTCGCGCTGAAGTACCTGCTCGGCTACAACGACGTCAAGAACTATGACGGCTCATGGACGGAATGGGGCAACCTTGTCGGCGCGCCCGTCGAGAAACCGTAGCAGGGCCTGCATACGCAGGGCGGGACCTGTTGGACGCGCGAACGGTGAACATATGAAAGCCGAAAACTACACAGAACGCCGTGACGTCATCGACCGATGGCCTGTCAACATCGTCACGTACGGAATCGGAGATACGTACTATTGCACCATCGAGAACGTCGACCCCGGCGCGCGCATTGCGCGCGCCGATGGTGCGACCCGGGAAGAAGTCGAGCGTGCAGCGCTTGCAAAAGCTCAGCGGTATCTCAAGCAGACGAGAACATTTCCCTTCAACTTCCTGAATTCGCTCCCGCGCGTCGCGGCGGTCCGCGTCTGGAACAAGCGGAAAAGTGCTCAGCACGTGGCGGAAGTCGTCCGTGGTGAGGCCATAACACCAGGCCGCCAGCGCCTGCAGGCGCGCGTGCCGGCGCTCTGACCCGCCATCCTCGAGCGTCCGCACCAAATCGACAATCTGCGTGAATGGCAGGGAATCGTAAGGAGGTTTTGGCACTCGGAGGCACTCGACGGTTGCCGAACCCAGATGCGTCGTCATCACCTGCCGGACGAGATAGTTCGCGACGTAGCTGTTGAGCATCCCGCACAGAAACGCCTGGTTGTCGCTCGAGAGCGGAGTCTTCAGGCAGAACAGGGAATGAGTCGTCACGACGCCGGCCGGCAGAATGGCCGCAATGAGTGACAGCCTGATTTGTCGAGCTGGCCACGTCACGATACGCGAGTCGACGCCTCGAGAAGGTTTCTGCGGCATCGAGCAATCTTGCAGCTGCCTTCTTCGAGATCCGCGTGTTCGATCGGGCCGGGTGAGCGCGAAATGGCTCGATGTGCTTCCCTTCGAGCACGGGCAATCCCACGGGGCCGGCGTGAAAGTATGGACGATCGTCGGTGGCGTTCAGCTCCCGGCCGAACCGTACGTTCCAGCCAGCGGCGTCGCCCAGCCGGGGTACCCGGTGAACGATTCCTTCGAGAATACGCACATCCGCCTCGCTGCGAAGCTCGGGTATTGTCAGTCTGTCCCCGGACAGCGACTCGATCAGAGAGGGAGTCAGTGCGAGGGGATGAGATGGCCGTGTTGCCCGGTCTCCGGCGTCCGGAATTCCCTCGAGGAGGGCAGGATCATCGATGCCGAAGCGGCAGGCCATCCGGCTGGTGGGCGATCCCCACGTTGTTGTGCAGATCATGAAGCGAACACTGCGATGGATCGGAAAAATCGCCTTTCGATTGTCGAATCCGCTGATCGTGTCCACATTCGACCGTGTCAGGAGCTGCCGCCGGAGTCGTGCAGCGGTGTGATCGGTTGCAAATCCCGATGGGAGAACCAGACCGATTCGGCCGCCGCGCTTTGCAAGGGTCATCGCACGCTCGACGAAGACCTGATAGCGATTGATGCGGCCGCCGCCCTGATGCCGGTAGACCCCTGAGCTGCGGAAGAAAGGCTTCTCGCCACTGTCGGCTCGAAGCATGTCCCAGGGTGGATTTCCAAGCACAGCGTCGAACCCCGGGTTGGAGAGCGGCCGGCCGTGCTCGTCAAAGTGGACCTCCGGAAATTCCAGGACCCAATGGAAGAAGCGGCGGGTCCTTGCGACCGCTTCCGCCTGCTTCAGCAGCGAAGTTGCCAGATCTTTCGGCAGCACCGAATCACCCTTTCGCGCGTGGTCGCAGAGCGACGAGAACACCGCGGGATCTGGTGCGTTCGCGCCCGGCCACATCCAGCACGCACACCACAGGTCTGCCACGATCTTCCACTGGTCCACTTTCCGAAGGGACTCGAAACGCCGCTCTTTCTCGCGAACCACGTCGATGGTGTCGTCGCTGGTCTCGGCGAGCCAGCACCGTTCGCCGACTGTGTGAGCCAACGACATTTCCAGATCTCCCTCGCCAAACAAGGGCGTCGGAATCGGCCGGCCGGATCGATGACCGGCACCAGGAGGTTGCCGTGCGATGTCTACCGGGGAAGCCCCAAGAAGGCTGTCTCCGCAGACCAGCCGGTGATCCAGAAACGTCAACGGCTTGTTTGCAGACAATGTGGCGAGCCAGAGAGATAGCCGGGCGAGCTGAACGGCCGCGGGATTGATATCGACACCGAATAGGCATCGCTGGGCTATTCGACGCCTGAAGGCCGCTCGATCCGCATCATCGATGTCTGACTCGCTGCACGCGCCGTCCCGAACGAGCGCGCGTTCATAGGCCCGCGCGAGATACCGGCAGGCGGCGACAAGAAACGCCGCGCTTCCCATCGCCGGATCCACAAGTCTGAGCTTGAGGATGCTCTCGGCTGGCCTGTCGATGACGAGTGGATGAAGCGTGCGACGGACAACGAAGTCGGTGAGAGATTGCGGGGTGTAGAACGAGCCGGTGGACTTGCGCCTGTCGCCGCCTCTTCGAACCAGAATCCCACCGCCGGGGGAGTCGTCGAAGGCGGGCTCGTAGTCCAGCACGCTTTCGTATACCGCACCGAGCTGCTCGACGCCGAGGTCCCGATAGTCGATTCTCAGTCGCGGCACACTCCTCCCACCGGTCCGAGGCCTTTGCATCGTGGCAATCGACAACGCGAGCAATGCCTTGCGCGCCGTCTCATCGCTCACTGCGCATGATTCGGCGATTGGCGCGCGTGCTGGCGAGAAGAGGCGACCATTGAACGCCGGGACGACGAGCGTTCCGGCATGGCATCCGCGATGCGCGAGTCTCGCGATCGCCTGGAGTGCTTCCCAGATGCCGCGAACGTTGCCCGGCCGCTCCACACGATCGCGCAGCGATTCGATGGTGTAGGACTTCTTGTAGAGCGGATGCCAGTTGGGCACCAGACCCCGCGCTTCAGCAAACAGCAGGAACAACATGCGATACACGACCGTGAGTGCCTCGTCAAACAGCGCGGGGAGATCGCGCTTCCCGCATTTGCCCAGACCCGTCAGCAGATGCTGGACCGATTCGATCACACCGGCGCTCAGCGATCGATTCACGGCCTGCCCATGACGGGCTGCTTCCTCGATGACTTGAGAAATGAGCGGCAGCGTCTGTTCAGCCGTGTGAAATGCTTCCGCTCGAAGAAGACCCCAGAAGACCTGGAACGTTCGAACATCGGCGATCGTCTGCGACAGATCGAACTGCACGTACGCTCGAGAGTACGTGCGGCAGGTATCGACCAGGCGGACTTGGCGGCCGTTTGTACAAAGACACCAGGCCGTCTCGAGCTCGATCCCATGCCGGACGGCATCGCGCCAAAGGGTATCGAGCGAGCCCGACCAGTCGCCCGCGAGCAGCGCGACGCGCGCATCGTGGTGCGTCAGCACTGCGTGGTATGCCTCAGGGCTGACGTCTCGTGGCGAAAGCGCGAATCCGAGGTGTTCGGCAAGCGGCGCCGCCGCGCTGTTCCAGATCGTTCGGAGGCTCGAGGCCGGTCCGAGCCGGGAAGCCAGCTCCAGCCACCAGTGCCGGAACGTCCGATGAGCACCGAGCGCCGACTGCTCACCCAGTCGACCCGCGAACTCGACACGGAGCAAAGCTTCCGTGAAGTACTGCGATAAGAGGGAGCCGCCCAGTCCTGTCAACATCGGATGAACAACAGCAGGGCGATTTCCGGCTTGTGTGCGAGAACGCCGGCGGCATCTGCTTCGAGGGATGCCGTCCGGCCGGCGCACTCGACGAGCGTGGTGCGCCGCTGTTGTTCCGCAAGCTGTTGGTCCTTGAATGCTCGTCTGTCGAATAATCCTTGCTGAATCAGCGCTGCAGAGTCCCCAACAGCGGCTCGACAAAGGAAGCTCTCACGAAGTGTTGCCTGCGAACTGGATTCTTTGAGAACATGCCATATCGCACGGGCCCGCTCCGCGCCAAGCTGCGAAGCAGACTCGAGTACGAGGGGTCCGATCGCGTCGATCATCTGTTCGGCAATCGCCCGTTGCTCGCGTCTGCGGTCTGGCATCCTCCCCACGTCGTGTCCAGCGTGAACGCGGCTGTCGGTCGCTATGGCAGTCAGGCAATCCTCTATGAGTCGCCCCAGACTGTTGACGATCCTGACGCGAACCAACCAGATGACCGAGCCCCCTGACTTGTGATCTGGAGATTTTGGAACGAGTGATCTGAGAGCTCGGGATCTGATGGTTCCCCGTCTGCTGCTGGCGACCGGAATGACATTGTCAACCGACGCAGAGCAGGCCTGTCGAACCAGTCGCGCATCGCCGAGTCGCGCCGCTTCGGTTCTGGCCGGAGCTTTCAGGTCGACGGTTTTGGTGAGGCCATCTACGCCTGCAGGAGCGCGTAATGGGAGGGGTGCGTTGCTGATGATGGCGGCGGCGACTTCGATTTCACTGGCGTGAATCCGGTCCAGCCGGCGAAGGAGGCTTCGAAGCACTGTGCTTTCGGCTGTGCGGTCGGCGAACAGGTTGATGGCGTGAACCGTCCGAGCCTGGCCGATGCGATCGACGCGGCCAATCCGTTGTTCGAGGCGCGTCGGATTCCATGGCAGCTCGAGATTGACGACGAGCCTGCAACGGCTCTGGAGATTGAGGCCTTCCGATCCTGCATCGGTCGCAAGGAGAAGATTCGCCGCGCCGGAAGCGAACGCCTCCACGGCATGACGGCGCTCCTCCGGCGTCTGCCCGCCGTGAAGTACTGCCGTTGTTCTCTGGTTGCCGACCGCTGTTTCGAGCGCTTCGAGCGTGTCGCGATACTCCGTGAAGACGAGGATGGGCTCGCGGGTCCTGCGAATGAGTTTCTCCAGCGCGTGCACCTTACGCTCGCCTGCCTGCGCGTGCTTCGCGGCTGCCAGCAGTCTCTGCAATACGCTCTGTTCATCCTCCAGCCTCTCGAATGCAGGAGTGTCGGGGCAAGGCGGTTCATCAGCAGGCTCTGTGCCGTCTTCGAATGGCAGGCCGGATTGCGTCGCGGTCGGCAGAGAGCCTGAGATGGCCGCAAGGCGCCGTTCAATCGACGCCGCCAGTGATCCCGGACTCGAGAACGCGCGCTTGCTCAGTACCATCGCCACCAGCCGCAGATCGTGCCTTCCGTGAGCCTCGGCAATGCGCCACAAGTGCCGAGCGTAGTCCGCCAGGAGATGGTGCATCTTCATCGCTTCCGGCGTCAGCCTTACTGGAAGCAGATGCACGCGTCGCGCCCGGGCGAGCCCGACCTCCATCCTGGTCCGCCGAAAGAGCAGCATCGGCTCCGAGCGATCCAGCTGCCCCAGATCGCACAGCGCCCGATAGGCAGCGTCATCGCCTCCGTGAGGTGTGGCGGTGAGCAACACGACGTAGCGCGAACGCCCGGTGAGCATTCTCACGGCTTCGTAACGCTGCGAGGCCGTTGATGCCTGATGCGCCTCGTCGACGATGACCAGATCCCACACCTGCGAACTGAGGCCCTTGAGGACTTCGGGCTGTTTGATGAAGTCGATCGACGTGATCGCGACCGGTTCACTCGACCAGGGATTGACGTCGTGCGGCAGGCTGCCCGCGAGTGCGGCCAACGTTGCCGCATCGATGACACTGCTGTTCAGGTTGAATCGTCGATGGAGCTCTTCTGCCCACTGACGGCGAAGACCCGCCGGGGTGACAATGAGCGCACGGTCGCACCATCCGCGGTGTTGCGCCTCAACCAGCATCAGCGCGGCCTGAATCGTCTTTCCGAGGCCGACTTCATCCGCTAGGAGAAAACGCGCTGCGCGCCCCGAAATCAACGCGAGTGCCGGCTCGAGCTGAAACGGAAGAATGTCGATCGCGGCGCGAGCGGCCCCGCGCAGTTCCCCGAAAATCCGGAGCTCCGACATCACCATCCGCAGATGCCTCATCCACCTGCGACGCGTGACGACACGAACGGCCGGAAGACCCGGCGGTTTGACGGGTCGGTCGAAAGGCAGCAGCAGCTTGCAAGCACGATCGCCGAGGGCGGGATTCGCGGCTGACAGGCTGAGCACGGTGCAGTCGGCGAACGCACTTGCATCGTCGACGACATATCGCTCTCCGCGCACGATGACGTGGTCCCCCGCGGAAAACTGCATGTGCTGAGGACCGCAATGGCTGTGCCGTGAGAGAGGGGTGTCCTTTTAGGCCTCGGTTGATTTCAGGATGGCAATAGTTGCACCGAGGTGAGCCTCGTGATCGTCAGAAAATTCCAACACCAACGGATGCCTTTCGAGCACCCGCTGAACGATCCCGCGCTGAATGCCGCGGCCGCGCCCGTGAACGAGCCGCACCTCGCGCAGGCCACGTGCATGCGCTTCGAAGATGTACTCTTCGACGACCGACGGGATGTCGCCCGGCGCGAATGTGTGCAGGTCGAGCTCGCTCTCGATCGGAATCCGCAGGGGATCCATTATTTCTCGTAGCGAACGGTGACCTCGGTCTTGATGCCGCCGCGCACGGAAAAATCGCCGACGACGGTCATTCGACGTGGCTGGCAGGCGGCAACCAGATCATCGAGAATCTGGTTAGTGACATTTTCGTAGAAAATGCCCTTGTTTCGGAACTCGATAAGGTAGTACTTGAGCGCTTTCAGTTCGAGGCAGCGTTGGTCCGGCACGTAGTTGATGCGAATCTCGCCGAAGTCGGGGAGACCTGTTTTGGGACAAACCGAAGTGAACTCAGGACATCGGATGGCAATCTCGTAGTCGCGAGCCGGCTGCGGGTTGGGAAATGTCTCGAGGCTCGAACTTGACATGGCGGAAAAATTCTAGCATCTACCGCCGGAAACAGGCCGATTCTGGCGGCTTCTCGATTGACAGCGTAGAGACCGCGCGCTAGGATACGGCGTTTTTTTCTCGTTTGCTCACGCGCATGCCGACGCGCGCACCGGCATCCGCGGCCCTTCCACGCGCGCTCAAGTCAGGGGGACGCCGATGGCGGACGCCCGCAGAATGGGCAAGTCGGAACTCTTCTCGCACTTCGCTGAACGATTCGAAGTGAAGCGCACACAGGCTCGGGAGTTTTTCGACGAGCTGACGACGCTGGCCGAGAAGGAACTCAAGCGGTCCGGTGAATTCGTGCTGCCCGGCATGGTGAAGCTGGTGAAGCAGCACCGCAAGGCGCGGATGGGTCGCAATCCGGCCACCGGCGAGGCAATCAAGATCCCGGCAAAGACCGTCGTCAAAGCCAGGATCGCCAAGCAACTGAAGGACGCGGTTCTGCCGCGCAAGTAGCGACGTCAACCCCAACGCGGCAGCCCGCGTTGGGGCCCCGCACCGTGGGCGAATCGTTCCCGGGTGCGATACGGCGGGCCGGAACCCAGCTTCCGGTCTACGCGGCAACGGCGCGTGCGGCGAGCGCCCGGCTGTAAAGCGTGGCCGGCATGATGCTTGCGCCACACGCCACTCCAAATCGCCCAGCGAGCTCCCATCGACAATGATGCGATCGCCGGGTCCGAGGACCAGCTCGGAGCTGTAACGCTGCGTCCCCCGCGGCGTCGTAGCCACGAAGTACCTGACGGTATAGCTCTGCCCTTCAATCTCGATTTCGTCCGTCTTGACGAGCTTCCTAAACGGCATTTTGTGTGCCTCCCTACTTGCGGCAGGTGTGACGGGCAACAACGCTGTTGAACTATCCTGCCGCGGCCGCGACGGCAACCGGCCGCTGCGCGACCGGAAACCGTATGGTGAAGGTCGTCCCTTTGCCCAGTTCGCTCGCGACCGCGATGGTGCCGCCGAGCTGTTCGACGATGCGCTTGGCGATGGCCAGGCCGAGCCCGAGCCCGCGCTTCTTCGTCGTGACGAAGTCATCGAAGATCGCGTCGAGCCGCTCGGACGGGATGCCCGAACCGGTGTCTGCGACGGTCACTTCGATCGTGTCGCCGGTTTTTGCCGTGGCGATCGTCACGCGCCCGCCGGGCTGCGTGGCCTGAATCGCGTTGGTGATCAGATTGCGATAGACCCGGCCGAGCGCAAAGACGTCTCCTTCGATGATGACCGGTTCTGGCGAGAATTTCGCTTCCAGCGCGACGCCCGATTCGTCGGCGTACCCGCGCATCGATTCGACGATGTCGGCGACAGAGCGATTGACGTCGAGCGGAAAGCGCTCCACTGGCGCGGGCCGTGCGACGTTGCGGAGGTCGTCGAGCACGCGCTTCAACGTGTCGATCTCCCGGTCGATCGTCCGGGTGAAGGTCTGGCGGTATTCCGGATCGTCGAAGATGCGCACGATCAGCTTGCAGCTGTTGCCGATGTTCTGAATCGGGTGCGAGAGATCGTGGACGAGGCCCGCCGCCATCCGCCCGAACATCGCCTGTCGCTCTTTCTTCCGGACGTCCTCGGTGAGCGCGACCAGCTTGTCGGCCATGCTGTTGAAAGAGTCACCCAACTGCTTGAATTCGTCCTTCGACGTGATCGTGACCCGCTCATCGAGGCGTCCTTCGGCGACGGCATGGGTGCCGCGCATCAACGCGAAGATCGGCGTGATGAAGGATCGGCCGAAGAAGTAGCCAACGGTGACCGTCACGAGCAGCGCCAGGCCGATGATGAAGATGAGCTGCCTGGTCAGCTGATCGGCGACCTCATACGCCTCGCTGCGCGGCTGTTCGACCATCACCGTCCAGTCCGAGCGGCGCGAGAGGCGCCGCGACGCCAAGCATCTGGACGCCGGTCTCGTTGGTGTATTCGAGCGAGGCAGGCCGGGCGTCTCGTTGACCGTGAACGAGCCGGACGAGCGGCTGGTCTTTTAGGTTGTCGCCTCGAGCCACTCGCGCCTTGTCGTCCGGGTTGCCGTGGGCGATTAGCTGGCCGTTCTGCGCGACGACCAGGGCGTAACCCTGCTCGCCGACCCTGATCCGATCGACGGTTCGCCACATTTCCTCGAGGCTGATCTCGCCCACGAGCGAGCCGGAGCTGTGCCCTACCTTGGTCGAGCTGATGCCCACAACCGCCCTGGGCAGGAGATCGCCATCGATATCGATTGGCGATACCGTGACCTTCGAGCCGAACGGCGTGCCCGTTTGAGGGAATTGAAGTTTCGACTGCCCGACCCGGCTGGACGCCAGTTGCGCCCCGGCGGCGTCGTACAGACTGACTTCCCTGAACTCTGGAAAGTCGAGGACCGCATTCTTGAGGATGCGATCCTGCTGCCGATCATCGAGATTGGTATCCTCCAGAGTGCCGGCGACCGACTGGAGAATGTCGACGTTGGTCTGGACGTACAGACCGATCTGCTCGGCAACGCGACGGGCCACGTTCTCGTTGCCGGTGATGACGGATTGTCGGGTGGCTTCGCGAAGCGAGTAGATCGAAACGGCGCCGTAGACCAGCAGCGGCAGGATGCCGGCCGCGGCCAGCAGCAGCACGAACCGCAAGGTGATGCGTCTCAATTCGTCGCCTTGCCAGCGAGCGTCCAGTCGCTGATGCTCATGCGGATGTCACCGCCGGGCGCCCTGACGACATCAAAACGCCGGCTTACGGCGCGAGCAGTCTCACCCCATGCGAGGAATATCGCTGGCGGATCATCGAACATTGCTTGCTGGAATCGACGAAAGCCGTCTTTGTATTCGTTATCGCTCGCAGCGCGCTTTATCTCTTCGAGGGAGGCGTCGACCGAAGCGTTCCGATAACCGGAAAAACTATGAAGTCCATTCGAATGCCAGAACGAAAAGGGCCGTCCCACACTGTAGCCTGATACCATTTCCATCAGAACAGCGTCGAAGTTTCCTTGCGCAATTCGTTGACCGAACTCCTCGACAGGAACGGCCTCTAACGACATTTCCACACCGACCTCTGCCAGATCACGCTGAACCATCAGCGCGAGGCGTTCCCACAATTGAAGTCCTTCGGGTATAAGGCAGGAAAACTGTCCCGGTGCAGACGCAGGGTGAGCGCGACGGAGTTTGTCCAGTGAACCTGCAGCGCGCGCCGGATCATACCGGTACCCTTGGACCGAGACGTCGTAAGCCCAGTGAAGTGGCCACACCGGTCCGTTTGGGACGGTGCCATGACCCCTGAAAGCCCGCTCAACAAGAGTCGCGCGATCGATTGCGTAGCTGAGGGCTTTACGAAGTTCCGGATTGTGAAAAATGGGTCGCCGAATGTTGAACACCAGGCCGTAGATGTAATTGCGCAGGAATGTATAAAGCGCAACTGAGCTCTCTGACTGGAGGAATTCTCGAGACTCGGGGCCTACCTCATACAAGAAGTCTACGTCACCGCGCATGGCAGCGGCCCACGCCGTCCGCACAGTCGGGTACGGTCTCCAGACGAGTCGTCTGATTTCAGAAGTGCCGCCGTAATACCGAGGAAAGGCGGTCATCACGACCTCGGTATTAGAGGTCGAGGCTACGACGTACGGTCCCGTTCCGACAACCGAGCCGCTCCCATCGAGCCTTTGTAATGGGTGTCTCGAGGTCGTCGAGAAGCAGTGATGAACGCTGTCCCAACCGGATTGTCAGTAAATAGGTGTCGGACACCTCGAGAGAAACAATGTCTTGAAGCCCTGCTGACAGCTGCGCCGGACCGCCTTTCAGCTGTCGCTCGAGAGCCGCCTTGACGGCAGCCGCATCGACCGGAGTGCCGTCATGAAACAATGCCGTCGGGCGGAGCTTGATCGTCCACGTCAAACCATCGGGAGACTCGGTCCATCCCTCTGCGAGGCGGGGGACAGCGCGACCATCTACACTCTGCGTGGTGAGACCTTCTAAACTGGCAAGTCTTGCTGCTTGTCGCACCCCGTGTAAGGGATCTTCTAACGTGGGTATCGGGAAACCTATCGTCAGGGTGACCGGCTCGAGAGAGGGGGAGGAAGTCCGGGATGGCGGACCAGAACAGGACACCGGGCACAACACAAGGGTGCCGGCGGCAATCCAGGGTCCAACCAGCTCAAATTTCAACTGGTATTTGCGCAGACTTGGCATAGCTAGACTGTCGATAATCGCGGAGTTCGTTTGATTCGGCGGTGGCAGGGCCAGTCCTGTCACCGCCGAGGCCTGGCGAAATACTCCGCGCTATCGCAGGTTCTCGGCAGCCCGCCTCGAAACCTGCAGTCTAACCTTACTTGCTGGTTGTTGCTGCGTCGGTGTCAACCAGCCACGGGCAATAGTTCGAAGGCTTCGCAGCTTCCTTACCTGACTTGATCACCTTGATCTTCGCCATTGTGGAGTCTCCTAGCATCCGCTGGCGGTATCGCGCGCCAGCGAAATGAGCGCCGATTCGAAAGCCGGCTTGTGACACGTCGGCGTGTTCATGTCACCAAGCTCTGTGTGTGATGCGACCGAGCAGCCGCCCGCGCAAACCGGGATGAACGCGCAGTCACCACAGTTGTGCCACGCGGCAAGATGTTCGAATCGCTCGGCGGCCGACATCCGCCAGCTCTCCTTGCGATCGTCGATGTGGCCCGTCGAGAGCGTGGGCTCGCCAGTAAAGCCCGGGCAGGCGTACAGCGACCCGTTGGGGCCAATCGTGTAGGCGTGCTTCTTGTGAATCTCGCAGGGGCCCATGTGTACGCCATCGACAGTGGGGAAGCCGCGCCGTTTCGTCTCCTCCCGCAGGTGCGACATCTGCTCGTCGACAAACGAGCACGTATCGCAGATGCTCGACCCGCCCGACCCCGCTGCGGTCATGCACGTGCCGTTGAGCGGCGTTCCGTCGGCGTTGACGACGGTCAGGGGAATCAGGCCTTTTGGTTGCGGCTTTTCGCGGATGATCGGCTTGAACGCGACCTTGACCAGCTTGTCGGAGAACTCCTGCGCCCTGAGAAAATCGAGCAGTGCCGGATAGCTTTCCACCGAGTTCGCGTCGAAGTTGCCGCCCACAGCGATGCGCACCTTGTGCGCGACGCGCCTTACGTTGTCGACGATGCGGTCGAAAGTTCCCTGGCCACCGCGAAGCGGCCGCATTCTGTTGTGGGTGTCGCGGTCGCCGTCCAGCGTGACCTTGACGTAGTTCAGGCCAAGCGGCAGCAGGCGATCGACCACGTCTTCGGTGAGCAACAGCCCGTTGGTAATGATGCCGATGACCAGTTGGATGCCGCGCTGTTGGGTGGACCGGTGTGCGCGCTCCGCGATGTCGTACATGACAGGCAGGTTGATCAGCGGCTCGCCGCCGAAGAACGTGATGCTGAGGTTTTTCGGATTGAGCTCTCGCATCCGATCGTCGATCCAGCGCGCGACCTGCGCGGCGGTTTCGAGCGACATCCTGTCGGCGTGCTTGTTGTAGTCGCCGTGATCGCCCTGGAAGCAGTAGTCGCACGCGAAGTTGCACTGCAGGGTCGTCAGAACTGTGACCCGCAGCTGCTCGGTGTCCTCGCGTGTATCGCTGAAAAACTTGTCGAGCGACCTTCGATCTGTCTCGCGGCTCTCGACGATGAAGCCGTGCTCGGTGAGGGCGACCAGGGCTTCACGCGTCTCGGAGTCGAGGACCTCGGGCGTCAGCGATGAAGGGTCCTCTGACAGGCGATCCAGCAGCGCAGCGACGTCAGGAGAAACGATCAACTGCGCGTCGGTCAGGGTGTTCATCAGGAACACCTCCCCCCGCTCTGGCAGGGGGACACGAAGATTGAACATCGATGGCTGCATGTCCGGTAACTGCTGAAAGCTGGCAGAACGCGTGCGGTTTAGGGGTCGCGTTCACACCCGTAGTCGAATGTCACATTTAGAGCAACGTCCGTTCCCGCCATGAGCCAGCGAAATTGTGCAAACGGTAAATTTCTGTGAAGCAACGACTTGCGCTCGAATCGAGGGCCGATGAGAAACCGAACGGGGCTGGCTAATTGCTTGGCCGAGGGCAGCCGCCTTCCTTCTCAGCGATCTTACTAAGTGTTTATAATTCAATCATTTAGTAAAATCACACGTGATTTGACCAGGGTGGTCAATGGATTGGCCGCCCTCCGCACAACGGCGGAGACCTTCTAGGCTCCCCGTAACTTCTTGGCGAGCTCGCGGATTTCCAGCCGATCCATCTTGAATTTGAGCGTACTCAGGGGGATTCCGAGGTAGCGCGCTGTCGCGGTGACGTTCCAGCCCGATTTTTCGAGCGACCGAAGAATGAAGTTCCGTTCGAACGTGTTGGTCGCCTCCTGGAACAGGCTTTCCCCACGGCCGGGCACTCGATCCAGCTGAGCAAAGTGAAATTCGAACGGCAAGTCCTCGTCGGTAATCCACTCCTTGTCGCTCACGGCGACCAGGCGCTCGATGAGATTCTCCAACTCTCGAATGTTGCCCGGCCACCAGTAGCTTGACAGGATCTTGAGGGTGGAATCGGCGATGCCCCGAATCCCTTTCCTGAAACGAGCTTTGTAGCGGTTGAGGAAGAACCGCGCAAGGTCCGGAAGATCTTCGATGCGATCTCGCAGGGGGGGCAGTTTAATCGGAATGACATTGATGCGGTAGAACAGATCCTCGCGGAATCGGCCGTCCTTGACCGCCTTTTCCAGATCGGTGTTGGTCGCGGCGATCAGCCGGAAATCGGTCTTGATGGGCTTCGCGCCGCCCACGCGCTCGATTTCCCCCTCCTGGATGGCGCGCAGCAGCTTCGCCTGCAGCTCCAGCGGCAGATCGCCGATTTCGTCAAGGAAGAGGGTCCCGCCCGACGCGAGCTCGAATTTACCCAGCTGCTGCTTCAGCGCGCCGGTGAACGATCCTCGCTCGTGCCCGAACAATGCGCTCTCGACGAGCTCTCGCGGAATTGCCGCGAGGTTCACCGCGATGAACGGTGCGTCCGCGTTGCCGCTCTCGCGATGGATCAACCGCGCCAGCAGCTCTTTGCCGGTTCCGCTTTCGCCGAGCACCAGCACGGTTGCCGACAGCTTTGCGACCTTCTGCACGAGGTCGACGATGTCGCGTGTCAGTTTGTTCGGCCCGACGACGAACTCGCGGTCGCCCTGATCGGCGACCTGCGCGCTGAGCGTCATGACCTGCCGGTTCAGGTCCTGCCGCTCGCTGGCGTTGTGCACCAGCGATCGGATCGTTTCGTAGTCGAAGTCCTTCGTCGTGTAGTGATACGCGCCGATCTTCATCGCTCGCACGGCGGTCTCGATTTCGGTGATCGCCGAGATCATGATGACTTCGATCAGCCCGTAGTTTTCCTTGACGATCCGCAGGACGTCGAACCCGTCGATACCGGGCAGTCGGACGTCGAGGAGCATCAGATCGACGTCTTCCCGGTTGAGAATGCCCAGCGCAGCCTCGCCGGTCGCGGCCCGCAATACGCGATAGTCGCGCCGGAAGATCGCGTTCAACGTATCGCGCATCCCTTCGTCGTCGTCGACGATCAGGACCGTTTTTGGCTTGGGATTCATCGAGAGAGCATCGGTATTGTAGCGCGTTCGCGCCTCCGCTTGGTGATCCTCGGCGCGAAGGCGGGTCCGTTGCTTGACACCCTCCGGAGCCTCCAGTAAGTTGCCCCGTTGGAGATCACATGGCGCGCCAATTCGATGTCGTCGTCGTGGGAGCAGGAACGGGCGGTTACGTCGCGGCCATTCGGGCATCACAACTCGGGTTGAAAGTAGCCGTCGTCGAGAGGCAAAAAGCGCTCGGCGGGACGTGCCTGATTTGGGGATGCATTCCCACCAAAGCGCTCCTCGAGCACGCGCACGCGTTGAAGGTCGTTCAGAACGTCAAGGAGTGGGGCGTGACGATCGCTGAAGGCGCCATCGGCATCGACATGGGCCAGATTCAAGCGCGGAAGGACAAGGTCGTCTCCGGTCTGACCAAAGGCATCGAGTTTCTCTTCAAGAAAAACAAGGTCGAATGGATCAGAGGTACCGCTTCGATCACCGGTCGCGGGACGCTCGAAGTCTCCGACGGCGAGACGGAGGATCTGTCAGCGGCGACCAGGAAATCATTATCGCGACGGGTTCGGCGCCACGGAGCGTTCCCGGTGTGGAAATCGATCGCAAGAGGATTATCACCAGCGACGAAGCCATCTCGCTGCGAGAGGTGCCGAAATCGCTGATCGTCCTCGGGAGCGGCGCCGTTGGCGTCGAGTTCGCATCGATCTACCGTCGTTTCGGCAGTCAGGTCACGCGTTCTGGAGCTGCTGCCGCGGATTGTGCCGGGAGAGGATGAAGCCATTTCGGCCGAGCTCGAGAAGTCTTTCAAGAAACAAGGCATCATCGTTCATACGGGGACCAGGGTCACGAAAGCGACGGCATCGGCAGACGGGGTGAGCGTTGAGGCGGAACTGCCGGATGGCAAGGTGGAAAAGCTCAGCGCTGACTACCTGCTCGTAGCGACCGGCCGCGGACCGGTCACGACGGGGCTTGGGATCGAGTCGCTTGGATTCACCATGGAGTCCGGTTACATCGGCGTCGATCGCTTCTTCCGGACCGGCGTCCCGGGCTTCTCGGCCGTCGGCGACGTGATTTCCCTTGGCAAAGGCGGCCCGGCTCATCCGCAGCTTGCGCACGTGTCGTCGGCCGAAGGCATCATCGCTGCAGAGCGCATCGCAGGCCGGGAGCCTCGACCGCTCAACTACGATCACGTGCCCGCATGCACGTATTGCGATCCCGAAATCGGCAGTGTCGGTTTGACCGAGCGCGAAGCTCGCGAACGCGGCTTCGATGTGCGCGTCGGGACCTTTCCGTTCTTCGTCCTCGGGCGCGCCAAGATGGCCGGCGAAGGAGAGGGGTTCGTCAAAATCGTCGCCGACAAGAAGTACGATGAGGTGCTGGGTGTTCACATGATCGGACCCCGGGCGACGGAGCTTGTTGCGGAGGCGACGCTGGCGCTCAGGCTGGAATGCACGGTTGAGGAGTTGGTCAGAACCATCCATGCGCATCCGACGTTTTCCGAAGCGGTCGGAGAAGCGGCGCACGCTGCCCATGGCGCCGCGATTACATCTGGTGAGGCAGCATGCCGAAGTCGGTTGTCATGCCGCAAATGGGCGAGTCGGTGGCCGAAGGCACCATCGTCCGATGGCTGAAGAAGGTTGGCGATCCGGTGGAGCGCGACGAGCCTTTGTTCGAAATTTCTACAGACAAGGTCGACGCCGAGATTCCGTCCCCGATCGCGGGCGTGGTCAGCGAAATCAAGGTCAAAGACGGGGAAACGGTCCCGATTAATACCGTTGTCGGTGTGATCGACGAAAGCGGCGCGCCGAAGGCGGCCTCTGCACCAGCCGTCGAAACCGCCCCACCTGCCGCACCTCCCTCCGCGGCTACCGCCGCTACGGCGGACAAGACGCCGCGGCAAGCACCTGAGGCACCCGACCGGCCTGGCGCCACCACCGCACCGCCGACCGCTACGGCGGACAAGCCCGTCGCACCTCCCGCACCCACCGCGCCCCCTTTGGGCAGGCCATGGTCTGCGGCGGAGGCGCGGGAATTGCGCTTGTCGCCCGTCGTGAGAAAAATCGCTCGCGAGCACCACATCGACGTGCGAAACATCGCTGGCAGCGGTGGCAACGGACGCGTCACGAAGAGCGACATCCTTGCCTATATCGACGCTGGTACCCCCGTCTCAGCACCCGCCTCCGCCGCCGCGGCGCCCGATCAGAGCGCGGCTACGGCGCGACAGGCTTCCGAGCTGCTCTCGCGACTGCCGGCGACACTGATTCCGACCGATCCCGCGAGGTACGAACGCACGCCAATGACGGTCATGAGGCGGAAGATCGCCGAGCACATGGTGATGAGCAAGCGCACATCGCCGCACGTGCATTCCGCGTTCGAGATTGATTTCACGCGGGTCGACGAAATTCGGAAAACAGAAAAAAGGCGAGTACGAAAAGGCCGGCGGCAAGCTGACCTACATGTCCTTCATCACCAAGGCGTGCGCGTCGGCCCTGAAAACCGTGCCCATAGTGAACGCATCAGTCGATGGTACCGACATCCTTTACAAGAAGGACATCAATATCGGCGTGGCTGTCGCGCTCGACTGGGGGCTCATCGTTCCCGTGGTGAAGAACGCCGACACGTTGAGCCTGGCGGAGATCAGCAGGGCAATCGCAGATCTGGCAGGTCGCGCTCGTGAGAAGAAGCTCAAGCCTGAAGAGGTGCAAGGCGGAACGTTCACGATCACCAACCCCGGAGTGTTCGGCGCACTGTTTGGGATGCCGATCATCAGTCAGCCCCAGGTTGCCATCGTAGGTGTTGGTGTTGTGGAGAAGCGGCCGATTGTCATAGACGATGGCATCACGATTCGTCTGCGGGCGTACATGACCATCGGCTACGACCATCGAGTCATCGATGGCGCCGTCGCTGACGAGTTCATGCAGCATGTCAAGAAGATGATCGAGAATTGGAATCCCGCAGATGCCTGACGCGCGCCCGCTCGAAGTCAGGCGCCTCGGTGTCGTTCCGTACTCCGCTGCAAACGAAATGCAACGCGCGCTGGTGGAAGAACGCAGAGCAGGCCGTGTACCCGATCTTCTGCTTCTGCTCGAGCATCCTCATGTCATCACGCTGGGTGTCAAGCTCGAAGCCGCCCGCACACATCTCATCGCCACACCGGAACTGCTTGCGTCGCGTCAGATCGAAGTGCACGAGTCGGGTCGTGGCGGAGACATTACCTATCATGGCCCGGGGCAGGTCGTCGGCTATCCCATCCTCGATCTGCGGCCCGACCGCTGCGACGTGCACAAATATGTTCGCGATCTTGAGGAAGTCATGATTCGGGCGGCCGCCGACTTCGGACTGGCGGGAAGCCGAATCAAGGGGCTTTCGGGCGCATGGATCGGTGCGGATAAGCTGGGAGCCATTGGAGTGCGCATTTCCCGCTGGATTACCAGCCATGGATTCGCGTTCAACGTGACGACCGATCTGGATTTCTTCAACCTCATCGTCCCCTGCGGCATTGCGAGCCGGAGGTGTGACGTCGCTGGCCCGCGCCACCGGGCGCCGTATTTCGTCGACGGACGTGCAGACCTCGCTCATTCGTCATTTCGCCGACGTCTTCGAGCGCAAGGTACTGGAATCGGCGGAAGTGGCTCGATGAAGTTCGAGATGAACGTCGCGACGCCCGCGTGAACGGAGGACCGTCGCGAGCAAGATGAAGATGATCTATCGGCCCACCGTGCTCACCTTGCTCGGCTTCGCCACGACCATTGCGGCGATTGCCGGGACAACCGGCTATGTGCTGGGGCGAGCGCCGTCGCTTCCTCCGATGCTGGCAGTGCACTTCGATGACCAGGCCATCGCCGATCGGTTCGTACAGACGAGCTACCCAATCGTGCTCGTCCCGGTATGGATTCAGCTGACGCTGACCATCGTCTTCGGTGCGATGGCTGCCGTCCTTCTTCACCGAACGCACAAAGCACGCAGCGCAGTGGAAGACGAACAGAAGCGTCAGGATCGAGAACGTATGCTGATGACGGCCGAAGCCATCAGCTTGCTCGGAGCGATTTGGGTGGCCTTCCAGGGGCTTCTGGCAATTCGCCTCTTCATGATGTGGCAGAGCGTGTGCTGCGGGCTCGGCAGCATCTACTATCAGGTTCTCGTTGCCTGCATCGTCCTCTCGGTGATCGTCGCCGTCCGGGCAGGTGTTTACCTGAAGCAGCCCAAGCCGGTCATGCGTTCGACAGATGACGCCCACTGGCGGTTGCGCGACGTTTACATCAACTCGAAGGATCCCGCCCTGTTCGTTCCTCTTCGCAGCGGCGTCGGCTGGACCATCAATTTCGGGCGTCCACAAGCCGTTGTGTTCGTTGCGGTTGTCCTGTTTTTCAGCATCTGGGGTCCGCTCGGCATTTTCTGGGTGCTCATCGGGGAATAAACCGCAGCCGTCGGGTGTTCTTGTAGGGAGAGGACACAATGGCAACCACCCGAGGCCTTGTCGAACGGCTCAAAGCGCACGATCCAACCGCCGTTGGGGACCTGTCGGATTCCTACGGCGCGAAAATCTATCAACTCGCGTTCCGATACCTGCGAAACCGTGAGGATGCCGAGGAAGTCGCGCAGGATGTGCTGTTGAAGGTCTACCAGAAGATTGACGCATTCCGCGGCGACGCGGCGCTCTCATCCTGGATTTATCGCATCACGTTCAACGCGGCGATGTCGCGACTGCGCGAATTCAAGCAGAACCTGCCAAACGCGCCGGGCAAGACCACCGACGAAGAGACCGGTCAGCCCCTCAAGCGCGAGCCCGTCGACTGGTCTCCGCTTGCCGACGAAGAGGTGCTGCGTGAGGAAATGCGCCGGGCGCTCGTTCGAGCGTTGAAGGACATGCCGCTGCTTTATCGCGCGCCCGTCATTCTTCGCGACGTGCAGGGTCTAACGACAGAAGAAGCGAGCGCCGTCCTGCGGGTCAAGGAGCAGACACTCAAGTCGCGGCTGCATCGTGGAAGGCTGATGCTTCGAGAGCAGCTGTCGGACTTCGCCGGCGGATTGTCGATGCACTGATGCCGGGTCGCGCCCGCTTCAGGGGCGATTGGTCAGCTCGACGGTCGCGGTGACTGGCTTCCCGTCGCGCAACACGGTGACCTCGACCTTGTCGCCCGGTTTCTTCTCCCGCAAGGCGAACGTGAAGTCGTAAAGCGTCTTGATCGGCGCCCCGCCGAACGAAATCATCACATCGCCGCCCCGGAATCCGGCCAGGGCGGCGGGACTTCCCGTCCGTACCTCGGCGAATTTCACACCCTGGCCTTCGTTCGCAAAGTCGGGCACAGATCCGAAATACGGTCCGTAGCCCGAGACCGCACCCACCGATCCGCTCGAGTGGGACTCCGGCTGGCCCGTCTCGACAAATGGCGGCCGCTCCCGGCGGTTGGCGAGCTGGCGTGCGAGCGCAAGAGCGAGGTCTGCGACGGCCGCACCGCCAGCCGCGTCGATCTTCTCCCAGGTATCGCTCGGGCGATGGTAGTCGGAGTGAAAGCCT
This sequence comes from Vicinamibacterales bacterium, assembly GCA_963775345.1. Classification (GTDB taxonomy): domain Bacteria; phylum Acidobacteriota; class Vicinamibacteria; order Vicinamibacterales; family JAMQPK01; genus JAMQPK01. Next base: position 249,211 of record CAVZIS010000018.1, read on the forward strand.
GAGAAGAAGTTGATAGCCGGAATCTTCCTCAACAGGAACGACGCATCGTCGCTGGCGCCGGCGCCAGGACCACCCCGCAGCGCTTTCATGTTCAGCGGACTGTTCGCCTCGGCGGCCTTCAGATCCTCCTCGATCGAGGGAGCGTTGGCCAGCCCATCCACGAGAATGCGCCCGCCGGCGCGGCCGACCATGTCGAGATTGATCATCGCGACGGTCTTTTCCAGCGGCACGGGCGGGTGATTGACGTAATGCGACGAGCCAAGCAGACCATGTTCCTCTCCAGCGAACGTCGTGAAGAGGAGGGTCCGGCGGAAATCGCTGCGCGACTCGATCGCGGCTTTCGCCATCTCGATGACCGCCGCAGTACCGGACGCATTGTCGTCTGCGCCGTAGTGCACCTGGCCGGTGCCGTTCTGCGCCATCGAGAAGCGTCCGCTGCGGCCGAGGTGATCGTAGTGAGCGCCGACAACGATGACCTCCTCTTTCAGAGTGGCGTCGCTGCCGGGCAGAATGCCCACCACATTCCGTACAGGCCGGCGAACTTTGAGCGTCCGATCGACGGCGTTGACCGACAGATCGTCCAACAGCCGCGACTTTGGCGCGAGGTCGCGGTCGATTTCATGTGACACGGTTTCCAGGTTCAGTCTGGTTCCGAGCGCGCGTTGGACGCGGTCGCGCGAGAGATAGAAGACCGGCAGGCCGTACTCCTCGGCCTGAGGCTCGTTCAGCCATCTCCGGAAACGGTCGACTGCCGGCCGATGATTCGTGTCGTCGATGACGAGCATCGCCTTGGCGCCGCGGGATCGCGCCACCTCGACCTTGCGCATCATCGTTGAGTGAATAGTGTTGGTCTGACCTTCGAACGCGCTTCGCTGATCATTTTCCTGTGGTTCGTGGGTGAAGATGAGAACCGCTTTGCCGGCCGCATCGATGGCCGTGTAATCGTCGTAATGAAGGGCCGGCGCCGAAATTCCATATCCCGCAAACACAATCGGCAGTTGTTGACCAGGTGAGGACGGATCGCTCGAGGTCGAAACCAATTGATAGTCGCGGCCGATTTCGAAGTCGACTGCGCTGCGCCCCGACGTCAGCGTGACGCTGTTCCCCGGCTGAATGGAAAGCCCTGTAATCATCTCGAAGCGCTGGAAGAATGTTCCCGCGTCACCGCCGGGCTCGAGTCCAGCGGCGCGAAACTGTTTCGCGATGTACTCTGCCGCTGTCCTCGAGGCCCGGCGAGCCGTCTCCTCGACCGTCCAGGTCAGCTGAAGCCGAGGAACTTGATGTGTTCGAGATAGGTGCGAGGATCGACGCGGCGCGTCTGTGCCTGGATGACGAAGACCGGACAGGACGGCGGCGAGAAAGACAGCTGACAGGCGTTTCATTCAGGTACCTCATCCATCACAACGCGGTCGCGCCCCGTGAGCATTGGACGTCGTAGTCCGTTCCAGTCCGGAGGGACCAATCGATACGGGCCATGCACAGACGGGCGCTTTGGTGCCGTTGTCGCGGTCCAGCGAGACGAACCCGCTGAAGCAGCCGCCGGGATCCGAGCGCAGCCGCTTCGCAGAACAGCGCGGCCGCCGTGCCGAGTGCGTTCGGTCCAGGCGGCCAGAGTCCGCGCAAGCGTCTTTCCAGCCGATGCAGCTGCGATGCGGTCAGCATCGACTCGATGGAATGTCCGCCGACCGAGGCGTGTGCCCACGGAATCACCATTCTGGCCGGCGGGTTCCCCAGCACCATTAACGTTACCTGATTTGTCGCTGACGCGCGCTTCGATGGCGACGAGCGCCCGGGCGGTCGCCGCCAGCGCTTCTGGCGCCGACCCGATCATCCGCCGGCGCGGAAGTCCCAGCTCGTCGAACGCCTGCTGCATCAACGCGCGATGACCGGCGCCTGCGCAAATCGTGACCGCCATGCTCGAGACAGCCCAGCTTGAGCGAGCCGGCGAAGCACGCCGAGGCCGGCCTCGCCAGCTAACTCCGGCCGATCCGGCAGGATCGGCCAGACGACGATGGCGGCTGCGCCGGATGCTGCTGCAAGGTCTCCCGCGGCCTCAACGCGCGTATCAGATCCGCGCACCGGCCCCGCTTGCATCAAATCGAGCGCTTTGCCCGGCGCGACCGATTCCTTCTCGTCAATCAGGCGGACGACGTCAACGCGAGAACGGGATGCGAGCGCGCGCGCTGCGGCGCCGCCGATCTCGCCGGCGCCGACGATCGCGACCAGTGACATCGGAGAGTCATTCTATCCACTTCGCTGGGGGCCTCTTACCGTTGCGCTCTCGGCGCAGCCACCAGGTGTGGATTGCTGAACGCCGGATTGGTGAGGAACGCTCGTCGGTCAGGCTTTGCGAGGAACGCGATCAAATCGTCGGTTTCCGCCGGTGAAATCGTAAAGCCTCTGACGCGGTCGCTCTTCTCAGGCCGCGGCTGGCCGCCGCGCGCAGTAGTGCTGGATGACGTCCTCTCAGCGTCCAGATGCTGCCGTCATGCATGTACGGTGCTGTCACGGCAATGTTGCGGAGCGTGGGTGCTCTGAAACTTGCCGGGCTTGGCCGCGACGCCCGTGTCGTGAAAGAACGCCTCGGGATCGGGTGGCATCGCACCCGCAAAAATCGTGGGTCCCGACAGGTTGACGCTGCCATGGCATTCGCTGCAACGCAGGCGAGTCGGAAAAAAAGAGGTGCAACCCCGCGCCTGGCGGAGGGAGACATCCCCCTGCGATCGTCCTGATAAAGATACCGGTCGAATGCGGAATCTGCCGATACGAGCACCCGCTCGAACGACGCAATGGCCTTGATGATGTTGGTCAGGCGTGACCGGCGACTCCTCGCCCGGGAATGCCATGCGGAACCGCTCGATGTCGCGGCTGCGTTCCTGGTAAACCGCGCGAGGACTTCGATCTCCCGTCCTTTCAGACCCATCTCGATGGGGCGCTCGTTGTACATCGGCACTTCCATCTGCGCTTCAAGACTCCATCTCCGCTCGTTCCAGCCGAACGACGCGTTATAGACAACGTTGGCGAGCGGTCATCGTCGATCGCGAGTGATGTTGTCCGGTGGATCCGACCGCATGGGCAAGGCCATCGGTAAACGCGAGGGCCTGCTGATGACAGCTTCCGCAGGAGTACGTGCCATTACCCGAGAGCCGCTCATCGTAAAACAGCGAGCGTCCGAGCTCGACCTTCGCTTCAGTGATGGGATTGTCGACAGGAATTGTCGGAACGGGAAACCACCGAGGGACGCGGGTCGAGAAGAACTCGGCCACCGCCTCAGGCTGCGCCGCGGCAGGAAGCGCCGCCAGCCAACACAGAAACAATCCGGCAGCCGCCAGCCAGAACTTCACGTGAGCTACTTCCAGTCTGGAGAATTGTGCACGAGGTTGATGGTTGCCTGCGGCCAGCGCGTCGCGCTCCTTGACCCAGGTGGCAAAGGCGACCAACTCGCCGCGCTGACTCCCCTGGCGCGGTGCGGCGCTTCTCGACCCACGTCTTCATCGCCTTCATCAGGACATTCGCATGGTTGCGATGACTGACGAAGAGCTCCATGTAGGCGCGTTGCGCGAGGTTCAGTCGTTCGGCGCCGGCAAACAAGTCCAACGATCCCGTCGAACTCCTTGAGCGCCTCGGAATACTCCGCCCGCTCGAGCCGCGTGATGCCGCTTTTCAACGGCGTCATTTGCCGCCGACTCGGGCAAGCCGGCGGCGAAAGGCGCGAGGCTGCCGCAGCCGGGACGAGAAGCATGGATGACACGAGCACCGTCGACAACGAGCCGCGCATGGGCATATTGTAGCCCACGGGGGCTCACGACTGACAGGGCAAAGGGCGAGAGGTCAGACGGCTGAACTGCGTGTGCATTGTCGCGGCTTTTCTGCTCCTGTTCGCGAAGGCGGGCGCTCAGCAGGAGCCGGATCGGCTGGCGCAGTGGCTCGCGGCCGTCAGGCGATCATGAACCTGGCGGCTTCGGCAAGGGGGCGATCGAGGTCGCCACGTGGTCCGGTTTCGAAGTCGAGGCGGTCGTCGCCGAGGCAAAGCGTCATGCCCGCACGATTGGCAGGACGCGATCGTGACGAAGCGAACAACCTGCTCTTGCGCGGCGCCGCGCTCCACGCCGACATCGCCCGTCTGATTCCAGACGAAATGGAGCGGCGATCGGAAAGGCAGCAGCGCATTTCGTGGTGCGCGACGGGCGCGAGGTAGGCACCCGATTCATCAGCATTCATTGGGAGATTGGCCGTTCGCTGCTCGATGCCATTGTTCCCGAGCCTGCGGCCCATCCTGGCGTGCTGCGCTGGTATCAGGAAACATCCATCGATTTGATGCGGCTCCGCTCGCTCGCCGAGGCTGCCATGCATCTGCCGCGCGGCCGACGGATTTTCCCATCGGACCCGGTGCTGCTGTTTTCGAGCGGGGTCCTGCACGAGCGGTTCTCGTCTTCCTCCCTGCAGGCGGCCGCCGAATCGGTCGTAGCCAGCAACCGCGGTGAAACGAGCCTCGCTCCGGCGCGGACGGAGCTGGCACGCGCGGAGCGATTCTTTCGCGAGACGCTCGCCGTTCAGCCGGACCATCTGGAAGCTCGCGTCAGACATGGACATGTGCTCGCCGCGCTCGGCCGCCACCAGCAAGCTGCCGAAGCGCTGCGCGCGTGCGATCGACGGAGGCGTAACCGGCGAGCTGCTCTATTTCGCCGAGATGTTTCTCGGCAGTCAGGAAGAGGCGCTCGGCCATCCAACGCAGGCGCGCGCCTGTTTTGAGCGTGCGGCGTTGCTGTATCCGCGCGCGCAATCGCCTCGAATGGCGCTGAGCCAGTTGTTGCGCCGGGCGGGAGACCGATCGGGCGCGCAGCGGGAGCTGCGAATCCTTGCGGAGATACCGCCGAACCGCCGTGAGCGGGAGGATCCCTGGTGGGACTACTACGACGTCCATTGATGACGGTGGCGGGCGCACTGATGGCGGGCTCAACCGTCTTCTTCGCCCCGCTCGGCGCGTCGCCCGCCAAGGCCGTCGCGCAGACCGTCTTCACGAGCCGGATTGAAGCCGTTCGAGTCGACGTGCTGGTCACCGAGAGCGGGCGTCCGGTCCAGGGGCTGACTCCTGCCGATTTCGAGGTCTTCGACAACGGTGTCCGGCAGAAAGTCGATCTCGCCAGCTTCGAGCAGATTCCTCTGAATGTCGTGCTCGCGCTCGATATGAGTGCGAGCCTTCAAGGACTGAGGCTCGGTCATCTCCAGACTGCCAGCCGCCACCGTGCTCGAGGGGTTGAAGAAAGGCGATCGCGCGGCGCTCGTCTCCTTCAGCCACGTCGTCAATCCCGGAGGCGGCCTGAGCGAGGATCTGGATCGTGTTCGTGCCGCGCTCGATCAGGCGGAGGGCGCCGGCTTGACGTCGCTGGTGGATGCGAGTCATGCGGGCATCATGATCGGCGAGTCGGACGTCGGCAGGTCGCTCTTGATTCTCTTCAGCGACGGGGTAGACACCTCGAGCTGGCTGTCGCCGGAATCGGTGCTGGATATCGCACGTCGAAGTGACGTGATTGTCTACTCGGTCGAGATCGGTGAAGGCCGCGCGAGTTTCCCACGCGACCTCAGCGAGGTGACGGGGGGCCGGCTCTTTCCCATAGAATCGACACGCGACTTCCCGGCCGCGTTCATTCGCATTCTCGAGGAATTCCGGATGCGGTATCTCATCAGCTACTCGCCGCAGGGGGTCGGCGGGGCGGGATGGCACCGCCTTGACGTCCGCGTGAAGAGGGGTGGAATGACCGTGAAGGCGCGCCCGGGGTATTTCGCGGATGGTGGTCCATAGTCGATGGTCGATGAGCGGCCCAATTCGACTCGAAGACCGCGACAACTGGTCAACAAGATCGAAATCCTGACGAAAGGGCAGGCGGTCGAGGAGTGCATGGACCATCGACCATTGACCGTGGACCATGGACCATGGACCATATTCCGATGCCGGCATCACTCGAAGGGAAAGTCGCCATCGTCACAGGTGGATCGCGCGGTATCGGCCGCGCGGTCGCGGCCGCTTTTCTGCGCAGCGGCATGCACGTGGCGATCAGCGGCGTCAATCCCGGGCACTTGCAGAACGCCGAAGCCGAGTTGTCCCGAGCCGCGTCAGGCGGGGCCCGGCTCCTGACCTTCGCGGCCGACGTGCGCGACCATCTTGCGGTTGAGTCGATGATCGACGAAACGGCCCGCCGGCACGGTGGTCTCGATGTTCTGGTGAACAACGCCGGGATTGGCTGGTTTGGCAGCGTCGAATCTCAAGGCCACGATGACTGGCGCCGGGTGATGGATACCAACATCACCGGAGTGTTCAACTGTTGCAAGGCGTCGATTCCTCATCTGCGCCGTCGAGGGGGCGGATGGATTATCAACGTCAGCAGTCTGGCCGGATCCCATCCGTTTGTAGGCGGCGCGTCCTATTGCGCCTCGAAAGCTGCGCTCGACGCGTTCAGCGAGGCGCTCATGCAGGAAGTCCGGCAGGATGGCATCCGCGTAAGCTGCGTGAAGCCGGGCTCAGTGAACACCGGTTTCACGGGGAGCGAGGATCCGCTCAACGACTGGAAGCTGCGTCCCGAAGATGTCGCTCAGGTCGTCGTCGATCTGGTGCTGCACGATCCTCGCAGCCTGCCAAGCCGCGTGGAAATTCGGCCGTCGAAGACCGCCACGCAAATAGCGCCTAGCAATGCTCCTGGAAACCAGGGCAGTACCGCCTTTCCGGAAAAACGGCTTCGTCGCCGGCTGCGAGCGCACCGGTCAGGCCGTGCTGATCGATCCAGGCGACGAAGTGGACATGCTTCTCGAAATCGTCGAGCGGCAGAAGCTCTCGGTGCAGAGCATTCTGCTGACCCACGCGCATGTCGATCACGTCACGGGCGTGGGCCGCGCAAAAAACGCGCTCGGGGTTCCGGTATACCTCCATCGGGACGATCAGTTCCTGTACGACAACGCACCTCAACAAGCGGCGTTCTTCGGCCTGCATTGTGACGCGCTCCCGCGCATCGATCGCTACTATGACCTCTCCAAGGCCATCGTATTCGGGGACTACGAGATTTCAGTCCATCACACGCCGGGCCATTGTCCGGGGGGCGTGTGTCTGGCTGTGAGTCCGACAGGAGAGAGGGTGAAAGAGGATCTGTTTGTCGGCGACACGCTCTTTGCCGGCTCAATCGGGCGGACCGACTTGCCAGGCGGGGATCTTGCGACGCTGATTCGATCCATCACGAAGGTTCTGTTTGCCTTCGGTGATGACGCACGGGTCTATTCAGGTCACGGGCCCAGCACGACAATCGGTCACGAGCGCCGCACGAACCCCTTCCTTAGGACGACGCTCTAGCCGGCGGGCCGTGGGCGTTGCCGGTCACCCCGATCGTGACACCAGCAGATCCAGCCGTCCAACCGTCAATGTGTCGCCTTCGTGCAGCTCGGCGTTCTGCACGCGCCTGCCGTTCACAAACGTCCCGTTCGTACTATCGAGGTCCTTGACGCGCAGGCGATCGGGCGTCGCCGTGAGTTGACAATGCAGCCGCGACACGAGCGCAGCGTCGACGATGAATTCCGCTCCCGGCGATCGACCGAGCGTCTTGATCGAGCCTGGCGGTACTCGAAACGTCACGCGCTCGGTTGCGTCGCCTGATTCAAGAATCCACATCTACTTGGACGGGAGAGCGGGCAGCACCTTCGCCAGCCAGGACGTCAGTTCCAGGATGGCTGCGGGGCTGACGGCGCGCTCGGGAAGCGTGCCGTATTCGGCGACTTCGCCTGTGGTCGCGGTCGCAAGCAGATGATTCACGCCGGCCAGTTGCACGAAATCGGTGCTCTTTGCGCGCTGCCGCGAGCGCCCGAGTTGTGCGAGCTGCTGTCCATGATGGGGGGGAACTTCGCGGTCGAGTGCCGGCTGGACGATCAGCAGTGGCTGACGCACGCGGGCCAGCATCGGGGCCGGGTCGAACAAAAGGAAACTGCGATACAGCGGTGTATCGACACGTCGGCGAATCTCCGGCGTCAACATCTCCCAACCTTTGCCAGTGATGACTGCGTCAAGAATGCTCTTTTGCTGTTCGACGGCAGCCTGTTGCGCCGCGCCCGTCGTCCCACTGCGCTCGGACAGCTGGCGCTGCTGTTCGAGGACGAGCTCGGTGCCCGGCACCGAAGGCGTGGCGATGAGACCGATCGCCCCGAGCCGCTCCTCTCTGGCCCCGACGATGAGCGCCACCCATCCGCCTTCGCCGTACCCCATCATCGAGATCCGCTTCGGATCAACGTCCTTTCGCCTGGTCAGATAGGTGAAGACCGCACGCGCGTCAGTCCCAAACTCCTCGAACGTCGCAGACTCGGGCCGTCCTCCGCTCTGACCCGTGCCGCGCTCGTCGTATCGCACGACGACGTAGCCAGCGTCCGCCAGTGCATTGGCCAGCTGGGCGAACACAGGAATACCGGCCACAATCTCGTCGCGGTCGGTCGGCGCGGATCCGGACACAAGGACGACTGCGGGAAGTCGCATCGGAGCGGGCTTACGTCCCGCAACCGGCGCCGGCTCGGGCGCGACCGGCTTCGAGATCGTCGCCGCGAGGCTGAAACCGTTTGCTGGAATCGACACCTGCTCGTCGTTCGGCCGAGCCATCGTAATGACGCGAGCCGACACGCTCGCGATGTCGTCCCGGACGACACTGAGCATTTGCGATGGAACGTCGAGACGGAGCAGGCGCGTGCCTTCGGTCCAGATTTCCATGTCGAGCTTGGATGTCCCGCCGCTGACGTGCAGTAACCATCGCCGCGCCGCGATCTGGCCACCGGCCACCTGGATCGTTTCGTCGGTCACGTTGTTCACCGTGACGGCCACGACATCCTGTGGAGCGATGAAAGCCTGAATCTGAGAGCCGATGCTCGCGGACGCCAGGCGGCCGGCCAGCGCCTCGTAGGCGCCGAAGATCAGATTGGGGATCACGACGGCATCTGGCTCTACAGTGTGCGAGCGCCGCTGCACCTCTCCGTTCTGATGATATGTCGCTCGAGGCTGTCGTGCCGCTGAACGTCGTGTAGACGCTCCATTGGTTGTTGTTCTCGGTCAGGTTGACCGTCAGCGCGATCGGCTTCCACGCGCGGTCGTAACGAGCCTCCCAGTAGTCCATCGCGATGTTGAGTGGCGCACGCAGTTTGCCCGAGCCGCGCAGGGTCCAGCCCTCAGGCGATTCGAGCAGCGTAACTTCCTCGATTCCGAGCGTCAACGCCGCGTACGAACACATGGAACGTGTTCGCCGCCTTCTGCTGTGCAGCGGCGTGCATGGCGCAGCCCGCGAGCAGGACCGCCGCAAAGGTAAAATGTCTGCAGGTTCTCACGCAGCATCAGAATAACAGATGTTTTCTCTCGCTCAGTACGGCGCGGCTCACACCTCGGCGGTGACTCGTCGAGGCTCCAACGCGCGGGACAATCGCGCTCGCAGGCGCCGACCGGCGGTCGTTCCTCCACGCGCTCGTGACCAACGATGTTGCGACGTTGACCAACGGCAAGGGCGCGTATGCGGCATATCTGACACCGCAGGGACGGATGATTTCCGACATGCGGGTCGATCGATACCGGCGATCGCCTGCTTGTCGGCGTCGAACGCCGCGTCACGGCTGCCTTGCGCAGCGGCTGGACAAGCTGATCTTTTCGGAAGACGTGCAGGTGAGACGACGTCAGCGAGCCGAGCTCGACGAGGTCGGCATCCACGGCCCGCTGGCGTCGGCCATCATCGAACGGGTGATCGGACTTTCGGTCGATCTGGCGAATCAGACAGACAACGTGACGATCCTGACACCTGAGTTGGCAGGTCACGATCGTTCGAGACGATGCCTTCGGCGTCCCGGGCATTGATATCTACGTGTCCTATGAGGGAGGCCGTGTGCTCCGCGAGAGGCTGATCGGTGCCGGGGCGAGCAGGCGAGCGTTGAGACACTCGAAACACTTCGGATCGAGGCGGGCCGACCGCGTTTCGGCGTCGATATGAACACCGATACGATTCCCCTCGAGGCGGCGATCGAGGATCGAGCCATCAGCTTTACGAAGGGCTGTTATGTGGGGCAGGAAGTCATCATCAGCGTCATGCATCGCGGACACGGCCGGGTTGTGCGACGGCTTGTCCGGCTGATCTTCAGGGAGATCGAGTGCCATCGCCGGCTGACAAGGTGTTCTCAGGGAGTCAGGAAGTCGGCGAGATCACCAGCGCGGCAGACTCGCCAAAGGCCGGCGCTCCAATGGCGATGGCCTATATCCATCGCGACTACACGGCAGCCGGGACCGAGCTGCTCGTGAACGGCTCAAAGGCCATCGTGTATCAGCCCGGCAATTAGCTCCGCATCTGCCGGCGGAAATTCCATCGATGCCAACTCGTCGCGTGCAATCCAGCGCAAATCCTGCCCGAGCATCGGTTTCGGCGTTGCCGTCAGCTCGCAGCGATAGAAATGAAGTTCGACCGTCCGTTCCGGGTACTGGTGAGAGGTCTGAAAGATTTGCCGCAGCTGCGAAATTCCGCTGCTCAGCTCTTCTGCAATCTCGCGCGCGAGAGCCGCTCATGCGATTCGCCGCTCTGCACCTTTCCGCCAGGAAATTCCCAGCAGCCTGCCAGATGTGTGTCCTCAAGCCGCCGCGTGACGAGAAATTTGCCGTTTTGTTCGATGACGGCGGCGACCACGACGATTCGTTCAGTCATTCTTCGTGGATCTTCCTTCGTGGATCTTCGTGTTTTCTCGTGTTCCGGGTTATGCGGATACGCCTCGCAGAGCGATGCCATCGGGCATATCAGGCACTTCGGTTTTCGCGCCGTGCACAACATGGCGCCGAAGTCCATCAACGCCTGATTGAAATCGAAGACACGACGCTGCGGAACCAGCGCGGCAGAGATGCTCCACAGGCTGCTTTTTCGTGGCGTGGGCTTTTGGTGCGCCACGGCCGACGAACACACGGAACAATACGCGGGCGACGTTGGTATCGAGAATGGCCGCTCGTTCTCGGAACGCGAAGCTGCGGATGGCTCCGGCCGTATACGCCCCGATGCCTTTGAACGAGACGCAGCGTGGCCTCGTCTGACGGCAACTTCCCTCCGTAATTCGTGACGGCTTCGCGCGCGATCGCCTGCAGACGCTTCGGTCGGATGTTGTACCCGAGCGGGTACCAGGTTTTGGCGACCTCGTGCTCGGGATGCGTGTGCGAGCGCCTCCAGCGACGGAAATTTGTGCGAGCCATTCGTGGTACTTCGGCAGAACTCGATCGACTTGCGTCTGCTGGAGCATGACCTCCGATACGAGGATGTGGTACGGATCCGACGTTTCACGCCAGGGCAGCGTCCGCCCGTTGCGCGTCGTACCAGGCGAGCAGCTTGCGACGGAACGCACGCCGGGCCGGGGAACCGGGAAGGGAAGGGCGTTTTTACGTATACTGGCGGCCATGAAAATCTACACGCGCACCGGCGATGCCGGCGGCACGTCGTCTGTTCGGCGGCAAACGCGTGTCGAAGCACGATCCCCGCGTGTGGCGCCTACGGGGACGTGGACGAATTGAACGCGTGTCTTGGAACAGTCAGGGCGCAAGGTGAGCTGCCAGGAGACGTGACGGAAATGCTCGAGCGTATTCAGATGGACTTCTTCGCCATCGGCGCGCGCCTGGCCGACCCGCTGAGAAGATTGCCGACCGGGTGACGAAGGTCGCCGTGACCGACGTGGATATCCAGCGTCTCGAAGACTGGATCGATCGATTCGAAGGCGAGTTGCCGCCTTTGCGGCGCTTCATTCTCCCGGGTGGAAATCGTGCGGGCGCACTTCTGCACTTGTCGCGAACCGTTTGCCGCCGAGCGGAACGGTCGATCGTCGGGCTCGGCGCCGGACGACTCGACGGCCATTTCTGCTCGCATACATCAATCGGCTGTCCGATTTGTTGTTCGTCGTTGCACGAGCAGTCAATCATCGCGCCGGCCAGCCGGAGGTTGAATGGTAGCGCGCACCGCGTCGAAAATTTTTCGCGCCAGCTCCTGAGACACACGTTCACGTATCGCGCCGCATTCGACAAGGATCGTACCGATCGCCGTTTCGATCGCAACATCCCAGCGGTCCCGGGCGATGCCCTCCGGACGATCCTCAAATGAAGTGGGTTGCAGGTTGCCGGCCGGCTGCCATCGCGGCGAGACGGCGGTGGCGATAGGCGAGCCGTTGATCAGCACGCGCACGGCCATGATGTCGTGTTTGTCGATTGCGGTGGCGCCGTAATAAAAGTGTTCCGCGTCTTCCGTGAACAACGTCAGCTCCGGGTCGGTCGGAAGCTCGACGATGATCGTCCGTCCGCGGACGGTTTGTTCCTCGCGCGCCCGCCGGTGGCGCTTTCTGTAGAAATGCAGGGTCGTCAGCAGGCTGAGTGCGAAGAAAATCGAGGGCCGCGGCGACCAACGCGGCTACGAAGTCGCGCATCGTCGATCACCAGAATCACCGGTACAATAGCGACCGTGCAGAATTCATGGCGCCGAACGGATCGATCCGGCGCAGGCTGCACGCCGCATATGCCGAGTGCGAGCGGTTGGCCGCGCTCGCATTACGAAAACTTTCCGGTGGCTTCCTGGCTCGTCGCCGGGCGCATGCGCCAGCACATCGCGGCGCTGTACGCATTTGCCCGCATCGCCGACGATTTTGCCGACGAGGGACGACGGACGGTCGACGAGCGGCTTCGCGCTGTTGGATGAGTGGCAGAATCGGCTGCACGCGTGCATCGAGGAAGACGACGCCGATCCGGACGACCTGATATTCGTGGCGCTCGCGGCGACGATCCGCGCGCGATCGCTTCCGATCGAGCTGTTCGACGATCTGCTCAGCGCGTTTCGTCAGGATATCACGACGCATCGATACGCCAACTGGGATGACGGTGCTCGACTATTGCCGGCGATCCGCCAATCCGGTTGGCCGCCTCGTGCTGCGGATTGCGGGCTACGATGACCCGATCGCTCGATCAATCGTCAGACGCATTGTGCACGGCGCTGCAGCTGACGAATTTCTGGCAGGATCTCGATCGCGACTGGCAGAAAGGTCGCCTGTACGTTCCTCTCGACGATGTCGAGGCGTGCCACGCGCGCCGCAGGATCTGGACGATCGGAGGTTGTCCGAGGCCTGGCGCGGTGCGATGGCTCGCGTCGGAGACGCACGCGCGAGTTGTTCTGATGCGGGGCGCCACGTCTGTGATGGTGTCGACGGGCGCCTTCGCCACAATTGCGCCTGACGTGGCTGGGTGGAACCGCATCCTCGATCAGCTCGAGCACGCGCGATTACAACGTGTTTGCTTCCAGGCCGACGCTTGGCTTCAGAGATGCGACCCTCGCTCGCGTGGGGCGCCCTTCTGTGGAGGGTCCGAAGCCGCGCCGACGGAGGGGCCCCGACCCACCAATGAGCGGGCGAGCGACCAGCTTCTACTATTCGTTCTCTCGTGCTTCCTCCCGACAAGCGGAACGCGATTATCGCGGTCTGGGATTTCTGTCGCGCCGTGGACGACGCGGTCGACGAACCGCGCGACACCGACCCGACTCGCGACTTGAGCCGCTGGCGCGAAGAGCTTGCACGCCTGTATGAAGGCGGGCATCCATCGACCGTTCAGGGGCAGCGCCTGCTCCCGTTCATCAGACAGTTCAGGTTGCCTCGGTCGGCGTTCGAGGATCTGATTGACGGCGTGGCCATGGATCTGGAGCGGCGCCGCTACGATACGTTCGAGCTTCTGAGGCAGGTACTGTCTTCGCGTGGCGTCGGCGGTGGGGCTGATTTGCGTCGAGATCTTCGGCTACCGGGACCTCCATGCGCGCGATTACGCCATCGATCTGGGCATTGCCCTGCAGCTGACCAACATCATCCGCGACGTGTCTGTCGACTTCGAGCGTGGACGGGTCTACATTCCCACCGAGGACCTGACCCGTTTTGGATGCAGCGAGGAGGATCTGCGATCGGGTGTCGTCACCGATAATCTGCGCAGGCTGCTGGCGTATCAGGCGGAGCGCGCCAAGCGCTTCTACCGGAAGGCGGAGGCGGTCCTGCCGCAGCACGATGCGAGGCGGCTCGTTGCCGCCCGTATCATGGGCGCGATTTACTACGATCTCCTTCGGACCATCGAGCGGTCGGGATACGACGTGTTTCGGCGGCGAGTTCGCGTCTCGCGTCCGCGACAGGCGATGATTGCAGCGACGACATGGATGAAAGTCATGGTGCCGTTGAAATGAGGTCGATGGCCCCCTCGGCCCCCGACGTGATCGTCGTTGGTGCTGGTGTCGCAGGGTTGAGAGCGGCGGTCGAGCTCGCGGCCCGCGGCGCCCAGGTGCTGGTCCTCGAAGCGAAGGCAGTTCTGGGAGGCCGGGCCACCGCCTTCACAGATCCACAGACTGGCGAGCGGGCCGACAACGGGCAGCACGTGCTCCTTGGATGTTACGAGGAAACGTTCGCACTGCTGAGGCAATTGGGAACCGAGGACCGCGTCCTGCTTCAGCCGGGCCTGGATGTCGAGTTCGTCGATCCCGATGGTGTGAGAAGCCGGCTTCGACTGCCGCCGCTGCCGGCGCCCTTCAATCTGCTCGGTGGACTGCTGGACTGGGAGGCCATCGGGTGGCGCGATCGCGTCGCCGCGCTGAACATGGCGCGGCCGATCCGCATTGCGCAGGAGAGTCTGAGGGCTGAGCGCCGAGGGCAAAAGCCGGGACAAATTGCGGCGTCGCCTGGTGAGACCGTCGAGCAGTGGCTGATCCACAACGGCCAGACCAGCGCGATCTGCGCGAGATGCTCTGGGAGCCGCTTGCGCTCGCGGCGCTGAATCAGTCGATCCGTGAGGCTGCCGCGCCGCCCTTTGCGGCCGTTCTGGCGCGGATGTTCGGCGGCGGTCCGCGCGACGCAGCACTCGGTCTTCCGAACTGTCCGCTCGACGAGCTATACGCCGATCCTGCGCGCCGGTTCATCGAAGCGCGAAAAGGTCAGGTGCGAATCGGCTGTCCCGCCAGCGTGCACGTGGAAGGCGGGCGCGTGGCCCACGTCGAGACGCGCGGCGAGCGGCTTCACGCGGGAGCCGTCATCGTGGCGGTGCAATGGCATGCGCTCGCTGATCTGTTCACCGGCGACGTCGCGCCGCTTGCCGACCTTCAACGAGTCGGCGTCCGGAACCAGAGCATCGCCGATTGCGAGCGTGATCGTTTCGCTTCGATCGTCGGTCCTTCACACGCCGTTCCTGGGGCTGCCGGGTCGAACCATGCAGTGGGTGTTCGACAAAGGGCAGCTGTTCGACGGAGGCACGTCCCATCTGACGCTGTTGTCGAGCGGCGCCGATGACGTCATGGCGATCCCCAACGACGAGCTGATCGCCGTCGCACTGCGCGAGCTGCGCGAGGCCGTTCCTGACGCTCGCGCAGCGAAGGTTCAACGTGCGCTCGTCATTCGCGAGCGGCGCGCGACGTTCTCTCTGGCGCCCGGGCAGCCCCCGCGTCCAGGTACCCGAACCAACGTGGAACCGCTCTTCCTGGCCGGAGACTGGATCGAGACCGGCCTGCCTGCGACGATCGAAGGCGCAGCGCTGAGCGGCCGCCGGGCGGCCGAGGCGATCGTATGAAGTCGGTCGTCGTCCATTATCAGGAAATCGCGCTCAAAGGCCGCAACAGGCCGTGGTTCATCGGCCGGCTGGTGCGAAACATCAGACACGCCACCAGCCGATCTCGACGTCCAGCACGTCGTCTCGAAGATGGGGCGGATCGAGATCGTGCTCGGATCGGCTGACGCGTGGGAGCAGGTGGCAGACGGTTGCGTCACGTGTTCGGCATCGCGAACTTTTCCCGCGCAGCGCTCGTGCCCCTCGACGTCGATGGCATCGCGCGCGCGATTCTCGACGATCTGCGGCGATTTGGAAGTCTCGACCTTCCGCGTATCGGCACGCCGCGCCGACAAGCGGTTTCCCCTCACTTCACCGCAGCTCGAGCGCGAAATCGGCGGGCGTATCAAGGACGCGAAGCGATGGACGGTGAAACTGAACGATCCGGAGCTCACTATCCACGTCGAGGCGCTGACCGGCGAGGCGTTCTATTACTTCGGCAAGGAGCCGGGGCCCGGCGGCATGCCGACCGGTGTCAGCGGCCGCGTCGTCGCACTCTTGTCGGGCGGAATCGATTCGCCGGTCGCGGCGTACCGGCTGATGAAGCGCGGGTGCCGCGTCATCCCCGTGCATTTTCACAGTTACCCGATACTGTCGCGCGCGTCCCAGGAGAAGGTTCGAGAGCTTGACCGCGCTCTTGACGACATACCAGCAGTACACGCGCCTGTACATGGTCGCGTTCGGCGAGATCCAGCAGCAGGTCATGCTCGCGGTGCAACCGGCGTTGCGGGTCGTCGATCTACCGCCGGTTGATGCTGAGGATCGCGGAGACGATTGCCGCGAAGGTGCATGCCGGGGCGCTCGTGACCGGAGAGGTCATCGGGCAGGTGGCGTCACAGACACTCGAGAATCTTTCGACGATCGGATCGGTTGCGACGCTGCCGGTCTTCAGGCCGCTCATCGGGATGGACAAGGAGGAGATCACCGCCGAAGCGCAGCGGCTCGGCAGTTACCCGATCTCAATCATCGAGGATCAGGATTGCTGTCAGCTCTTTACACCGAAACATCCTGCCACCAGGGCGCATCGCACCGATATAGAGGCCGCCGAGCGCGTGCTGCCCCTCGACGATATTGTTCGTCAGGCCGTCGAGAGCGCGGTCGTGGAGGACTTCAACTTCCCGATGATAAAATACCGACTGTCACAGCGGTAGCCGCAACAGAGGAGCAGGGCGCACCTTTACTTGCGCAGAACGTGCAGTCAACGCGAGGAAATCATGGCAGTCCAGACCATCGGTTCAAAGATCGAAGAGATTCTTGGCGAGGAAGCGGCCGGACTGCTTCAGCATCAATGCAAGACCATTCCGAAAGAGAGCGCTCCATCTTCCCGGTCCCGACTACGTCGAGCGGATTTACGGCGCATCGGATCGACCGACGCGCGTGCTGGCGCAGCCTGCAGTCAGCTGCTGGATCACGGCCGGCTTGGCGGAAGCGGATACGTGTCCATTCTTCCTGTCGATCAGGGAATCGAGCACTCTGCCGGCGCCTCGTTTGCGCCCAACCCCGCCTATTTCGATCCCGAAAACATCGTCAGGCTCGCCATCGAGGGCGGGTGCAATGCCGTCGCGTCGACACTTGGCGTGCTGGGATCGGTCGCCCGGAAATATGCGCACAAGATTCCGTTTCTGATGAAGTTCAACCACAACGAGTTCATCTCGTACCCGAACTCGTTCGATCAAATCAGGTTTGCGAATATCCGGCAGGCGTTCGAGATGGGCGCCCAGGGGGTGGGGGCCACGATCTACTTCGGATCGGAGGAATCCAAACGGCAGCTGCAGGAAGTCACAGAGATGTTCCACCAGGCTCACGAGCTGGGGATGTTCACGGTGCTCTGGTGTTATCTCAGGAATCCGGCGTTCAAGACCAAGGAGAAGGACTATCACGTTGCCGCCGACCTGACCGGCCAGGCGAATCACCTCGGCGTGACGATCGAAGCCGACATCATCAAGCAGAAACTGCCCGAGAACAATGGCGGGTACAACGCCATCAGCTTCGGCAAGACCCACAAGAAGGTCTATTCGGACCTCTCGTCCGATCACCCGATCGACTTGACCCGGTATCAGCTCGCGAACTGCTACATGGGTCGCGCCGGCCTCATCAACTCGGGCGGCGCATCTTCGGGTGAGAGCGATCTGAAGGAGGCGGTGAAAACGGCGGTGATCAACAAGCGCGCCGGCGGGATGGGTCTCATTTCCGGCCGCAAGGCGTTTCAGCGCCCGATGAAGGAAGGCGTTCAGCTGCTCAACGCGATCCAGGACGTGTATCTGAACAGGGACGTCACTATCGCGTAATCGTCTCCGAGCCGCTGATTGGCCCCAGACACGTCGTTCCGGCGTAGCTCACCAGGATGTTCGACGTTCCCTGAAACGTACCCGTGCCGGTCATGTTGAACGGGCACGACGTTGCATCTTTCGTCGCCGTTCCCGTCGCGGCCCAGGGGATCGGTCGTGTCGCTGTGCGTGGCGGTCATCGTGCCGGAGAGCTTGATGCCATCGGCGCATGTCGCGACGAATTCGCCGCTTGCCTGAGTGCCGTTCTGCGAAGTGATTTTCCACTGCAGGCCGCCGCAGCTCTGTGCCGCCGGCGTCACCGCGGGCCCCGCCCAGGTGCCGAGATAGGAACGCACCGCGCCTGTTGGTGTCGGACGGTTTGGTCGGCGAGCTGAAAATGTCCTTGAACATGTTGAGGCAGGCGGCACAGCCGATCGCGGCCGCCGCGATCGAGACCATTCTGAGAAGCTTCATGCCTTCCATATCGGTACCCCTCGAGCAGGGCTTTAGCCCTGCCGCATCGGTGGCACGGCCTTCCGCCCTGTTACATAATCCCCGTATGTCGCTTCTGAAAGTGGCCCGCATGGGCCACCCCGTTCTCCGCATGCGCGCCAGGGAGCTCGATCGACGCGAGCTCGACGCAACCGTCGATGCAGAAGCTCATCGACGACATGATCGATACCATGCATGAGTATCACGGCGTCGGGCTTGCCTGTCCCCAGATTCATGAGGGACTCCGCATCTTCGTTGCGGCGATTAGCCCGGACAACGAAGAACCTTTGTCGCCGGAAGAGGAGCCGATGGTCGTTCATCAACCCGGTCATTACCGCGATTGGCGACGAGATGGTCGAAGACTGGGAAGGCTGTCTGAGCATTCCCGATATTCGCGGCAGAGTGCCGCGCGCACGTGCGATCCAGGTCGGCGCGATGGATCGTCACGGCCGGCAGATCGACATCACCTCTCAGGATTTTCCCGCTCGCGTCCTGCAGCACGAAACCGATCACCTCGACGGCGTGCTGTTCCTCGATCGCATGCGCTCCTTCGAGTCGCTGGCTTTCTCGACGAATACGGACGGTACTGGGCGAAGGACAGGGATTAAATCACCATTGGAAGATTGGTGGACTGGTAGATTGTCAGATTCTCAGAAGTCTTTCAATCTAGCAATCTTCCAATCTACCAATCTCACAATGCTGATTTCTCCCTGCGCTTTTCAGCGGCGCGTTCAGCCTTGAGCCGTTCCAGCTCCACTTCGGAATGGTCTGCGAAGTTCATCGCATCGGCAATCACGCGGTGACCCGCCTGTTCCGCGATCAGCTTGTGCATCGACTGGCAGATGCGGCGATACGCAGGGTGACCTTGAGGCGCCGTGCGCAGCTCGATGAGGTGCATCGCTTCGCGCGCGTTCATGTCCATGTAAAAGCGAATTCGATAGGCCATCGAGACCGCGTAGGGGGCGACGGCCGCCAGCCCGGCGGCCTGCAGCGAGTCGTGCAGCTCGGCCGAGGCCTCCATCACCTCCGTCCAGTCCTTGTGCGCGCCGGCCGCTTCGATCGCGTCGGGCTCGACATAGCCGTGCAGGGCCCCGAGCGGCTGCCATTCGAGCGTCAGCAGCCGATGCCGCTGGAGATCGCGAAACGCCCCGTAGTCGGCCAGGACATCGAAACGATACATCGTCCGCTCGAACGCGCGGCCTGGCTTGTGCCGGCGGTTTCCCCGCGTGCCCACGTACGCGCGCAGGACGCGCGCGCGATCGTCGGCCGACATCCTCCGCGCGATGGCGGTCAGCTGATCATCGGGCAGGTCCGACACCGCGTAGAGCGCGGCGGCGACAACCTTGATTTCACCGTCGGGATCGAAATCAGTCAGCGTGACCTCGGGGCGCGACTGGCGGCCGACATCCCCCAGCATCTCGTGCGCGACGCCTTCCAGTGGCGTCGTGCGTCTCGGCCAGATATTGCGTCCACCGGCCGCCCCGCTCCGGTTGATCCACGCGCGTCAGGAACGCCGGAATGACTCTTCGGAGCTCCGTCAGGATCATGGCGGCGTAGTCCTGAGCTTCTGCGAGCGGGCTTGCGCGCAAACGAAGCAGAAGGGACTCGGTACGCCTGACCTGTCCCGAAGAGGCCGACATTGGACTGCACGGCGGCGGGCAGCAGGCCGCGCAGCGTGTCGAGCGCTTTCGCGCGAATGGCGGCGCGATAAACGGCATCGGTATCGGACGGCTCCTTGGGAAAACGCGCCCGAAAATGCTGCTGCATCGGTTCGAACCAACGCGCGTAAATCTCAAACGTCCGATCGAGCGTCGCCTGATAGGGGGTTTGCAGCCCCGTTCCGTCGAGCTCTTTCGGCACGCAGTATTTCCAACGGCCTGCCGGCCGATCGGTGTACGGCACGTATCGCGTGGACTGTTCGAGGTACGCCATCAGGCGGCCCCATTCAATCACTTTGGTGAGGATGTTCGACACCTCCTCGCACGCGACGTGCACGCCGCCAAGCTGCGCCACCGAATCGTCACCGTAGTCTGAGAATACCCGGGCGTAGAGCTTTTCGGCGCGCTCGATCCCCACACGACTCTCCTGCACGACCCCCGTCTGAAGATCGCCGGCAAATTCGTCGAGAAACAATCGTCGCAGCGACTTGGCAGATCGGGAATAGCGCGCAAACAGCGCGCCTTTCACTGTCTCGGGCAGATTGGTCAGCGCAAATACGGGTCCGGTAAGATTTGAGAAGTATGGGGCGAGCGTTCGCGCTTCGCTGGGTGTGAATTCGGACACGGCGGCAGACAGACTACACTATCCGATGGTCGGGCAAAAAACGGCACGCGATGGTCTCTTATGTCAACCTTCAGATTTCGTCACCAGGTACGCGCGCGGTTCCGCGACTGTGATCTCCTCGGTCACGTCAACAACGCGGTGTACTTTACCTACATGGAAGAGGCCCGCTGGGCATACTGGCGCGAGCTGACCGGTGATTTTCCGCACGATCGGCTTCCTGGCCTGATTCTCGCGAGGGCTGAGTGTGACTTCATTCGCCCGGTACGGCCCGGCGAACGTATAGACGTGTGGATGGGCGCGACAAAGATCGGCCGGACCAGCGTGGCGATCGATTGCGAAATGGTTGACGAGCGCGGCACTGCGGTTGCCAAGGGAAAAACGGTCATGGTTGCCTATGACTACTCGTCATCGACCCCCGTGCCGGTTCCAGATTGGGCCCGCGCACGCATCGAAGAATACGAGGGACGTCAATTGTCGCGAACATGATCGTTCTCGAACTCACATCTTCTGGCGACGCTGAGATATAGTTTCTGAAAATGTCGCTGCTCGTCACGCCAGACCAGCTGTCGCGCGAACTCGCGTCCTCACGACGACCACTTTTGATTGACTTGCGGCCGGCAGAGAATTTCTGCGAGAACCACCTGCCCGGGGCTGTTCATCTCGATTTGTTTGGTGTCAGCAGCGTCGATACAGACCCGGCCCCGCTCAACGCATTCTTCTGGATCATCGAGCATCTGCTCGCGTCTCGCGGCGTCTCGAACGATGTGCCCGTCGTGGTGTACGACGAGACCTCGGGGATCAGGGCCGCGCGTGCATTCTGGTTCCTCGAATTCTTCGGCCATCCCGACGCCCGCGTTCTGGACGGAGGCTATCAGGCGTGGATGAGACAGGGGCGTCCCGTTACCAGAGAAGCCATCGCGCCGCGGCCCAGCGGTTGGATCGGCAAACGCAACGAGGAGATTCTCGCCGGATGGCGCGACGTCAGTGGTCGGCTCGGGCGGCCGGCGTGATCCTTGTCGATACGCGCAGCGACGACGAATATTGCGGAACGAAGGTCCGGGCGGCGCGAGGCGGAGCGATTCCCGGAGCTGTTCATCTGGAATGGACGAACAACCTCGGGACCGATGGTGCGTTCAAGCCCGTGGACGAGCTGAAGCAGATGTACGAGGAGGCCGGCGTCACGCCGGAGCGTGAGGTGATCACGTACTGTCAGGGCGGGTATCGTGCCGCCCACTCGTACCTTGCGCTGCGGTTGATCGGTTACCCGCGAGTGCGGAACTACATCGGATCGTGGAAGGAATGGGGCGATCGCACCGATCTCCCCATCGAACGGCCGACGAGGCCTAATGCCGGGTCCCTGGACCCGCCGTGAGGAATCATGGACACGATCGGCAAGGTCGTCGATTACATCAATGTGCAGCGAGATCGGTATGTCGACGAGCTGAAGCAGTACCTCGCGATCCCGAGCGTCAGCGCGCTTCCACAGCATCAGGCGGACGTGCGCCGGGCGGCCGAATGGAGCGCCGATCACATGCGGGGCATCGGTCTGGAGAACGTGCGGATCATCGAGACCGCCGGGCAACCCGATCGTCTACGGCGAGTGGCTGAACGCCGCCGGCGCTCCGACGATTCTTTTTTACGGACACTATGACGTCCAGCCGGTCGATCCCGTCGAGCTCTGGGAGTCGCCGCCGTTCGAGGCCACGGTTCGCGAGGGCGAGATCTACGCGCGAGGGGCGGCAGACGACAAAGGGCAGGTGTTCATGCACTTCAAGGCGATTGAAGCGCACATGAAGCAGGCCGGCCGCCTTCCGCTCAACATCAAGGTGTTTCTCGAGGGTGAGGAGGAAGTCGGAAGCCTTCACCTCGATCAGTTCGTTCGCGACAACAAGCAACTTCTCGCAGCCGACGTCGTCGTCATCTCTGATTCCGCGATGTTTGCCCGCGACATCCCTTCCATCTGCTATGGGCTCCGGGGACTGGTGTACTACCAGATCGACCTGCGTGGCACGAAGAGCGATCTGCACTCCGGCGTGTTTGGAGGAGCGATGGCGAATCCCGCATTCGTCCTGGCGCAGATCCTCGCGCAGATGAAAGACAGGAGCGGAAAGGTGAAAATCAGCGGCTTCTACGATGACGTCAGGGATCTCACGCCAGAAGAGCGTGCCGAGTGGAAGAAGCTGCCGTTTGACGAGAAGAAATACCGGAAGGAATGGGGCGCCCCGAAGTTGTCGGGCGAGTCTGGTTACAGCGTCCTCGAGCGCGTCTGGGGCCGCCCGACGTTCGAAGTCAACGGGTTGCTCTCAGGCTTCACCGGCGAAGGACCCAAGACCGTCATTCCCGCCGTCGCGATGGCAAAAGTCAGTATGCGCCTGGTACCCAATCAGGATCCGGACAAGATCGCGAAGTTGTTCGAGGCGCACATCGACAAGGTCGCGCCGGCTTCGGTCGAGCTGAAGCTCACTCGTTTGCATGGCGGGAAGCCGTGGATGGCCGAATTCGACAGTCCGTACATTCGAGCTGCCGGGCGTGCGATCGAAAAGGGATTCGGCAAGACCCCGGTCTTCACACGCGAAGGCGGCTCGATTCCGGTCGTTGCGACCTTTCAGGAGGAGCTTGGCATCCCGAGCGTGCTCTTTGGCGTCGGTCTGCCCGACGAAAACGCGCATGCGCCGAACGAAAAGCTCGACCTTGGAAACTTCCACGGCGGCATCATCGCTTCGGCGCACCTCTACGAGGAGATCGCGCAATTGCGGGGTTGAGCGCGGAGACCGAAGCCCTTGGGTTCGATCAGGAAGCAAGTCAAGGCCCTCATATTCGACTTCGACGGCCTCATTATCGACAGTGAGAGTCCCGGTTACCGTGCGTGGACCG